>NZ_LT594610.1:2098872-2198421 GCF_900091675.1 Butyricimonas sp. Marseille-P2440 | reverse complement strand
TGATCCACCTCTTCCCATCCCGAACAGAGAAGTTAAGCCCGTTAGCGCCGATGGTACTGCCGAAAGGTGGGAGAGTAGGTCGATGCCAAATTTAGAGAGAGCGAGTTCAAATGACTCGCTCTTTTTTTATCTTTATAGTATCCGAATCATTTTCAATTTTCAATTCTCAATTTTCAATTTATTTTCCTACCTTAGTGCTCTGAATCAATTTACGTGGAAATGGCATTATTTGGTTTATTTAATAGCAAGAAGAAAGAAAGCCTTGACAAAGGGTTAGAGAAAACAAAAGAGAGTGTATTCAAAAAGTTATCCAGGGCAATTGTCGGAAAATCAAAGGTTGATGACGAAGTGCTGGATAATTTGGAGGAAGTATTAATTACTTCTGACGTGGGTGTAGATACGACTCTTCGCATTATAGAGAGGATAGAAAAAAGAGTACAACGTGACAAGTATATAGGTACGGACGAGTTGAATCGGGTTTTGAAAGAAGAGATTGTTGATTTGTTAAAAGAAAACAATTCGACGGATTATAATTCTTTGAGTTTGCCTGAAGGACACGGACCTTACGTGATTATGGTTGTCGGGGTGAATGGTGTTGGGAAAACGACGACAATCGGGAAGTTAGCTCATAAATTTAAAGCTGCCGGGAAGTCGGTTGTCTTGGGTGCCGCTGATACTTTTAGAGCTGCGGCTGTCGATCAATTGGTGATTTGGGCAGAGCGTGTCGGGGTGCCTATCGTGAAACAAGGGATGGGTGCTGACCCTGCATCCGTGGCGTTTGACACTTTGAGCAAAGCAAAAGCGGAAAATGCAGATATCGTGTTGATTGATACAGCAGGTCGGCTTCATAATAAAATTAATTTGATGAACGAGTTGACCAAGATCAAGAAAGTGATGCAAAAGGTTATCCCTGATGCCCCGCACGAAATATTGCTTGTCCTTGACGGGTCTACCGGGCAGAACGCATATGAACAAGCTAAACAGTTTACTCTGGCAACGGAGGTGAATGCTTTGGCAATCACGAAATTGGACGGTACTGCAAAAGGGGGAGTCGTTATAGGTATTTCGGATCAATTTAAGATTCCGGTAAAATATATCGGTATAGGGGAAAAGATAGATGATCTACAAGTATTTAACCGGGAAGAGTTTGTAGATTCCTTGTTTAATTGAGTTCTTAAAGTTTATAAGGTTTATAAAGTTTGTAAAGTTACGGGTGGCCGTTCTGCTTTATGAACTTTATAAACCTTTTATTTTTAAACGAGTTGGTATGAAAAGAAGGATATTATTTATTTGTTTGGGAAATATATGCCGTTCTCCTAGCGCCGAGGCAATTATGAAGCATTACGTGAAGGAGAGGGGAATGGAGGAACAGTTTTATATTGATTCGGCTGGTATTAGTGGTTATCATTCGGGGGACCCAGCAGATGAACGTATGCAGCGGCACGCAATCCGGAGGGGGTACGAGTTAACCAGTTTGTCGCGAAAGTTTTATCCTGATGCGGATTTCGAGAACTTTGATATGATTATCGGAATGGACGATCAGAATGTACGGGATTTGCGACGGATGGCAAGTACGAAAGAAGAGAGGGAGAAGATTTACAAGATGACGGATTTCTGTCAGCGTTTTTCTTACCGGGATAGTGTGCCCGATCCTTATTATGGAGGGGATGCGGGATTTGAACTGGTGTTGGATTTGCTGGAAGATGCCGTGGAAGGATTATTGGAACGATTGGAAGATTAAAGATTATCGACGAGGTGTTTTGGGGAATATCAAGATAATATTTAAAAGTGGAATGATGAATAAAATGAAATTGTTGGCGTTCTTGATGCTTTTCGTGTTGCCGGAAATAAGTAAGGCACAAAGGGAAAGCTATCCTTTAGATTGGTTCTTGCGGGATGTCGAGCAGGACAGTATGTTCGGAACCGGGGTACATCGTATTTACAAGGAATTGTTACCGGGAAAGAAGCCCGCATCCCTGATTGTTGCCGTGATCGATTCGGGATTTGACACGACAGCACAAATGTTACGTCCCGTGTTATGGCGTAACCTGGGAGAAATTGTCGGAAATGGAAAAGATGATGACCATAACGGTTACACGGATGATATTCACGGGTGGAATTTCATGGGAACCCGGGATGGAGATTCCCAATCTCGGGGTGTCCCTGAAGAATTGCGCACGTACAGTTGGCTGCTGAAGACTTACAAAGGCGATATGAGAAAGATGCCCCAGGAGGAACGGGATTTGTTTGTTTCATTATATCGTACTTATGGTATCAGAAAAGTTGAATACGAACGAGAGAGTATAGAGGCGCAAGAGAAATTGAAAGAGATCAAGCGAATCAAGAAGCAAGCTTGGTTTAAAAAGGCGTATAAGGAGCATATGGTTCGAAAAGCCACGGAGCCGGTATTGACGAACGAGGAGAAAATAGAAATGCTTAAAGCCGGGAAGCCATTGCCCCGGGTAGAGCTGGATACAGTGGAAAAGATTCTCACGCAGGAACGCATCCTTCTGCGGACAATAGAGTCGGACAAAGAGTTATTTACAATTGCTTTTGATATTCGTAAAGTGATAGGGGACGATCCTTATGATATGAACGATCGAAAATATGGTCATCCTTATTTTCCGATAGCCTCGTGTAGCAAGCATGGTACTCACGTCGCTTCCACGATTGGAGGTGTACAGGAGCCCAATTCGGGGGTGTACGGTATTGCCCAGGGGGTACAGATTATGTTGTTGCAAGTGGTGCCTCCCGGGGGCGACGAGGAAGATAAAGATATTGCTTTAGCGATTCGTTATGCTGTGGATAACGGGGCGAAGGTGATAAACATGAGCTTCGGGAAATATACAGCTCTTAGCAGTACGCAAAAATGGATAGAAGAAGCGATGGATTATGCGGCTGCTCATGATGTTTTGATTGTACGTGCAGCCGGGAATAATAGTAAGAATATAGATCAAGTGAACGTTTATCCCGGACGACCCTCCAAACCGGAAACACAGGCTTGTTATATATGTGTCGGGGCACACGGGTCTAATTTGAGAGCTGTAGATAAGAATAACAAGTTGGTGATTTTTTCCAATTACGGAAAGAAGTCGGTTGATTTGTTCGCTCCCGGTCATAACATATATAGCCAGGTGCCGGGTGGCTATGCTCAACAATCGGGGACAAGTATGGCATCTCCGGTATGTGCGGGTGTTGCAGCTCTTATTCGTATGTATTACCCGAGTTTGACAGCGGCTCAAGTGAAAGACATTTTAATGAAGACTGTAACTCCTTGTAACCAGACGTGTAAGTTTGTTCGGATTCCTCTTAAATTCAGTGATATGAGTATTAGCGGGGGAATGTTGAACGGGTATGAAGCTATGAAGTTAGCGGAGGAGATGGCAAAGTAAAATAAAAGCCCGCTCACGAGCGGGCTTTTTGTTTATTTCAATAACGAGGCAAGGCAGTCGTTCACGTTCTTTTCGATACGGGCGAGAACGTTGGTGTTCTCTGCTTTCACGAATTTCGTTCCGGTGATATGTTCGTACAATTCAATGTAACGATCGGTAATATTGTTTACCACTTCCGGGGTCATTTCAGGTACTTGCTGACCGGCTTTTCCTTGGAAACCATTTTCCATTAACCATTCGCGTACGAATTCTTTGGATAATTGGCGTTGTTTTTCCCCTTTGGCAAGACGTTCTTCGTAACCTTCTGCGTAGAAATAACGAGAAGAGTCCGGCGTATGTATTTCGTCGATCAAATAGATCTTACCGTCTTTTTTACCGAACTCGTATTTGGTATCTACTAGAATCAATCCCATTTTAGCTGCAATTTCAGTACCTCTTTGGAAAAGGGCAAGGGTGTATTTCTCGATAGCCTCGTAATCTTCTTTACTTACCAATCCGGAAGCGATGATTTCCTCTTTAGAGATATTCTCGTCATGTCCTTCCATTGCTTTGGTGGTCGGGGTAACGAGTGGCGTCGGGAATTTTTGATTCTCTACCATACCTTCAGGTAAAGGCAAACCGCAAAGGGTTCTGTTTCCGGCTTTGTATTCTCTCCATGCGCTTCCTGCCAAATAACCACGGATGACCATTTCAACCTTGAAAGGCTCGCATCTGTGACCAATGGTTACCATCGGATCGGGTGTGGCTATTTTCCAGTTCGGCACGATGTCTGCTGTCGCATCCAGAAATTTTGCGGCAATCTGGTTTAAGATTTGTCCTTTGTAAGGTATTCCTTTCGGGAGTACCACGTCGAAAGCGGAAATTCTGTCGGATACCAGCATAACGAGGTATTCGTCGTTGATGTTATACACGTCGCGTACTTTGCCGACGTATTCATCCTTCTGTTTCGGAAATTTGAAATTTGTTTTTACAATCGCTTCCATGTTATTTGCTTTAAGATCCGTTATTTAGTTTTTTCTTCGTTATTATACGCGTTGACAATATCCTTTACCAGCCTGTGGCGCACGATGTCACTTGTGTCGAACTCGACAAAGGCGATGCCCTTGATGCCATGCAGTAATTTGAAAGCATGGATAAGTCCCGAGTCGCTGTGCCGGGGCAGGTCGATTTGACTCATGTCACCCGTGACTACAAATTTGGCATTGACACCCATACGTGTCAGGAACATTTTTAATTGGTTCTTTGTCGTATTCTGGGCTTCGTCGAGAATAACGAAAGCATCATTCAGGGTGCGTCCCCTCATGTACGCCAGCGGGGCAATCTGTATGATTTCCGTTTCCAAGTATTCCGAGAGTTTCTTGGGTGGTATCATATCGGAAAGAGCATCGTACAAGGGTTGCAAGTAGGGGTCTACTTTTTCTTTCATGTCACCCGGCAGAAATCCTAGGCTTTCGCCGGCTTCCACGGCGGGGCGGCTGAGTATGATGCGTTTTACTTCTTTGTTACGCAAGGATTTGACAGCTAGTGCTATTGCTGTATAGGTTTTTCCCGATCCGGCAGGTCCCGTGGCAAAAAGTAAATCGTTCGTCCTCTCTAAATCAACCAATTTTCGCTGATTTGCCGTTCTGGCACGAATGGTTTTCCCATTGTTTCCGAAAACAATGATGGATGCCGGGTCTTCAGGGTCCTCTACGATTTCATCCTCAAGAATGATTCTTTTGAGGTTGGCTATCGTGAGCATATTGTATTTATTATAATGTTCCAAGAGGGCATTAATTTTTGCCACGAGGACGTTAATATCACTTTCTTCTCCCTGAATAATGATTTCATCCCCCCGGGCTGTGATTTTCAATTTTGGAAAAAATTCTTTTAACGTGATGAATTTTGCGTTGTTAATGCCGTAAAAGTCAATCGGATCAATGTTTCCAATACTTATTCTTTTCTCTATCATGAAACTTAAAATAAATAGCTTATTTTTGCAGGTGCAAAGTAGGGAAAACAATTGAAAATTAAAAGTTGAGAATTGAAAATTTTTCATTAGCGTGAAGTTAAACATGGAGAAGGATTTTAGTAAACAAGAAGAGGCTTTCGCCGAGTTATTAGATATAATGTCGACACTGCGGGAAAAGTGCCCGTGGGATCATAAACAGACGTTAGAGTCATTGCGGACGTTGACCGTGGAGGAGGTGTACGAGTTGGGTGATGCCATCGTAAAGGGGGATATGCAGGAGGTGAAAAAGGAGTTGGGGGATTTACTTATGCATATTGTTTTTTATGCTGTGATCGGCGAGGAGAAAGGCGAATTTGATATTACCGGGGTGCTGGAAGAGATTTGTGCGAAGTTGCGTTACCGGCATCCTCATATATACGGGGATGTGAAGGTTGAGAACGAGGATGACGTGAGTCGTAACTGGGAGCAATTGAAATTGAAGGAAAAGGGACGGCATCATAAGGTGTTGGAAGGGGTACCCGATGCCTTGCCTGCATTGGTGAAGGCTTATCGGATACAAGATAAAGTGAGGGGAGTTGGCTTTGATTGGCACCAGAAGGAGGACGTGTGGCTGAAAGTGCGGGAAGAACTTGGAGAGTTGGAAGTAGAAGTGGCGAAAGCAGATCAAGAACATATGGAAGAGGAATTCGGTGATGTCATGTTTGCCATGATTAATGCCGGACGTCTGTACGGGATTAATCCGGAAGATGCACTGGAAAAGGCAAACCGAAAGTTTATCCGCCGTTTTTCGTTTATCGAGGAAAAGGCGAATGAAGCCGGAAAGAAATTGAACGATATGACGTTGGAAGAAATGGACGAGTATTGGAACGAGGCGAAGAAACAGGAAATAATCTAAAATTACTAAGGTGGATTTAACGGGTAAGTGGAAATACAAGGAGGATTACGGTTACGGTGTAGCCGAAGGAGAGTTATTCTTGAAGCAGGAAGGGAATGAATTGTCCGGAAGAATTATTTTTACGGATAAGTTGAATGATGACGACGCATATATGTTGCAAGAGTTTTTAATCGGATCGTTGGAAGGACATAAGGTGAAACTGGATGCCGAGGAATTTGATATTATTCATTCCGAACACGAGATAGATTACGAATTAGACAGTTGGTTCGGAGTGTTGGTGGATGATGATACGATTGTCGGTCTGAGTAAGGACGGGCAAGGAATAGAGGGTAAATTTACGTTTTCCAGAGAGAAGAATTAAATGTTAAAAGAGTGATAAATTTGAAAAGCTGACTTTTGTCAGCTTTTTTTTTTGTTCTATATTCTATATTGCAGAAGAATCTAATAACCTAACTAATAATATACTTATGTCGAAAATTAATTTGCATCCTATTCTGGATGTGCCGAAACGAAATAAAGTGGTGTTCACTTTTAACGGAAAGAAAGTAGAAGGAGAATGTGGTTATACCATTGCGGCTGCATTACATCAGGCGGGGTTTCCCGTGCATAGCCATAGTATAGACGGGCGGGGGCGTTCGTTGGCTTGTGGTATAGGGAAATGCGGTGCTTGTGAGATGTTGGTCGACGGTAAGGTTCGGCGTATTTGTGTAACGAAAGTGGACGGGGTGAAAGAGGTGAGGGAACTTGCACAAGGGGAGATGCCCGAACGTTGTGATGCGCATGGACAGGAAACCCGGAAAATCCTTCGTACCACGGTGGTTATCGTGGGAGCCGGTCCGGCAGGATTGGCAGTGCGGGAGGAATTTAATAAATATGGCGTGGATAATATTGTGATCGATAATAACGACAAGATCGGGGGGCAGTTTAATATGCAGACTCACCAGTTCTTTTTCTTCGAGAAGGAGAAACGTTTTGGCGGTATGCGCGGTTTCGATATAGCCAAGACGTTGGCGGGGGAGAATATGGAGGGAATCTATCTGAATTCCACGGTGTGGGATGTTTTGGAGGGGAAACGAATTGCCGTGAAGAATTTGGAAACGGATACGGTTTTCTTCGTGGATACCGAGTATCTGGTTGTTGCCACGGGTGCGGTTCCGTTTATGCCGGCTTTCGAGAATGACGATTTGCCCGGCGTGTACACTGCCGCAGTAGTGCAGAAAATGATGAATAATGAATTGACACTGTTAGGGAAGAATGTCCTGACGGTGGGAGCCGGAAATATCGGGTACTTGACTTCTTATCAGTTGATGCAGGCGGGAGCCAACGTGAAAGCGATAATCGAGGCAATGCCGAAAGAAGGGGGATTCCCCGTTCAGGCAAACCGGGTGCGCCGATTGGCTATCCCTATTATGACCTCGCACGTGTTGTTGAAGGCAATCCCGAATGAAGACCATACCGGGATCAAAGGGGCGGTGATTGCCGAATGCGAGAATTTCAAGGCGGTGCCGGGTACGGAGAAGATTCTGGAAGGCATTGACGTGATTAATATTTGTACCGGGTTGATTCCGGATAATCAGTTGTTGACGAAAGGACGTGCCGTGTTTGGCGAACGTTGCTATGCAGCCGGGGATGCCGTGCGTATCGGGGAAGGCACGAGTGCCGTGTTGCGAGGGAAACAGGCTGCCACGGAGATCATGTTGGATATGGGTACCCGTGTGAGTTATGATGATTATTTAGTTTTATCCAAAGAATATATCGATGCGCAACAACATCCGGTTCGGATACTGGAAGCTCCCTGTCTGCCGGATACGGAGCGTATGCGAAAGAGAGGCTTCGTGCAAATGGATTGTTTGTACGGTTTTGCTTGTAATCCGTGTTCATTCGCTTGTCCGCACGGGGCGATCACCAAGAGTTCGACTTCGACGGTTCCGCACGTGGATTACGACAAATGTATCGGATGTATGGAGTGTGTGTATCAATGTCCGGGATTGGCTATTTTCGGTTATGATTTGCGGAAAGACAGTTTATTCCTGCCGATCGAGTACGAGGTGAAGGAAAAAGAAGTGGTTTATCTCGTGAATAATTACGGAGAGAGGTTAGGGGATGGAATTGTCGAGAAAGTTCTGCACAAACCGAATAAGACGAATATTGCCCGGGTGAAAGCATTGAATATTCACGACGAAGAGTTGGTAAAGGTAAGAGGCTTTGTGCTGAAAGAGCGTTACCCGGAATGTTTGGAACTAGAACCTTTGTTGAAGGATGAGAAGGGAGTTACGTTTATTTGCCATTGTGATGACGTGACTTTGGATGACGTGATGAAAATCGTGGGCGACCGCACGTTTATCTCTATTGATGAGATCAAGCACACGACTCGTCTGGGGATGGGGCCCTGTCGCGGTAAACGTTGTATTCCCCGTTTGAAGACAGCTTTGCGGGCAAAGGGAATCGAGATCGTGGGAGATGCCACGCCGAGAGCCCCGTTGTCCAATCAATTGAACTTGGGTGAGTTGTATCCGCCGAAGCGAGGGGAAGAGTACCGGGTGGCTAACCGTTCCGATTTCAAGAAAGTGGAGGTCGGTGCGTTGATTGCCGGAGGTGGTATTGCGGGTAGTGCGTTGTTCCGTTATATGGCGGAAGCGGGATTGAATCCCGTGCTTGTGAATGCCAACAGGGGTTCGTCGTGGAGAAATATCGGCGGAGGTCGTACGGCGTTCTCTTTGTCGGAACTGGCAGAGATCGCGGAACACAATCACGCTATATTTAAGGAATTACAGGGGCTTTCTAATATTGATTACAAGACAACCCGATATATTAATCTGGCACATGACGAGGCTACATTCGAGGCTTTGGATGCCAGCCGAGCTTGGTCGGATGCTTATATGGTAGAGCCGAAGAATTTCCAAAAGGAAATATCTCCCTATTTTGACACGAAATCCAAACGTTATCTAGGAGCTTTGATTACGAATGATTGTTGGCAGGCTACGCCGGGTAAAGTGGTTGATTTGATTCGGAACATAGGGATTCATGCGGGAGGGCGTGTTGTGGAAGATTGCAAGGTGCTCGAGGTGATGAAGGAAGGGTCTGCTTATAGTATTCTGGTATTGACTCATGATAAGAAATACGTGGAGTTCCGCACAGATGTGTTCGTGAATGCTTTGGGAGCCGGGGCTGGTAAGATATGCGAGGGATTGGGTATCCATGCCGGATTGTATCCAGTGCGCCATCAAGCATTTATCACCCGTCGCCTGCCGATGTTGGGTAAGAATGGAGATAGTCTGGATATGTTGATCGATCGCCAAGAGTACAAGGGATTCTCTGCCGTGTACGGACAACAGTTGGTACACACGGGACAGATTATCGGGTGTGCTTCTCCGCGGGTGGATGCTTTGCGGACGGACAAGAATTTGATTCTAAACACGAAGGAGTTTATTGAGATTATCAGTGAGTTCTTCGTGGATTGGATGCCTAAGTTGGCAGGCGTAAGCATACAGGCTACATGGTCGGGATATTACACGGAACCTCGCTATATTATAGATCCCGAATTGGGCTTATTCGTCGGGATGAGAGGACACGGGTTCATGTTGTCGCAGTATCTTGCCAAGATGTATGTAGACAAATTAATGGGACGTCCGGTTCCGGAATATTTTGATAAACTAAAATTGAACGCCCCGGGATTGTCGGAGAAAGCGTTTAAATGAGAGAGTCCTGTGGGCTCTGTTGCAGGTTGCATTTGTCTTCGGCAAGTTGCAGGTTACAAGTTGATATCGGTTGAATATTCAACTTACAGAGCCGAAGGCTCAACCTGTAACCTGCAACTTTGCCGAAGGCAAATCTCAAGGACGTGTATGTGTCAGATAGTTGGATAGTTTGGTTTGATACTCGGCACAGGCGGAGGTGTAATTATTGCAGCTTTCCGTGTACAGGGTTTCGGCATTCAATAAATCACTCAACGAGGACGTTCCGGCACTGAAATGTTGTTTGTTCAACCGTAGATTTTCGGTGGAGGAAGCGATGGATTTCCGTGCCAGTTCGATTTGGGCGTAGGCTTCCGTGAGTTCGCTCCATAGCTGTTCGATTTCTACCATGAGTAATTCTTCTGCATTTTTGCGATCGTTCTCGGCTTGTTCCTTTTTTACACGGGCTTTTTTAATCACGTGTGAACCTCCCCACCAGGAAGAGATGGGAACGGATACGCTGGCGAAGGCGAGTTCCGTGTTCACGTCTTTTTTCAGAATGTTGTAGTAGACATGACCCACGCCGATACCTATTTGGGGAAGATGTTTGCTGCGTTCCATCCGGATTTGGTAGCCTTGGGCATCCACGTTTTTTTGAGCCAGAAGGTATTCAATCCGTTGTTGTACGGCATCCTGTGGAGCGATGTAATAGCCGAGGGGCGGTTCGGGTTGCACGAACTCATCCGTGGCAATATCAAATGAAGTGAAATCAGCCCCGATGTATTGTGCCAGCACCATTTTTGAAACTCGCAGACCGTTTTCGACTCTCAGGCGTTGGCTGGCGATTTCTTGTTGCCGGAGTTCGACTCGTAGCAAATCATTCCGGGTTGTGAGTCCGGTTTTAACGGCTAATTCTACTTGCCGATAAATTTCTGTTAGTAATTTGTCTACAACGTCGAGAGTGGAGAGATTGTTATTCAGCGTGGCAATCAGCCAGTAGTATTCCACGGTTTTTTGTTTTACTTCGTTCTCCGTCAAACGATGTTGCAGTACGCTGACATCTTCGCCTAATTTTGCCAGCTTGTTGCCATTGATGATTTGCAGTCCGGCGAAAACAGGTTGTACGGCTGTGGCTGTTGCGAATACTCCTTTTTTAAGGAAAGATAAAGGTACATTTGCTATACCGAAAAGATCCAAGTCTGCCTGCAACAAGTTGCGGCTACCTTGAAACGCCATCCCCGATGCGGAAACTTGCGGAAAATAAAAGGTAAAAGCCTCTTTACGGGTTTGCCGAGCTATTTCCATTTCCAGCAGGCTGTTTTTAATCTTGTTATTTTTCTCGAGTGCGGCGGTGAGGCACTCTTCCAGCGTGTACACTTGAGCACGTGTCATAAAAGGCAGGAATACCATGCAGAATAGTAAAAGGTAGATATGTTTCATGATTTCAATCGTTTATCGTTTTTTTGAATAGAGTTTCCAGTACACCACGGGGAGGATGGTGATGACCAGTAGCAGGGAACCGATACCTCCCGCGAAAATGGTAACACCCACGGGCGTCCAGAAGGTGCTGTTGCTGACGATCATGGTGATTACTCCCGTGGCAGTGGTCGTTGTTGTCAGGAATATGGGAATCATGCGCCGTTTGCCTGCGTCATATGCTGCCTCACGTGCGGATTCACGATGATTTATACGGCGGTCTTCCGCGTGTTGATACATCAGTATAACGTTTCGCACGATCATTCCCAGCAGTGTGATAAATCCGAACACGGAAGTAATACTAATCGTTTTACCGGCAATCCATAGCCCGATCATAGCACCGAACAGGCTCAACGACATGGAGAGCATGGCTACGGCGGTAATCCCGAATTTTCGGAAACTAATCAAGATGAAAAAGAATATGATGACCATTGCGATCCCCAAGCCGGACATGATGGGAGGAAGGGTTTCCATATCATATTCGTATTCTCCGCCGACTTCCGGGGTCAATCCCGCGGGGAATTGTCCTTGCAATTCCCCGGCTATCGCTTTGTTAATTTTGCTTAGGGTTTCCAATGTATTTTCACCCCTCCGCTGGTCGGCTATCACGGAAAGGCAACGCGTACCGTTGCGATGCACGATTTTACTCTCGTGCCACACGGGCTTGACGCTTGCTATCTGGCGTGTCGGAACAGATGTCGGAGAGGTTGTAGCCGGGAGGTAAAGGTCTTTGATATTCTGTGCCGTAAGGCTGTCTTTACGGGCGTTTTTCATGACAACCGGAAGTGCGTAATCTCCTTCCCACACGGAACCGATCGGTATGCCCGCGGTGGCTATCGAAAGGTTGAGTGCCATCGAGGAGCGGGTGATTCCCAGCTGGGAAGCGGCAACGGGATCAAGCGTGATTTCCATCACGGGACGGGGAATGTCGTAATTCGTGTAGACATGTGCCAGTTCCGGCATGGTGCGCAAGTGATCTATTAAGATATTGGCAGCCCGGTGTAAAGAATCGATATTCTCTCCCTGGAAGCGAAATTCCAATTCCGGTACGACTTGGAAATCCAGCTGTTTGAATTTCACGTAAGCGTCGGGGAATAAATCGGCGTATTGATTCGTGTATTTATCCAAAATGTCCTCGGTATCCTTGATGGAGGTGGTGTTCACGATAAACTGCGCGTAATTCTTTGCCGGCATCTGCGGGGCGTATGAAGTTTGGAAACGCGGGGAGGAACAACCGATAAAGGAGGTGATGGAAGTGACACGTTTGTCCGCTTTGAGCAAGGAATACACAGAATCGGCAACTTGTTCCGTGCGGGATAAAGGTGTTCCTTCTGCCAGGTATATCTCCACGGCAAATTGATCCCGGTCAGCTACCGGAAACATCCGATATTGCAACAGGGGAACGATCATTATCGCGATCAGAACGGATGCCACGCCCGAACCGATGGTGATCCAAGGGTGGCGGAAGGTCCATACCAACACTCGTTCGTAGAGTCTCTGCACGTGATCGGTAAGGCTTTTTTTGTTGGTCTTGATATATCTTTTCCGAATAATCCACGTGTTCAGCAACGGGATGATCGTGACGGCGAGTACCAGCGAAACCATCAGGTTGATGGTGATCGTCCAGGGGAAATAAGTCACGAAATCTCCGATCTGTCCCGTCAGCGTGAACAATATCGGGAAGAATATAGCGCAAATACAAGCTGTCGCCAGCAACATCGGCAGGAAATATTGGTTGGCACTCTTGATAGCGGCGTGCCAGCGTGAATATCCTTTGTTAAGATAATCCAGATAGCCGTCGATGATGACAATGGAGTCGTCCACGATCATTCCCAGTACCACGATAAGCGCTGCCAGAGTTACCGTGTTCAAGGGTATGCCGCATATATACATGATACCCACGGAAATGAATGTGGCGAAAGGAATCGTGATTGCCGCAACGAGGGCGGAACGGAAGGGGAATAAAATCATCATAACCAGAATAATAATCACGATAGCGATGATTAGCTCGTGCAGGAAGGAGGAAACGGACTCCCCGACTACTTTTGCTTGATCGGCTATGCGGCTGATAGATACGTCGTCGGGCAACACCTGTTCCCGGTAATTGTCGAGTACCTTATCCACGTTTTTCCCGTATTCCACGATATCGAATCCGCCTCGCATTTCAAGGGAAAGGATCACGCAGGGATGCCCGTTATTTTTGATATGACTTTCGGAAGCGTCGTATTCACGGGTGACACGGGCTATATCTTTGATGCGGACAACGTTGTTTTGTGGATCGGAGTAGATGATTTGGTTTGCTACTTCTTCTTCACTGCTCAGCGCGGGAGCGAGGTGCAACGGGATATTCATGTCGTCGTTTTCAAGTGAACCGCCACTTGTCGTGAATCCTTGCGAGAACAGGATGCCCGACAGTATTTTCTCGTTGATGCCATAGGCAGCCATTCGCTCCTGGTCTACATGAATCGTGATTTGTTCTTTTACGATGCCGTAGGGACGGATATTCGATACGGATTCTACCTGGCGGAGGCGGTCGCTTAGATCGTCGACGTAGGTTTGCAGTTCTCGGTAGGAACGTTTGTCAGATTCGACGGCAATCAGCAGGGCAGAAGTATCACCGAAATCGTCATTAGCGATGACAGCCAGTACCCCCGATGGCAATTGAGATTTAAACAGGGAAAGCCCGTGTTTGATCTTAGACCATACCTCGTCCTTGTTATTTATATCATCGTTCAATTCTACCATGACATAGCACATTCCGTGTTGGGAGGTGGAGATTGTTTTGGCTCGTTTTACTTCTTTATACGTGAACAGGAACCGTTCCAGCGGTTTGGTCAGTTGTTCTTCGACCTCGTTGACCGATGCTCCGGGGTACACGCCTACCACGACACCCTGCCGAACGGTAAATTCCGGGAATTCCTGCTTGGGCATCTTGTTAATGCCGAGTATGCCGAAAATAAACAAAAGGATAACAATCAGCATGGAGATCCGGTAATTTTCCATTGCCCAACGGACAAAATTGAATTTCTTTTTCATTAGAATATGATTTTATTGCCTTCGCTTATTTTTTGATACCCTTCCGTGATGATGCGTTCGCCTACCGTCAGGCCATGAACGATCGTTATTCGGTTGCCAATAGGAGTACCGATCGTGACGGGAGCGCGGAGTGCCGTGTTGTTCTCTGAAACCTTCCACACGAAAGATAGTCCGTCTGCATCCCGTTGTACGGCAGTCAACGGAACCGTTATCCGCGCATCATTGTCTGTAAATACGGCGACGGAGCAAACCATCCCCGGTAATAATTCCTTGTCGGGATTCGGCAGGACAACCCGGGTGTCGTAAGTTCGGGTCACGGGATTGGCGACAATTCCTTTTTCAAGGTTTTCGCCCTCGTATTTCCGGTTATTTAATGCTGCCACCTGCACCTGTGAACGGCAAGAAGCGGTCAGCCCGGATATTTCCGTTTCGGGTACGGCAAATTTGGCTTTCACGTGATTTATTTGCAGTAACGTGAACACGGGTTGTCCCGGAATGGCGGTTTCCCCCACGGATAAGATTTTTTTCCCGATTACGCCGTCGAAGGGGGCGACGAGCATACAATCTTCGTGATTCTTGCGGGCAATATTGTATGTGGACTGTGCTTGTTGCAGTTTCGTGTTTATTTCCACCATTTTTATTTCCGGCAGGCTTTCCCCCTCGTACATTTGTTTTAATCGGACGTAGCCGTCCTTGGCTTGTTCGAGCGTGGCTGAAGCCGCATCCAGAAGGTCTTTGGCCGAAGCGTCGTTTAATTGTGCCAACAGTTTTCCTTTTTGCACGGCTTCTCCTTCCCGGACGTGTATTTGTTCAATTTTTCCGCCTATCCCGAAACTGATGGAAGCCCCGGCTTCTTCCTCGATCACGCCCACGTAAGAACGTTGCATGATATTCTCGGAGGAGACAACGACTTCGGTCACCACTTTTTTAGGTTCTGGGTTCGTGGCGGCTTTCCGGTCGGAACAACCCGTGAGAATCGTAATGATAGCAAGCCAATAGCATTGCGAGGTTCGTTTGATAAATTGTGTCATGATTTTTCGTTTTATTTCCGCTACAAAATTCTCTCTTCGGCATCGATTTATAAAGGTTGTTTTTATGGTACGATTGGTCAATTCGTCGCATTTTGATCTTTCACGGGGAGATTATCTAAATAAATCTTTTACTTTTGTCAGAAAAAGAAATTAGAGATGGAACAGAATCAAATCGGGAGTTTCTCGTTGGAAAAATTATTAGCGGTAAACGACCTTACTCAAGTGGGAGCATTGTATAACCGGGAGTGTTTTATCGTGTCGTGTGACCCGGGGGATGGAATAGAATTGTTTAAATATCCTTGTCGTATCAATGCTTTCGTGTTGGTCATTTGTTCCGAAGGGAAAGTTTCGTTGACTTGTAATTTGAATTCCTGTGAGATCAAGAAAAATACCTTATTTTTTTGTCATTCCGGTACGATTGTTCAGTTAAAATCTGCTACTGCCTGCCGCTTGGAAGTGATTATCCTCGAGGAAGAGTTTTTGAAGAACTTGACAATCGACGTGAAGCGGATTCTTCCTTTTTACCCGCATATGCAGGAGATGGTTTTGATCGATTTATCCCCGGCGGAGAGTGCTTTTTTGCAGGATTTATTGGCGAAGGCGGCATCGGAAATTGTGAATTCCTCCTCCAAACCGTATTATCACGATTTGGTGAAGACGCTGATTTATTCCGCGGCATACAAGGTGTTGAATATCTTTATCGATTATTTCCTGATGAAATTGTCTAATAATCCCGAGAGCCAGAAGCATGGTGAGGAATATTTCAAAATGTTCCTGTCTTTGCTCATGGAGCATTACCGGTCAGAGCGTTCCGTCGGTTTTTATGCTTCCCGTCTGAACCTGACACCCAAATATCTGACTACCTTGATTAAGAAAGTCAGCGGTCGTTCGGCTGCCGAGTGGATTGACGAGTACGTGGTGTTGGAGGCGAAGAATCTGCTTAAATACTCGGATATGAGTATCCAGCAAATCGCTTATTATTTGAATTTCTCCGATCAATCGTTTTTCGGGAAGTACTTTAAAAAGCAAGCGGGTGTATCCCCAAGCGTGTACAAGATGCTGGAATAATTTTATGCAAATTTCCGGATATATTCCTTATCTTTGCCCCAAAAATTACAGAATATGATAAAGTTAGGAGAATACAATATATTGAAGGTCGTGAAGACTGTCGATTTCGGGGTTTATTTGGATGGTGGAGAGTACTGGGGAGAGATTTTATTGCCAAAGGAAACGGCACCTGCTGAATGCAAGGAAGGTGACGAGTTGAACGTGTTTATTTATTTTGATTCGGAAGACCGGGTCATTGCCACGATGACGAAGCCTAAGGCAGTCGTGGGAGATTTTGCCTTGATGAAAGTGGTGGGAACGAGCCGTGTGGGAGCCTTCTTGGACTGGGGATTGCGTAAGGATTTGTTGGTACCTTTCCGGGAACAGCGGGAGGAAATGCAGGTAGGGAGAGAATATCTGGTTTACGTTTACGTGGATAAGACGACCGATCGTATTGTGGCTTCTACCCGGTTACACCGGTTTATGGATAAGACCCTGCCGGATTACGAACCCGGGGAGGAAGTGGAATTGATTGTTTCCCGGAGAACGGATTTAGGGTACAACGTGATCGTGAACAAGAGCCACGAGGCGGTTATTTATCGCAACGAGATATTTCAACCTTTATCTATCGGTCAGCACGTGACGGGATATATCAAGCAGGTCCGGGAGGACGGCAAGATCGATTGTATATTGCAGAAAAATGACGGGCACGAGCAGGTCGATCGTTTGTCCGCGATAATCTTGAAGAAACTGGAAGAGAACGGCGGAGTGCTTCACGTGTCCGATAAGAGCGATCCGGCGGAGATTTATCAACTTTTCGGTTGCAGCAAGAAGAATTACAAGAAGGCAGTCGGGGGATTGTTCAGGCAACATCGGGTGATGATCGAGGAGAAAGAATTGAAATTGATTCAGTGATTTTCGATTTATTGATTATTGACGGCGGTGAGTAAATTCAAAGCGTATATAACAAGTTTTCGATTGAGAACATTGCCCCTGTCCTTATCGGGGGTATTGTTGGGATCGTTGTTGGCAGCGAGCGACGGATATTTTGAAGGATGTACGTTCGTGTGGGTGATGTTGACGGCCGCGGCTTTGCAGATATTATCGAACTTGGCAAACGAAGTGGGTGATTTGAGCAAGGGTACGGATAACGAGCATCGCTTGGGACCTATCCGAAGCGCGCAGAGTGGTGCTTTGAGTGGGAATGAGATGGTTCGGGCGATGATTGTCGTGGGAGGGATTGCCGTGGTAACCGGGAGTCTGTTGATTTACGAGGCTTTCCGAGATTTGTTGAATTGGAAAAGTATCAGTTTGTTTGTCGCCGGAAGTGCTTCTATCGTGGCGGCAATAAAATATACTGTCGGCGATAACGCCTACGGTTACAGGGGACTCGGTGATCTTTTCGTGTTTCTCTTTTTCGGGTTAGTCAGCGTGATGGGAAGTTATTTTGCCATGTCGGGTATGCTGCCGTGGATATATCTATTTCCGGCATCTGCCATCGGGTTTCTCTCTGCCGGGGTGTTGAATATGAATAATATCCGGGACATCGAGAATGATGCGGTTTGCGGGAAACGCACGATACCCGTTATGCTTGGAGTGAAAGGGGCGAAAGTGTATCATTATATCTTGATCCTCTCCGCCGTGGCTTGCCTGTTTGTTTATACTGTGTTTCATCCTGCCGGGTGGACGGCTTATCTTTTCGTGATGGCATTACCCTTGTTGGGGATTCATTTAAAACACGTGCGTGACGGGGAAGGACGGGCTTTGGATTCTCAGTTGAAATTCCTTTCTATTACCACGTTGTTGCTAACCCTTTTGTTGGGATTCGGACAGATTGTTGGACGGTAATTGGTTTGTAAAGTTATAAGGTTTATGAACCTTATAACTTTAACTATTTTAGAACGGTAGGTCGTCCGCTTCCGGCATGGGAGGAATATCCTCTACCCGGTATTCCGGAACCGGGGCACCAGCCGCGGGAGCTTGTTCCTGCATTTTTTCGATTCTCCATCCTTCGAGGTTCGTGAAATAGGAAACTTGTCCGTTATTTTCCCATTTTCTTCCGCGAAGGTTGAAATATACTTTAATATTTTCGTTCAATTGAATATTCTCCAATAGATCACACCTGTCCTGGATTAATTGAACCTTCACGAAGTCGTTCCATTGTGGGTTCTTCTCGTTTTCAACTTCTATCACGAATTCTCTCTTCTGGAAACGATCGCTGATCTTTTGAGTGGCTTCTTTGTAAATTAATTTTCCGGTAACTTCGTAATTCATCTCTTTTTTTATTAGAAACAAGCCCAAGAATCCTTGGGCTTGATAGCTGTTTATATTAACGTTTTTTCGTTATTTAGCTTCCGGGGTAACGATGTCTAATAACTCAACCTCGAAAATCAAAGTCTCGTTCGGTCCGATAGGTCCGCCTTGGGTTCCCATTTGTCCGTAAGCCAAGTTTGACGGGATGTAAAGAGTCCATTTTGAACCAACGGGCATCATCTTCAACGCTTCCGTCCAACCTTTGATTACGCGGTTAACGGGGAATTCAGTCGGCTCTCCTCTTTTGTATGAAGAATCGAATTCAGTTCCGTTGATTAAAGTACCCTTGTAATGTACTTTCACTACACTCGTGTCAGCAGGCATTGCACCTGTACCTTCTTTCTCGATTTTGTATTGCAGACCGCTCTCGGTAGTTTTCACTCCGTCTTTTTTAGCGTTTTCTTCCAAGAATTTTTGTCCGTCTTTCAATGCTTGTTCAGCTTTAGCCATCATGGCTTTTTGAGCGTATTTGTTCAGGAACATACGAATTTCCATGTCACTGGGAATTTCTTTATTCTGAAGGGCTGCATTCATACCGGCGATCACTGCATTCATATCCAGATCCTGCATACCGCTTTGTGTCATGTTTTTCCCGTAGAAGCATCCCATGTAGAAACTTGCCGAATCTTTTTCGTTCTTCATGGAAACGCTGGTTTGAGTATTAGAATTGCAGCAGCTTGCCAAACCTAAAGAGGCTACCGCTAAAGTTAAAAATAGATTTTTTGCGTTCATAGTTTTTCGTAATTTAATTATACTATATCTAGTAATTCTATATCAAAAATCAAAGCTTCGTTCGGACCGATAGCTTGCCCCGCGCCGTGAGCGCCGTAAGCCAAGTCGGAAGGAATGAATAGTTGCCATTTTGAACCGACAGGCATCAATTGCAATGCTTCTACCCATCCGGCAATCACCCCGTTTACCGGGAATTCGGCAGGCTCTCCGCGGCGATAGGAAGAGTCGAACACGGCTCCGTTAATCAAACGTCCCTCGTAGTGGCATTTCACCGTATCGCTCGCTTTCGGGATAGCCCCGTTGCCGTTGGAGATTACTTTGTATTGCAATCCGCTAGGCAAAGTGATTACACCTTCTTGTCCTTTGTTTTCGTTCAAGAATTTCTCGCCGGCTTCTTTAGCGGCGCTACCTCTGTCTTCTTGCAATTTGGTAAAGAAATCTTGTAAGATTTTATTTGCTTCTTCCGGCGTGATTTCCGGCATTTGACCGGCGTAAACTGTTTTCAGCGCATCTAGAAGGGCTTCCGGATTGATGGTGTTGACATCTGATGAAAGGAGATTACTCGCGAAACTTAGTCCCAAACAATAACTCACTTTGTCTAACTCTTCGGTATATTTCATTGAAAGGTTTAATTAATAAATAAATATTTTGTTCATTAGGGTGCAAATGTACGAACATTGAGCGAAATCTCAAATCATACCGTCATTTAATTTTATCTGCCTGTCCGACATGGTTGCCAATTCGGTGTCGTGCGTGACGATGACGAAAGTTTGCCCGAGTTCTTTCCGTAAGGTGAAGAAAAGCTGGTGCAACTCGTTTTTCGTCCGGGTATCGAGATTCCCGGAAGGCTCGTCGGCAAGAATCACGCGAGGATGATTGATAAGGGCTCGTGCCACGGATACACGCTGTTGTTCTCCCCCGGAGAGTTGATTGGGTTTGTGTGTTGTGCGGTCGCCCAATCCGAGCATTTTCAATAACTCGAGGGCTTGTTGTTCTGCTTCCTTTTTACCAGTACCCTTTATCCACGCCGGGATACACACGTTCTCTAGTGCGGTGAATTCCGGCAGCAGGTGGTGGAACTGGAAGACGAATCCGATGTTACTATTGCGGAACGCGGATAGTTTGTTCGGGGCAAGCCGTGCCACGTTGACCGAGTCGTAAAAAATCTCACCCTCGTCCGGGGTGTCCAGCGTGCCCAAGATGTGCAACAGCGTGCTTTTACCCGCCCCGCTCGCCCCGACAATGGTGACGATTTCTTTTTCTTTTATCGAGAGGTCGATACCTTTTAGTACTTTTAATTCCCCGTAACTCTTGACTATATTTTTGATCTCAATCATGGTAATGTTCGCCTTAACCGATGTTTTTTATTATTTTGTCGGTAAAGATAGTGATTAAAATAAAGAGTGAGATGAATAATTCTTGCTTTTTTAATTATCAAAAATATGACTTTTCCCTATGTTTTCCCCGTGTCTTCTCCGACAC
Source organism: Butyricimonas sp. Marseille-P2440 (assembly GCF_900091675.1). Taxonomy (NCBI): domain Bacteria; kingdom Pseudomonadati; phylum Bacteroidota; class Bacteroidia; order Bacteroidales; family Odoribacteraceae; genus Butyricimonas; species Butyricimonas sp. Marseille-P2440. The sequence continues at coordinate 2,177,392 of NZ_LT594610.1, read as the reverse complement.
GTCCCTAACTCTTCCCTATCTACTAACCGCTTGTTATTCGATTGCTATTCGATTACCATACGAGTAAAATGGTATAATAATGCTTTTATAAAGGTTGATAAAATTGATAATGTATAGAGAAGTGTCGGGGAAGAGTCGGAGAAGACACGGGGAAATATACCGTGAGAGAGGTATGTCGATCGATGTTTTTATAATTTTGCCAAGAAACGCATCGATTAAAATAAAGAGTGTGTATCTTAGCCATCTAAAATAAATGATGTATGGAATATTATATAGATCCGATCGCTTTCGTGGCGCAAAAGAGTGGTTTTGAGAGTAGATACGTGAAAAATTTGTTAGGGTTGCTGGACGAGGGAGCCACGATTCCTTTCATTTCCCGTTACCGGAAAGAGATGACCGGGAGCATGGATGAGGTGCAGGTCGGGTTGGGACGGGAAATCTACGAGCAATTCAAGGAACTGGAAAAACGGAAAAAGACGGTACTGGAAAGTATCGAACAACAAGATAAATTGACCCCCGAATTGAAAGGGCAAATCGAGAAATGCACGGATGCGCGGGTATTGGAGGATATTTATTTGCCCTATAAACCGAAGAAGCAGACCCGGGCATCGAAGGCAAAAGCGAAGGGGTTGGAGCCTTTGGCGGCTATTTTGATGCGGCAGGAACACGGGGACGTGTGGACGAAGGCTGCCCGTTTCGTGAAGGGCGACGTGGAAGGCGAGGAAGATGCCTTGCAGGGGGCAAGGGATATTATTGCCGAGTGGGTGAGCGAGAACGAACGAGCCCGCAATTCGGTCCGCCGTTTCTTTGACCGGGTTGCCGTCGTGAAGGCAAAAGTGGTGAAAGGCAAGGAGGCGGAGGGCGAGAAGTTTACCGATTATTTCGATTATTCCGAGCCGTTACGCAGGGTTCCCTCGCACCGGATGTTGGCTATTCGACGGGGAGAGGCGGAAGGGATATTGAAGGTCGCGATAGAGATTCCGGATGACGAGGCGTTGGAATCGTTGGAGCGAATTTTCGTGAAAGCGCGTAATGATAGTGCCGAGCAAGTAGCCGTGGCGGTGAAAGACGGTTATAAACGCTTGTTGTTGTCGTCGATAGAAACGGAATATTTGCAAGCGGGAAAACAGAAAGCCGACGAGGAGGCAATCAAGGTGTTTGCCGAGAACCTTCGGCAGTTATTGCTAGCCCCGCCGTTAGGCAATAAACGGGTGCTGGGAATAGACCCGGGGTTCCGTACGGGATGTAAAGTGGTTTGCCTGGATGAAACCGGGAATTTGGTGCATAATGAAACGATTTACCCGCATCCGCCCCAGAACGAGGTGAAGCAGGCGGCGAACAAAATCACGAATCTGGTAAATTCTTACCGGATAGAGGCTATTGCTATCGGGAACGGGACTGCCGGACGCGAGACGGAACGTTTTATCCAAAACCTGCGCTACGACCGGGATATACAGGTTTTCGTGGTTAGCGAGAGCGGGGCGTCTATTTATTCCGCTTCAAAGATCGCCCGTGACGAGTTCCCGCAATATGACGTGACGGTACGGGGTGCCGTGTCTATTGGGCGCCGCTTAATGGACCCGCTTGCCGAGCTGGTGAAGATTGACCCGAAATCTATCGGGGTGGGACAGTACCAACATGATGTCGACCAGGTGAAATTGAAAGAAAGTCTCGACCGGGTGGTTGAGTCTTGCGTGAACCGGGTTGGCGTGAATGTTAACACGGCGAGCAAGTATTTACTGACGTATGTTTCCGGGTTGGGACCCTCGCTGGCAGAGAACGTGGTTACTTACATCAAGGAGAACGGAGCGTTTCGCAGTCGCAACGAGTTGAAGAAAGTGAAGCGAATGGGGGAAAAGGCATTCGAGCAATGCGCCGGGTTCTTGCGGATAGAGGGGGCGGTGAACCCGTTGGATAATTCGTCCGTGCATCCGGAGTCGTATGCCGTAGTGGAGCGTATGGCGAGAGATTTGGGATTACCGTTGACCTCGTTGATCGGTAACGAGGCGGCTTGTGATAAGATCGATTTGTCCCGTTACGTGGATGAGCGGATCGGGTTGCCGACCTTGAAGGATATCGTGGATGAGTTGAAAAAGCCGGGGCGTGATCCTCGTTCGGTGGCGAAGGTGTTCAGTTTTGCCGAGAATATTCACACGATCGATGATCTGGAATTGGGAATGGTGGTGCCGGGTATCGTGACGAACCTGACGAATTTCGGGGCGTTCGTGGATATCGGCGTGAAGCAGGACGGGTTGGTGCATATCTCGGAGATTGCCGACAAGTATGTTTCCAATCCGGCAGAGGTGCTTTCGCTGAATCAGCACGTGATGGTGAAGGTGACTCAAGTGGATAAAGCCCGGAAACGGATCGGGTTGTCAATGAAGCAATGTCCGCACGGTTCCTAAAAATACGTTTTTACCGCGAATAGGAACTGATCGATGAAATGCCGGGGAGGGGTTAGAATTTGTGATGATTGAAGTATTCCCGTAGTTTGCGGATGGCACCATATTTCAGTGTTTTGACGGTGTTGATTGAGACATCGATCAAGCGTGCTATTTCTTTGTTGTCGTAGCCGGAGAGGACGAGGCGTATGATGAGGGCTGCCTGGGGTGGAAGTTGATTGATGGCGTTGACCAGGATCTGGTTGGATTCTTCTTCGATTAGAATGTGTAGTATTGCCGGTTCTTCACTTTCTTCTTGCGGAAGTTTGGCGTATCGTTCTCTCTCGTGCTTCATTTGACGAAGATGACTTATTGCCTCGTTTCTAATCATGATGAAAAGGAAGTTGTCGATCGAGTCGATATTCACGTATTTCTCCCGTTTTTCCCAGAACTTGAAAAGTACGTCTTGGGTGATGTCTTGGGCGGTGTCATTATCGACAAAACGACTAGCCACCGCGCATAGGGATGCGTAATGGTTGCGAATAAATTTCTCTAAAGCTGAATAATCTTCCATGGGTTATCGTGTGATTTCCAGTTGCAAGTATAGTATTAATTTTCGTAAAAGATATTTTTTTCAAAAAAAATTGATTTTGATTCATCCCGTTTTTATTTCACGACGTCTTTATATAAACGAATAGAAGATTATTATGGATTATTCAAAAGCAAAACAGTTAGCAGAGATTATCGTCAAGATCAGGTTGAGGAGCGCGACGTTTGAAGAACGGGCTGTGCTGGCTGATTGGTTGGGGGAAAGCGAGGACAATCGTCAACTGTATAAACGAATCGTGCGGGGGGAGAGTATCTCTAAAAGATTGAGGAAGGAGGATCAAATCAACGAATCGGTTGATTTTGTACTTGTGCGGAATAGTATTGCCCGGCGTTTGGTGAGAAAACGGCAGACAAGGAGATTATTGAGATGGGGGAGCGGGAGTGTGGCTGCCGCGTGTTTGGCGGGTGCCGTGTTGTTTATGCTGAATAATAAACCGGATGAGGGAACTCGGGTTACCCCGGTGGAGGAGAACGTGATCGTTGCGGCGAAGCCGGAGATGAATACCCGGGCGATGTTAATATTGGCGGACGGGGCTCAAATTGATTTGGTTAATGATATTCCGGGAGTGGTGGAGCAGGAGCAGGCGATTATCCGGGGAGAGAGTGGTAAACTTTCGTATGAGGTGAAACGGGATTCTCTTTTGACCGACGAGGTTGTGGAGGAGACTTTCAACCGGGTGATTACTTATGTCGGGGGCGATTATTTTTTGTCGCTAAGTGATGGCACCCGGGTGTGGTTGAATGCCGATTCGGAGCTGGAGTTCCCGGTTAGTTTCGTGGGAAACGAGCGGGTCGTGAAATTACGGGGAGAGGCTTATTTCGAGGTGAAACAGGATGCGCGCAAGCCTTTTATCGTGGAGGTGAATGGTTTGAGAACGCGGGTGTTGGGTACTTCTTTTAACGTGAAAGCTTATCATGACGAGCGAAGTGTTTTCACGACTTTGGTGAAGGGAAGTGTCGCCGTGGAGGTTGCTGATGGTGGAAATGTGCCTGCTTCCAGGATCGTGCTTGAACCGGGGATGCAAGCCATGTGGCATGAAGGTAGCAAGGCTATTTCCGTGCAGCCGGTGAATGCCGCTAATATTGTAGCCTGGAAGGATGGTAGGTTTATTTTCACGGAGGAGGATATGGAGGTGGTTTTGCGGACGTTGTCCCGTTGGTACGGGGTGAATTTTATTTGCAAGGACTCGCGGATGGAAAAGTATACGTTTAACGGTCTGATCAACAAGGACGAGAAGTTGGAGACGGTGTTGGAGAATTTGACTTTGACGGGTGGACCGTTGTTTAACGTTGTAGGTAAGAACGTGTATATAACGAAAAAATAAAACCGAAGCTGTTGGAGCAGCTTCGGGAAAAAACCTTGTTAGAAACAAGGCAAATCGTTTAATTAAATTATTTACAAATCTATGAAAAAAAATGCGAAACTGAAAATGTTTTGTAGGCTTTCCTGTTATTTCAGGCGATTATCCTTTATCGTTTGTGTCGTAGGGATATTGTCTTTTATGAATACGGAAGTCTATGGACAAGAAAAGACGAAGCGAATTTCTCTTAAAGTGACGGATGTGTCTGTCTTGCGGGCATTACATGAAGTGAATCGTTTGTGTGATAATTTGGTGATGTTCCGCTCCGAAGAGGTTATGAAGGAGAAGGGACGAGTTACACTAGATGTGAAAAACAAGTCCGTGTTGGAGGTGGTGAAAGCGTGCCTGAAGGGGACGGCTTTGGGATGCGTGGAGAAGGATGGAAAGATTATCATCACGGTTGAGGGGGTGAAGACGTTGAGGATCACGGGAGTCGTGACGGATGAGCAGAAACGTCCGCTCCCGGGAGTGACGGTGTTGGTGAAGGGGTTGACGCTGGGGACGGTGACGGACGCAGAGGGAAGATATGTATTGAATTTGCCGGCGATGGAGAAACTAACTTTGTTGTTTTCTTTCGTGGGAATGGAAACCCGGGAGGTCGTGTACGCGGGGAAAGATACCATAAACGTGGTCATGCGGGAGGATGTGATGGACATGGACGAGGTGGTAGTCACCGGTTACCAGACGTTGAAGAAGCGTTCGCAGGTGGGTTCGTCGAACACGGTGAAGTCGTCGGATTTGGTGTTGAATGGAACGCAGACGCTGGAACAAGCGTTGCAAGGCAAGGTGCCGGGCATGATGGTGATGAGCCGTAGCGGTTTGACAGGTACCCGGCAGCGTGTACGCGTGCGGGGTACTTCGACTTTGCTGGGTAACGCGGAGCCCGTGTGGGTGGTGGACGGAATTATCCAGGAGGACCCGTTGCCTTTCGAAACGAACGAGCTGAATAACTTGAATCCGGATAACATGGACATGATCCGCAATTTCGTGGGCGGGGCGATTTCTTGGTTGAACCCGAATGATATAGAGACCGTGACGGTGTTGAAGGATGCCGCATCCACGGCCATTTACGGGGTGAAGGCAGCTAACGGCGTGATCGTGATATCCACGAAAAAGGGAAAAGCCGGACGTATGTCCGTGAGTTACAACGGTAACTTTTCCGTGACTCCCCGCTTGAATTATAACAGGATGGAGTTGATGAATTCACAACAACGGGTGGAGGTATCCCGCGAGGCTTACGAAACGGGTATTCCATTGGATGAGTCGGGAAATTACAGTATAGGTTACACGGCTTTGGCTAACGCTTACAAGCGGCAGGAAATCACGTTGGAAGAATTCTCGGAACAGGCGCAGCAGTTGGAGAGGAATAACACGGATTATTTTGATATCCTTTTCCGTAACGCTTTTAGCCACAATCACACGGTAAGCGTGTCGGGCGGATCGGACAAGGGAACTTACCATGCTTCCATGGGTATTAACAATACGGTAAACACGGCTAAGGGGAACGAGCAAACCCAGTATACCGGTAATCTTTCTATCGCTCAGACCATGTGGGAGCGATTGACGTTGAATTTCTCCTTGGGTGTCAGTTATGCAAAGACACAGGCTTTTGCCGGTGAGGATCCTTATACTTACGCGAGCCAGACGAATCGGGCGATCCCGTGTTATAATCCGGACGGGAGTTTGGCTTATAATGCCCATAAGTCGGATGGTTATTTGTTTAACGTGGTGAATGAGTTGCGACAGAGCGGCAACCAAAACACGTTGACCTCGGTGAGTGCCAGTCTTGCGGCGCGTTGGAGAATTAAAGAGTGGTTGAGTTACAATTTGTCATTAGGTTTCGGTACTTCCAGTTCTATCGGGGAGTCGTGGTTCACGGAACAGTCGCATTATATTTCCGGGAAACGGGGGTATAATTACGAAGAGTTTGCAGAGGGGTCTGACCGGTATAAAGCTTCTTTCTTGCCTCATGGCGGCGAGTATAATCACCGGGAGAACAAGAATATGAATTATACACTTCGTAATCAACTTGATTTCACGAATGTGTTCAACGGGTTGCATTCCGTGACCGCTTCCGTGGGGCAGGAGATCCGGAGCGTGAAACAAGACGGGATGGACAAGCAAGAGTATGGCTATTTGCATACGCGGGGAAGGATTTTCGTGAATCTGCCGAAGATGGTAGGCAATACCGTGAATCCGTATTTAAGGAGTAAGCCGGTAAATATTGTCGATTCGGAGGAGAATTACGTGTCCTATTACGGAACGATGAGCTATATGTTCGATAACCGTTATGCTTTTAATGCCAGCGTGCGTATGGATGCCTCGAATCGTTTCGGCCAGAATAAGGACACGCGTTATTTGCCTGTGTGGTCTTTGGGGGTGCGTTGGAACTTGGGTTACGAGCATTGGATGCAGGGACAGGATTTGGTCAATGATATGTCGTTCCGCTTCTCTTACGGTTGGCAGGGAAACGTGGTGACCACGGTCAGCCCGGATTTGATTGCCGAGATCAATGTAGGTGATAGCGGCGATTATAAATTGACGATCAAGAATTTGCCTGCGCCGGATTTGAAGTGGGAAAAGGTGCAGAATTTGAATCTCGGTGTTGATTTCGGTTTGTTTAGAAACAAAATTATGGGTTCTTTCGAGTATTATTGGAAGAAGACCAAAGATATGGTGGTGAACAAGGATGTGCCCTACGCGAATGGAGTGTCTTCCCGTCCGGTGAATGGCGGTAATATGAGCAATAGCGGTTGGGATTTAGGCGTGAATTTTGTGCCCGTACGGACCAAGGATTTCGTGATAGCCGTGGGAATGACCACGGGTAAGGTGTATAACAAGGTGGAATCCACGCTTGACCCGACGGGGGCTTGGAGTGAGGCAACGAGCGGGAACTTGAATAAAAACGGTTATCCGGTATCTAGTTTTTGGGCATTCCGTTACACGGGATTGAGCCCCGAGCACGGGGGACCGTTATTCGATTTGACCGGTTCGGAACTGGAGGGTGCGAAGAGTGATGCCACGCTCTATATGGATTATGCCGGTAAAATGGAACCGGATTTTACTGCCGGATTGAACCTTTCGATCAATTACAAGACGTTGATACTCACGACTTCTTTTTACTTGAGCACGGGTAATCAGCAGTTTTTGGCGCCTTTGACGACCTCGTATTCCAGTATCCCGAGCGAGTACGAGAATATGTCGACGGAATGGTTGAAACGCTGGCGTAAGCCGGGCGACGAGAAGTACACGAAGGTGCCTTCCTTGCCGAACCGGATTACCAGTGCCAAACCGCTTGAATTCCTGGATTACACGAATGGCATCAGTCCCTATGAATTGTACGCCTATTCCACGGCGCGGGTGGTGGATGCATGGTACTTGAAATGCGGCAATGTGCAGCTTTCTTACACGTTGCCCGCAGAGAAGTTGCCGAAAATATTCCAGAATCTGAGTTTCAATTGTTCGATTTCGAATCCGTTTTCTATTGTAAGCAAGGATTTTCTAGGACGTGACCCGGAGGTTGCTTTGGGAAGCCAGCCCTTGTCAAGAACGATATCCTTTGGTATTAATGCAAGTTTTTAAATAGAATGTTATGAAAAAGATATATTTGATAGGTATATTGTCGTTTTTCTTGGGAGCCTGCAACGATTTTCTGGAGGAGAAAAGCCAGGACGAGGTGCGGCCTTCTTCTGTTTCCGATATGGAAAAAATACTGGAAGGAAATGCTTATTTCGAGAAAGAGGATGGTGTTTTGTTTAACACGATAACCGATTATTTTACGGATAATATAAAAGTTCTTAGAGTGGTTGCCGCCAAAGAGGAGATGAAGAAGAGGTATGCCCCTCGTTACCGGTGGGAGGTGGATATGTTTGACGAGTCGAGCGGGGTTGAGGATTTGACCTTGTGGACTCGTCCTTACGAGTTGATCAAGGGGTGTAACCTGGTATTGGAGTATGCTCCGCAGATGGATGGTGACGCGAAGAAACGCGAGCATTTGATGGGAGAGGCTCTCGTGTTGAGAGGATTTTATTATATGTTTTTAGTGAATTGCTTCGGTTTGCCGTATAACGAGGGGGATCCGAACACGAATCCGGGTGTGCCTTTGAAGTTGATTTCCGGGGTAAATGATGATTATTTCAAACGGAACACGGTGGCAGAGGTGTATGCCCAAATCGAGAAAGATTTGCTTGCAGGGGTCGAAATTTTGGAAGAGAACGAGTTGGAGTTGTATGATGACCGTTTGAACGCAATAGCCGCCTACGCTTTGTTGTCAAGGATGTATATGTATATGGAGGATTGGGATAACGCGTTGAAATATGCGGATATGGTACTTGATCGGAAGTCCAAATTGTTGAATTTGGGAGAACAGCCTAAAAATTCGTGGTCTTCTTACAGTGTTTACTCGGATAAGAATTTGGTTGAAGCTTTGTGGATCATGCCGTGGAGTCCGAGTTATTCAGAGTATGATTACGCGGCGGTAGACCCCTATGTGGTGTCAAATGATTTGTGCCAGTTGTACGACCAGGATGTTGACGGGGGAATAGGGGATGCCCGTTGCGAGTGGGATGATTACAATGACCAGGATTTGAACGGTTTTATACGCGGGGCTTACATGCAGGACGGAACGGGAAGTTATGCTTATCATCCGGTCGGGTTGGATAAAGGTAACCCGAGTACCCCGTATAACGGAGGGGTGCGCGTGGCTGAAATGTATTTGAACCGGGCGGAAGTTTATTGTCGGAGATACGTGGAAAGCGGGGCGTCGGCTGACGCGGAGAAAGCGTTGGCAGATTTGAACGAGTTGCGTCGGAACCGTTTTTATGCCGGATATGCGGATAAGACATTGGAGGCTTTTGGTACCCCGCAAGAGTTGTTGGATTTTTGTTTACGGGAACGTCGCCGGGAGTTGTGCGGGGAAGCCAATCATCGTTGGTTTGATTTGCGCCGCTTGGGAATGCCGAAAATTGACCATGTTTTCGTGGATAATGCTACCGGTAATGAAACCACGTACACGTTGATGCAAGGGGACAAGCGTTACGCGTTGCCTATCCCCCGCAAAGTCATGGAGAAAAATCCGTTGTTGGAACAAAATCAGTATTAATTTGAATTATATAGTGTTATGAAAGTTAGGTTGATCGTGATAAGTGTGATTGCCGCCTTGTTGTTCAGTTGCAATAAAGAGGATGAAATCAAGGCGAGAGAGGAATTGGAACCGAGTTTCGTGTTGCCTGATAATCATGAATTTGATAAGATATTGATCCGTTGGCACGAGCAATACGGTTTCTTCCCTTTATACGAGTTTGAAGATCATGATATTTACTGGAACGGGTCGATGTGGGATGATATTCATGACAATCGTTGGGAGGGTCACCATATCGCCCGTCCGGGAGATCCCGCGTACGTGGGAAATCAGATTGAATTGATTCAAAGTGCTTTTATGGATATTTATCCGGAGAAATATTTGAAACTTGTACCTTTGAAAATGTTGTTGTGTTCGGAATTGTACGAGGCGAAATATTATAGAGAGTGGACTCCGGGCGGGACGATTGAAACGTTAGACTCAACGGCAGTATGGAGTTACACGGGGTATGATTTCCTGGCAATCAATGGAGCGAGTGAAGATATTTTGACGATGACATTGCAAGACAAGCAAGCGTTTTTGCGGGAGGTGAATGCCGCTTTCCTGGGATATTTGGGCGCAAAAGGGCTGTTGGAGCTTCCGCAGGAGTTTTTTGATATAACGGATGATCTTTCCTGGGGATATGATTATGACGATTATGATTTTTACTCGGAATTGTCGGGCGATGCGTTGTTCGTGAGTGGATTTTTGGGGCAAAAAACGTTAATAGACGGGGATTTGCAGCAATCGATGAAGAATGATGCCGCTTCTTTCTTGCAATTGGCGGCTTATTCTTTGGAAACGTTGCTCGCGGAGCCGGACCGGAGTCTGGATGATGACGGGGATGTTGAAACGATGTCTTGGATCGGGGCTTTTAGCCGCGACCCGGCAGGGATTGACGGGATTTGCGGGAAGAAGTACCAGGTCGTGATTCGTTATTTGAAGAGTTTGGGGATAAAGACGGAGCGTTTCCAAAACCCGACATTCGAATGGTGATATCGTGTGATTGCGCAGCGGGAGTGTATTGTAAAAAAAAGATTTGATGTATGCCAGAAAATCCAATTATTGAGATAAAAGATTTGTCGCACCGTTATGATATACAATGGGTGGTGAAAGATATTCATTACGAGATTGCCAACCGGGGTATATATGGTTTGTTGGGAGCCAACGGGGCGGGCAAATCTACCATGATGAGTATTATTTGCGGGATCATTAAGCCCACGCGGGGAGTGGTGCGGGTGCGGGGGATCGACGTGTTGAAGAATCCCATTGAAGCGAAGCGACATATTGGCTTTTTGCCCCAGAAACCGCCCTTGTACGAGGAGTTGACCGTGGAAGAATACCTGACACATGCGGCAGAGATTCACTGGGTGTCGGACAAGGAGGTGAAGAGTGCGGTAGGTCGGGTATTGGAGATGTGTTCCATCTCGCATTTCAGGAAAAGGTTAATCAAGAATCTTTCCGGAGGGTACCAGCAGCGCGTGGGGATTGCCCAAGCCATGATTCATGACCCGGACATCGTGATATTCGATGAACCGACGAACGGGTTGGATCCGACGCAGATTTTGGATATCCGGAGGTTGATTAAAAATATAGCGGAGGAGCACACGGTGATACTCTCGACGCATATTTTGTCTGAGGTACAGGCGGTTTGTGACCAGTTGTTCATGTTGAACCAAGGGCAAATGGTGTTCTCCGGCAAGGTGGAAGATTTTGATAATTATATTTCGGCAAGTACCCTCTATGTGGCTTTTGACGGGGAGATCCCTGAACGGGAGTTGGGGAAAATCAAAGGCGTGAGTAAGGTGGAGCCGCTGGGCGCAAATAAATACCGGTTGTCGTTCACGGACCAGCAGGAAGCGAGTGACCGTATCGTGGAGCTGTCGTCCGAAAGGGGGTGGCCCTTGGCGGAATTGTACGCGGAGAAGAGTTCTTTGGATGATATTTTTGCCGAGTTGTCAAAGAAATAATTCGAGAATCAGTAAAAGAGAGATTGTTATGAAGACAATATATAAAATAGCCCGGGCGGAGTTGCGTCTGTTGTTTTATTCGCCGATAGCGTGGCTTTTGTTGTTGTGTTTCGTGGTTTTAACCGGCTACCAATACACGTACGTGTTCGATTATCTGATGTACCAGATGAAAGAGTACGGGGGTGTAGTGGGGGCTACCCGGGATTTGTTCTTTCAACAGAACGGTATATGGGTGTACGTGCAAGGATTTATGTATTTTTATATTCCCTTGTTGACGATGGGAATGGTGAGTAGGGAGTTTAGCGGGGGATCGATAAAATTGCTGTACTCGTCGCCGGTGAGCACCGCACAAATTATATTAGGTAAATATTTGGCGTTGGTGTTCTATGCTTTGGTGTTGATGACAGTGCTTGTGATGTATGCCGTGATTGGTTTTTGCGTGATCAAGAACGTGGAAACGGGTCTCGTGTGGACGGGGTTCTTGGGGGTGTTTCTGTTGATATGCACTTACCTGGCAGTCGGGTTGTTCGTTTCGAGTTTGACATCGTACCAGATTATCGCAGCGGTGGGAACGTTTATCGTGTTATTCCTGTTGGGGATGGTCGGTCGATTCGGGCAACATTATGATTTTGTCAGGGAGATCACGTATTGGTTGTCGCTTGACGGACGGACGGATACTTTCATGAGCGGGATGATTTGTAGCGAGGATTTGATTTATTTTCCGGTGGTGAGCGGCGCTTTTCTGTTGTTTTCAATCATTCGCTTGAATGCTGTGCGGCAGAAGCAACGTTTCGTGATCACTTGCGGTAAGAATCTCGTGGTCGTGATTTGTGTGGTAGCGGCGGCTTATTTCTCGTCGCGACCGATGTTTACGGTTTATTATGATGCCACGACGACGAAGAGCAACACGTTGACTCCGGTGAGCCAGGATATTGTTTCCCGGCTGGATGGCGGGATGACGATCACGTCTTACGTGAATGTCCTGGATCCGGCTTATTGGCAGTACAAGTACCCGGGCTTTATCATGGAGAATATCCGATTTTTCCGTAATTACGTTCGTTTCAAGCCCGAGATCGAGTTGAAAACAGTGTACTATTATGCCGAGCCGGACCCTGATTTACGGGCTCAAGATCCCACGGGACGCTTGGCATGGGAGAAGACCCGAAAATTGTGCGAGCGGGAAGATTTGGACAGTACAATTTTGAAGACGATCGATGATGTGCCTGATTTGTCGGAAGAGGGTTACACTTTTATTCGCCAGATTGAGCGGGAAAACGGACAGAAGACCTGGTTGCGGGTGTATAATCGAGGAGGAGCCGTCCAGCCGACGGAAGCGGAGGTTTCCGTGGCGTTGAAGCGTATGATTATGAAATTGCCCAAGATCGGTTTCGTGACGGGGCACGGGGAAAGAGGGATGGAAGACAGGACGCCTTACGGCTATCAATTGGTGGCGAGCAACAAGAAGATGCAGACTTCCGTTTGGAATCAAGGGTTCGACGTGGAAAAAGTGAATTTGGACAGTACGGTACCGGATGATATTCATATATTGATTATAGCCGATCCTCGCGAGGCTTTCACGCCGGAAGAGGAGGAGAGGTTGAAAAACTATATCGACAGGGGAGATCATCTGTTCTTTTTGGGAGAACCTCGTCATCGGGAAGCCGTGAACCCGATGTTGCAGCGGTTGTTCGGTGTGGAGTTGACTTCAACGTTGGCGGTGGACAGCAATAGGAGTAGTTTGCCTGCCGATGTGTTGGCGTGTGAACCGACAAGGGTAGGACGGGAAACCATGCGCCGATTGCGGTCGTCCGGGGTGGTGGTGATGCCTACTGTGGCAGGAGTGGAGGTGATGGAAAATAGAGAATATGCCACCTTTTCCGTGGTGCAAACCGATACGGCCCTGACATGCCGGACCGAAGCGGGTGAAATATCCAAAGTGTTTGCCACGGTATTGGGGTTGACCCGCAAGGTGGGTGATAAGGAACAACGTGTTATGATTGCCGGAGATGCGGATTGTCTGGCTAATAATGAATTTACGGAAAGAAGAGGAATCGGGGGACATAACGAAAACCTGCTGTTAGGAGGTTGTGCGTGGATGTCGTACGGGGAGGCTCCGTTGGAAATGTACCGTCCCCGGTCGATGGATGATGAAATTTGTTTGTCGGAGCGGGGATATTCCGTGATCCGCTGGTGTATTCACTGGGGATTGCCGTTGTTTGTTTTTGTGTGCGGGGTGATCGTCTGGCTGAAGAGGCGGAGAAGATAAAGGATATGGTTTATGGTTTAAAGGGAAATTATGAACGATTATATAGTAAAATTTGACTATGTATCTCATCGCTACGCGGTACAGTGGGCGGTGAAAGACGTGAGTTTCGAGATTCCCTCGAGGGGTATTTATGGATTATTAGGTTCTAACGGGGCGGGCAAATCTACGTTAATGAATATTATGTGTGGTGTGCTTCGGCAAACCAAAGGCGAAGTATTTATTAACGGGGTGAATGCCCGGGAAAATATTATCAAGGCAAAGCGTAATGTCGGGTTTATGCCCCAGCAACCGCCGGTGTATGATGATTTCACGGTGGAGGAATACTTGGCTTACGCGGCGGATTTACGCCAAGTGCCGACTCGGGAAGTGAAAAGAGCGGTGGAGCGGGTTTTAGAATTGTGTAATATCACGCATTTCCGCGACCGTTTGATCAAACATCTTTCCGGGGGATATCAACAACGGGTGTCTATCGCGCAGACGTTGGTACATAGACCTGCTTTAGTCGTGTTGGATGAGCCGACGAACGGCTTGGACCCGACGCAAATACTTGATATCCGCCGTTTGATAAAGGAGATTGCCCAAGAGTGTACCGTGGTTCTTTCGACGCATATCCTGCGGGAGATACAAGCCGTGTGTGATGCGGTATTGATGATAGAGCAGGGAGAACTGGTATTCTCGGGGACAATGGAACGGTTTAATAATTACGTGACACCTACCACTTTGCGGGTAACCTTACGAAACGCACCGTCGAGTGACGAGTTGGCACAAGTGGAGGGTGTGAAAAAGGTAGAAGAGATCGGTATGGCTTCGTTTCGGATTCATTACGATGATCGCCGGAGAGTGACGGAAAACTTGATCCGGACCAGCGCACGGAGTCAGTGGAACATGACAGAGTGTCGGATAGAACGTAGTTCGTTGGAAAGTATATTTGAGGAACTGACGAAGGTAAATAAACATAAAGACGGAAAGTGATGAAAATGATATTCAAGATAGCGAAGAAGGAGTTGCAATTATTGTTCTATTCTCCGGTGGCCTGGTTTTTATTACTGGTATTTACCTTGCAAGCCGGAATAATGTTCGTGGGACAGTATCATGGTTACATGAAAGATAACGAGTATGGGGACGGATTGCAATTTATGGTATCGTCTGCTTTATTCGTGCGGACATTATGGGGGCAGGTATCGACGTATTTGTATTTCTATATTCCTTTATTGACCATGGGGTTGGTGAGTCGTGAGTTGAGCAGTGGTTCGATCAAAATGTTGTATGCCGCACCGGTGACCAATACGCAGATTATCTTGGGTAAATTCTGCTCTATGGTGGGTTACGCTTTCGTGATGAGTGGAATGTTGTGCGTGTATATTGTGATAGCCTGGTGCACGGTGGAAAATTTCGAGTTGCCCATGGTTCTGTCCGGCTTGTTGGGATTGTTCCTGTTGACTTGCACTTACGCGGCGGTGGGTATTTTTGTTTCGAGTTTGACGTCTTACCAATTCGTGGCTGCAATCGGGACTTTTATCGTGTTGATGCTGTTGAGTTTGGTCGGAGGCTGGTGGCAGGAGTATGATTTCGTCCGGGATGTAACTTATTGGTTAAGTATTAACGGACGGGCACAAACGTTTATCGGGGGTATGATTTGTAGCGAGGATCTGTTGTATTTTCCCCTGGTGACGGCATTATTCCTGGGATTGACAATCATCCGTTTAAATGCCGTGCGGCAGAAGATTAAATTTTTAATCACGTTGCGTTATAATTTGATACTTATTTTGGGGGCTTGTTGCTTGGGTTATCTCTCTTCTCGACCGAAGTTGATGGCTTATTATGATGCAACTTCTGTGAAGTCGAACACGTTGACTCCACAGAGTCAGGAGATCGTGGAAACGTTGGAGGGAAATTTGACGATCACGGCTTACGTGAATATCATGTCGCCAGATTACGGGAGTTATGCTTATCCTTATTTTATCCAGAGAAATAGGCGGGTGTTTAAACTTTACGAGCGTTTTAAACCGGAAACCAAGTTGAAGGTCGTGTATTATTATGACACGCTTACTCCAGGCGAAGCCGAGTATTTACGTATCTTTGAGAAAGGAAAGGGAAAGACTCTTCGGCAATTGGCAAAAGAGGTGTGTGAAGAAAACGGATTAGATAGCACGAGCGTAAAGACCCCGGAAGAGATCCGGGAAAGGATTGATTTAACGGGGGAACGTACATTCGTGTGGTCTATAGAGAGAGGAAATGGACAGCAGACTTGGTTGCGGACATTTGATGACCCGTTGGATATTTTTCCTCATGAAGCGGATATTAGTGCGGCATTTAAGAAGGTGGGTACGGTGTTGCCGAAGGTGGGTTTTGTGAAAGGGCATGGGTGTCGTTCGATACAAGACGGTTCGTTGGGTGGATATAATCGTTTCGCGAGTGTGAAGTACGCTCGCTTGGCTTTAGTAAACCAGGGTTTTGACGTGGAAGAAGTGGGCTTGTCTACAGACATTCCGGAGGATATTACGATTTTGACGATTCCTGAACCGAAAGAAGTATTCTTGGAAGAAGAGATGGATGTATTGAGAAGATACTCGGAACGGGGAGGTAATTTTTTAATTTTGGGAGAAGCCGGCCGGGGAGAGGCGATAAATCCTTTCTTACAGGAATTGTTCGGCGTGCAACTAACTGAAGGAACGTTAGTACAGTACCGGGAAATAGAGGAACGTCCGGAAGTGTTGTATTGCGAGATTACCCCGGAGGCATCCGCGTTGAGTTATCGTTTCCAGCAATTGACTTTTGTGCGTATTCCCACGGTTGCGGGTGTCGAAGTTATCGAAGACCGGGGATTCAAAGCGACTCCTATTTTGAAAACCGATACATTGGCTCAAAATTTGGAAAAGAAAGAAGATCGCTCTTATCGCGTATGGAATGAAACGGGAACTTTGGATTACGCGGATAAGCCGTTAGAGTATAACCCGGAAAAAGGGGAGGTCGCTAAAGAGTACAATACAGCTTTGGCTTTATCACGAGAGGTGAATGGGAAGGAACAGCGAGTGGTGGTATTTGGGGATGCCGATTGGTTGTCAAATCAGGAGTTGTCTGTCGGTCGGACCGGGGGACATTGGCTGGCTTTGTCCGTGTTCCATTATCTGTCAGGTAACGAGATGCCCGTTGACACAAGGCGGAGTATGACGCAAGATCGGGTGGTACATGTCAATAGCATGGGCTATAATGTCTTGAAATGGAGTTTAATGTTTATTTACCCGTTGTTTTTTTTGAGTATCGGGACCGTCATCTGGATTCGTCGTAGGGGACGTTGAGAAAATTGAAGAAATGATGAAAAGATTATTGTTTGTATTTTGCATATGCTTGTGGTTATTGAGTTCATGCACGCGTGGAGGCTTTGAAATTACGGGGAATGTTGAAGGTTTCCAAGACGGTCGCGTGTTCCTTTTAGTGTCAACGGGACAGTCGTGGGATACCTTGGCTGCGGTAGATATGCGAGGGAATAAATTCGAGATAAAAGGAGAGAGAAAAGAAGTGGTTTTTGCCACCTTGCTCTTCGATAAACAAAAGAGCGTAGAGTTTATGTTGGAAAACGGGCATTTCTCCGTGAGCGGTTCCAAAGAAAATTTGCAGGTAAGAGGAGGGGATGCGCAAAGTTTGTTGGAGCGTTTTCAGCAATTTTCCCAAGAGGCTGCCAAAACCGAGGCTGATTTGGAAGAGAAATATTACCGTGCCCAAGAGGAGAATGACGAGAAATTGCAGGAACAAATTTTAGAAGATATTGATAATGTCATTCTCGATATGCACGCGAAGGAAAATGAACTTATCACGATGAACCCGGATTCGTATGTGTCGGGGTATATCGTGTATAAGACATTGGAAATTTTGAGTGTAGAGAATTTTATGCTTGTTTCTTTGAGGGCGCATGCGACCTACGAGTGTTTGCGGAATAAGTTTATGTTGTTGGGGGAAACGGGGAAAAATACTACTTACGGCAAGCTTGTCAGTGAATACATTGTCGCCCGGGAACGGGTGGCAGAAGGGTGTATTGCTCCGAATTTTGAAGTAGAAACCCCGGATGGTACGAAAATCACGCTTTATGAAATGAAGGGAAAAGTGAAATTGATTGATTTTTGGGCATCATGGTGCGGACCTTGTAGGCTGGAGAATCCTCGTGTGTTAAGTGTTTTCAATAAGTATCACGACCGAGGTTTGACAATATTGGGCATTTCCTTGGATGATAATAAGGAAAAATGGATGAAAGCGATCCAAGAGGATCAATTGCCGTGGGTGCATGGCTCCGATTTGAAGGGGTGGAATTCAACACCAGCTCAATTGTTTAAGGTGCGAGCTATTCCAGCCACGATATTGTTGGATATCAACAATCGGATTGTAGCACGAGATTTAAGAGGTGAGGAATTAGAGAACAAAATAGTAGAATTATTAAACAAAGAGTGAAGAGATGACAACTTTTTTAGGAACAGCAATCGTAAGTATGACATTGGCTTTGGTGTTCTATTCTATAGGAACTTGGGCTGAACGTATTCAGAAGATATTGAAACTTTGGCATATTACATTTTTTGTTCTTGGTTTGTTTGCCGATAGTTTTGGAACGACTGTGATGATTGAAATTGCGGGGGAAAACATGAATTCGTTGCATGCATCAACAGGGGCTTTAGCTCTGTTGCTTATGGCAATTCATGCGTTGTGGGCGATTTGGACTTATTGGAAAGGAAGTCAACGAGCGAAACAAAATTTTAGCAAGTTTAGCGTATTTGTTTGGGCTTTTTGGTTAATTCCTTACGTTTTAGGTATCGTATTAGGAATGTCTCATTAATCATTTTAGGGAGATTCAGTAAATAGTATATAATTAGTCAACTAATTCATACTTAAATTATTGTGAATTAGTTGGCTTTTTTGTATCTTTAGATATTCCCCCACAAATAAGGTTTGTCGGTCAAAACAGGGGAAATATCCGAATTAGCTAATTAATGCCAAGGGTGGCTCTCGTGATTTAGTTGCGTAGACGGGGAAGGTAGGGAAAGTAAGGTTTTAGATTCAATGGCGTGTGAAGTGGAAGTTAATTTCAGCGGTGTACGCCATATTTTCATGTAGCGGTATTTGTAGAAGTTGTCGTGTATGTGGATGTTTTTTTAATGCTTCTCTTCCAAAAAATAGAATTATGTATTATTTTTGTACGGATTGATTCTGGATAAGTTGTTGGTATGGGTAATGTTGATAGTGAATTTATTCGGCAAATAAACGTGAAGCAGGTTTCGGGTTACCGGGAGTTGTTTGAACGATTTTATAGTTATATGGTGTTGTACGCGACGCGTCGGGTGCAACAGAAGGAGGTTGCCGAGGATATCGTGCAGGAGGTTTTTATCACTATATGGGAGGGGAGTAAAGTGTTTAATTCTTATCATGGATTCCGTACGTATTTATATGATTTAGTGAATAATAAGTGCCTGGATTATTTGAAACACAAGGCCGTGGAGGAGCGTTATGTTATTTACATGATGGAGAACCAAAACGAGGGAGAAGATGGGGAGTATGGTTTGATGAAGGAGGAAATTTACAGGGAGTTGTATATAGCCGTAAGTGAGTTGCCTGATCGTTGCCGGGAGGTGTTCGAGTTGCATTTGCAAGGCAAAAAGAATGACGAGATTGCCGTATTATTGTCCTTGTCTGTTCAAACCGTGAAAGCGCACAAGAGGAACGCTATGTGTTTTTTGAAAGAGCGTTTAGGGACTGTGTTGTTTTTGGCTTTATTATTTAAGTTGATTTAGCTTCTTGTATTTTTTTCTTTTTTGTAATCAAGTCGTTGATATTTTTTCGTGAAAAAGTAATTTTTCTTTTACCTCTTTTTTATACCCTTGTCGTATTATGTCTAAAATGGAGATATAGTATGAATGTGTATAATGAAAATGTTGTTCGATTGATTCGCCTTTACTTGGCGGGTACGATTTCCGACGAGGAGAAAGTCGTGTTGGAGCGGTGGGTGGAAGAACGGGAAGAAAATCGTCGTTTTTTCCAAGAGATGTTGCGGGATGAACGTTTTGCTTCGGAGTTTTCGGAATTCCGTGATATCGATATGGAAAAGGGGTGGAGTTGTTTCTTGAGTCGGACTCAAGCGAGAAAGCCTAAGTTATTCACACGTGTGTTGAGGTATGTGGCGGCGGCGATTATTCCGGTTGCGATCGGGATTGCTGTTTGGCTTGCGGGTGAAGATACTGCTTCGGGACCGGAACGGGTCAGTGAGGTGATCCATCCCGGGATGAATAAGGCGACGTTGATTCTTTCCGATGGGGTGAAAGTGTCTTTGGAGGAGTTCGAGAAAAGCGAGATAAGATTGGACGCGGGGAGAGTGGCGCACAGGACGGGTGACGGGTTGGTTTACGAGAATAACGGGAACGGGAATAAATTTGAGTTGAAGTATAATGTATTGCAAATTCCCCGGGGAGGAGAGTTTCATTTAACTCTGTCAGATGGAACCCGGGTTACTTTGAATTCAGCCACGGATTTGAGATACCCGGAGATATTTGACGAGAGGGAACGTCGGGTTTTTCTTTCCGGGGAGGCTTATTTCGAGGTGGCGACGGATTCTGCCCGCCCGTTTTACGTGATGACTGACGAGGTGCAGGTGCGGGTGTATGGTACTTCGTTTAACGTGAATACGCGGCGACCGGAAGGGGTGCAAACGGTTTTGGAAAGCGGGAAAATTGGGATTAAGGCTATTCGTTCCGGTGATGAATGTGTCCTGAAGCCGGGAGAGCTTGCTTGTTTTGACCCGAAAGATGGTGCTATGGCGATTCGAGAGGTTGATCCCCGGCAGTATCTGGCTTGGGTGAAGGGTATTTTTGCTTTCGAGGAGGAAACGCTGGAGAATATAATGAATACCCTTTCTTTGTGGTATGACGTGGAGGTGTTTTACCAGACGGAGTCCGTGAAGCAATTGCATTTTTCGGGATACTTGGGAAGGTATAAAGAAATACAAAATATTTTTGATGTTATTACCGATGCAACGGGTGTGTTGTTCTCGGTGAAGGGACGTACTGTAATAGTTTCACGATAATAAAAAACGGAAGGCGTTGGAAGCACCTCCCGTTTGTTTTTAATCATCATTGAGCCTTATTGGAGCGAGGCTTGTTGATAATTGTTAATTATTATATCACAAATGTATGGAAAAAATTGGAACTTGTCCTCCATTCTTGTGGGAATGTGGACGCAAATTTGGGAAAATTATGAGAGTGTTTCTCGTTTTAATGATCGGGTTTACGTTTTCTCTTTCGGCGAGTAGTTTTGCCCAGCAAGAGAGAGTGAGTTTGGACATGAAGAATGTAACGGTGAAAATGTTGTTTGATGAGATTCAACGACAGACTGATTTACATTTTCTTTTTAACACGGAACAGACGAACCAATTGGGGAGATTGTCTGTCAAGGCAGAGAGCGAAACTGTGGAGAGCGTGTTGAAGCGTATTTTTGAAGGGACGGATTTGGTGTACAGTTTCAGGGGGAAGGTTATCGTGGTGAAACGTGGGGTGAAAGTGGCGGATGACGAACAGAAGAAAAATATCCGTATCGTGGGAAGGGTAACGGACGAACAGAAACTTCCTCTTCCGGGTGTGACTGTACTGGTGAAGGGGTTGACCCTGGGGACGGTGACAAACGCTGAGGGACGGTATGTTTTGAGTTTGCCGATGATGGAAAAGTTTACTTTGTTGTTCTCTTTTGTGGGCATGGAAAATTGTGAGGTCGCTTACACGGGTAAGGATACGATCGACGTGGTGATGAAGGAAGCAGATGTAGCTTTGGATGAGGTGGTTGTCGTAAGTACGGGATACCAGACGATTGATAAACGAAAATTAACAAGTGCCGTGACGTCGATCAAGGCCGAGGAGATTGTCGTGCCGGGATTAAATACGATAGACCAAATGTTGGAGGGACATGTGCCGGGAATGATTTTTATGCAGAATTCAGGTCAGGTGGGGGCTGTGCCTCGTTTGAGAATCCGCGGAACTTCTACTATTTTGGGGAATCAAGAACCTGTTTGGGTGGTGGATGGAATTATTCAGCAGGATCCGGTGGATATTGACCCGGCGCAGATTAATGATTTGGATTTCGTGAATTTGTTGGGAAATGCTATTTCCGGTTTGAATCCGGAGGATATTGAGCAGATTGATGTGTTGAAGGACGCTTCGGCTACAGCTATTTACGGGGCGCGTGCTGCAAACGGTGTAATTGTGATCACGACTAAAAAAGGGAAAGAAGGACCTCCTTCGATTAGTTATTCTGTCGCTGGAACTTTTACGCGCCGTCCGCATTACGGGGATAAAAGCGTGAATATGATGAATTCAAGGGAGCGAATCGCTTTATCCCGGGAATTGGTCGAGAAGGGGATTACGTATAACACGCTTGATTCTTGGGTCGGATACGAGGGTGCACTACGCGACTATTGGAATGACCGGATAGATTTTAATCAGTTCCAGCGTGAGGTGGGACGGTACGAGTCGATGAACACGGATTGGTTGGATTTGTTATTACAGAATTCCTGGTCTCATAGGCATACCCTGGGAATTTCGGGAGGCTCTTCTTCGTTAAAGTATTACGCTTCTTTAGGATACAACGATAGCCAGGGAACGACGAAAGGCGAAGGTATGAAGAATTACACGACGAGTGTGAATTTGACGGCTAATTTGAATAATGTTACGTTGCGTTTCGGTATGAGCGGGAATGTATCTGATCGAACTTATACTCCCTCGGAGGTGGATGTGTTGGGATATGCTTACAACACGAGCAGGGCCCTTCCGGCTTTTAACGAGGATGGCAGTTTATGGTATTATAAACGTAGGGGCAATAGTACGGGGAGCTCGATAGACTGGTGTCCGTATAGTATTATCAATGAAATGAATAATAGTTCGTATGATATGAAGTCTAAAAGTATGAGCGTGAATGCTATGGTTGATTGGCGTGTGATTGAGCCTTTGAAGTTGGGGGTGACTTTTGCTTATTCGACTTCTTCAACAGACGTAGATACTTGGTATGGACAGGAGTCTTTTTACGTGAGAAAATTGAGGCGTACGGATAGTTTGTTAAAGGATCCCGATAAGGATGAGGATCGGGTGAACGAGTGTCCCGTGGGAGGCGAGTTGAAAAAGGAAAATACGGATAACGAATCTTGGACGTTGCGTGCCCAACTGGATTTCAACAAGTATTTGGATATGGAGAATAATCATCAAATCGTGGCGACCGTTGGTGCGGAGGCTTCTTCCAGCCATTACACGGGTTCGCGTAAAACGTACCGGGGATATACTCCGGATCGGGGTTTGATGGTTTCTGAAATTGATTTAGCTTATTATCAGGCTTTTCGCCGGTGGACTCAGTCTAGCGAGGCGAGAGGTATATTTTCGGATTCCAAGACTAATTTGATCTCCGGTTACGCTTCGTTATCGTATGATTACAAGGGGTTGTATATGTTTAACGCGAATATGCGTTTTGATACTTCTAATAAGTTTGGAACGAAAGCGAATGATAAAATTACTCCTATATGGTCCGTGTCGGGACGTTGGAATATCAAGGAGGATTTGTTCGAGGGAATTGATTGGTTGGGAAGTTTATCTTTACGGGCTTCTTTTGGTTATCAAGGGAATATGCTGGAGACTGAAAGTTCGAAGTTGGTTATACGCAAGGGAGATATGAATTCAACTTTGGGTGAATATGCCTCTTACGTGTACACTTTCCCGAATCCCGGGTTGAAATGGGAGAAAACGGCTTCCACGAACGTGCAGTTGGATTTCGATTTGTTCAAGGGAAGGTTATCTGCCAGTGTTAGTTATTATTATAAAAAGACAAATGATACTTTCCTGACGAAGACCATATCACGGGTTAACGGGCGAGAAGATTACGTGTTGAATAAGGGAACATTGGAAAACAAGGGTTTCGAGTTTTCATTGAGAGTCATTCCCGTGAACACGATTTCGGCAGAGAATCCGAATGGTTTCCGGTGGATTTTCGACCCTCAATTGGGGCAGGTGTTGAATCAGTTGACGAAAGGCCGGAAGGTGAAAGATAAATCTATGCATGACCGGTACACTTATGAAAATTATTTGAATGGTAGTGCACAGATCGTGGGACGCCCCTTGAATACTTTCTATTCGTATAAATTTAAAGGATTGGATCCGACTGACGGATGCCCGATGTTTTACGATGTGGACCAGTATGATTATGACGAGGAGGGAAATGTTGTTTTGGATAGAAAGGCTTTGTATGATTCCATGGAGCGTGATGATGTGTTTACCACGGTATTGGAACATTCCGGAACTCGTGTGCCTGTTATCCAGGGAGGGTTGACTAATAGTTTTACCTATCGTCGATTAACGCTGTCGTTTAATTTGGCTTATAGTTTGGGTTCTAAGGTGCGTCTGTTGAAGATGTATCCGGATTTGGAAAGCACGTACGGGACTATCGCTCCGCAGCCGGCGGCAAACGCGAGGAAAGAGTTTATAAATCGTTGGAGATATCCCGGTGATGAACGTAAAACAACGATTCCGGGTATTGTTTCCGGTGGGAGGTTTGGACAGACGATGGGAATGTGGTGCGTGGAAGAACCTTATAATTTCGGGAAGAATCTTTGGAATATGTGGGATAATTCCAATATTCGGGTAGTCAGCGGTAATTACTTGAAGATGCAATCTTTGTCGTTGCGTTATAATGTACCGGATGCTTTCGCGAGAAAACTGTATATGAAGTCAGCGTATATCGGTTTCTCGTGCACGAACTTATTCATGATTTGTGATAAAAAGTTGAAGGGACAGGATCCGGCTGTTCAATCGGGATCAGCTCCATCTATTAACATGTCTCTTTGCCCGACTTTTTCAATGAATTTAAATGTAACATTCTAAATTATAGCATATGAAAAAGATAGTAAATATATTTGGTGTCCTGTGGAGTGTGTTGTTGGTGTCTTGTGGGGATTTTCTGGAGGAGTATCCCAGGGATTTGTTATACGTGAACTCGATCTCGGATTTAAGCGAATTGTTGGTGGGGGACGGTTACATGATCTCTCGGGAAATAGGAGAAGATGAGGATAAGGGAGAAACCACGATAGCTTCATGGATTCATTTGATGGATGATGATGTGCAGTTGTCATCGAAACCTGTTTATTGGGAATCGTTGGGGAATGCGCTTTACTTGGGGTATTACGAGTGGCTGAAGTTGCCCGGTACGAGTGAGAACGGTAGTATCGAGAACGATTACGTGTGGAGTGGATTGTACGAGCATATTGCTTCTTTGAATGTGATACTGGATGAAGTAGAAGCGTTTCAGGATGCCGGTTCGGATTACCATCGGGTTAAGGGGGAGGCATTGTTTTTGAGAGCTACTTACTATTTTTGGTTAGTAAATTTGTATGCTAAACCTTATGCATCAGGAACTGCGACCACGGATTTGGGGGTTCCGATTAAAGTGAGTTCAGAGGTTGAAGATAAGGATTTTGTTCGAGATCCGGTGGCGGATGTGTATGATTTGATCGAGACAGATTTGCTGAATTCGATCGTGGAATTGAAGGGTATCGTGCAGCCTTCAGTTTACCGGGCTAACGAGTCGGCGGCACGAGCTTTGTTGAGCCGGGTGTATCTGTATAAGGGAGAATGGGAAGGGTGTGATAAACAGTGTGATACGATTATGCAGGCGACTTATCGTTTACAGGACTTGAATACTTTGTCGTCTAATTCCAGCATACTTTCCTCTAAGTCACCTGAGACGATTTTTTCTCAAGGAGAATATCGTTTGAACGCGATGGTGGGTTTTAAATCAAAGGTTACTTACGCATTGTCGAATGATTTGGAAGCTGCTTTTTTGGATAAATCAAGCGATCAGCGATATAGTTTGGGGGTTGAGTTGAGTTCTTATGGGAATTATCCTTCGAAATTTAAAAGATGGTCGGATGGAGGCGTGTCGGATTGTAATTTGATCCGATATGCCGAGGTGTATTTGAATAAGGCGGAGGCATTGGCGATGTCCGACGAGGAGGAGGGCGCGAGAGAGGTCATGAATTCTTTTCTTGCCACTCGTTATAGTGCGGGAAGCGCACCGGATATTCAATCGAAAACGGGGAAAGATTTAGTGGATTTTATTCGGAATGAGCGTCGTTTGGAATTGTGTTTCGAGGGACATCGTTGGTTTGATTTGCGCCGGTATTCCGTGAGTTCTAAATATCCGGATGCAAAGCCGTTAAAGCACGAGATGCGTGTGAAAGATAGTGGAATTGCGTACGGGTATTACGAGTTGCAAGCTTATCCTAACGGTGGATGGGTTTTGCCAATTCCTACTTATGAATTACAGTTTACGGATGGTAATATGGTAAATAATGAAAGACCTGATCCCGTGTATGTGGAATATTAATGGTAATTGAAAAAGTGATTGATGATGAAAAATTTAGTTGGAATATTATTAGTGTCATTGTTTGCTTTGGCAAGTTGTCAAGATGACGAGAACGGGGAGTTGTCTCCATCATACGTGGACGTGGATTGGTATGTGATAAAGGATAATCCCGATGACGAGTTGGATCATTTGATTTATGAGATTTATAGTGAATATAAAATGTCTGTTTATTATAATGATACGATTGGAATGGAGTATAGGGGAATGGATGCGAACGGGGATTCCATTATTTATTATAAGACATTGATGTTAGGCTATTCGATAGAGGAGAACGTGACGAGTATGAAGTATTCTCTCTCGAAACAACGTGAAGATATTCTGGAGGGGGTGAAGTTTTTGGAAGAATATGTTATTCCTTTTCAGCAGGCAGGTATGAAGCCTAAATGTTTTTTACTTGTTGAAGAACTGATACTTAGTGATAATTCGTTAGATGTTTATTATGGAATGTCTGGGGCTATTGTTTCTCGTCTCGCGGAATTGAAAGAGATGACCCGGGAAGATAAAGAAGCGTTTGGTTTGAGAGTTCGGGGATCAGAATGGGCACATGCTTTAGTGAATAATTATTCAGGGGAGTTGGAAGATTTTTATCGGCTTTCGGATAATTTCAATGCGAAAGGAGAGCTAAAAGCTATGCATCAACAAGATATTCAAAATAGTTTTTTCGGAGGGGTATTTGTTTGGAAGCCTAAAGAAGAATATGGATTTTTAAGTTCTACGCCTTCTACACATTATTCACCAAGTTCTTATGTTTGCCCGACAGAATCCGCGGATGTTCTTGATTTTGTCATAGAGGTGTTGAAAGACGATGAAGCTAATTTTAAAGCTACTCATGCCAATCATTCGATTATATTGAGTAAGTATGAGTATATGAAAAAGCTCGTCGATTCGGTTAAAAAAGATTTGACAGTAAAGTAAAATGAGAATACTGCTTTTATTCATGTTCTTGGCCGGAATGATTAATTGTTCATCGCGAGATGGACAATCTTTCCGGTTGAAGGTAAATGTGGTGGATGCGGACACGGGGCAAATTGCTTTGTTTACGACAGGTGAGGAGCCGGAGGAATTGTATTCCGGAAAATTGGTTGATGGGCAATATGTTTTTAAAGGAATTCTCCGGGACCCGGGGGTATATCGTCTGAGAATTAATGAGCAGCAAGCTGATTTGTTTTTGGATGGGGAGGAGATGAGTATAACCGTTTCTTCACGACAGGGAATTCGTGAGGATAGTTTAAGGGGATCGAGAGCTAACGAAATAAGAAAGGCATGTTCGGAAGCATTTCATGAACTTTACGATAAAGTGGTAGAGAAGAACATTTCCGGGTTAAGTATTTTTCAGGCTTCAACGAGGAACGATCAGGTGTTGTTTGATAGTTTGATGTCTGAAAGGTTGTGGTTTGATGATTTACGTTTTTCTATCGCCCGAGATTTGGTGAGGAAGTATTCTGATAACGTGTATGCCGCTTATTTGGCGAGTGCGGAGATGAAGTCGCATTACGAGTGGGGACGAGAGATGTATGATTTGTTGTCGCCTGAAATACAACAATCGAGAGCCGGGCAGGCTTTAAGTGATAAGTTGGAAAAAGTGTCCGTGAGTGCTATCGGGCAGGCTTTCCCGGATTATATTTTGGAGAATGAAGCGGGTGATTCCGTTCGTTTGGATTCTTTGAAAGGATATATCACGGTTATTGATTGTTGGGCGTCGTGGTGCGGACCTTGCCGGAGTGAGATGAAAAGTTTGCGGCGCTTGTATAAAGATTTCGAACACAAAGGATTGCGCGTGATGAGTATTTCTTTGGATGATTCTAGGGAAAAATGGCTGAAAGCTTGTCAAGAAGAGCAACTTCCATGGAAGAGTTACCGGAATCCGTTTGGCTATAAAAGAGATGGTATCCGTGCAGATTTGGGAATCGAGGGTATCCCTTATTTGGTGGTTTTAGATAGAGAGGGTAGGTTTGTGGCCAAGGAATTGCATCGAAACGTGTTGCGTAAGAAGGTGCAAGATCTGTTGAATTCCCAACGTGAACAGGTGCGTTGATTGTTTTTATGAAAGTTCGTATTTTATATAATCATAATGTTTAATTTTAAATCATTGAAAAATGAGAGATTTGTTTGCATTCTTGGTGCTGTTATCCCTGCTCGTTCCCGCTACCGGGGAGAGCTATGCGGGGGAATTGTTCAAGAAAAAGAAGAAAATAGCGATAGCCGAAGAGGTGAAAGAGCCTGTTAAAAAGAAGAAAAGTAAGTACGAAACGTTGATGAAAAGTCCGGGTATCGTTACCGCAAAGGGGGATTTCTTGACCATTCATAAAATAGATCAGAAGATTTATTTGGAATATCCGTTGAAATATATGGGGCGTGATATATTGGTAGGGGGAACTTTATCTGCCACCTCAGAGCCTTTTATGCTTAACGTGGGGTATAAATACAATAATCCCGTGCTTTATCGTGTGGTAAAGAAAGATTCGTCTATTGTGTTCAACAAACCTAATTTGGCTGCCACGATGGGAGAGGATAAGGAATGGGTGAGGAAAGCCATGGAGAAGAGTTATATCGATATTCCATCAAGATCGTTCTCTATTCATTCATATAACGCAGACAGTTCGGCTGTGGTGATCGAAGTGACTTCATTTATAAAAGATAACAAGGGGCTTGCACCGAAAGTCAGTGGAGGTTTGCTCACTTCTTCTCCGGTTGCCAATAAATTCACGTTTGAAGGAGTGAAGGCGTTTGAAGATAACGCATCGGTGGAAGTGGCTCAGCCCGTGGAGGCTCAATATATGACGTTGTTGGGGTCTATACCCTTGGGACAGGTGTCTACGCGTTCCGTAATTACTTTTCTTTTGTTGCCGGAATCTAAGATGCGGCCTCGTGTACAGGATTCCCGTGTCGGAATTTTTTACACGTTGAATTCGGCGAGCGCAAGAATGCAGTTCCCGATCCGGAAAATATCTCAAGAGAAAGATGGATTCGAGACGTATGTTCTGGCTAATCGCTGGAGAGTGGAACCGAAAGACATGGAAGCATGGAAGCGAGGAGAGCTTGTAGAACCCGTGAAACCGATTGTATGGTACGTGGATGATGCGTTCCCGGACGAGTGGAGGGGACCGATTAAAGCGGCTGTTTTGAATTGGAATAAGGCTTTCGAGAAAATTGGTTTCAAGAACGTGATGGTGGCGAGAGATTTTCCGAAGGATGACCCTAATTTTGATCCCGATAACTTGAAATATTCTTGTATTCGTTATTGCCCGAACGCGGAGGCAAATGCGATGGGACCGTCTTGGGTGGATCCGACTACTGGGGAGATTATTAACGCTTCCGTGATTGTTTACAATAATGTTGTTCAGTTGATTAATAACTGGCGTTTTGTTCAGACCGCACAGGTGGATCCTCGTGTGCGTGCCACTAAAATGCCAAAGGATGTTTTTGATGAATCGCTTACGTATGTTATCACTCACGAGATCGGTCATACTTTGGGAATGTTGCACAATATGTCAGCCTCGGCTTCTATTCCGGTGGATTCGTTACGTTCCGCTTCTTTCACTCAAAAATACGGGACAACTCCTTCTATCATGGATTATGCCCGATTCAATTACGTGGCGCAACCGGGAGACAAAGGGGTGAAGTTGACACCTCCCGAGCTTGGCGTGTATGATTATTACGTGATTAAATGGTTGTATTCTCCTATCCCGGAGGCCAAGGATATGTGGGAAGAATCTAAAATCGCCGAGAAATGGATTGACGAGAAGGCGGGAGATCCTCTTTACCGTTACGGTCGCCAGCAATTGAGTTTCCGTATAGATCCTAGCGCATTGGAAGAAGATTTGGGGGATGATCCGGTAAAGGCAGGAACCTACGGTATAAAGAATTTGAAGTATATTTTGAACCACTTGAACGAGTGGATTTCAGATGATGCGGATTTCTCTCACCGGAAGCAACTTTACGAGAATATTCAGATGCAATATACACGTTATTTGTTGAATGCTTTGTATCAGGTCGGTGGTATTTATTTATCGCAGGTGAAAGACGGGACTGCCGGGGAAGCCGTGAAATCGGTAGCACGTGCAAAGCAAAAAGAAGCGTTGGCATGGGTGTTGAAAGAGTTGCGCAACTGTTCGTGGATTGATCGTCCGGAGTTGATTAATCAAACAGGGTTAGCCGTGTATCCGTCTGCAAAAATCATTGCTGCCGTGAGCAAGACTATTGAAAGCAAAAGAGCAATGGTTATTCTCTCTTCTCATGTTTCACGAGATAAGAATCTTTACACGATTGGCGATTATTATGATGATTTGTATGCCGGTGTTTTTGCTCCAACCATACAAGGAAAGAAGTTGAATCAAGAGGAAAAATTGTTGCAGAAGAATATTTTTAATCGAATGGGGATTACTTGTACCGATTATATTAAGAATACGCGGGCAATCAGTAACTTGAGTCCTTCTTTGGACGAGATTCGGGTATATAATTTGTTCTCTAAAGGCTTCATGGATGAAATGTATAGTTATTTGCAGGAAATGGAGCAGGAACGTGGAGCGGGAGCTGTAGCCCGGGAATTGTTGCCTGTTCAGTTCGGTCAAGCTGCTAGTCCTTTCCAAGGCGAGGTGGAAATAGGTGTGATTGATGAAACTTTCGGGTATAATCAAGCAATGTTGAAGCGGGTGGTTACTTTATTAAAGGGTAAAGTGGCGTCTGCTAATCGTGACGATAGAGTACATTATGAAAGTTTGATATCTATGTATGAATCCGTCAAGCAAGTTGCTAAATAGTTTTAATCATGGAAACAAAGGGACTGTCTAATAAGTTTTAGACAGTTCTTTTTTTAGTCGGAGGATGATTTGGAGGAAGAGGAGAAGTGAGGATACTGTTAAAAAGTAACAGACTCATTCTCTATCCATGAAGAATGAGTCTGTTATGGGAAAAATAATCTATGATTCGATCTCGCTTAATTCTAGCCAGCGCATTTCCTTCTCGTCCAAGAGGTTTATGATTTCGGCAATGCGTTGGGCGGATTTTACCAATTTGTCAGCTTCCGGAGTACCGGAGTTTAAGATGTTTTCTAATTCGGATTTTTCGGCGTTTAGGTTTTCCATGTCGGATTCCAACTGTTGCATTTCTTGTCGCTCTTTGAACGTGAGTTTGCGTACTTTTTCCTTTTCCCGCATAGGTTTAGGGGTAGGGGCAGTTTTCTTTTCCGCTTGTTTGCGCTGGAGTTCTTCTTCCTCCTTTTTATTCTTGTATTGAGTATAGTTGCCGGGGAAATCTTTGATGACTCCGTCGCCCTCGAAAGCGAATATCCGGTCGACTATTTTGTCGGTAAAGAAACGGTCGTGCGACACGATGATAAGGCATCCCTGGAAAGATTTCAAGTATTCTTCCAGCACGTTCAGCGTCATGATGTCGAGGTCGTTGGTTGGCTCGTCCAGAATCAGGAAATTCGGGTTGCTCATAAGGACGGTCAATAGGTAGAGCCGCCTGCGTTCACCCCCGCTGAGTTTGGCTACCAGAGAATATTGCAGTTTGTCCGGGAACAGGAAATATTCCAGGAATTGGGAGGCGGACATGATGCGCCCGTTCCCGAGGTCTATTTTCTCGGATATGTTTTTGACTATATCTATGGGGCGGTCGTCTTCCTTGAAAGTGATGCCCGCTTGTTTGTAATACCCGTAAACGACGGTTTCGCCGATCTCGATTGTTCCGCTGTCCGGTTCGATCTGTCGGGTGATGATGTCGAGGAATGTGGATTTGCCGATACCGTTTCTACCGATGATCCCGATCTTTTCGCTTCGCACGAATTTGTACGAGAAATCCTTTAATACACACAAGTCCCCGAAGCTTTTGTTGACGTGTTCCAGTTCAAGGATTTTTTTGCCTAACCGCTGTCCTTTTATATCCAGTTCCAGTTGTTGTTCTGTCGTGTTCTGTGAGGCGACTTCCTTGATCTTGTAGAAGTTATCGATGCGGTATTTTGCCTTGTGGCTCCGGGCTTGCGGCATCCGGCGCATCCATTCCTGTTCGGTACGGAGAAGGTTTTTGGCTTTGTCGATTGACGCATTGCGGGCGTCGATGCGTTCATCTCTTTTTTCTAGGTAATACGAATAATTGCCGTCGTAGGAGAAAATGCCGAAATCGTCTATTTCAACGATTTTGTCGCATACTCTGTCCAGAAAATAGCGGTCATGTGTTACCATGAGGAGGGTGGCTTTGGTTTTATCTAGATAATCTTCCAGCCACTCGGTCATTTCCACATCCAGGTGGTTGGTCGGCTCGTCCAGGATCAAGAAATCCGGGTTACTAATCAATACTTTTGCCAGCCCGACTCTTTTCTTTTGTCCCCCGGAAAGTTCCCGGATGCGTTGGCTATACTTGTCTACTTTTAGTTCCGATAATATTTGCTTGATCTGAGTTTCGTAATCCCATGCCGCCAGGGCATCCATTTGGGGAATTAACTCTTCCAATGCTGCCGTGTCATTGTCTTGCACGGCTTGTTCGTATGCTTTGATTAGTTTTAACGTGGGATTCTCCGTGTTGAATACTTCCTCGAAAACATAGTTTTCCGGGTTTAGTTCCGGGTCTTGGTCGAGGATTCCGATGGTGATGTCATTTCTGAAAATGACCGTACCGGTGTCTGGGGTTTCCTTGTTGGCAATGATGCGTAGCAAGGTGGATTTACCCATTCCGTTTTTGGCGATTAAGGCTACTTTTTGGTTTTGAGCTATGCTGAACGTGATATTTTCGAATAATAAGTGCTCTCCGAAACGTTTACTCAGACTATCGACTTGTAGAAAACTAACCATGTATCAATTTTAGATTTAATGATATTAGATTTTAGATTTGAAATGACGCTGTCATTTTAATATTCCCCGAGAAGGAAAGCTTTGCGTTTGGGTTCTTCAAAGCGTTCGATGGCGTATCGCAACATCGTGCGGGGCATTTGCTTGTAACGGGGTAGGAGATAGTCCGTTAGTACTTGTTCGTTCTTCTTGCCTGTTTCCCGTAATATCCACCCGACAGCCTTGTGCATGAGGTCGTGGGGGTGGTGTTGCAGGATGTCCGCTATCGCCAGGGCGTCTTGGAATTCACCGTGTTTCACGAAATGCATGCATGATATCATGGCGATGCGTTGTTTCCAAAGATGATCGGCGTGAGCCCAATCGTACAGGATTTGCTTGTCTTTGTCGTGCAACCAGTGCCCGAGTATCTTGTAACAACTCAGGTCCACGAGATCCCAGTTGTTGATGGCGTCCACCTGGCTTAAATAGAAATCGACACAAGCTTTCCTTTCGGCGTTGTCTTTATGTTTGGCATAATAATACGTCAATATCAAGAGTGCCGTCATGCGATACTCGTGTACCGGGGATGCCAATAATTCCCGTAAGGTATCTTGATCGGCATCGATATATTGTTTTGCCACGACGCGTATGTCGGGAACAACGATCCCGATAAATTGGTCGCCTTCCCCGTATTGTCCTTTTCCCGTTTTGAAGAAACGTGGCAAGAAAGCCGCCTTTTCTTCATTCCGGTATTTATTCAATTCATTTATAATTTCTTTCGTGGTATTTCTCATATTCCCTCTCGTTCTTTAATTCCCGGTGTAAAGGTAATTATTGTTAGTAAAAAAGTGCCTGTTGTTATTAAAAAATTGACGAAAAAAGGGGGACGTATCTTTTTTAATTGTATTTTTACCACATAATCGTAAAACGTGAATTTTATGTCCAAAATAATAGCTATCGCGAATCAAAAAGGAGGGGTAGGAAAGACAACAACTTCTGTGAATCTGGCAGCTAGTTTAGCCGTGTTGGAGCAGAAAGTTTTGTTGGTAGATGCAGACCCTCAAGGAAACGCGACAACGGGTGTGGGGTATGATTTGAAAGAATTGAAAGCAACTATATACGAGTGTTTGGTCGATGGATTGGATCCGAAGGAAGCCATTTTAAAGACAGATATCGAGAATTTATTTTTACTGCCGTCAAATATCGATTTGGTCGGAGCGGAGTTGGAGATGCTGAATTTCGATGAGAAAGAAAGTGTCATGGCGAAGATGCTTGCCGGGATAAAAGATGAGTATGATTATATTTTGATTGACTGTTCGCCTTCTTTGGGTTTGTTGACGGTTAATTCTTTAGCTGCGGCTAATTCTGTGATGATCCCGGTTCAATGCCAGTATTTCGCGTTGGAAGGTCTGGGAAAATTGTTGAATACGATCAAGATTATCCAGAAGCGTCTGAACATGGCTTTGGAAATAGAGGGATTTGTGCTGACCATGTATGACGGTCGGGTACGTTTGTCTAACCAAGTGGTGGCAGAGGTGAGAAAGCATTTTGAAGAGATGGTTTTTGACACGTTGATACAACAGAACGTGAAGCTTGCCGAAGCCCCGAGTTATGGGCAGCCTGTCATCCTGTACGATGCGGAGTGTCGCGGTTCCGTGAATTACTTGAGTTTAGCAAACGAGTTACTGGAAAAGAATAAAAAAAGCTAAAAAAATTACGATTTATGATTTACGATTTATGATTGGATACGCGAGATGCTGAATGAATCTGAAATCATAAATCTAAAATCTGAAATTATATTAAGATTATGGCGAAAAAGAGTGCATTAGGTAAGGGGTTAAGTGCGTTGTTGCAGGATGCGGCAGAGGAAGTGAAACCAAGAGGGGGAACTTCTTCCGCTTTGCAGGAGGAACTGAAATTGAGTGATATTCGTCCAAACCCGAACCAGCCGAGAACTATTTTTGATGAAGAGGCGTTGCAGGAGCTTGCCGCTTCGATAAAATCTATCGGTATCGTGCAACCGATCACCGTAAGAGAAGTTGAGGGAGGAAAATATGAAATTGTTGCCGGGGAACGCCGTTTCCGGGCGTCTAAATTAGCGGGATTGGAAACGATCCCAGCGTATATTCGGAAGGTGGAGGAGGAGTCGATGCTGGAATTGGCATTGATCGAGAATATTCAGCGTGAGGATTTGAATGCCATCGAGATCGCTATCTCGTACCAGCGTTTGATCGACGAGTGCAATTTAACTCAAGATGCTCTAAGTGAACGCGTGGGTAAAAAGAGAACGACGATTTCCAATTACTTGCGTTTATTGAGGCTCCCGGCTCCTATCCAGCTGGCGATCAAAAATCGTGAGATCAGCATGGGGCATGCCCGAGCTATTATTAATATAGAAGATCCGGATACGCAGAATATGATTTTCGAGCAGATACTGAAGTATGATTTCTCTGTTCGCAAGGTGGAGGAAATTGTTCGGGAATTGATGCAGCCGGAAGAGACGAAAGAGAAAAAAGCAGAGAAGAAACGGGAACCTATTGGTGATTATATAGAATTGCAATCCCATTTGGCACGTTATTTTGACACGAAAGTGGATTTGAAACGTAACGAAAAAGGGCGGGGAAAAATTGTTATATCTTTTAAGTCCGACAGCGAACTGGAACGTATTGTGGAGTTACTGGATAAGATGGACAAGAAATAGAATTTACGGTGAGAAGGATTTTAAAGAAAATAATTTTGATCATCCCGGTTTTGTTGATAGGTACGGGAATGAAAGCATCGGAATGCCGCATGGAGTTCCCCGTGACTTCACGGGACACGATCGTGGACACGGATTCTTTATTATTCGAGGGAAAGGAAGAGGCATTGAAAGCCTCGATAAAGAAAGACCGTGGGCCGCATTCACCCAAAAAGGCTACTATCATGGCGATGGTACTTCCGGGGTCAGCACAGGTATATAACGGGCAGTGGTGGAAGGTGCCGATTTTGTATGCCGGTATCGGGGCTACGGTGTACGGTTTGTCCTGGAATATGAAGTATTTTAAAAAGTACCGGACCGCTTTCGTGGATTACACGGATTACATAAATAAGCTGGAAGAGAATCCGGATATGCCTTACCCGGAGAATCCCAGCTGGGATAAATTGATGATGCCCGGCAGGAACGCGAGTAATTTCAATTCGAGCCAGCGGAAGCGTTTGCAGGAACAGTTGAAGACTAAAAAGGATAATTATAAACGAAATCGGGATTTGTTGTACATTGTTTCGGGAGGAATATACGTGCTTCAGATTATTGACGCCACGGTGTTCGCGCATTTCTACGATTTCGAGATAAATGATGATATATCTTTGAATGTCCGACCTTCTACCGGATTCTCTCCTGTCAGCGGGGGAACAGTGGGATTAACACTAACTTTTAATTTTTAAAGGGAAAAACATGCGTTGTTTATTTGTATGGTTATGTGCTATTTTATGTTGTAACACGGTATTCGGCGAAAGTGATCGCGATTCGCTGAAAGTGCGGCTTGAGCCGCCATCACGGTTGAATTTACCGGAGCCGGCTTTACTCGTGGATTCTATCCCGGGAGCGATCGTTGAACGATTGGATGATTTGTATAGTAAATGGTACGTGAATCGTTTACAGGAAGGTAATTACGTGGATTCCGTTTATCTCATGGAATATGATAGCGGTCCGGCAGTACCCGATTCGGTTTATCTGAATCGTTTGGATGCCTTAAATTCGGCTATCAAACTATCGTACAATGATATTGTACGCAATTATATTGAACTTTACACCGTGCGGCGTCGTGCCCAGGTGGGGGCGATGCTGGGGTTGAGTTCTTATTATTTCCCCATGTTCGAGGAGGTTTTAGACCGGGAAGGTTTGCCTCACGAGTTGAAATACTTGCCCGTGATTGAAAGTGCCTTGAACCCGAGAGCTTTTTCCCGGGCGGGAGCTTGCGGGCTTTGGCAATTTATGTATGGGACGGGAAAAATGTACAAGCTGGAAATTAATTCTTTTCTTGACGAGCGCCGTGATCCGGTGAAGTCTACCGAGGCTGCAGTTTGTTTTTTGAAGGATTTGTACAAGATATACGAGGACTGGATTCTGGTGATTGCCGCGTACAATTGCGGACCGGGGAACGTGAATAAAGCCATCCGCCGTTCCGGAAGCAAGAAGAATTACTGGGATATTTATTTCCACCTGCCGAAAGAAACCCGTGGGTACGTGCCGGCTTTTATCGCGGCGATGTACACTTTTAATTATCATAAGGAACATAATATATACCCGCTGGAAAACGAGTTGCCGACGATGTGTGACACGATCATGATTTCGGATGCCTTGCATTTCGAACAGATTGCCAAGCTGATGGATGTTTCGGTTGAGCAGATACGGGATTTGAATCCGCAATACCGTTCGGACATTGTGCCTGCCGGGTTCGGGAAGTGTTACGCTTTGCGGATGCCTTATAATCACGTGGGGGATTTCATCGACAAGCAGGATACGATATTCGCTTATAACCGGAATTCTTATTTTAATGACAGTGACCGCACTGCCGACCCGAAAGTTCGTTTCAAAAAATACGCTCACGCTCATGCGGCTCCGAGCAATAAGGCGAAACTGATATACACGGTGAAGAGCGGGGACGTGATCGGGAGAATTGCGACGAAGTTCAACGTGCGCCTGTCCGATTTGAAATATTGGAACGGGATGACGAAAGATCGTATTAATATCGGGCAGAAATTAACGGTGTACGTGCCCAAAGATAAAGTGGCATATTACCAGTCCAAGATTAACGCTAAATATGCCGGGGTGGCGGCGAATGCCGAGGTGGAAGCCGAGTCGTTAGCTGAAGGTGAATTTTTCTATTACACGATCAGACGGGGGGATAATTTGTGGTCAATAGCCCAAAAATACCCGGGAGTTTCTAACCGGGATATTATGAAATGGAATGGTCTTTCTGACAAGACGGCGAAGAACTTGAAGCCGGGACAGAAGTTAAAGATAAAGATTTAACGAGAGGAAGTGAGATTCATAAATGCTTGATAACTCACACATAGAACGAGTTGCAAAAGGTGACCGGGTTGCTTTTAAAAAGTTGCACGAGGAGCTGTATCAGCGGATGTTTTATTACGTGTACAAGATATTACATGATAAGGAACAAGCCGAGGATATTATTCAGGATACCTTTGTCTTGTTTTGGGGTAATCGGAGTAATTTCAATAACTTGTTAGCGGTAAAGACTTATTTATACACGGTTGTTAAAAACAAGGTATTGGCACTTATTCGTGATACTGCTAACCGGAAACGCATCTTGGAAAGTATCGAGTGGGAGGAAAGTACGACAGAGGATAACATCTTGATTTCAGCCGAAATATGTGGACAGGTGCAACAGGCTATTCGGGAACTTCCCACGCAGACCCGTCGGGTCATTGAGTTGAGTATGCAGGAAATGACCGTGGAGAAGATTGCAGAAGAGATGCAGATTTCTCCCAATACGGTGAAGACATTGAAAAAAGTAGGCTATCAAGCTTTGAGGGTAAAATTGAAGCATTTGAGGATGGTTTTGTTCTTTTTGTCCGTGGGGTGATTTTCTTAAACATGTTTCCTGTCTTGATTCCATAATTGCCAGCTATTAAAAAGGTTTTGCCAGATGGAGTAAAAAGCAAGGAACACGGAAGCCAGGGGATTCAAGTACGTGTTTGCCATCCAGATGCCCATGGCGGTGTTTTTCTGCCCTAACAATTGTCCTCCGGCGACGCGATCACCGTATTTGCTTCCGAGCCATTTGCCTGTTGCGAAATGAATCGTGCAGACGATGACGGATGAGATGCCTAAAGCTAGAATCGTGTGTTCATTCCCTTTACCGTGTATAAATATAAAGTTAATGGTTTGTCCTAATGTGAGCAGCAAGCATATTGCCCAAAGGTAAAATGAAATACCTTTATAGTGATTGAGGAAATAGTTGGCTTTAGGCGTGAAAACCTGTAATACGAGTGCGACGAAGAACGGTAGGGCGATCACGAGGCTGATTTTTCCGAGAATCAACAAAAAGGAATCCCCAAAGGATATATCTTGATGTACGCCGATGAAAGAAAAATACACGGGAGCGATGATGGCTACCATGAGATTTCCCACGATCGTGTAGGCTGTGGTTGTTTCCCTGTTGGCTCCCAGCATACTGGCAATGACAACAACGGATGAAGCCACGGGACATAAAACTCCTATCAAAATTCCTTGTGCTATTGTTTCATCTGTAAACCATAATTTTATCATGTAATAGCCTCCTATGCTTATTACAATCTGAAATAGCATGATCCACAGATTCATAGAGGATATATGTAACTTGCGTAAATCGACAGCCACGAAGTTCAGAAGCAGGATCGTGAAAATGAGATACGGAACAATCCATGCCAACCATCCGCACCAACTGTGTAATAATAGCCCGAGTGCGATGGCAAGCGGGAGTACATAACTGCGTAATTTAGACATATCTATTTTATCATTTTAATCTATTGAAAATCGTCGTGAAATTACTAAATCCGGATAGAGATTGTAAAAAAAAAATCGCATTCTATTCACCCGTTTTTTTGAGTTGCGCAATTATAGTATGTAATTTATAAAGGAGCACAATGGATAATGTAAGGGATAAAATAGAGATTGCGGACATCGTGGCGAAGAAGTCATTGAAATATAATGAATTAAGTAAAGAAGAAGAACTACGTTTGCGGAAATGGTTGGAAGAATCCGGGGAACATCAGGAATTGTTCCGGCAGGTTGTGGGTGGACAAAGCCTTGCCGAGTTCCGGGAGATCATTAGATTATCAGATCCGGGAGATCAGTGGCAGCGATTGGATCGACTCACGAGAGAAAAGAAATCAATCGGATGGAGAAGGTGGTCGGCTTATGTTGCCGGGGTGGCTTTGTTACTGTCTTTGGGATTGTGGTTCGGTTTAAAACAAATGAAAGAGGACAAGAATGTTGTGCGGATGGCGGTGATAGAACCGGGGAAAATGCGGGCGTTATTGCTTTTGGATGATGGCAGGAAAATTGCCTTGCAGGAGCGTGATACGTTAGTGACCACGGCTTCCTCGAATATTAATATTCAGATGGGGCAAGTCGTCTATGAAATGAAAGACGAGGTACAAGAAACAGGTGTTGAATACAACACGATTGTTGTACCCCGGGGGGGGATTTATTCGTTGGTGTTAAGTGACGGGACAAAGGTATTTTTGAATTCCGAATCGGAATTGCGGTATCCGGCAAAGTTTGCAGAAGGGAATAGGAACGTTTATTTGAAGGGAGAGGCTTTCTTTGACGTGACCCCCGATTCGCTGCGACCGTTTATCGTGAACGCTAGAGAGATGCAGACTCGTGTTCTTGGGACTTCTTTTAATATCTTGGCGTACGCAGACGAACCCGCTATACGAACGACCTTATTTACCGGGCGGGTAGAGGTATCTGTGAATGATACCCCGTTGAAAGAGGTGTTGCTGCCGGGGATGCAAGCAAACTGGGAAATCGGTTCCGATAATATTGGAGTGAAGAAGGTAAACATGGATATACAGTCGCTTTGGCGGGATGGAATCATCATGCTGGACGATGATGAACTGGAGAGCGTGATGCGGATGCTGGCTCGCTGGTATAACGTGACTTACGAGTGGAAAGGCGACCGAAACGTTAGGCATACCTTCACGGGTAAGATTAACCGGAACGAGGATTTGGGAAGCGTGTTGAGTACGTTGACCTTATTGGGAGGACCTCGTTTCGAGATCGTGGGAACGACAGTGTATATATACTAAAAAATAACCGGCGGCATGTGGAAGATGCCCCGGTCATTTAACCTCTTGGGAAACCAAGAAATTATAAAACTAATATTTTACAAATCTATGCAAAAAAATCATGAAATGAAACATCCGAAGATGTTTTCTGCTTCGTGTAGGCGATTATCGGTGATCAGTATGCTGATTTGGATGATGCTTACCTCGCCCTTGCTATTCGGGCAGCAGAGTGGTAAATTAATTTCGTTGAAATTGGACAAGGTAACTCTCCTTGACGCGATGAAGGAAATCAATCGTTTGAGTGGAAATTCGGTCAGTTACAAACGGGAAGAGCTGGAAAAGGCGAACAAGCAAGTCTCCTTGAATTTGGAAAACGTTCAAGTGATCAAGGCAGTGGAAACCGCCTTGCAGGGAACTCGTCTGGTTGCTATCGCGCAAGGGGAAGTCATTTTGATCGTGCCTCGGAAGGATAACGTGGAATCGGTACAAAAAAGCGTGCGGGTGAAAGGGTTTGTGTATGACACCCAGAAACAACCTCTTCCGGGAGTGACCGTGAAAGTGGTTGGGATTCCGTTAGGAACCTCAACTAACACGAAAGGATGGTTTGCTATCGAGCTGCCCATGAAGAGTGGAAAATTGGAATTTTCTTTCGTGGGATATAAAAAGAAACAGATAGATTTCACGGAAAAAACGGACACGTTGAAGATCGTGTTGGAGGAGGATTTGCAGCAGGTGGAAGAGGTCGTTGTGACAGGAATTTTCAATAAGCCGAAAGAGAGCTTTACGGGGGCGGTGTCTGTGGTTACTAAAGAGGACTTAAAGGTAAATTATTCTCGAAATGTGCTTCAGACATTGGCGAATATTGATCCGAGTTTTCGGATTATTCAAAATAATGAGGCCGGTTCGAATCCGAACGTGATGCCGGAGATTCAATTGCGAGGAGCTTCGACAATGTTGGATTTAACGGATCTTCAAAATCAAAAATCTCGCCCGGAATATAATCAGCCCTTATTTATTATGGATGGTTTCGAGGTCGAGTTGGAGCGTGTGATGGATATGAACGAGAATGAAATTGAAAGTATCACGATATTGAAAGATGCAAGTGCGACCTCTCTTTATGGTGCACGCGGGGCGAATGGTGTCGTGGTGATTACTACAACACGGCTTAATGCCGGGGCATTAACCGTGAGGTATGAAGGGCGGGTTAACATTCAATTACCGGATTTGGGAACCTATGATAATCTGATGACAGCCAAGGAAAAGTTCGAGATGGAAAAAGTTTATGGCGTGTGGGATAACTTGAATTCGTATTTACCTAATGGACAATCCGTGCAAGATGCGTATGACGAGATTGAAAATGCGATTGCTGACGGGATAAATTATGATTGGTTGAAGGTGCCGACTCGTACTGGTGTGGGGCAAACTCATATATTGAGTTTTATGGGAAGCCAAGAGGCTTGGAGATACTCGCTTGATTTATCATACCAGGATACGAAAGGAGTAATGAAAGAATCCGACCGTAAAAATTTTAATGGCACGATATCCTTGGGGTACCGTAAAAATAAATGGAATATTTCTCAAGGTTTATCCATAGGTATAAATAATAATCAGGACTCTCCTTATGGAGAATTTTCTTCCTATGCGGCAATGAATCGTTATTGGAAACCCTATGATGAAGACGGTAAGCCTATTGATTATTTTTATCATCCAAAATCAACGTATGGTGGTATTGATAATCCAGTATATGATAAAGAAGTGGGAGTATGGAATAAATCGAAATATTTTAACGTGAGAAGCAGTACTCAGGTGCGTTTTGATATCATGGAAGGATTTAGTTCTATGCTTAGCTTAGGTTTAACCCGTAAGAGTACAAGAATGGATACCTATTATCCCCCTAATCATAAAAATTTTGCATCTATAACTGAAGTGGAACAAAAAGGATCTTTTGCCCGTGGTGATCAAGATATGTCTGATTGGCAATTGAGTTTGAGATTGGATTATGCAAAGGTATTTAATGACAAACACATGGTAACTTTAGGAGCCAATGGGGAATTATCAGAATCGGTATCCGAAAGTGTTCATTGGACGGCTAAAGGTTTTATCGCTTCTAACGTGAGTCATCCGGGAATGTCAATGGGATATCCTACGACTGGAGGTGCTTCGGGAGATAAGAGTAAATCACGCAGGGCATCATTAAGTGTTGCGGCTAATTATTATTATGATCAACGTTACTTTGTGGATGCTTCTTTCACGTATAACGGGGGATCTTCGTTCGGTGCGAATAGCCGTTTCTCTCCTTATTATTCTTTCGGGACCGGTTGGTTGATTAGTAATGAATCTTTTATGAAGGATAATCTTCCTTTTATCAGTCATTTTCGGTTACGTTATTCGGTCGGGATTTCCGGAAATATGTTTGTTGAACCTTCCGTATCCATGGAAGTATTCAATAGAAATTCTTCATACACTTATCTGGGTGGGCTTTGTTGGACTTTAAGTTCGTTTGCCAATCCTGATTTGAAACAACAGAATACTCTTCAACATAATGTCGGGGGTGAGTTGAAGCTTTTTGGCGAGCGTATTTCTTTCGACTTTAATTATTATAATAAATTGACAAATAATACGTTGACGGATATGTATCTTGCCATTTCACACGGTTTTGATGCGATAAAAGGAAACATTGGAAAGATACGTAACGAAGGATTGGAGTGGGGTGTCAGTTGTAATCTTTACAGGAATGAAGCGAAGAAATTAAATTGGTATGTGAACGCGAGATTTAGTAATAATAGGAATACCGTGGTAAAATTGTCGGAAGGATTCAAAACATTAATTGCGTCTCATCAACGTAGTATGTCTACGGCAGCTGATCTGGTGAAATATCAGGAAGGGAAATCCTTGGATGCGATTTACGGCTTGCGTACCGTGGGAGTTGATCCTACTTCCGGACAGCGTATATTTTTGAAGAAAGATGGCGTGACCACCACGTTGGAGCAAACGGCCGATGATTTGGTGTACCTGGGAAACCGTCAGCCTAAGTTGAATGGAAATATCAGCACTTCATTTGCCTGGAGTGGTTTGCGAATCACGGTTGGTTTTGGTGTGAAATGGGGAGGAAAACAAATTAATATGACAGAACTGAATAAAGGAGAAAACATATTTATTTCCTCGAATTTGGATCGACGCTTATTGAAGTACGGCTGGAGTAAACCAGGTGACCAGGCACGTTATAAAAGCCAGTACGGAGATTTCAGTGATATAAGTACGTTCACTTGCGATGCGTTTGTACATAAGGATAACGTGTTTAGCTGTAATAATATCAATATTGATTACTCTTTCCCCCAAAAATGGTTAAAAAGAATAGGGGTGGAAAGTATTGCTGTTTCAACAAGTTTATCGGATATATTCTATTTTTCAACAATAAAACGCGAGAGAGGTACTGATTATCCGTTCTCTAGAAATCCGAATTTCTCTATTTCTTGTACATTCTAAATTTTGAACTATGAAGAGAAAAATTATGTATATATTAGGAGTGTGGGGCGTATTGATGTGTGAGGCCTGCACGGATTGGTTGACAATACAACCGGAAACTTCCATGACTGCCGAAACCTTATTCGCAACGGATGATGGCGTACAACAAGGTTTGAATGGAGCCTATTATATAGCCCAATATATTTATGGACCGACAAGTGCTATGGTGGGAGGGGGAATTGTCGAGGAGATGGCAAATACTTATTCTTTTGCATCGGGAACAGATGGTTATTTGTGGTCCAACCACACGTATGGACAGACGGATAGCCAGGAAAACGTAAACAAGTCAGCGTTTATGCAATCTTATAATCTTATTGCTAATTTAAATTCGTTGATTAATGAAATGGTGAAAAATCGGGATGATATTACCTCGGAAGTGTACGCTATCGTGCGAGGGGAGGCTTTTGCTTTGAGAGCCTGTGCTCATCTTGATTTATTGCGCGTGTATGGTCCGGTTCCATCGAAGACCGATCCGGCAAAAACTTATTTGCCTTACGTGCGTGTGAATAGTAATGAAAACTATGAGTATCATACTTTTGATCAATTTATGGATTATGTACAGGCGGATTTGGATAGTGCGGAATTTT
Source organism: Butyricimonas sp. Marseille-P2440 (assembly GCF_900091675.1). Lineage (NCBI taxonomy): Bacteria > Pseudomonadati > Bacteroidota > Bacteroidia > Bacteroidales > Odoribacteraceae > Butyricimonas > Butyricimonas sp. Marseille-P2440. The sequence goes on along the minus strand of NZ_LT594610.1, from coordinate 2,132,605 downwards.
TGTTAGCGCAATACGAGCCGGTTTTGACTACATCATTTTCAAATACGGAGTACACGAGTGCAGAGTGGCCTTATCGTAAAAGCCGTTTGAATTATTATGGCGTGTTGGGATTACAAGCCCGTGCTGCTTTGTGGAGGGGGGATAAGACGAAAGCATTACGGTATGCCAAGTTGGTAAAGGATGCGAGTTATGATAATTATGGTACGATGCAGAATCATTTTCGTTTGACAACACCGTCGGATGACGTGACAAATTATTATACGACGGATAAAACACATTACACGGAGCATATATGCGGGGTAAAGTGTGACAAGTTCTATTTTGATGAGTCATCTTGGAGTTACCGGAGGCTTTCGCTTTCTAATGTTCCTGAATTTGGTGAAGTTCTGTATGGTGCGGATTATAAGGATGATTTGCGTTATCAGCATTTTTGGCGAACCGGAGCGGGATCATGGTATGATGACGAGGGAAATATGTTGCCGGAGTATAGGGTCCTTTCCATTACAATCGGGAAATATAGCGACTTTTCCAGTAGTACGACTTCCGGGGCCAAGATGAATTCGCCGATAGTACGTTTGCCCGAGATGTATTTTATTATCATGGAATGTGGTACGCTGGAGGAAGCCAATGCGGTTTACGAGGAGTATTGTGCTGCCCGAAATATTTCTTATATACCTCTGACAGAGAATGACAGACAAGATCGGGTGATTTTGGAAAGCGTACGTGAATACGTGGGAGAAGGGCAGAATTTTGGGATGTATAAACGGAATAACGTGAGACGTATGGTGGGGGCAATAACGGATTGTACCGAGGAACAATATATTGTACCTATACCGGAAGCTGAATTTATAACAGAAAAATAGTGAATGAGATGAAAAACGCATGGATTACGATATTGTGCAGCGTGTGCTTGTGGAGTGCTTGCACGGAAGAAGTGGTGCCTTCTATTTACACGGGACCGGATGGAATTAATTTCTATTATGACCAGGTTGGGCCTTACGATGCGGATCCGTACCCGGGAGGAAGTTCCGTTCAGTCGGGTTCCTTGTCAAATTCAAGCCCGAGAGATACATTATGGTTTAGGATTCTGGTGATGGGAAACCTAAGTGATAAAGAACGTAGTTTTTCATTGAAGCAGAGTACGCTTTCGGCAATAGATTCTTCTTCGTATTACATGGGAGGAGTAAAAGTGGCTGTTCCGGGAGTGAATTATATAGCGTTTGACGATCCTGAGATGCAGAAATATTACGTGATTCCTCCTGCTGTTTCTTATGTGGATGTTCCGGTGATTATGATGCGGGATCCGGAAGCTTTTGTTGGAAGTTCTAAGTTCTCGATGCAATATTGCTTGCATTTTGAGATTGTGCCTACGGATGAATTGAAAATTTTAGATCCTCGTTTTTATAGAGCGAAATTGACGTTTACTCAATGGAGTTGGTAAGATAGAAAGTTTCAGGGTTAATTTTACTAACCCTGAAACTTGAATAGAACTCCCTTGTAAGGGATGTTTTTGAAACAAGAAATTCTTTAATAAAGTTTATAAATATCTGAGATCCATAAGGTGTGATATATGGGTCTTGGTAAAGTGTATTATGATAAAAAAATGGTGATATGAAAAAGTTAGTATTGTTATTTTTCTGTATGTTTTTAATGTCGTTCTTGTTTGCCCAGACGAATTTTCAAGAATTGGATTTAGCCGGAGCTTTGGAGAAAGCAAAAGGTGAGGGTAAAATGGTGCTGGTAGATTGTTACACCTCGTGGTGTGGTCCGTGTAAAATGATGGCTTCAAAAATATTGCCGTTGAAGGAAGTGGGAGATTTCTTGAACGAGCGATTCGTGTGTGTGAAATATGACATGGAAAAAGGCGAAGGTCCTGAAATCGCGAAAAAGTATGGCGTGGAGGCTTATCCTACATTTTTGTTGTTAAAAGCGGATGGGACTTTGATTCAGCCGCTTGTCGGAATGACCACGACGGGCGAGGAGTTCGTTTACAAGGTGAAATTAGCTTTGGGAGATATTTCGACGGTGAAGATGGATTCGTTATACGCTAACGGTCATCGAATGACCCGCTTCGTGTTGTCGTATTTGAAGGCGTTGCAGGCTACGGAGCAATTTGACAAAGCTCGGGCAGTTTCAAGCGAGTTGTTGAAAACAATGAATGATAGTCAAAAGTCTTTTGGTACCTATTGGTTTATTTACGAGGATGTTAATATTTCGCCGATCGGTTCGGAGAACGTGAATTATTTGTTGGATCATGCGGATAATTTCCGGAAAGGAGTGGGAGAAAAAACCGTGAATGCCAAGTTGGCCGCATTGTTGGAAACGCAATTGGAAGATATTCTTCGCGGGCGGAATAAAAATGCCTCATTGGCTGATGTGGAGAAGCTTAAACAACGGTTGGAGGCGTGTAACTTGCCGGGACGGGAGGATTTGTCGGATTACGTGACTTTGGCGAAAGCTATGATCACGAAGGATGCCGGACAGGCTTTATCCGTGTGTAAAAAATTGTTTACCTCGATGTCTGACGAGAAGTTGGCGTATCTGTATTTTCACCCGATATTGACGTTGAAGGGGAAATGGAGTGATGCGCACAAGAAGGAATTGGATAAAATGTCGAGAGATTTGTCTAAGCGGGTAAAGAATGTAGTATTGAAGGACGGGTTGGTGAATTTTGCCAATGCCATGATTCCGAATTTATAGTTTTATGAGTTTCGTGGAGTCCATGAAATGTAAGTTCGTGGGCTCCTCTAATTTATCGCGAGGGAAGGGAACGTGACGATGGTTGAAAATAATCGAGACCGCAAGCTGTGTGATTCCAAATCGGAATTTGAAATTCTAATGATAAGAGATGTAGTATGTTAAAGAGATTGTTATTAATACTTGGAGTAGGGTTGTTGCTCCCTTTCGGGGGATGGAGCCAGGAGGAGGACGATACAAAGGTTTTGAAAAAAGGTGATCGGTGCCCTGCCTTTGTTTTTAAGGATGTGGAGGGGCGAGAGGTGACTTTGGAACAGTTCAAAGGGAAGTATGTGGTCGTGGACGTGTGGTCTTCGTGGTGTTATCCATGCAAGCGGGAATTCCCGAATTTGAAGAAGTTGGAGAAAAAATACGAGGGAAAGGATATTGTATTCGTGAGTGTATCCTGTGACCAATCGGAAAGGAGATGGCAAAATGAACTTGGTTTCTTGCAGACGAAACTTGTCAAACAATGGTGGGCGGGGAATGGCGATTTCATGAAAGCGTTTCAAGTTGTGGCGATTCCCCGTTTGATATTGTTGGATAAGAAAGGGCGGGTGGTAGATTTGAATTTGCCGAAACCTTCGGATGTAAAATTTGAGAAAATATTGAGTAAATTGAAAGGATTGTAAAATATATGATTTTTAATAAGATATTTGTATTGGTGATTTGTGGCTTGCTCTTGTGCGGTTGTAATCGGTTCGCGAGGGAAGGAGAATTTTCGTTAACGGTCACGATGTCGGAAACTGATCCCGGGAATAAGCTTTACTTGTTTTATAAAGGCGAAAATGATAGCGCTCGGGTGGATTCCGCTGTTTACGAGGGGGGAAAATTCATGATGAAAGGACGTGTCGCTTATCCTCAACGGGCACTGATGCGAGTGATGCGGGGAAATCAACGACAGCCGGAAGCCTTTGAGGAAGGCGTGGATTACACGGACGACGCGATATTCGTGTTTCTTGAAAAAGGAGATATACGGGTTGTCGCAAATAAGACGTTGAGAGGGGCAGTGGTGAGCGGGACACCCTCGAATGATGACTTCCGGGTTTACACGGATAGCATTCGCTTTTATCGTGATTGGTTGGATGGCTATCGCGAGAGATTTGGGAAGGCTTACCGGGATAGGGACGGGAAGGCGTTAGATGATTTGAACGGGGAAAATGTAGTTGTAAGGAAGAAAAAGTTTGAGGTCGAGAAAAGGTATTTTGATAGTCACCCGGGCTCTTTCGTGTCGTTGGATTGGTTGGCAAGGAGTTACAATATAGCCCGGAAAAAGTCAACGATTCTTCCTTTATTTGAATCATTGAGTGAAGGGGTGAAAAATTCGATCCCGGGAAAGAAATACAAGGAATTGTTGTCCGCAACTTTATCCGTCGAGCCGGGTAATCTGGCTCCCGATTTTACGGCAGAGAATCTTGCGGGTGAAAAAGTTGCGTTAAGTTCTTTTCGAGGACATTATGTGTTATTGGATTTCTGGGCATCATGGTGCGGGCCTTGTCGTCGGGAGAATGTAAATGTGTTGAAAGTGTACGAACGTTTTAAAGAGAAAGGTTTTATGGTGATAGGGTATTCCTTGGATTCTTCCAGGAAATCATGGCAAAATGCTGTCGGACAAGATGCTTTGCCTTGGATACAATTGTCCGGTTTAGGGAGCGGTTGCGTTGATGTGGCAAAGTTATACGGGGTGAGCGCAATCCCCAGTAATTTCTTGATGGATCCGGAAGGAAAAATTTTGGCGGTGGATTTGAGAGGTGAAAAGTTAGAAAAGGTATTAGAGCAAGTTTTTGAACCAAGGTAGGGGGTAAGGAAAACGAGAGATGTTTTGTAATGTCATACGGATGAATAATAGAGTTATGGGATATTATTGTAGATTATTATGTGTCGTATTGTTGGGGAGTTTGATCGGTACAACCTGTCGGGCACAACAGGAAGGGGGTGTTGTTTATCGCGATTATACTCGTCGGGAGGCGGTTTTGCTTGATTCATTAAAACGGGGGAACGTGATGTCCTTATTTAAAGGAATAAACGAGTTGAAGAAACAGGTGTTGGAGGTGAAAGAGAGTGCTCCGGTAAATGTTAAACTTCGGAGAGAGGAAAGACGTAAACTGCTACCGGAAGAAATTATTGAGCGGAGGCGTGAAAGTGTGTTGACGGTGAATAAATATTTACGGGCTATGGCAGGGTCGGAAATGGTCACGGATTGGGCTACGGCTGTCGTGTTGTCTGAGAATGGAATTTGTGTGACGAATTACCACGTGTTTGGGGAATTGTTAGATGCGGGAGTGAAGTTGAATCCGCGGGATAGTGTTATGTTTGTAGCCGCGGAAAATGGCCGGGTGTATCCAATTATGGAAGTTTTGAGTTTTAACCGGGCGGCGGACATGGCTTTTTTTAGGATAGATACCCGTGGAGATGTGTTGGTTCCGATGCCTGTAGGGCGAGATTTGCCGATAGGGTCAGACGTGCATTTGTTGAGTAATCCAGAGGGATACCCGTACACTTACACGCGAGGAATAGTCTCTCGGACGGTCACGTTGAATCCCGAAGATCCTTTTGCTAATCGGATGGAAATGACGGCTGATTTTGCCAAGGGATCAAGTGGTGGGCCGATCATGGATGACCGGGGGAATATGGTGGCGATGGTGTCTTGTATACGTGCGATATATTATTCGCATCAACCTCCTTATTATTTGCAGATGAACGTGAAGTTGACGGTTCCGGTGAGTGCGTTTCGTCGGTTGATCGAAGGTTGATAATTCATGCTTTTTGATACCCACTTTGGGGAATGTGGTGTATCATTGACTACTTGCCGGGAGGCTTGTTTCCTGGGGCATAATATTAAAAGATTATGACACAGAAACAAAATAACATAGAGATAGAAAATAGCCTCCCGGCAGAACCTGCCGCTGTGGTAAGTGATCGTTTGATGAACGATCGTATTTTCGTTTGGAGTAATGGCTCGTACCGCTTGGTCTTGTTCTCGAGTATCGCCTGGTTGCAGGCGGATCGGGCTTATTGTTACATTCATCTCAAAGATGGTACCAAAATCATCGTGATACACCCGTTGAAAGAAGTGTTGGCGGCACTTCCTCCCGAGCGATTCGCTCGGGTACACCGCGGTTATGCCGTCTGCCTGGACCTCGTGGACCGGGTGATCGGCAACACGATCTACATTGGCAAGCAGGATTTTATGGTAAGTTCCGCTTACCGCGACGACTTCCACTCCCGTTTCCGGTTCCTCGGCAAAGTGAAAGGATTGCATAAAGCCCGCTCTCTTGAAAACAACAAATAAACATAAATAACCCGTCCAGGGAAACAACTTCCCGGTGCAGGTTTAATGTGCGTATATATGAATTGTTCTTGTTTATTATTATTTCAGATTGTTAGAGTTATACACTGCCAATCCTTTAATAGTTAACAGATATTTCTGGCGAGGCTTGTCGGGGTACTTGTCGGGGTACTTGTCGGGGTGGAGGTGACCATGTTTTCGGGCGCATTGACTATCATAAAACGATTCTTCAACTCATTGTTTTCTCCTATCAATAGGTTGCGAAAGAATTGTTCCAAATACATAGACTCTCTTTTGATACCTTTCTGTATGTTTTGATAATTGGCTCTAACTAAAGCATCACGGAAATACCAAGAATGATTGGCAAAAAGGTCGTTCTCAACATCGAATCCCATCGAACGTAAATATTGGATGGTAAACACTGCTGTAGTTCGGGTATTGCCTTCTCCAAATGGATGAATCTGCCACAACCCGGATACGAATTGGGTGATATGACAGACTATTATTACTCGCAATGCTTCGGGTGTGCGAGGCGTTCTTAAGGAGGACAAGCCGTGAACAGGTCGAGAAAAGGGAGAGGACGAGCAACAACTCCAATACAACATTTACCCATCGGCTGCACGGCATCTCATGGGATAAGTGCGGCACAAATGTTATCGAAATCGTCTACCCGTGGAGTGGCTCCATTCCTTCCCGTCGTCGCTCTGACCGCTACGAGATCCGGTTGAAACTCTTTCACCTGCGTTGCAACAGAACGATGTTTTCCACGTGATGCGTGTGGGGAAACATATCGACCGCTTGGACAGCCATGACTTTGTAGTCGGCATCCATGAGATTCAAGTCCCGGGCTTGCGTGGCGGAGTTGCAACTCACGTACACGATACGTTCCGGGGCTGCCTTCAGGATGGTGTCCACGACGTCTTTGTGCATACCGGCACGGGGTGGATCTGTGATGATGACATCCGGGCGACCGTGTCGAGCGATAAATTCTTCGTTCAAGACATCTTTCATATCTCCGGCGTAGAATAACGTGTTCTCGATACCGTTAAGGGCGGAATTTACTTTGGCGTCCTCGATGGCTTCCGGTACGTATTCGATGCCAATGACTTTTTTGGCGTTGCGGGCGACGAAGTTGGCAATGGTTCCTGTACCCGTGTACAAGTCGTACACGACTTCTTTCCCGGTAAGTCCGGCAAGTTCTCTTGTCTTGGCGTACAGGTTGTAGGCTTGCTCCGAGTTGGTCTGATAGAAGGACTTCGGACCTATTTTGAATCTTAGGTCTTCCATCTGCTCGAATATGTGATCTTGACCGTGGAAGCATACTACTTCTTGATCGGTAATGGTATCGTTCATTTTCTCGTTGACCACGTACATCAGGGACGTGATTTCCGGGAATTGTTCCGCAAGAGCGTGAAGCAGGGCTTCCCTCGCTTCCCGGTTTTCTTTGCCGAAAGTAACGATGACCATTACCTCTCCGGTGGATGAAGTGCGAATGATCAAGGTGCGCAGGAAGCCGGATTGCTCCCGGATGTCATAAAAGTTCAAGCTTCGCTTGAGAGCGTATTCCCTGATAAAGTTACGGATGGCGTTTGACGGTTCTGCCTGAAGGTAGCACGTGTCAATATCAATCACCTTGTCGAAAAGTCCCGGCACGTGGAATCCGACTGCCGGGGTACGATTGAGGTCATTCCCTTCCGCTATTTCCTCGCGGGTGAGGAAGCGTTTGTTACAAAAGGTAAATTCCAATTTGTTCCGGTAATAAGTGGTTTTGGGCGAACCGATGATGGGGGCAATGTTTTGCAATTCGACTTTGCCTATTCTTTCCAGGTTGTCGATGACTTCCTGTTGCTTGAATTCGGTTTGAAGTTGATAAGGCAAATTTTGCCATTTGCAACCACCGCACACGCCGAAATGAGCGCAAAAAGGCTTGGTGCGGATGTCGGAGTATTTCCGAAAATTAACGATGTAGCCTTCCAGAAAACTCTTGCGTTTTCGGGTGACTTGCACGTCCACGATGTCGCCGGGGACGGTATTAGGAACGAACAATACTTTCTCGTCCACGTAAGCGATGGATTTTCCTTCGGCTGCTATTTTTTTGATTTCAACGTTTTCCAGTAGGGGCTTTTTACCACGCATATTTCCAATTTTGGATTTATAATTTAAGTTTTTCTTTCAGAATCTTGACTCCTTCGGAGGCACCTTTCTCGATGAATTCGATTTTACTGTTTCTGACGCCTTCCGGTATTTTGGGATCGATCAACAAGATACGGCATCCGGCGGGGGCGTAGTGTAACAGGCTTGCCGCGGGGTACACGGCAAGAGAGGTGCCAATGATGACCAGTATATCGGCTTCCCGAACCAGGTCAATAGCCGGTTCGATATTGGGAACCGATTCCCCGAACCAAACGATGTGGGGGCGCAGGATGGAACCGTCTTCTGCCTTGGTGCCGAGTTTTAATTCCCAGCCGTCGAGGTCGTAGATCAAATTCGGATTCCGGCTGCTTCTTACTTTTTTCAGTTCTCCATGCAAGTGCAGCACCTTGGTGCTTCCGCCCCGCTCGTGAAGATCGTCGATATTTTGTGTTATGATTTGTACGTCGTAATCTTTTTCAAGGTCGGCAAGCCCGTAATGTCCGGCATTCGGTTTCGCGTCGTAGAGTTGTTTCCGGCGTTCATTGTAGAAACGGTTGACTAATTCCGGGTCACGTTCCCATGCTTCGGGGGTACAGACATCCATGACGTTGTATTCTTCCCATAGCCCGTCACTATCTCTGAAAGTACGGATTCCGCTTTCGGCACTCATGCCTGCTCCTGTTAAAACGACTAACTTCTTCATAATCAAATAAAGTTTTATTCCTTGAATGCGAGAGCAAGTTATGTAAAAAATCTTACTCGTGAAAGGTGTTCCGTTATGATATTTCAAAACTTTGCCCTATTTTTGCGGGATTGAAATGAAAATGGCTTTTACATTATTATGAGTTTTGGTATAGCGGATTTGAGTATTACCCCCATGCGGCGGGAACGGTCGGAGCGAAGCGAGATGGTTTCCCAGGTGCTGTTTGGTGAGGTGTACGAGGTGTTGGAAATAGACGAGAAGTGGCTCTATATCCGCTTACTGCATGATGATAGCAGGGGATGGGTAGAGAAGAAGGTTTTTCGGGAGGTGGATGAGGCATACGTGGAAAACTACCGGGCGTCTGACCAATTAATCATGGGTGAGGTTTTCAATTTAGTCGTGAAACAGGGAGATTGGGAGAACCGCCTGATTGTTGCCGGAAGCGTGCTTCCGTTTTATGATGCTTACGCCAAGAAGATGTTTCTGGGTGACGAGGAATACGTGGTTTTGGGAGCCTTGCGGGAGGTCGGCATCGAGAGTTTGCGGGAGTTATTGATACAATACGCGTTGATGTATTATAACGCACCTTATCTTTGGGGAGGGCGAACGCCTAAAGGGGTTGATTGTTCCGGTTTCGTGCAGATGGTATATCGCCTCGCGGGAATCTCTATTCCCCGGGACGTGGAAAAACAAGTGAACGGAGGGCAGATATTGTCATTTTTGGAGGAAGCCCAACCCGGCGATTTAGCCTTCTTCGGGGATGCTTCCGGTTGTATCACTCACGTCGGTATCCTGTGGGAGCAAGGAAGAATTATTCATGCCTCGGGACGGGTAAGAATAGATAAAATCGACCATCACGGTATCTTCAACGAGGAAATGAAAAGATACACGCATACGTTGAAGATTCTGAAACAGATGATATAAGAGGAGGTGTGTCACACCTCCTAGTTCATAAAGTCCATAAAGTCGAACCTTCGGTTCTGAAAGTTCATAAAGTCAAATATTATACAAAATATTGAATATCAATATGATTATCTATGTGTTTGTAGTATTTTGACCTTACGACTTTATGGACTTTAAAGACTTTATAGACTCGAGGGTGTGTTCAAAACACACCCTCGGGTAAACTCATTCTTAGTTTTCCAGGAAAAATTTCAAATCATCATCCGCGGTAGTGATACCGGCGATGCCGAATTTGTCGACCAGCACTTTTGCCACGTTCGGGGAAAGAAATCCGGGGAGAGTTGGTCCCAGGTGGATGTTTTTCACGCCGAGATAAAGCAAGGCAAGCAGCACGATGACGGCTTTTTGCTCGTACCAGGCAATGTTGTAGACAATAGGCAACTGGTTCACATCCTCCAGCCCGAATATTTCTTTCAGCTTGAGGGCGATAACGGCGAGCGAGTAACTATCGTTGCATTGTCCGGCGTCCAGTACCCGCGGAATACCGTTAATATCCCCGAGAGGAAGTTTATTGTAACGGTATTTAGCACATCCGGCGGTGAGGATCACCGTGTCTTTCGGTAGTTTTTGTGCGAATTCAGTATAATATTCCCGGCTTTTCATTCTACCGTCGCATCCTGCCATGACGAAGAATTTACGGATAGCTCCCGATTTAACGGCTTCCACCACTTTGTCTGCCAACGCGAATACTTGATTGTGGGCAAATCCCCCGATAATGCTACCGTTCTCTATTTCTTCCGGTGGCGGGCATTTCTTGGCGTGTTCTATGATTTCGCTGAAATCTTTCGGTTGTCCCGGCTTTCTCTCGATGTGCTTGAATCCGGGGAAGCCGGCAGATCCGGTGGTGTATACCCTGTCTTTGTAATTAGCGTCCGGGTGCGGCGGTACGATACAGTTCGTGGTGAATAGCATGGGACCGTTGAAATGCTGGAACTCGTACACTTGGCGCCACCATGAATTGCCGTAATTTCCGGCGAAATGTTTATATTTCTTGAAAGCGGGATAATAGTGTGCGGGGAGCATCTCGCTATGCGTGTACACGTCGACTCCCGTTCCTTCGGTTTGTTCCAGTAATTCGTACAGGTCACGCAGGTCATGTCCGCTGATCAGGATGCCTGGGTTCTTCCGGACGCCGATGTCAACCTTGGTGATTTCCGGGTTCCCGTAAGTGTCTGTGTTTGCCTTGTCCAACAATGCCATGGCATCGACCCCGTTTTTGCCGCATTCCAGCACTAGTTGCACCAGTTGGTCGGCAGAAAGCGGAATTGTGGTGGCAACCAATCCCCGGTCGATAAATTCATATATGCCGGGATTCTCGTGACCGAGATTATGGGCGTGTTCCGTGTATGCCGCCATTCCTTTCATTCCGTAGGTGAGCAACTCGCGCAGGGAGCGGATGTCCTCGTTTTCGGTAGATAACACCCCGACGCATCCCGCCTTGGCTTCCATCTCTTCCGGGGTGGAGGCTGTCCAGCGTGCGCCTTCAAAGGTGATGCTTTCGATTTTTCCGCCTTTTGCCAGGAAAGTTTGTTTCAATTGTTCCCGCAGGTCGAGAGCCGCTTTGATCTTCTCGATAAAACGTTGCTTGTCGAAATTGGCATTCGTGATGGTCATAAAAAGTCCGTCGAGGATAAAACGGTCGGCAGTGTGGTCTACGGCATCCAAAGCCCGTAGTTGTACCCGGTAGTGGGCGATTCCTTTCAAGACGAATAAAAGTAAATCTTGTAAATTAGCCACGTCGGGAGTCTTTCCGCATACGCCGCGTACCGTACATCCCGTACCTTTAGCGGTTTCTTGGCATTGGTAACAAAACATTTTTTCCATAGTCTAGTGTGTTAAATGAATTTTTCTTTTCAATTGTTTGGTGCGAATGTAAGGGTGCGTGAAAACAATAATTGTAATATAAATTACAAACTGAGTTTAATATTCAATAATTTATACGGACAACTCGTGTAAAGGTTAAAAAAGAAAGGGGAAAAAATGTATAGTCAAGGATAAAATGGTATATTTGCGAGAGTATCAAAAGTTTACACGTATGGCAATAGCTCGTTTTTTCGATTGTCCGTTATGTATTGGCATTCCCGAGGGAGAACGGGAACGTTTTCTGGAAGGTTTTGACTACACGGTCAGAACGTATGCCCGTGACGAGATCGTCTTCCGGCAAGGGGAGCCTTGTCGTTTCCTGTATATCCTGCTGGAAGGAGAAATCAAGGCGGAGATGACCGATGATTCGGGTGCCATGTTGCGTATTGAAACGATTCGGGCACCTCGGGCACTCGCTCCCGCGTTTCTTTTTGCCGAGGACAATCATTTTCCGGTGACGGCTACCGTGGCAGAGGCAACCGAGGTCTTTATCGCCACGAAAGAGTCTGTATTCCGGCAATTGGGACATAGCGAGGTCTTTATGCGAAACTTCCTTGCCGTGAACTCCAATCGTACCACTTTCCTGACGGGGCGGTTGCAATTCCTTTCCTTCAAGACGATACGTGGCAAATTGATCCATTATATATTGGAATTGGCTTCTTCGGGAAAAGAAAAAGTGATGTTGGATAAGTCGCAACAAGAGCTGGCTGAATACTTCGGGGTCACTCGTCCGGCGTTGGCTAAGGTTCTGTACGAGCTGGCGGACGAGGGGCTGATTACCGTGAACCGGCGGGAGATCACGATACTTGATTGGCAGGCTTTGCGGCGGGCTATAATGTGATTATATTCCGGTGGTTTAAATATAACATTTTTATTCTTTATTTCGTTAAAGATGGGGTAGAAGGAGATGGCTTCTTCTTTATGATGATTTAACTGTAAATAAATAAAAAATGAGTTTGAAAGAACAATATTGGAGATATTCCCTAGTAATAATCATCCTGTTGCTGGGAACGATTATATTTTTCAAAAGCCTGCCTTTTATCAGCGGGATATTAGGTGCGATGACTATTTATATCCTGTTGCGCAACCAGATGCTGTACCTGACCGTGAAGAAACGGATGCGCCCGAGCCTGATGGCTGCTTTGTTGCTGGTGGAAACGATTCTTTGTTTTCTGGTACCCTTGTCTTTGGTCGTTTGGCTGTTCGTGAGTAAGTTGCAGGAAATCAACCTCGATCCGCACAGCATGATAGCTCCCGCGGAACACGTGGCAGACCTTATCGAGCAGCGTATCGGGTATGACGTGATGAGCAAGTCGAACGTGGATTCCTTGCTTTCGATGCTGCCCAAGATCGGGCAGATGTTAATGGGAAGCATCAGTAGTTTTGCCATCAACGTGGTGGTGCTTCTTTTCGTGCTCTATTTCATGTTGATCGGGGGAACCAAGATGGAGGAATACGTGAGCGATATTTTGCCATTTAACAAGCGGAATAAACAGAGTATATTGCACGAGTTCAATATGATCGTGAAGTCGAACGCCATTGGCATACCGTTACTGGCATTGATTCAAGGCGTGGTGGCAATGATCGGGTACTTCATTTTCGGTGTCCCGAGCCCGTTGCTTTGGGGATTCCTTTCCTGCTTTGCCACGGTCATCCCGATCGTGGGGACCGCTCTGGTATGGGCTCCCCTGGCATTGTACATGGGGATGACCGGGCATTGGGGGGCAGCCATCGGCTTGGCTGTTTACGCGGTCATCGTGATAGCCAATGTCGATAACCTTGTACGGTTCATGTTGCAGAAAAAGATGGCGGACACGCATCCCCTGATCACGATTTTCGGCGTGATTATCGGGCTTTCCTTATTCGGGTTCATGGGAGTGATTTTCGGACCTTTGTTGTTGGCTATTTTTGCGTTCTGCGTGAACATATTCAAGGAAGAATATTTGGGAGAAGATCGGAAGTATCAATAATAGATTAATTCGATTAAAACGATTTTCTATATTTTGATGGTGGCATCCCGATAGAACTTGTAAACACTCTTACGAAATGAGGGAGGTCGTTGAATCCGACCAAATAACAGATTTCCGACACGCTCTTTTGAGAGTGTTTCAATAACTCACAAGCGGTGTTCAATCGATACCGTGTGACGAACTGAGAAAATGTCATTCCCTTACACCGCTTAAAATAAGAACAGAATGCAGAACGATTCATCCCAACTTCTGCTGCTATATCATCCAGCGTGATGGAATGAACGTAGTGCTTCATAACGTACGCCGAAATCTGCTGCATACGCCGTGCGTCTTTCTCGATACGCATAGGTCTCCCCGCAAACGTACAGTCTGACGAGGTAAATACAACAGGTAGAAGGCGGAACATTGCACACAATCGTTCAAGCTCATTCATCTCATTTATTTCCAACAAAGCTTTACGGATAATCCGTGAACTTTCAGTTCCGTATTTCATCGCGTCTGTCGGGAATGTTACTCCAGCCAATCTGTTCCTTAATTCCGGGAACACTTCCATACACCGTTCAACGAACGAATGGCTGAAAGCCACCATCAGATAACGCACGCGACCGTCCTCGTCTATTGACTTCGGTTCATATTCCCAACGGTGAAGCATTGAAGGTGGTATCAGTACCACATTTCCTGCTTCAAAAGGTTGTAAAGTATCTCCTGCCACCCGGTTACCTCGTCCATGAACAACATAATATAACTCCCATGCGTCATGCCGATGGAGCTTGGCTTCGAGGCTCGGCTCCACCCGCTGGTCGATGAAGAAAAACGAATGATTCTCCACTTCAGGCAGCTTGTATGGTATGGCTGTATCTTCCATGAAACAAAATTTTGATGCAAATATGCAACAAGTTTTTGATACAATAATACAAATGGCAGACAACATGAATATCTAATTTTGCACTCGAAAACAATATGTAAAACCAAAATAATATCATTATGGAATTGTACGAAGTATTGGAGAAACGCCGCACGTATCGCGACTATTCCGACCGTGAAGTAAGTGATGAAATCCTTAAAAGAGTAATCGGTGCGGCATTTAAAGCCCCGACAAACGACCATCTGCGCCAGCTTGAGTTCATCGTGGTGCGCGGACGTGAAAACATTGCTAAAGTAATTGAACCGCTTGCCAAAAATATGGCGGCATTCACGAAACTGGTGCATGAAGTGGACGAATCAGGCGACAAGGACAAGATGGATATGTTTGCCGATGCCCTGCCCAAGCAACAGCGTATGCTGGTGCAGAGCGGAGTGCTGATCCTGCCTTTCTTCCGCCAGAAACAAAGTCCGCTGCTACAACCTAAAGAGCAAAGCTCGCTCAACTACTTTGCTTCGGCATGGTGCTCGTTGGAGAATATGCTGCTCGCCGCCACTGCCGAAGGATTGGGGACCGTGTTCCATATTCCTGTTGCCGACGAAGTAGAAAAAATCAAGAAGATTGTCGGCGCCCCAGAAGACTACGAGTTCACCTGTCTGCTTACGATGGGTTATCCTGCGAAAAACGCCTTTCTGCCCAAACAAAAAGAAATCGACGTCGAGGAGCGGATACACACGAACGTCTGGTAACGTGCGTGAGCTTCTTTTGCAGCTGTTTGTCGCCGTTTTGACTTCCGAAACTCCAGGTGTTTTTTTCCAGGAAATCACGGTGTAATCCCGTTGAATTTCCGGTGTAGTTCCGGTACAAAGTCCTTTCAAACTCCTTACAAACTCCTTTCAAAGTCCTTCGGGGACGAATTTGATAAGACTCTAATTCGAGCGTGTATAGAATGTGATAACTGTTTGCTATAGTATTAGTTCCTAGTTAGATAGGAAAAAACACCTCACCCGAGGTGTTTTTTTACTCGTGGGGAGAGCAGGATTCGAACCTACGAAGACGATGTCAGCTGAGTTACAGTCAGCCCCAGTTGGCCACTTTGGTATCTCCCCTTTGTTCCAAGAATGATTTGCGACTGCAAATATATAGTTTTTTTGAATGAATCATTACTTTAGAACGAAAATTTTAAACGGGCGAAACCGAACCAAGCCCTCGCGTCAATGGGAATCGTGTCGCCCACGGTCGTGAAGTATTGCGAGATGACCGAGAAATCAAGATTCCTCCACAGGGAATAATCCATGATCACCCCGGCGAAACAGGTTTCCAACCCGGACATATACATCCCCGAAATGGACAGGGACAGGCGGTCGGTCGGGGGATAGAATACCATGCCGACCACGTTCCAGCTATTCATGGCACTCATGATGTTTGCCGACGAGGGATGGAGTATGAGGTTGAGGATATTATTTGCCGAGAAGATGCTTCCTTTATTGTTGTACATGACCTCGCCCTGCAACATCAGTTGATTGGAGAACAGGTAGTCGGCTCCGAAAGAGGCTTCAATAATCCCGGTTGATTTGCCGAAATTGTCCAAAGGCTGCCGGTAAGCAAATTCCCCGCGTAAATTCACTCCTTTTACATCTCCCGTGAAAGCGCCTCCCACGACATAATCGTCTTCCGCTTGAATACCGGTCATAACTTGGTAGTCAAAGTTCTTGATCGTGCCGTGGTGTAAAAGGGCGGCGGTGACCTTTTTGGAATGGTCGAGGGAAACGACCACTTCGCTGAAAGAGGTGGCGTTGTGGTAATACGTTCCCCGGAAAGCATCGCAGCCGGGACGTTCGATGTAGTCGAAATCAAAGAACGAGTAGCTATTGAACAGGTCGTTCGCGTTCCACACGAACGTCTGTCCCCAGTTTACCCGTTGGCGTCCCAGTTTCAGGCACCATTTTTCTTTCTCGAACGTGAGATAGAGCCGGTCGCACGCCATGTTCAGCAGGGCGTTTTTCTTGTCCATGATGTTCCACGACAAGTCCATGTAGCCATTGTCTTTTCCCATGTTTTTGGCGTACCCGGGAATATCGAGAAAGTCGCCGCTAAACAATCGGTTTCGTATGCCGGCGTCGATTCTCCAGTATTCTCCGGGTTGCCAACCGAACGTCAGGCGGTTGTGCACGGTGTTTTGCCAGTACCATGAATTATCCAAATTCTCGGTGAACACGGAAAACATTTCGTTCACGTAGCCTGTGAATTCGATCTTGCCGACCTCTTGCGAGAAGAGGTCTTGGGATGAAATGATAACACAAAAAAGAACAATATATTTTTTCATTTCACGATGTCGTTAATGATTTTACCGTCTTCGAGGGTGATGATCCGCCTTGCTTTTGCCATGATCCGCGGGTCGTGTGTCGAGAACACGAACGTGACATTCTCTTTCTGGTTGAGTTTTTCCATCATGTCCAAAAGGTTCTCGGCGGATTTGCTATCCAGGTTCGCGGTAGGCTCGTCGGCAAGGATGAATTTGGGTTTCGATGCCAGGGCACGAGCCACCGCCACACGCTGCTGTTGTCCGCCGGAAAGTTTGGAAGGGCGGCTGTTTGCCCGGTCGCCAAGCCCCACGGCTTCCAGCAGTTCTTGTGCCCGCGTGTCCCGTTCACCTTTTTTCCGTCCTTGCAGTTCCATGACAAAAGCGACATTTTCTTTGGCGCTTAGCACGGGGATAAGGTTGAACGACTGGAACACGAACCCGATATGGTGCAACCGGAAATCTACCATTTCCTTGGGTTTCAAGCGCGAGATGTCTTGCCCGTCAATAAACAGATTCCCGGAAGTTGGGGTATCCAATCCCCCGATCAGGTTCAGCAGAGTGGTCTTGCCGGAGCCGGAGGGACCCACGATGGCTGTGAATTCCCCCTCGGTAATACTGATATTTACGTTGTCAACGGCGTGTACTTCAGACGTTTGTTCTTTGTATGTCTTGTATAAATTAATGGTTTCTATGATTGGCATAATGGTATTGGTTTTAGTTGTTAACATTTTGTAGCTTCCCAGGAATTGATCTTCAATGCTTTCCGGGCGGGGTAGATCGCTGATATAATACCGGTAATGACCACGAGTGCGATGATCTCCAGGAAAGCCCGGGTTTCCAGTATCGGGTAAACCACCGAGCTAAACCCGAAGCGTTCGTAATTGGCATTGAGCATGAACCCGAGGTCTATGCCGTGTTCTCCCGTGTACCCGATGACCCACGACGCCAGCAAGATGCCTATCCCGCTGCCCACGACGGTCAGGCACAGCGTTTCAAACATCACCATCTTGAATATATTCCTTTTGTTCATCCCGATGCAGGCAAGCACGCCCAATTCTTTCGTGCGTTCCAGCACGGCCATAAGCATCGTGTTCACGATACCGAAAGAGAGCGCCACGAGGAATATGGATAAGATAATCACGTTGATCAGGTCTGTCCACGCGTGAATAAGCCCGAGAGCCGGTTGCAATTCGTTCCAGCCTTGCACATCCATGTCGGGAAGGGCTTTACCCAAGGCTTTCGTGATTTCCTTGCCGGTACTGACGTTGTTGGCGAGGATGGCGGCCTCGTGCGCCACGCCTTCCGGTAGCCCCGTGTAGGGAAGAATATCGCTTTTTCGCACGAATATAGTGGATTCGTCAAATATGCTGTTGTTTGTCTTGAAGATTCCTCCCACGCGGAATGCCACGCTTTGCATATCGCCGTTGACGTCCTGGAGCGAGAGCACCACTTTGGTCTTTAAGCGGGCGTTCAGTTTCTTTGCCGTCCTTTGGCTGATCACGATGGGTAATTTACCCTTTTCCAGGAATGTACCGAGTGAATCGGGGATATACTGGTAGATCGTGGTGGTCGCCTTTTCTTCCTCCGGGTCGATAGCATGGACGAACGTCCCCACGGTGTTGGAGGCGGAAGCAAGTACCCCGTATAGTTTCAACCTGTAACTGATGCTATTCAAGTGGGTTACCGAGTCAACGACCGGGGCTATCCGATCCTCGAGGAAATAGGAATTGATATCGTAATTGTAACTGAAGTCAGGCGTGTGTATTTGCGTGTGCGATAGTTGGTTGCATATTTCCGTTTCGATCGTGGCACGTCCCCAGCCCGCGATGAACGCGACCGTGAAGGTCCCGGCAAAGAGTCCGATGGCAATTGCGCTAAGGATCAATATACTGCGGAATTTGTTGCGCCAGATGTTTTTCCATGACAGGCGCATCAGCATGAGTGTTATTTTCATGGGCGAATGGCTTTATTGACTTTGAGTTGAAGTATTTTACTGATGGGGTACGTGATCGTCAGGCACGTGATAAATAGAATGACCAGCGCCTGGTTGATGTAAATGTGCGCGCTGGTAGCCATGGGGATCACGGGTTCCATGCCGTACCCGAGCGCGATTTTTGCCAGTTCTCCCGTGAGTCGGATGGGGTAGTAGCTGAAATAGAACGTGATCGGGATGCTGACCGCTATTGCCAGGCAAGCCCCCAGAAGCGTCATGAAGAACAACTCCATGCACACGACGTTCGACAGCGTTTGCCGTTTCATGCCCAGGGCGACGACCACCCCGAACTCGTGCCTGCGTTCGTTCGTCATCATGATCACGGTTCCCAGGATTCCGAATCCCACGATCACGTACAGGATGAACATGATGATTTTGGAAAATACTTTATTCGCTCTTGATTGCGTCAGCAGGTTTTCCATGGATTCTTGCCAGCGCATCACGTCATACGGGGAGGCATCTATGGAGGTCAACACGGCGTCGCGTGCTTTTTCCAAGTTCTCGTCTTTGTCAATGGAAATGAGCATCCCGCTGTACCCGTCCTCCATGTTGATATACGAATGGGCGCTCGGGAGTGTCATGTATATAAAGCCTTTGTCCATTTCCGGGATAATGATAGACACGATGCCCCGGACGGGAAACAACCCGATGGCATTCGTGCCGTGGTAGCCTTGTCCCATGAGGGCAATCGTGTCGCCGACCTGCACTTGCAGGAATTCGCTCAACCCTTTGCCGAGCAGGACGCCGTCATCATCCTGTTTCAGGTAATTGCCCTTGACGATACGTTGGGATAGCGAAGATTTGTAGTCTTCCTGCACGGGGTCGATCCCCACGATGCCGACCCCTTTCGTGGTCTTGTCGGAGGAAGCCATGGCAAAAGTTTCCACCCTCGGCGATACGTTCGTGATGTGGGGCAGGGTACGCAATTTCTCGATCGTGGCCTCGTCCATCGTCATGTAATTGTCTATCGTTTTCTCCTCCCGGTATCCTTTCTGGTGAATTTCGATGTGTCCGACTTGGGTACGCAGGAGGTTGTCCATGAGCTTGTTCCAGCTCCCGTCGGATAGGGATATGGTTAATATGCTGAATAGTACGGCTGAAAACACGGAGGCAACCGTGATACAGGTTCTCCGGGAGTTGCGCCATATATTTCGCCAGGCGAGTTTTATCATGTTATCTAAGTTTTTTCATGTTTTGTTGGGAAAAGAAGTCGTCACTCATGGGTTTGTTGAAGTCGTTCTTGAGCACGGTCAGGACGGTCTTCTGGTTCGGCTTGTCTGCCGGGACCACTTCCAGCCGGGAAGGAATCTTCCGTCCCTGGTATTCCTTGATGTCGTAGCCGTTATAAGTATTGATCAGAACACCATCTTCATCATAAAATTCCGATTTCACCTCGATAAAATCTTTTTTGGTAATCCACATGACGATCTTTCCCCACACCACTGCCGCCTCTTCCCTGGGAACGAGAGTCAGTTTGTAGCACTCGTCGCCCCTCACGTTTTCCGTTCCGTTCAGCTCGTGGGTGTAATCTTCCAGCTTGGACGAGTGTTTTGTCATATCATCGTTCGTGAAATCGCTTCCCATCCACGATTGTCCCATGACGGAGGAGGACATTTTTACCATCCGGTCGATGCTCGGCATCCAGTTCCACAAGTCTTTATCCCTTTTCAGGAAAGCCTGTCCCTTGTCTTTTGCTGGCGAAGTGATCAGGATCAGGGAGTACTTTTCTCCTTTTGTCCAGTTCTTTATGCCTACAACCCGCGTCCACGTCGGGCGCACGATGGTCATGGTGACTTCCGAGTAAAGGGTCTCTCCTTGTTTGTTGCTGGTCACTTTTTCCAGAATTTGTTTTGCCGTGAGTTCTTGCGCGCTAAGGCTTCCGCCAAATAGCAAAACGCAACAGATAAAGATGAATCTTTTCGTCATGTTCCTGTTATTAGTTTAGTTATATTTTCTCTTTCTCGTTTATAACGAACGAAAGGTTAAAATAGGGTACTTCAATTCTCTTTTTATTTTAAAGACCCTATTTACGACAGGAAAAAACGGAAAATGGGTGACAAAATTCAATTGAAAATGAAAAAAAATGTTTGACTTCAAAATGATCCCTATAACAAACAATGTCTGAAAATAATGCACTATTTTTGCAAAAATAAGAAGCCAAGGATATGGAAAAACTTGATGTATTCAATTGCTCGAATGTGCTTATAGCGAGTTATTTTACCGATGACCGGAGATGCGCCCACGAAAATCGGGAACATACGCTTATTTATCTGTGTTCCGGAGAATTGGAAATCGAGGAATGTGGAAAGAAAACGGTTTTGCACCCGGGGGATTGCGCTTTCATGCGACGTGACAACAGGATGTGGTTACAGAAACACGTAAAGGATGAGGAACCCTATCGCTCTATCACGTTGAAATTTTCAAGGGCTTTTCTTCGGGAGTTTTACCAAACACTCAACCGTCAAGAGATTCCTGTTGATTCAAAGCGCGAAAAGGTGAGTCTGCGTGTGTTGCCGAACAACCGACCGGATATCCGCTCTCTGTTCGAGTCGCTTGTCCCTTATTTCGATGCCGGAGAGAAGCCTTCGGAGGATATTCTGAAATTGAAGATGGTCGAGGGCGTCTATGTCTTACTCAACACGGACAGGAACCTTTATGCTTCGCTGTTCGATTTCGTCGAACCTTGGAAAATAGACATTCTCGATTACCTGAACGAGAACTATATGTGCGACTTGTCGATGGAGGAAATCGCAAGCTACACGGGGCGCAGCCTGGCCACGTTCAAACGGGATTTTGCCAAAGTGAGTAACCTGACACCTCAAAAATGGATCATCAAACGGCGCCTCGAAGCTGCTCATGACTTGATCAAATCGGGGAAAAAGAAGGTAACAGAAGTCTGCTTCGACGTAGGTTTCAAAAACTTGTCGCATTTCTCCAAAATATACAAGGAGGCATACGGGGCAGCTCCATCTTGGTAAAATGAACCTCCTGACAAAGAAGTTTGAGCTTTACAGCAAAGTTGCTGCAAGGCTTGTTTCGTATCTTTGCATTTGAGAATCGAATGCCGATCTCCATAAAAAGTAGAATTAAAATCAAACGGTATGAAAACAAAAGTAACTTCATTGGTTTTATTATTAACTTTAATATTTCCAATCATGGCAAGATCACAAGTAAAAATCAAGCAAACAGCCGGACGTGACGCGCTCGGCGAGTTCGCTCCCGAGTTCGCGCATCTCAATGACGACATCCTTTTCGGGGAGGTCTGGAGCCGCAACGACCTGCTTTCGCTCCGTGACCGTTCCATCGTAACGGTGGTCGCCCTCATGTCGCAGGGATTGACCGACTCTTCGTTCAAGTATCACCTTGAATCGGCCAAAAAAAACGGAGTAAGCAAAACCGAAATGGCCGAAATCCTCACCCATGCCGCCTTCTATGCAGGCTGGCCCAAGGCATGGGCAGCTTTTCGTATGGCAAAAGAAGTTTGGACCGAAAATGCCGATAGTACTGCAGTCGATTCGCTCGAAGCATATGCACAAACCATCATTTTTCCAGTCGGCAAGCCGAATGATGCCTATGCCAAGTATTTTATCGGACAAAGCTATGTTGCGCCCGTGGTGACGGCTGGCGTTCCTGTCGTAAATGTCACTTTTGAGCCGGGTTGCCGCAACAACTGGCATGTACACCACGCCACGAAAGGCGGCGGACAGACGCTCGTATGCGTGGGAGGCCGCGGTTATTATCAGGAATGGGGAAAAGAGGCGGTCGAATTGCGGCCCGGTGATGCTATCCATATTCCGGCGGGCGTGAAACACTGGCACGGAGCGGCTCCCGACAGTTGGTTTTCCCACCTTGCCATTGAGGTCCCCGGTGAGAATAACAGCAACGAATGGCTTGAGCCTGTAAGTGATAAAGAATATTCAAAATTAAAATGAGATGAAACACGTAATATTGATAATTATGAGCCTTATCAGTTTCAGCGGCGCGGCAAATGCGCAGAAACAAGTCACGGACACCAGTGCGTCATCGAACAAAAAAATCCTTGTCGCCTATTTTTCCTGCACCGGAACAACTGAAAAAGTAGCGGATGCCATTGCCAAAGCAACCGGCGGCAAACTTTACCGGATAACTCCCGCTAAAGCCTACACATCAGCCGACCTCGATTGGAACAACAAGAAAAGCCGAAGTTCGGTTGAAATGAATACCGAGAATTCACGACCGGAATTGGGCGGTGAATCTGTTGCCCCGAAAGATTATGACGTGATATTCGTGGGGTATCCGATTTGGTGGGATTTGTGTCCGCGTCCGGTCAATACGTTCCTCGAAAAATACGACTTCTCCGGTAAAACTGTCATTCCGTTCGCCACTTCCGGCGGAAGTTCGATAATGGGCAGTGTCAAACAGCTCAAGAAACTCTACCCGAAAATCGTGTGGAAAGAGGGCAGACTGCTTAATGGAGGTGTAAAGCAAGCTGGAGAATGGGCGAAACAGGCAAGCAAGTAAGTTTATGGAAGAATTTATCTCCAATAATCACGATTTGGAAAATAGGTGGGTAATTACCTGCAAGCCTATACATATCTGCCGACGGGCGTGGATCGGAGCCGGTGTGACGATTCTTCCAGGTGTTACCGTTGGTGAGAATGCGGTGGTCGGGGCCGGCAGTGTCGTGACGTGCGATGTAGAGCCTGACACTATTGTTGCCGGGAATCCTGCCAAAGTGATCAAGCATATAAAAAACGGCATGTGATTTTAACGGAGTGAACTTCCCGACAAAGTGTTTTGAGCCTCGCAGCAAAGATGTTGCGAGGCTCTTTTTTTAACTTTGTAGCAGAACATTAAAACATGAAGATTTATGGAAACCATGAAAGAAGATAATAAAATGAACATCAGCCGCCGTGGATCGTGCCGATTCCCGGAACGACGAAACTGTCGCATTTGGAAGAGAATCTGCGCACGCTTGAATTTTCCTTCTCTCCGGAAGAGTGGAGAGAACTGGAAGATACGGTGGTTGCCATTCCGGTTGTGGGAGATCGTTACAACGCCGAACAGCAAAAACAGGTCGGACACTAAAATCGGTAAAAATGGTAGCTCAATCCGTAATCTGTCTAATGACGAATCGGCTAAACGGAGCTACCTTTGTTCCAGATTATTATAAAACAGTAAAATATGAAACCTTACATTATCAGTCACATGATGACATCCGTCGATGGCCGCATCGACTGCCCGATGGTCGGGCAACTGAGTGCGGACGAATACTATATCGCGTTGGAGAAACTCGGTTCTTGCTCGAAACTTTCCGGGCGAGTGACTACCGCTTTGGAATGTACGGCTGTCAAAGAGGAATCTTCCCGAATGGAGGGAACCCCGATAGGCAGGACTTCCATTTATGTTGCCCGAGAATCGGATGAATACACCATTGTAGTGGATACGCGTGGGAAACTGCGCTGGCAGGCGAATGAGGCTGACGGGCATCCGTTACTCTGCATCGTCAGTGAAGAAGTATCCGAAGCGTATCTGGAAACACTTCGGCAACAAGGTATTTCTTGGATTGCGGTCGGAAAAGGACGAATTGATCTGCCTAAAGCTATGGAAGCTCTGTCCGAGCATTTCGGGGTTAAACGCCTTGCAATCGTCGGGGGCGGGCATATCTGCGGCGGATTTCTGGAGGCTGGACTGATCGACGAGGTCAGTATCATGGTAGCCCCCGGCATTGACGGGCGCAAAGGGCAGACGGCCGTTTTCGACGGTATAGCCGACACGGGATGCAACCCGTTCCGTCTGAAACTGGAAAGCGTGGAGCGGTGGCCGACGGATATAGTCTGGCTGCGCTACAAGATGAAATAATATGAATCCAAGCAGATTATGAAGATACAAGCATTTGCTATCATGACGTTGCTGGCTTTTACGAGTTGCAGCGTGAGTAATAAGGAAAAGAAGATAAAATCAACAGATATGGAAACATTGGAATTAACGCGGGAGTGGGACAAGACATTCCCGCAAAGTGACAAAGTGGAACATACAAAAATCACGTTCCATAATCGCTACGGCATCACGCTTGCCGCAGACATGTACAAGCCGAAAAACGTGCAAGGTACTTTGCCCGCTATCGCCGTAAGCGGTCCTTACGGGGCTGTCAAAGAGCAGGTGTCGGGACGTTACGCCCAGGCTCTTGCCGAGCGGGGATTCCTGACCATTGCTTTCGATCCCTCGTTTTACGGCGAGAGCGGCGGCATGCCTCGCAACTTGACCTCACCTGAAATCAGTACTGACGATTTCAGCGCGGCGGTCGATTACCTGACCACCCGTGAGGATGTCGATTCGGAGCGTATTGGTATCCTTGGCATCTGCGGCTGGGGTGGGTTCGCTCTTAATGCCGCGGCCAACGACCCGCGTATCAAAGCGACCGTTACTTCCACCATGTATGACATGAGCCGTGTGAATGCCAACGGTTATTTCGATACCATGTCGGCGGACGACCGTTACAAGCTACGCGAACGGCTCAATGCCCAGCGTACCGAAGATTACCGTAACGGTAGTTACGAACGCGACGGTGGCGTGGTAGATCCCGTTCCGGAAGATGCCCCGCTTTTCGTCCGTCAGTACCACGACTATTACAAAACGGAGCGAGGCTATCACCGTCGTTCCCCCAATTCCAACAAAGGAATTAACAAGACCAGTTCTCTGGCATTTATCAATATGCCCCTTCTTTCCTATATCGGCGAGATCCGTAATGCCGTGCTGATGATACACGGCGCTGAAGCTCATTCTCGCTATTTCAGCGAGGATGCCTACAAGCGGCTGACAGGCGATAACAAGGAACTGCTGATTATTCCGGGAGCTAACCATGTCGATTTGTACGACAATCTTGAAGTGATTCCTTTCGATAAAATAGATACGTTCTTCAAAAAAGTCCTGAAAGAAAAATAAGAACCGGACTCCAGAACAAAGCAAATTGAGCCTCGCGGCAAATATGTTGCGGGGCTTTGCTTTTACCTTTGTGTCAGTTGAATAACTAAATAGGAACTGAGATTGTATCACATTTTTTTGTGTTTACCGGGGGACTTACGCGGGATGATTTTACCCATTCGCGTGTAAGCGAACAAATTGTTGTCTATTTTGCCCACGGATGATTCCCGGTTACTTTTCTACCGCCGGACGGAGGCGTTTCCACCAAGCGTGCCCCGGGCGAATGATACTAATACCCTTGCCGTTCTGGCCGTCTGCCGCCCGTGAAACAACATTCCAATGAGCATCGCTCAGGTTGAACGAAGGGATGTAATAACGGGCTGTTGTCACCTCGGAATCAAAATGCCAGAGGGGATTTTTATTTCACCTACTAATATTACATTTATGGTACAGTAACTGTCCAGTTTAATGAATCCAGTTGTTCCAAAGTATAACTTCGTCTGTAGAGTACCATATCATACTTTCTGATCGTATCATACGGAATTTTTAATAATTTTGCATCAATAAAAAGTAGTGTTAGATACGAACAAAAACGAAAATCATATTCAAAACCTCCAATGCGATATTCTTTTACTTGGCTTTTACTTTTTATAAATGCAGGGGCTTGTCCCATGAAATTATAAATTGGTAGCAAGGTATCACAAGTTCCCCGATCATAAAATAAATCTTTATCCGAATCATTCCTAATTCGAAGGATTTCATGACGCCCTTCCTTATTTTTAGGTCTACAACTAAATGCTCCTAGTAATACCAATAATAACACGATAATCTGTTTCATTCAGACTTGATTATGTCGTATGTAATGTTTTTTTATTCAAAAAGTTGACAAATGTTTTCTTCTCCGATCTTTTTTCTTCGTGGGTAATTCAAAGATAATAGGAAGACAATATTTCACTTCAACAGGTTTTCCCCTTTGCAATGCAGGCTTGTCAAATTTTATCAAACGAGCAATTCTTAAAGCTTCATCATCGATGTCTTGACGGACTCCTCTAATAATTTTATGGTTGATTGTAAAACCTAATGTATCAACAATACATTCTACATAAACCCGACCTTCAAGTGAATCTCTCAATGCTTTAGGAGGATAATTCATTTGCTTTTTTATAAATTTACACAAATCTTTTTTTGTAGATGGCATATCATCATAAACAAATATAAGATAATCCTCGTAGTCAGTACTATCACTACTAATACTATCATTGGATACTGGAACAATTGAATCCAGTCCTAACTTTGGACTAATAAATGAGGTATTGGTATAACCATACTTCACTATATTCATATCATTTATCTGTTTGCTATAAAATGTTATAAGCAAAAGACTTATCATGTTTGTGTATCTTACCATCTTCTTGGAATTTTATATATATTATTAATAATTTTTCTCCACAATGTATTCTCTTTAATAAATTCATTCCATGTAAATAACCTGTCCCACGAAATCATGAGCAAAGGAGAAAAACAAATTCCCTCCTTGCTCAATTCAAAAATCATTTTTCAGTATAACATATACTAAGTCATAAGTTCAACAATCACATCTTTATCACTTATTTTGATTTAAATAAAGACTATCAAGTATTCTTGAACGATCTTGATGATATCCAGATATGTATTCATTTCCAAATAACACTGAATCAAGAAAAGTATACTGACTACAACGATAATTCTCATTACTCAAATATTCATGTCCTGTTTTCTTGGTACGGATATTACCATTTTTCAGTCTTTCTATCGAATCATTAAATTGTAAATCATATTTTTTTATTCTTGAGATATTATACTTGTCAGATAATATTCGTTTATAATGAATTTTATACATTGTTTCGTTCATCACTCCTGCACTATCAACAGACATAAAAACAATCGATAAATCCGTTGGAGTTTTTGTAGGAATGTAACGAATAAACATTTCTTTTTTATTTGCCTTCATTCCTAACAATCCCCAAATACTAAAACTAATTAATAATAATATAATTGCTCTCATTTTATTTTTGTATTAAATGATATGAAATAAATCTGGTCGAAAGCCATTTGTGTAGGCTAAAGTTGAAGCATACCTTTATTTGAATCATTTTTGATCTGAAGAATTTTATGTTTTTAAATAAATACTTACAAGTTCTTGTTGTACTTGTAATATAGATAATCAAGATATTTTAAACGTTCAACATTGTTCATTTTAAAAAAGTTTAGACCTATATTCTTTTGTTTTTTTAAGGAGCTTAATAATTCGATATCTTTCTCCTTATAAAAAATGCAACCATATTTGCTTGTATATGTATTGTTATCAATACGTTGATTATTTGAAAAACTTAAAATCTCGGATTCTTTTGATATTTGCACTATAAAACAACGATCTTTTTTAGATTTGAAAAAGATCGTATAAGTTATTTTGTTTATATGTAAAGTATCTTTTGCAATCTCAAATGATATAGTCCAACAATTATGACAATGTTTTACAATTGGATATTGGATAAAAATTTCCAATTGATTAGATGCTCTATTTTGCCTATTCAATAAGTATTGAATGTCAGAAAGTCTAAAACGAACAGGTACGATCAAAGGAACTATAATTGTTTTTTCTTTTTGCATTGCGGGTTTTTTGAAATGTATTAATTTCGCAACCCTTAATGCTTCTTGATCCAATTCTGGGTTTATACCCCGTGTTATAGAATGATTAAATGTTTGCCCTAATGTATCAATATACAAACTGACATATACAACCCCTTCTAAAGAATCAGCTAAAGCTTGTGGAGGATATATTAATTCTTTATTTATAAATCCTTCTATATCTCCGTCAAACACAGGAGAAGTACTTATATAAGTAATAAGATCATCACTAAACTTAGTTGTATCCGCAACCTCAATCTTACAATTGAACTTATGTATTGCTTGGACATTCAAAATTATGAAAAACATAACACTTAATAATATACTTTTCTTTACCATCTTCTTGAAATTTTGTATATAAAACTTTTAGGATAATTAGGGGTTTTTACATCAAAAAGTTCTAATTGAAATTTGTAATGATTTATTCCTTGCCATGGAATATTTTTGCTCCCTCTTCCATACAATCCTCTATTTTTGTAGGCATATAAATATCCATTTATTTCTTCTAAATACTTAGAGGGAACTCCATCAGGGACAGCGGGTATAGGTAATCCTTTTTTAATTCTATTTGCATGATAGCTTTCTTTCATATATGTTTCTTTCAAAATGGCATAGTTATCAAATGCATAGTCTCCATAAAAAATATCTCCTGAGGAAGTTGTTTTACCCCAATAACCCTCGGCTTCATACATTTTGTTCTTGTCCAGGTTGTTGTTCGCGAAAGCCAAGCCAAACGGGTAATATTCTGTCGTCTGTATAGGCACAAGCGTGTTGCCACTCGCTTCGAGGACAACCCTGGTACTACCAAGATGGTCTGTCAAATAATAATCANTAAACGTAGCCGCTACTTACTTTGCGTGTTACTCCTGCCGGATGCAATATATAATCCAAAGCATTTCCATTATACACCATTCCCCCACGATAATAAGTCAAAGAACTCCCCGATGATGTTGCCACCTCTTGTGCTAACTTCTCACCTCTAGCACTGTAAATGTACGAAATTTTTGTTTGTCCTTTACTTATTTCTGACGGTAAATCCAAATCATTGTAAGTTATCGTGATGCCCCTGTACCCATCGGTTGTCATATTACCATTTTTTCATATATGTAAGTTTTAGAGAACGTGTTATTAAGCGCAATTTGGCTAATAATATTTATTACCTTTATGGAAACGGGATATTTTGTCCCGTTTCCAAGATTCACTTACTTTCACTTTTTATATTG
Organism: Butyricimonas sp. Marseille-P2440; assembly: GCF_900091675.1. Classification (NCBI taxonomy): domain Bacteria; kingdom Pseudomonadati; phylum Bacteroidota; class Bacteroidia; order Bacteroidales; family Odoribacteraceae; genus Butyricimonas; species Butyricimonas sp. Marseille-P2440. Next base: position 2,102,995 of record NZ_LT594610.1, on the reverse strand, counting down.
TTTCACTTACTAATATTGTATTTATGGTACAGTAACTGTCCAGTTTAATGAATCTAGTTGTTCTAAAGTATAACTTCGTCTGTAGAGTACCATATCATACTTTCTGATCGTATCATATGGAGTTTCTTTTAGTTCTGCATCTACAAAAAGTATTATAAAGTATGGACAAAAACGAAAATCATGTTCAAATCCTCCAAGTTCATATTCCTTTTTTTGGCTTTTACTTTTCACTAACGTTTGAGCATCTTTCATGAAATTATCTATAGGTAAAATACTATCGCAATAATTTGAGATGTAATACAAATCTTTATCCGAATCATTCCTAATCCGAAGAATTTCATGACGCCCTTCTTTATTACTAGGGCGTCTACAACTAAGAATACTTATAAAAATAAGTAATAATACAACTAACTGTTTCATAATATCATATTTTTTATCTTCTAATTCCAGTTGATACATTAAGTGCTCGATTAAGGTTTACAACAGACCAATCAATATTTTCATAAGAATTGTAATGCGTATTCCCGATAGTATACACACCTAAAGGAGTGGTAAATAGAGCAAAATAATCTCCAAAACTTGCTTTTTTCATCACAGAGTTAAGCATACTACTAAATTCATCTGTGAATTTTCGTGTAGAAGCATTCTCGTATATATTTGACATATCCCACAGGTAGGGATTATCACCAATTTGATTTTTTTCAAATTTCCAATCAAGCACACCTCTTTTATTAAAATACTTAATCGCCCGTGCATTTGCATCTTGCTCGACACGAAATAATTTATGATCGTTACCTTTAGCCACGCTCAATCCACTTGGAATTGCAAAAGCAGTCAAATAAGCAGGTCCATACTTTTTACTTTGTAAATAGTGCCCAAACTCGTGCTGGAATAAATAGTTCGATGGATCTGCTTCAAGGTCTGGATTTCCTGCTATATAGTTACCAAGTGTAACTGCATTTTTCATCGCGGGAGTACTAATTGTTGTTGTTCCCCCGTAATAATCAATCTTGGTATCAGAAGTATAATTCAAGTAATTTGCATAGCCATACCCAACTAACGTCTGAGGCAATTGCCACGTGAAACGAGAAACAACTTCCCATGCTGATTGAAAGAAATTCTGGTCTCCTCCTGATCTGAATAATCCCAATGTGATTTTAGCTTCATTTCTAGCAGCTTTGAAACCTTCTTTAAATGGATTTTTACCTTTGAAGAGTCCTCAGAACCAACCAGATAAATACCCAAAAATGAATTCTCCATCAGGATCAACCAATGCAATCGGATTATTTGCGCAATACCCGTAAGGACTAGCTAATTGCGATGCTGGATCCTGGCAAAACCATCTGCTCAATAGAGGATCGTAAAACCTGGAACCGAAATCATACATTCCCAACATCTCGTTGCCGAAAGTCACGTTTTGTATTTCTTTCCCGCTGAACAAGTACTTGTTTTTGTCCAGGTTGTTGTTCGCGAAAGCCAAGCCAAACGGGTAATATTCTGTCGTCTGTATAGGCACAAGCGTGTTGCCACTCGCTTCGAGGACAACCCTGGTACTACCAAGATGGTCTGTCAAATAATAATCATAAACGTAACCGCTACTTACTTTGCGTGTTACTCCTGCCGGATGCAATATATAATCCAAAGCATTTCCATTATACACCATTCCCCCACGATAATAAGTCAAAGAACTCCCCGATGATGTTGCCACCTCTTGTGCTAACTTCTCACCTCTAGCACTGTAAATGTACGAAATTTTTGTTTGTCCTTTACTTATTTCTGACGGTAAATCCAAATCATTGTAAGTTATCGTGATGCCCCTGTACCCATCGGTTGTCATATTACCATTTTTTCATATATGTAAGTTTTAGAGAACGTGTTATTAAGCGCAATTTGGCTAATAATATTTATTACCTTTATGGAAACGGGATATTTTGTCCCGTTTCCAAGATTCACTTACTTTCACTTTTTATATTGTTTCACTTACTAATATTGTATTTATGGTACAGTAACTGTCCAGTTTAATGAATCTAGTTGTTCTAAAGTATAACTTCGTCTGTAGAGTACCATATCATACTTTCTGATCGTATCATATGGAGTTTCTTTTAGTTCTGCATCTACAAAAAGTATTATAAAGTATGGACAAAAACGAAAATCATGTTCAAATCCTCCAAGTTCATATTCCTTTTTTTGGCTTTTACTTTTCACTAACGTTTGAGCATCTTTCATGAAATTATCTATAGGTAAAATACTATCGCAATAATTTGAGATGTAATACAAATCTTTATCCGAATCATTCCTAATCCGAAGAATTTCATGACGCCCTTCTTTATTACTAGGGCGTCTACAACTAAGAATACTTATAAAAATAAGTAATAATACAACTAACTGTTTCATAATATCATATTTTTTATCTTCTAATTCCAGTTGATACATTAAGTGCTCGATTAAGGTTTACAACAGACCAATCAATATTTTCATAAGAATTGTAATGCGTATTCCCGATAGTATACACACCTAAAGGAGTGGTAAATAGAGCAAAATAATCTCCAAAACTTGCTTTTTTCATCACAGAGTTAAGCATACTACTAAATTCATCTGTGAATTTTCGTGTAGAAGCATTCTCGTATATATTTGACATATCCCACAGGTAGGGATTATCACCAATTTGATTTTTTTCAAATTTCCAATCAAGCACACCTCTTTTATTAAAATACTTAATCGCCCGTGCATTTGCATCTTGCTCGACACGAAATAATTTATGATCGTTACCTTTAGCCACGCTCAATCCACTTGGAATTGCAAAAGCAGTCAAATAAGCAGGTCCATACTTTTTACTTTGTAAATAGTGCCCAAACTCGTGCTGGAATAAATAGTTCGATGGATCTGCTTCAAGGTCTGGATTTCCTGCTATATAGTTACCAAGTGTAACTGCATTTTTCATCGCGGGAGTACTAATTGTTGTTGTTCCCCCGTAATAATCAATCTTGGTATCAGAAGTATAATTCAAGTAATTTGCATAGCCATACCCAACTAACGTCTGAGGCAATTGCCACGTGAAACGAGAAACAACTTCCCATGCTGATTGAAAGAAATTCTGGTCTCCTCCTGATCTGAATAATCCCAATGTGATTTTAGCTTCATTTCTAGCAGCTTTGAAACCTTCTTTAAATGGATTTTTACCTTTGAAGAGTCCTCAGAACCAACCAGATAAATACCCAAAAATGAATTCTCCATCAGGATCAACCAATGCAATCGGATTATTTGCGCAATACCCGTAAGGACTAGCTAATTGCGATGCTGGATCCTGGCAAAACCATCTGCTCAATAGAGGATCGTAAAACCTGGAACCGAAATCATACATTCCCAACATCTCGTTGCCGAAAGTCACGTTTTGTATTTCTTTCCCGCTGAATAAGTACTTGTTTTTATCCAGGTTGTTGTTCGCGAAAGCCAAGCCAAACGGGTAATATTCTGTCGTCTGTATAGGCACAAGCGTGTTGCCACTCGCTTCGAGGACAACCCTGGTACTACCAAGATGGTCTGTCAAATAATAATCATAAACGTAGCCGCTACTTACTTTGCGTGTTACTCCTGCCGGATGCAATATATAATCCAAAGCATTTCCATTATACACCATTCCCCCACGATAATAAGTCAAAGAACTCCCCGATGATGTTGCCACCTCTTGTGCTAACTTCTCACCTCTAGCACTGTAAATGTACGAAATTTTTGTTTGTCCTTTACTTATTTCTGACGGTAAATCCAAATCATTGTAAGTTATCGTGATGCCCCTGTACCCATCGGTTGTCATATTACCATTTTTATCATACACGTAAGTCCCCGATGACGTGTTATTAAGGGTGATTTGGCTAATGGCGTTCCCGTTATTTGTAGTGCCGTAAGTATAGTTTATCGCGTGCAAGACAGAACCGTTGCTATTATTACGACGGATACTCTTCATGTTTCCGTTCAGGTCATACGTGAGTCCGCTAACATTGTATTTCCCGGGCGTATTTGACCAACTAGACCCGCTCTTCTCTTTGTAAGAAGCTGATTCCAACTGTCCCAACGGGTCATAAGAATACACGTATGCCTTCTCCGTTCCATTCCCGTTTTTCCAGGT
>NZ_LT594610.1:1228109-2098719 GCF_900091675.1 Butyricimonas sp. Marseille-P2440 | reverse complement strand
ATCGTATCATACGGAATTTTTAATAATTTTGCATCAATAAAAAGTAGTGTTAGATACGAACAAAAACGAAAATCATATTCAAAACCTCCAATGCGATATTCTTTTACTTGGCTTTTACTTTTTATAAATGCAGGGGCTTGTCCCATAAAATTATAAGTGGATAATAAGGTATCACAAGTTCCCCGATCATAAAATAAATCTTTATCTGAATCATTCCTAATTCGAAGGATTTCATGACGCCCTTCTTTATTTTTAGGTCTACAACTAAATGCTCCTAGTAATACCAATAATAACACGATAATCTGTTTCATTCAGACTTGATTATGTCGTATGTAATGTTTTTTTTAGAGAAAAAGTTGACAAATGTTTTCTTCTCCGATCTTTTTTCTTCGTGGGTAATTCAAAGATAATAGGAAGACAATATTTCACTTCAACAGGTTTTCCCCTTTGCAATGCAGGCTTGTCAAATTTTATCAAACGAGCAATTCTTAAAGCTTCATCATCGATGTCTTGACGGACTCCTCTAATAACTTTATGGTTGATTGTAAAACCTAATGTATCAACAATAAATTCTACATAAACCCAACCTTCAAGTGAATCTCTCAACGCTTTAGAAGGATAATTCATATGCTTTTTTGTGAATTTACGCAAATCTTTTTTTAAAAATGGCATAGCATCATAGACAAATATAGGGAAATCCTCGTAGTCGGTATTATCAGTATTAATACTATCATTAGATACAGGAATAATTGAATCCTGTCCTAACTTTGAACTAATAAATGAGATATTGGTATCACTAAACTTTACTATATCTATGGCATTTATCTGTTTGCCATAAAACATTATAAGTAAAAGACTTATCGTATTTATATATCTTACCATCTTCTTGGAATTTTATATATATTATTAATAATTTTTCTCCATAATGTATTCTCTTTAATAAAATTCACTCCATGCAAAGGAATCCAATAGGCATTTGCTTGATTTATATAGCCGACTGGGGATTTTGGATATAAACCATTATTTATATGCGCATACTTAAAGCCATAAGCTTCTTCTGGATAGATTCTCATGTAGTTGGCAGGAGGATCATCAGCATAAGTAATTCCTTTACCACTAAGTATATTATTTCGATGATATGATTCTTTATAGTATGTACCAATAAGTCCATGATATGAATCAAAAGCGCGATCTCCAAAGTATATATTTCCTTTTGGGTCTGTACATCCCCAATATTCATTGTTATCTAAAACATATTTAGGCGTTTTTCTATTAGGATCATAAACTGCATTTATACCTAATTCATCAAGAATATCTTGTTTTGCCATTCCAGAACCGATCATTTCATTGAATCTCGTTTCATTTGTTTTCCATCCTTTCCCATTACCCCAATTCTTTAAATTTTCAGATGTCAATGTTGTCCAAAGTGCTCCTCCTGCTCCGCCCCATAACATTCCTTGCCATACATTTTCTTTCCATATTGCAGCATCTAATGCTCCTGTGGCCATCCCTTCGCCAACTCCTAAAAGTAAATTCTGGGCAAAAGTCATACCCGCTCCTCCGACTTGAGCTAAAGCTCCACCTACAGACCCGGTTAAAGCCCCTTTCCATGCCCCAGACCAAAAATTCTTTCCTTGAGATTCAGCTTTCATTCCACTCCAAAAACCGCCAAAAACCGCACCAATTAAAGCTGCTTCCCAAAATAGTTCTCCGTTCGGGTCAATATTAATCACGGGATTATTTGCGCAATACCCGTAAGGACTAACTAACTGCGATGCTGGATCCTGGCAAAACCATCTGTTCAATAGAGGATCGTAAAACCTGGAACCGAAATCATACATTCCCAACATCTCGTTGCCGAAAGTCACGTTTTGTATTTCTTTCCCGCTGAATAAGTACTTGTTTTTATCCAGGTTGTTGTTCGCGAAAGCCAAGCCAAACGGGTAATATTCTGTCGTCTGTATAGGCACAAGCGTGTTGCCACTCGCTTCGAGGACAACCCTGGTACTACCAAGATGGTCTGTCAAATAATAATCATAAACGTAGCCGCTACTTACTTTGCGTGTTACTCCTGCCGGATGCAATATATAATCCAAAGCATTTCCATTATACACCATTACCCCACGATAATAAGTCAAAGAACTCCCCGATGATGTTGCCACCTCTTGTGCTAACTTCTCACCTCTAGCACTGTAAATGTACGAAATTTTTGTTTGTCCTTTACTTATTTCTGACGGTAAATCCAAATCATTGTAAGTTATCGTGATGCCCCTGTACCCATCGGTTGTCATATTACCATTTTTATCATACACGTAAGTTTCAGAGAATGTGTTATTAAGTGCAATTGGGCTAATAATATTATTACCTTTATGGAAACGGGATATTTTGTCCCGTTTCCAAGATTCACTTATTTCCTATTTTATTTCACCTACTAATATTACATTTATGGTACAGTAACTGTCCAGTCTAATGAATCCAGTTGTTCCAAAGTATAACTTCGTCTGTAGAGTACCATATCGTACTTTCTAATCGTATCATACGGAATTTTTAATAATTTTGCATCAATAAAAAGTAGTGTTAGATACGAACAAAAACGAAAATCATATTCAAAACCTCCAATGCGATATTCTTTTACTTGGCTTTTACTTTTTATAAATGCAGGGGCTTGTCCCATAAAATTATAAGTGGATAATAGAGTATCACAAGTTGAGTATAATACAAATCTTTATCTGAATCATTCCTAATTCGAAGGATTTCATGACGCCCTTCTTTATTTTTAGGTCTACAACTAAATGCTCCTAGTAATACCAATAATAACACGATAATCTGTTTCATTCAGACTTGATTATGTCGTATGTAATGTTTTTTTTAGAGAAAAAGTTGACAAATGTTTTCTTCTCCGATCTTTTTTCTTCGTGGGTAATTCAAAGATAATAGGAAGACAATATTTCACTTCAACAGGTTTTCCCCTTTGCAATGCAGGCTTGTCAAATTTTATCAAACGAGCAATTCTTAAAGCTTCATCATCGATGTCTTGACGGACTCCTCTAATAACTTTATGGTTGATTGTAAAACCTAATGTATCAACAATAAATTCTACATAAACCCAACCTTCAAGTGAATCTCTCAACGCTTTAGAAGGATAATTCATATGCTTTTTTGTGAATTTACGCAAATCTTTTTTTAAAAATGGCATAGCATCATAGACAAATATAGGGAAATCCTCGTAGTCGGTATTATCAGTATTAATACTATCATTAGATACAGGAATAATTGAATCCTGTCCTAACTTTGAACTAATAAATGAGATATTGGTATCACTAAACTTTACTATATCTATGGCATTTATCTGTTTGCCATAAAACATTATAAGTAAAAGACTTATCGTATTTATATATCTTACCATCTTCTTGGAATTTTATATATATTATTAATAATTTTTCTCCATAATGTATTCTCTTTAATAAAATTCACTCCATGCAAAGGAATCCAATAGGCATTTGCTTGATTTATATAGCCGACTGGGGATTTTGGATATAAACCATTATTTATATGCGCATACTTAAAGCCATAAGCTTCTTCTGGATAGATTCTCATGTAGTTGGCAGGAGGATCATCAGCATAAGTAATTCCTTTACCACTAAGTATATTATTTCGATGATATGATTCTTTATAGTATGTACCAATAAGTCCATGATATGAATCAAAAGCGCGATCTCCAAAGTATATATTTCCTTTTGGGTCTGTACATCCCCAATATTCATTGTTATCTAAAACATATTTAGGCGTTTTTCTATTAGGATCATAAACTGCATTTATACCTAATTCATCAAGAATATCTTGTTTTGCCATTCCAGAACCGATCATTTCATTGAATCTCGTTTCATTTGTTTTCCATCCTTTCCCATTACCCCAATTCTTTAAATTTTCAGATGTCAATGTTGTCCAAAGTGCTCCTCCTGCTCCGCCCCATAACATTCCTTGCCATACATTTTCTTTCCATATTGCAGCATCTAATGCTCCTGTGGCCATCCCTTCGCCAACTCCTAAAAGTAAATTCTGGGCAAAAGTCATACCCGCTCCTCCGACTTGAGCTAAAGCTCCACCTACAGACCCGGTTAAAGCCCCTTTCCATGCCCCAGACCAAAAATTCTTTCCTTGAGATTCAGCTTTCATTCCACTCCAAAAACCGCCAAAAACCGCACCAATTAAAGCTGCTTCCCAAAATAGTTCTCCGTTCGGGTCAATATTAATCACGGGATTATTTGCGCAATACCCGTAAGGACTAACTAACTGCGATGCTGGATCCTGGCAAAACCATCTGTTCAATAGAGGATCGTAAAACCTGGAACCGAAATCATACATTCCCAACATCTCGTTGCCGAAAGTCACGTTTTGTATTTCTTTCCCGCTGAACAAGTACTTGTTTTTATCCAGGTTGTTGTTCGCGAAAGCCAAGCCAAACGGGTAATATTCTGTCGTCTGTATAGGCACAAGCGTGTTGCCACTCGCTTCGAGGACAACCCTGGTACTACCAAGATGGTCTGTCAAATAATAATCATAAACGTAGCCGCTACTTACTTTGCGTGTTACTCCTGCCGGATGCAATATATAATCCAAAGCATTTCCATTATACACCATTCCCCCACGATAATAAGTCAAAGAACTCCCCGATGATGTTGCCACCTCTTGTGCTAACTTCTCACCTCTAGCACTGTAAATGTACGAAATTTTTGTTTGTCCTTTACTTATTTCTGACGGTAAATCCAAATCATTGTAAGTTATCGTGATGCCCCTGTACCCATCGGTTGTCATATTACCATTTTTTCATATATGTAAGTTTTAGAGAACGTGTTATTAAGCGCAATTTGGCTAATAATATTTATTACCTTTATGGAAACGGGATATTTTGTCCCGTTTCCAAGATTCACTTACTTTCACTTTTTATATTGTTTCACTTACTAATATTGTATTTATGGTACAGTAACTGTCCAGTTTAATGAATCTAGTTGTTCTAAAGTATAACTTCGTCTGTAGAGTACCATATCATACTTTCTGATCGTATCATATGGAGTTTCTTTTAGTTCTGCATCTACAAAAAGTATTATAAAGTATGGACAAAAACGAAAATCATGTTCAAATCCTCCAAGTTCATATTCCTTTTTTTGGCTTTTACTTTTCACTAACGTTTGAGCATCTTTCATGAAATTATCTATAGGTAAAATACTATCGCAATAATTTGAGATGTAATACAAATCTTTATCCGAATCATTCCTAATCCGAAGAATTTCATGACGCCCTTCTTTATTACTAGGGCGTCTACAACTAAGAATACTTATAAAAATAAGTAATAATACAACTAACTGTTTCATAATATCATATTTTTTATCTTCTAATTCCAGTTGATACATTAAGTGCTCGATTAAGGTTTACAACAGACCAATCAATATTTTCATAAGAATTGTAATGCGTATTCCCGATAGTATACACACCTAAAGGAGTGGTAAATAGAGCAAAATAATCTCCAAAACTTGCTTTTTTCATCACAGAGTTAAGCATACTACTAAATTCATCTGTGAATTTTCGTGTAGAAGCATTCTCGTATATATTTGACATATCCCACAGGTAGGGATTATCACCAATTTGATTTTTTTCAAATTTCCAATCAAGCACACCTCTTTTATTAAAATACTTAATCGCCCGTGCATTTGCATCTTGCTCGACACGAAATAATTTATGATCGTTACCTTTAGCCACGCTCAATCCACTTGGAATTGCAAAAGCAGTCAAATAAGCAGGTCCATACTTTTTACTTTGTAAATAGTGCCCAAACTCGTGCTGGAATAAATAGTTCGATGGATCTGCTTCAAGGTCTGGATTTCCTGCTATATAGTTACCAAGTGTAACTGCATTTTTCATCGCGGGAGTACTAATTGTTGTTGTTCCCCCGTAATAATCAATCTTGGTATCAGAAGTATAATTCAAGTAATTTGCATAGCCATACCCAACTAACGTCTGAGGCAATTGCCACGTGAAACGAGAAACAACTTCCCATGCTGATTGAAAGAAATTCTGGTCTCCTCCTGATCTGAATAATCCCAATGTGATTTTAGCTTCATTTCTAGCAGCTTTGAAACCTTCTTTAAATGGATTTTTACCTTTGAAGAGTCCTCAGAACCAACCAGATAAATACCCAAAAATGAATTCTCCATCAGGATCAACCAATGCAATCGGATTATTTGCGCAATACCCGTAAGGACTAGCTAATTGCGATGCTGGATCCTGGCAAAACCATCTGCTCAATAGAGGATCGTAAAACCTGGAACCGAAATCATACATTCCCAACATCTCGTTGCCGAAAGTCACGTTTTGTATTTCTTTCCCGCTGAATAAGTACTTGTTTTTATCCAGGTTGTTGTTCGCGAAAGCCAAGCCAAACGGGTAATATTCTGTCGTCTGTATAGGCACAAGCGTGTTGCCACTCGCTTCGAGGACAACCCTGGTACTACCAAGATGGTCTGTCAAATAATAATCATAAACGTAGCCGCTACTTACTTTGCGTGTTACTCCTGCCGGATGCAATATATAATCCAAAGCATTTCCATTATACACCATTCCCCCACGATAATAAGTCAAAGAACTCCCCGATGATGTTGCCACCTCTTGTGCTAACTTCTCACCTCTAGCACTGTAAATGTACGAAATTTTTGTTTGTCCTTTACTTATTTCTGACGGTAAATCCAAATCATTGTAAGTTATCGTGATGCCCCTGTACCCATCGGTTGTCATATTACCATTTTTATCATACACGTAAGTCCCCGATGACGTGTTATTAAGGGTGATTTGGCTAATGGCGTTCCCGTTATTTGTAGTGCCGTAAGTATAGTTTATCGCGTGCAAGACAGAACCGTTGCTATTATTACGACGGATACTCTTCATGTTTCCGTTCAGGTCATACGTGAGTCCGCTAACATTGTATTTCCCGGGCGTATTTGACCAACTAGACCCGCTCTTCTCTTTGTAAGAAGCTGATTCCAACTGTCCCAACGGGTCATAAGAATACACGTATGCCTTCTCCGTTCCATTCCCGTTTTTCCAGGTCATGGCGTTTATATTCCCGTCATAGCGAGCCGAAGCCCCGCTCACGTTTACCTGATCGTAATTCAACGTGTAACTGAAAGCCGGCGAGGATACACTTGCCACGCTACCGTTCACGTTATACTCGTGTGATTGAATTTCCTTGCCGTTATGCAGTTTGCAGGAAGATACACGTCCCAATTCATCGTAAACATTCTCTACCAGAGTAATGCGACCATTCGTGTTATCTCCCGTGATCTGTTGTTCAATCTTCAACATGCGACCTCGTTGGTCATACGTGAAATACTTGTTGTACTCGGCTACGGAAGAACCGATGGTTTGTTTCACCTTTACCCGTGTAACCTGTCCCACGAAGTCGTGTGCGTTTGAGGTAATTTCTGTTCCGGAGGGGTAAAGTTGAGAAACGCTTTGAATCGAACGATACTTTTTGTCATAATACTCGGCAGACACCAGCCATTGGTTGGTGGTTATCCCAAGTACTTTGTTTTTTGTACCTGTCACTAATCCCAGAACATCGTTACTTCTGGTTGCACCTATGGCATCTGCCGACGAGTAAGCCACCGCGGTTTGTCCCGACCAGTTGTAATCATCATAGTAAGTAATAATGTAACAATCGTTCGTTGAAACGGATGTCGGGTACGTTTGATTCGTGTACCCGTGTAACACGGTTCCCCGTTGCTCTCCAAAAACAGTCTGGGATTGTAGGCCTGCCTTATGTCCCGTTTCCGTTCCCGTGCAAACGCCGGATATAACAGGTCTGTCAAGTTCATCGTATTTGGTAAAACTCCATTTCCCGTTTTCTCTTTGTTTCTCGTCTTGAACAAATACTAACCGCCCCCTCTTGTCATAAAGATTAAGCATGTATCCGCCTCCCGGATTGTATTGTTTATACACTCGACCGTATTCGTCGTATTCCGTGTAATAACAATACTTTGACAATTCTGATAACGATTTAGTTCCACTCGTGAACAGGGAATCTTGAAGAGGAGGGATCACGTAACGCAATCGTCCCTGCATATCCCGAATCTCATGGGTGAAAAGACGTTTGCCACTTGTTAGTCTCGATTCTTTAGCAACTAAATTACCTTGGACGTCGCTATACTCTAACATCACATCACCTTGCGTCCCGGTTACTTCCTTCACGGAAAGGCTTTCCGCGGGCCAACATTCTGTATCAAGCCTCACGGAAGTCCCTTCCAAAACGTAATGTTTCACGTTATCAGAGGCTGTATTTTTCCTGTATGAAAAACGTGTTGTGTGTCCCCCGTCAAGACGCCAAGAATACCCGGGGGCACTTTGTTCAACCACTCTGTCGTTTGGTCCGTTATCGAATCTCCTGCTCGTGTAAGCAACCGGATTGTTTTCATAAAGACTCGTGAAAAAAGAGTTCTGTTCAGCCACTGCTTGTGGACGATAATTACCATTTCCGTTTATCACGTAGGGTAAATAACTAACTGCTTCTCGTCCGACACCATCCCGAATTATCGGATTTACAATATCCTTTCCTCCCGGGGACGCTCCCACGCTTACTTGTTGTACCGGACGAGCATTTCCATCGTAATATGTAATATCACTTACCATAGAACCATCCCCGGTCTTAGCCTCTTCTCTCACGTGGGGCGGATTAATATTTATGTCCCGAACAAGCACCGAACCGTTCATGTCAAATGTTTGCCCATCACATTCTGCTTTAATAGTATAATTTCCGGGAATTGTTTGATTTCGAAATGCCAAAACATGACCAGAACCTACTATTGCCTGAGAAACTCTCATTTCATCCCGATATAAATAATATTTCATATGCTGAGAACCACTTAAATAAATTGAAGTACTTTCTCCTTGGTTTATATTTCCATTTCCATAAACATTAAATATCTCAATATTTCCACCTATCGTTTGAGTAATTTCTAATTCATTCAATGGTCCTAGATATAAATTGCTTATACGTTCTAATTGTGATACATTCGGAGAAGCTACAATATGAATCGTCCCCCTACTCTTATCAATTTCAATTGATAAATACAACCAATGCTCCCTATTCCAACTTTTTATTTTTCCATCATTACATGCTTTAACAATAGCTCTTAAATCCGCCCAACAATCCTCGTAATTTCGATGAAAAATAAATGGTATACTAATAACACCGCCTTCTGGATGAATTGTTAAATTTCTATCCTTAAATGATATATTATCTTCTAAAACAAGATTAAAATACTTAAATTGTGCTATCCCATTCATACTTCTTTCTAATCCATCTTTTTCTGCTCGTATATAATAATTTCCACTAAAGTTACCTGTAAAAATCAAGCTTTTCCCTGTCCCTGTTTGAGTAGAAATTTTGACATTTCCTTGATATAGATTGTATTTTATATTTTCTTCTGAACCATCCAAAATAATTTCCTGTTCCATTGTTGGTATTGTTTTTCCTCCACCTATAACATTAAAAACTTGAACATTAGTTGCTTGTGAGACTTGTGTTATAACTATTGCACTATTATTATATGTTGAAAGAAAAATAAACCTTCTTGTTTCTCCTGTATTATTCTCTTGAACATCTAAACCTATTTCGTAATCATTATAAAATGAAAGAGTTAACCAATTGTAGCTACTATCTTTTAATTTTTTTTCGATTAATTCTATTAATTGCCCTCTTGTCATTGAATTTTTTAACTCATATCTAAAAGAAACATATCCACCCTCTCCGACCACAGTTCTTCTTGGGTTTTCTTCTACTCTAAAATCAATATTAGGAATACTTAATTGCGCTAAAACACAATTAATATACAATGAAAATATAGATAATATTATAATCTTTTTCATATTACGATACTTATTTTATATGACATGGATACATTATTATTTTGTAATCAATCAATAGCATACAGATATTTCTTTAACACCTGACGATCATTATCCATGATTTTTGCAATCCTTCCAAAATCATCATATTCATAATAAGTGGTAAACCCATTTTCATCTGTATCAGAAATCTTCCCGATCCCGGGTTTGTAGGTCATCGTTGTCATTCTTGCCATTGCGGGATGTATCCGTACTTCATCTATATAATTAGTTCCATCACCGATAGAATAAGATGAAGAACTGGCGTTGACTGTTATTGAAATGACAACCTTATTCCAATTCACTCCTTGATCCGAACTCTTCCAATAACTCAAAACGTATTGACCGGGGTCCAAATTATTTAGAGGAATATTGAATGTACCTCTAAAAACCTTTTCTCCGGTTTTTGCTTTATTACAAACAAGAGCTCCTTCTACATCCTCAAAACTAGTATGGTATACTTGTTTCACGGTTGCATTAACGACAGTCGCTATGGGTACCGTATTGTTATACCCGTAAATAACTGATTCGGGCTTTGAATATAAACCGGATCGATGTTGCGTCGGGGCACACGCTACAAGACTGTACACTTCATTTACCGAAACAATTTCATAGTTCGGATCACATACCATAGCACCCGATAAGCGTGTATATGAAGTATAAGTTGATTGTGGTTCTGATATTTTTAAACGCCTCGTGTATTTTGGCCAAACAAAAGTTAAAGCTCCCTCGTACTCGTTCAATTCTCCAGTGACCACAAGATTATTCTTGTACGTGATCGTTTCGATCGGGTAATTAATCATGTGTCTGTAATTCATCCAGCCTATACCCTGGTTTATCGCATCCCCGCTAGTCGTCGTTGTAGGATAATTAAACGGATATGTTATAGTTGTTCTGATTGTTGTGCTAGGACGGGTTTGACTTTGGATGATTTCCACGGGGACAAGGTAATCCTCGTTGTATTTGTATTGAGTCGTTGTGTATATAACATCTGAACCTTTGGAATATATCGTTTTTAAAAATACAGGCTCTGATTGCCACACGTATTCGCATAAATGTTTCGTTTTTATGATTTTTTTGCTCGTCACGAATCTTGAGGTATAAGTTTGATATCCTTTGACTTCTCCTTTTAAATTATTGCCGAAAGAATAATAATAATTCACCTCGTTCATTAAATTATGATCTTTATCATACGATCTTTGTTTCGTCATTAATCCTCTGCGCCAAAAGCGAGAAGAATTTATAAACACTGCAAGATAATTATCTTGAACATATGAAGAACTAGGAGGGATATAATATACTTTCGAGGGCACATCTGCAGCGGAAGCGTTGGACGTATAATCGTACACGGCTCTTGAACCGTTAGGATTTTCAACGATTACAGTAGAATAACAGACCGGACTTCCATTCATATCAAATATATCACAAACCATTTGAGATTCTAACAAATAAGTGTACGTTCCACCACCGCCTTGAATCCACGTGCAATAATTTCCCCCGGAAAAAATAGTCCCGCTTGACTCGTTTGTCATTGTGCCCTGTGCATTACATTTTTTATAATAGTATTTGGTAATCAAAGAATCTTTTGATGTCGAAACTTCTTTTATCGATTTTATCCTCAAGCCGCCAATAGACACGGGAGAACCACTTATAACAGCATCATTCAATTCGTATTCATACTCCGTGTATCCTCCTAAATTATTATATATTCTTTTTAAAATTCCATCAGAGGCATAACCTAATACCGGACTTCTATTTGCCCCCGGAATCGGGGCGTGAATTGACGGTAAATAATTTATAGTTGGTCTATTGGTTTGATTACGTGCACCATTATAATATCCCCAATGGTCATAATCTTTACTATCTCTTGGCGCTAGGGTATAAGACGAATAATCAAATCTAGATATTAATCGAATACCCATAGCCGTACTGTCATATGCCTCCGACAACATCAATCTATTATTAGAGGAAGTTGTATTATGATACGTGAAATTTGAAGACTTTATAAATGAACCGTTATATGCAAAATATTTTATACTATTCAATCTCCGGGTATTTCTTATATCAGCACGTTCTTTAGATGACAGAAACTCTAAATGTCCCCCTTTCCATGAAATATTTTTCAAATATTGTGGTTTTATTTTTGTCACGATTTCTATAGATTCTTTAATCTCGCTTGAAATGGTTGGATTGCTTGGATTTGTACAAGATACTTCAACCGAATATTTCTCATTATAATTAGAAAATTCATAGGCATCGCCTTCTTCATAAGTAAAAGTAATTTTTTCATACATTACTCCTGTAATACTCTCTAAGTGCCACGTTGAAACGTAGGATGGTCTAGATTCTCTTTCTCCTTCAAAAATAATTGTCGTTGTTGTTTCCTCTTTGGTGTTTTGACCAAATTTATAAACGATACCGTTTGCGTCGGTAATGTTAAAATAACTCTTGTCTACCCATTCTATTTTTATATTCGAGTAGGGAATCGTATGAGCGTTTCCCTCCGGGTCCATGATAAACATACCTGCGGCTCCTGGAAATTCATAAAAGAACACGTCCGGTTCCGAATCAAAATCACCGTCTTGTCGTGAATCATAAGCTTTGTCTGTCCAGGATGATAAGACTGCCGCAGCAGCCCCGTCCGGGGAAGAAGTTTTACAGAATCCCGTTTCATCAGGTCTTTTCTTGACAATGCGGGTTACTTTGCCTCCGGCTGACAAATTCCAACCGAGTCCCACCCACGTGGCAATATCATGAAGTTTGATTCCGGAAGTCTGGTAACTTAAATAAACAGGTAAATTTAACCCTCCTTCTTGAATCGAGAATAGAGGGACTTGAACATTAACAACTCCCGTATTCAAATTGACGGGATTCATTACACCGCGAACCAGTAAAGATGATTCGGGTGATGGGAAGGTAAAATTCATATCTTGCCCAAAGGATTGGGATGTTCCAAACATGATAACAAGTAACACCCCAACAAAAAACTTTTTGCACGCCATTTTTTTCATGATTAATTCTTTAGATTATTAAAATACTCTTGGTAATTAAAGACTCTTAAATGCAGTCTTTTTTACAGGAGAAACATCAGTTGATGTCGAGCCTCTCTGTTTTTTGTTTTAAAAATCAAAGAAGTCCAATTAAATAACGTAACATACTTAGGGTGAAAGAAAATAGCCGCTAACTTTAATAAGTTCGGCAAAGAAAACGCCGCAAAAGATCCGTTTTTTAGATCACGCCGTCCTCGTCTTTGTAATTTTTGAATTGTTTCCATTGCAACTAGAATTTAATGAATAAATACAATTCCTCAAAAAATACCAACTTCTCGGCTGATCTTTATAAATTCCCACCACTTTACCTCTTTCTACATATAAAGACAGTGGGATAAATATATACTAAAAATTTCAGACAAATTGTATCACATTTGTAGTAATTTGTCTTAATATTTTCTTAAAATTTCAACTATGTGGTGTCTATTTTTTCTCTTGATTTTAACATTTGGACTATCTGTTTTTGGTAATATGCTAAAATACATGTGTTTGTGTGTGATGTATTGCATGTTCGTTCAGTTTTGTTCATGTCCGTTTCTAAGGGTAATTCGTGATGTGCCTCCCGCCTTAAATCCGGAAATGTTTACTTCTCGAGTAAGCGTTGCCGTCGGACGAGCCGAAGAAACAGTACACGTGCAGGTCTTCCTTGCCCATGGTCGGGGGAATCGTGAAGGTTCCCGTTCCCTCGGCACGGGTGCCGGTCGTGTTGTCTGCCCATCGAATGCTGAAATAACGGGGTACGTTTTCCGTGTACACGAGTACCATGAGTTGGTCATCTGCCGCTCCGGTCGTGTTTTCGTTTTCCGGGATCCAGCTTATTTTGTAGGTCGATTCCCCCGTGTGCTCTATCGTCATCCCTGAGGGATTTAACAGGGAGCCTTCCGACAGGACAAGTTCGTCGTGGTCGCGCACCTCCCCGTTTTTGTCGAATATGCCTTTGTTCACGTGCGAGAAGTAATTGTTTGCTGTTTTCCCGTATTCCTTTCCTGCTAGTTTCCAAATGGGTAGTTGCAACACGCGCTTCACGTAAGAATAAGTCATGCTCATCAAGGAAAAGTTGTTCATGCAAGTTTTTTGTCCTTCTGAGCTTTTTTTGCGTTTACCGGGGGACTTACGCAGGATGGTTTTACCCATTCGCGTGTAAGCGAACAAATTGTTGCCTATTTTGCCCTCGATGTTTCCCAGGTTACTTTCGATAATGGCCATGATATTTGTTTTTATTGTTAATACAGGCTGGTTTCTCTAGGTCATCTCCCAGCTTTCTCTAGGTGCAAGATAGTAATTATTTTATTTAAATCCTATTGTTATTCTATTTAAATAGTATGACAATAGAATAACAGTAGAATAATAATAGGGTAGCGATTAGGGAAATGTACTAGAATACTGGGAGAAGACTCGGATTGGGCGGTTCGCTTTGCCGGGTAAAAGAATCGAGGCAGCCTAAATCCTTTTAGGCTGCCTCGATGAGTCCGATGAACGTGCCGTTTACTTCTTGTACCCGATGGGTTGGGTGTAGATCACGAGATTGTTCTGGGGCAGACCGATCACTTTGGCAAGCGTCTCCCTGTCCACGGAGCCGATCGTCACGGTTGCCATGTTCTTGGCGGCGCAAACGAGATACACGCTTTGAGCCATGTACCCGGCATGGTGGTGCGAGTAGGTCTTTTTCTGTTCAGGGTTGGAAATACGCCCTTCTTTGTTGTGGTCGGCAACGTAAATAAAGCACACGGGAGCAACTGTCATGAAGGGTTGCGGACCGCATTTCTCGCGGTGATCGCCTTTTTTCACGAGTTCCAGCTCGTGTTTCTCCGCGTTGTAGCGGTAGATTCCGTCGGTGGTGGCAACGTAAAGCACCATTTCCTGCCAGTTCGTGGCGGTGGGGACAGTGCGTTTGCCGCTTTCCGGGCGGTTGATGCCGTTTGCCGCCCAGACCAGATCGGAAAGGTCTTGCGGGGATAATTTTTTCGTGTCGAAATCACGTGAAGTTTGCCGTTCGTTCAAACATTCCATGAGCGATTTCCCTCCCGTCTTCCGGGGGGTGGGTAACTTGATGTTTTGAGCGTTCACGGTGCTTCCCATGAATGTAAGCACTAGCATGGTAATAATTGTTTTCATTCGTTTACAACGTTAGTTGGTGTACCGTTAAAGAAGTTCAGGATGTTATCGACGGCTTCCTGCCCGGTGGCAATGCGCGTGTCGATAGTGCCCGTGGCGTTGTGCGGGACGAGGATCACGTTATCCAACCCGTAGAGCATTTCCGTCACGTGTGGTTCGTCTTCGAAAACGTCCAGGGCTGCCCCGGCTATCGTTTTATTTTGCAAGCAAGCGGCTAATTCTTTTTCATTGATGACGGCTCCCCGGGCTGTGTTCACGAGGATGGCGGTCGGTTTCATCAGTTCGATTTCCCGTTTCCCGATCATGTGGCGGGTTTCGTCCGTCAGCGGGGTGTGGATGGAGATGAAGTCCGATCTTTTCAACAGGGTGTCGAGGTCTACTTTCTCGTATCCTTCCACGGTGCTCCGGCGGTTGTAATAGATCACCTTCATGCGGAAAGCCTCTGCCAGTTTTGCCACGGTCTTCCCGATGTTGCCCATGCCGATGATGCCGAGGGTGCGTCCTTCCAGCGTGAAGCCGAGGTTTTTCATCACGCCCCACATGCTTTCTTTTTCCACCCGGATGCGTTTGTCACACTCGGTGATGCGGCGGGCGGCACTCAACATGAGTCCCATTGCCATTTCCGCGGTCGGAAAGCACACGGCTTTCGGGGTGTTGCACACGGCAACGCCTTTTGAACGGGCGAATTTGGTGTCGATGTTGTTGTAGCCCACGCCGAAGTTGCTGATTAATTTCAAGTTTTTGCCCGCCTCGATGACCGTGTTGTCGATGGGACGGGTGAAAATCCCGAGGATGACGTCATAGTCGGGTACCAGTTTGATTAACTCTTCGGTGGTGAAGTATTCACCTTCGGGCATCGTTACGGTATGCTCTTTTCCTAGTTTCGCGAATGATTCGCGGGGAATGTTGTAAGTAACAAGTATTTTCATATTTCATATTTTAGATATTATTTAATCTGCAATCGCGGAATCTTTCAGGCTCATTCTCGCGTCAGCCGGGGTTTCCAACCCGATGAATCGGGAGGCGAGGTATTTGTAATACCCCGTGACGGCAACCATGCCGGCATTGTCGAGGGAGAAGCCGAGGCGGGGGATAAATACCTCCCAGCCGAGCCGGGCGCCTTCGTCATACACGGCTTTTTGCAATCCCGAGTTCGCGGAAACGCCGCCGCCGATGGCGATTTGTTTTATCCCGGTTTGCTTGGCTGCCTTTTTCAGTTTTGCCATGAGAATGTCGACGATGGTTTTCTGCAAAGAGGCGCAAAGGTCGTTCAGGTTATGGGGAATGAAGTCCGGGTCGTTTTTCATCTCGTCACGGATGAAATACAGGAACGAGGTTTTCAGCCCGCTGAAACTGTAATCCAGACCGGGGATATGGGGTTTGTTGAAGGTGAACCGTTCCGGGTTGCCTTCTTTTGCCAGGCGGTCGATGACGGGTCCTCCCGGGTAGGAGAGTCCCATTACCTTGGCACATTTGTCGTAGGCTTCGCCAGCGGCGTCGTCGATGGTTTGCCCGATGACTTCCATGTCGAGGTAGTCACGCACCACGATGATCTGTGAATTGCCTCCCGACACGAGCAGGGTCAGGAACGGGAATTCCGGGTGGCGGGCTTCCACGCCCGGTTCCTTGATAAAGTTTGCCAGAATGTGGGCTTGCAGGTGATTGACTTCAATCATGGGGATCCCTTTTGCTATGGCGAATCCTTTGGCGAAGGAAGTGCCCACGAGCAGGGAACCCAGCAAGCCGGGACCGCGGGTGAAGGCGATGGCGTTGACCTCATCGGCAGTGACACTCGCTATTTTCAAGGCTTGAGCCACGACCGGGATAATGTTTTGCTGGTGTGCCCTCGATGCCAGTTCCGGTACGACTCCGCCGTAAGCCTCGTGCACTTTTTGACTGGCTATCACGTTCGAGAGTACCACCCCGTCTTTTAGTATCGCGGCGGAGGTGTCGTCGCAAGATGATTCAATTCCTAGAATAACAACGCCCATATCTATTTTAGATTTAATGATTTTAGATTGAGTGATTAATTTTCAATTTTCCATTTTCAATTGAAAATATTCCTGCAATATTACTAAATTTGCGTGCAAACTAAATGATGAAAGTATAAAAAAAATAATCTCCATATTGTCCCGGTGTGTCATGGTGCTTGTGCTTTTGGCATTCGCGTCTTATTTTGCCTTGATGACTCCGTTTGTTCAGACGAGGCTAGTGGATTATTTTACCCGGATTCTGGAGGAACGGACGGGGACGACGATCACGATCGGGAGGGTGGAGTTTCGTCCGATCGAGTCGTTGATTCTGGGTGACGTGTTCGTGAAGGATTGCCGGCAGGATACGCTTATGTTCTGCGAGCGGCTCGTGATGCGCGTGGATTCGGTGAGTTTCGTGAAACGGAAATTCACGATTACCGAGGCGACGTTCGAGAATGCCACGTTCAATTTGTGGATAGAGCGCAAGCAGGACGGGAGCGAGAGCCTCACGAACGTGGAGGAATTGATAAATTCGCTGTCGGCGTCGGTGAAGGACACGGTGCCAGCCTCTCCTTTGAGTTGGAAGGTGAACCTGACGAGGGTGTCGCTGTTTAACAGCCGTTTCCGTTATATCGAGAGTGATTACGAGCCCGTGGATTACGGGATTAATTGGACGGACGTGGATTGCCGGGATCTGAACGTGATGATTTCCGGGATTAAGTTCTCGAAAGAGGGACGCTACGAGGCAACGGTTACTGGCTTGAACTTCAAGGAAAAGTCGGGCTTCGAGGTGGTGAATATGGGGGGAAAGGTGGTGGCGACGAACAATAGATTATTGGTCACGAATACTTTGATACAGACCGGGCGTAGCGAGGCGCATCTGGATACGCTGGAATATAATTGGGTCCCGGACAGGGATTACTGGCGTAATTTTACCACGAAGATGCAGCAACGATACGTGTTTACCGGTTCGAGGGTACATTTCGACGATATTGCTTATTTCAACGGCAAGTTGCTGGGGATGAACAACACGGTGTACGGGAGCGGGGTGGTGTTTAACACGATAAGTAATTTGCAAGGGAAGGATTTGGAGGTATATTTCGGGGAAAAGAGTGTGCTTCATGGCTCGTTCACTTCCAAGGGGTTGCCGAGATTTTTCGAGACGGATTTTAATATCGATTTCACGGACACGAGGATTTCACCTCCCGAGGTGGAAGCGATTTTTATGCCTTGGCTGGAGAACCATTACGTGAAGATCCCGCGGATGCTGCACAAGTATGATTATTTTACTTTTGACGGAAATTTCAAGGGAAAGATCGAGGATTTCGTGTTGAATACCCGAAGCGTTACACCGGGGATGGAAGGCGGGGTGGTGTTCAATTATGCCGTGGATAGCACGGGGGATTATCATTACGGGGGACGGCTTACCCTGTCCCGTGTGAATTTCGGTTTCCTGACGGGGCAATCCTTCTTGAAGAACGGGTCGTTCTTCGGTAATTTTAACGGGGTGCTGGGGGATTCTACTTCCCGTTTCGGGATGTCGAGCGTGTTGGGATTCCTCGACGTGTTTGACGGTCGCTTGCGGGGTGCCCGGGTGTCGGTGGGGATGGAGGACGAGCATCTTTATTTATTATCGTCCGTTAAAAATGACAGCGTGCAGGCGGATTTCGAGTTGAACTATGTCATGGGAGATTCGCTTCAGGTGGCGGATGCCCGGGGGCACGTGAATGTCAGGCAATGGGACACGTGGGGACCTTCACTGTGCGGGGAGAAGGAATCGTTTGAATTCGATTTTTCCGGTAACTTGAAAATGCAGGAAGATAACAATTGGTTCGAGGCTATCGTGCCAAGCTTGAAATACGAGAACACGAGAGGGGCATTTGTCACGGATTCCGTGAGGCTGACTAATACCGTGCTGGGGGAATACAGTTATTCCCGCGTGCAGTCGGAGATGGGAGAGGTCACGATGGAAGGTTTTTTCCGTTCGTTGGGATTAATGGATTTGTGGAATAGTTTTGTCGTGACTTATTTGCCGGCATACCGTTATGCCGTGGATAAGCCTCTGCCGGAAGGAACCAGTTTGATTGCCGAGGTACGCTTGAATAACGTGAATCCGTTGTTGAAGGTGGCTTATCCTCAATTGAAATTATCCAGCGGGGTCGTTTTGTCATGTGAATATAGCTATGCCGATTGCCGGGCGAATTTGATGCTGGAGGCAGACACGATCTCTTTCGGGGATTTGAAGGTGCGTAATTCCAAGTTGGGGTTAACGGGTAACGGTCGGGACTTAAAATGCTCTTATGCCGCGGACGAGTTGAAATACATGGACTTCGGACGGTTGTATAACGTGCGCAACACGATGAGCGCGAACGTGAACCATGTCAACAATTGTCTGACTTGGAGCAACTGGGGAAAAGAAACGTATTGCGGTTCATTGGTTGCCGACCTGCGGTTGTTGAAATACGGGGAGCGTTATCTGGCGCAAGTGTTTATTCAGCCCAGCACGATCGTGATGGCGGATAGCGTGTGGCGCGTGGGACGTTCCATGATATTGAAGGAGGGGAATGATATATTCGTGAATAATTTCGAGATCAGCCGGGGGGAACAAAGTTTCTCCCTGAGAGGGCGGGTGAGCGAGAATGAAAAGGATTCGCTTTCCATGGTATTTCATAATTTCAATCTGGCGGAATTTAATAGTATCCTTTTTGACAATGACGTGAAACTTTTCGGGTTGGTAAACGGAAAGGCCAGCGTGCAGGACGTGTATAATAACCGCTTGATTTACGCGAACGTGGAGGTCGAGAACTGGGGAATTAACCGGGATACGCTGGGGACGTTGAATATGGTGTCGCAATGGGATGCGCCGACAAGTGCTTTGCAGGTGAGTGTTATCAACCAGATGAAGAATGATCAGGCTCCGTTTAGCGTGTTCGGGCATTACAAGCCTTCCACGGATAGTTTGGATATGAATCTCGTGCTCGCGGGAATTGACGTGAATTACCTTACCCGTTATTTTCCGGAACTGTTGAAAAGCGGGGAGGGGGCGCTATCCGGCGAGTTGGAGATGAAGGGAACAAGTCAGGCGGCAGCTATCAATGGTTTTCTGGCGATGGATTCCGTGGCGTTGACGTTGAGCGCTCTTAACACGACTTTTATGATTCATGATAGCCTGCCGGTAAAGAATAACCGGGTGATGCTCGATAACTTTAGGATTTACGATGCCAAGGGGCATTCTTCTGTTTGTTCCGGGTTCTATGATTTGAGGGAAAACCGGTATGACGTGAATCTGAAATTTAATGATTTCCGGATATTGGACACGAAGCAATCTCAAAACGAAATGTTTTACGGGCAGTTGTATATCACGGGACAAACCCGAATGTATAACACGTCGGGGAATTCTGCTTTGTCCATAAATTTGAAGCCGGAACCTCATTCGGTGTTGTATATACCCTTGACTTCTGCTCTGACCGAGGAGGATGGCAGTTTTTTGCGGTTTATAAATAATCGCCAGCCGGGGGATCGACCTGCCGCTCTCGAGGATAAATCTTCTTTGATTTCCAATTTTGATTTGAATGCGAACATTGAGGTGAATGATAACCTGGAGGTGCAAATCATATTTGACCCCACGATCGGTGATATTTTGAAAACCGTGGGCAGCGGTAATCTTCGTTTCACGCTGGGGAAGGATAACGAGCTGGATATGTTCGGGGAGTATAAGGTGGAGAAGGGGGATTACCTGTTCACGTTGAGTAATTTGATTAATAAGAAGTTCGTGTTGACCCCGGGGGGAACGATCAAGTGGAATGGTTCGCCTTACAACGCGACGATTGACGCGAATGCGATTTACAATCTGAGGACTTCGTTGAACGACCTGTTGGCGGGAACGAGCACGACTATGGACAAGAACACGAAAGTACCCGTGGAATGCGTGTTGAAGTTGGGGGATAACCTGATGAACCCGAACGTGCAGTTCGGGATTAATTTCCCTTCCCTCGACGTGCAGATGCGCAGTTTGATGCAAAGCCTTTTTTCCAGTCAAGACGAGATAAATAAGCAGATGTTCTCGCTGTTGTTGTTGAATAAATTTTATACGCCGGATTATTTGGAAAAGGATGCCGAGCAGGAGGAGCGCAACACGGGGTACCAGATGGGAGTCACGACGGCGAGCGAGTTGCTTTCGAATCAGGTATCGCGCTGGTTATCGCAGATCAGTAACAATTTTGATATCGGTTTCTCGTATCGTCCCGGTGACCAGGTGACGACGAACGAGTTTGAATTGGCGTTATCCACCCAAATCTGGGACAACCGGGTGACGATTTCAGCGAACGGTAACATGGTGGAAAGGGCAAAAACGAATTCGAATACTTCTATCACGGGTGATTTTGACGTGGACGTGAAATTGAACCGCCAGGGAACGTTGAAGTTAAAGGCTTATTCCCACACGAATGAAAAGATCACGTACAACGCGACCGAGACGTTGCAAGGTATCGGTGTTTCTTACCAGGAAACCTTTGATACCTTCCGGGAACTCTTCCGTAAGTACATGGCAATTTTTAAACGGAAAAAGCAAACAAATTCTTCTGCGCAAGTGTCTGATAATAAATGATCGTTATCATTTTCAATTTTCAACTTTTAATTTTCAATTGTTTATCATTGTTTTTTTGATTTTTTTTCATGAAATTGTGCTCGTTACGTGAAAACGTCGAACCTAACTAAAATGATATCATGAAAAAAATGACCGAACAAGAGTACATGGATCGTGAGGCGAAATATGGCGCCCACAATTATCACCCGCTACCCGTGGTGTTGGAAAAAGGGGAAGGAATCTACGTGTGGGATGTCAACGGGAAACGTTATTTTGATTTTCTGTCGGCTTATTCTGCCGTGAACCAGGGACACAGCCACCCGAAGATCGTCAATGCGATGACCGAGCAGGCGAAGACGCTGGCGCTGACTTCCCGCGCCTTTTACAACAACGTGTTGGGAGAGTGGGAGGAATATATCACGAAATATTTCGGCTATGATAAGGTGCTGCCCATGAATAGCGGTGCCGAAGCGGACGAGACGGCTTTGAAGTTATGCCGCCGCTGGGGATATGACGTGAAGGGTATTCCTGCCGACCAGGCAAAGATTATTGTTTGCGAGAATAATTTCCACGGTCGTACGATCACGATCGTGACGTTGTCTAACGATCCTTCTTCGTATGCCGGTTTCGGACCGTTTACGCCCGGATTCGTTCGCATCCCTTACGATGATATTCCCGCTTTGGAAGAGGCGTTGAAAGATCCGAACGTGGCTGGATTCCTGTTGGAGCCTATCCAAGGAGAAGCTGGGGTTTACGTGCCGCATGAAGGGTATTTGAAGAAAGCTTATGAATTGTGTAAGGCTCACAACGTGTTGTTTATGGCTGACGAGGTACAGACCGGTATTGCCCGCACGGGTAAGATGTTGGCGTGCGACCACGAGGGCGTGCGTCCCGACGTGCTGATCCTCGGCAAGGCTATTTCCGGCGGTTTGATGC
Organism: Butyricimonas sp. Marseille-P2440; assembly: GCF_900091675.1. Taxonomy (NCBI): domain Bacteria; kingdom Pseudomonadati; phylum Bacteroidota; class Bacteroidia; order Bacteroidales; family Odoribacteraceae; genus Butyricimonas; species Butyricimonas sp. Marseille-P2440. The sequence continues at coordinate 2,076,124 of NZ_LT594610.1, read as the reverse complement.
CTGTTTCCTGCGTGTTGGCTGACGACGAGATTATGATGACGATCAAGCCGGGAGAGCACGGTTCCACCTATGGCGGCAATCCGATCGCTTGCCGGGTGTCTATGGCTGCTTTGCAGGTGGTGAAAGACGAGAAGCTTGCCGAGAATGCCGAGAAGCTGGGTAAGATATTCCGTGACCGTGTAGGACAAATCAAGTCGGACATGGTGGCGCTGGTACGCGGTAAAGGTTTGTTGAATGCCGTGGTTATTGCCCCGAAAAATGGCAAGACCGCTTGGGATGTTTGCCTGAAACTTCGTGATAACGGTTTGTTGGCAAAACCGACGCATGACCATATTATCCGTTTTGCCCCGCCTCTGGTAATTAATGAAGAACAATTGCTGGAAGCTGTCGGAATTATCGAGAAGACTTTAAAAGAGTTTGAATAGTTTGCGATAAACAGAATATTAGAAGGGAGGTAGCTAACAAGTTTATTGGATAGCTACCTTCTTTTTTATTTTGTAGAGATTTTTTTTCTTTTTTTTGTCATACTCTTGGCAAGTTCATGTATTATACCATTGAAAGATCATTTATTAAACCGGATGCGTGATGAAAATAGTATTGATGTGGTAATAACATGAAATAAGTATGAAGCGGGATTTATATAAGGTAATAGAACTATTTAAGAAGTCTTTGGGGAATACTCTTTCCGATGAGGAACGGCAAGAAATGGATGTCTTGTTGCAGGATGCTTCTTTACGGAAAGCGCACGAAGAGTTGCTCGACGAGGCTTTTGTGACCGGGAAGTTCAAGGAATTCGAGAGTTACGAGTATAAGCCTGCTTTCGAGGCATTGAAGAAACAGGTGTACCGGAGTCGTTTCCGGCGTTGGATGGCATGGGGGGCATCCGTGGCGGCTGTGTTGATTCTGGGGTTCATGATCCGGGAGAACTTGAAGCTTTCAACTGGGGGGCAGGTTGCAGTCAACCGGGAAATTGTTCCGCCGGGGGAAACTGCGGCGGTATTGAAACTGGCAGACGGACGGACAGTGGTGATTGGGAAAGAACCTGTCGCGATCATGGAAAACGACGGGAATGTGGTGAAGTACGAGAATGGACAACTTTCTTATACTTCCGTGAACACGGTGGAAAAAGAACTCAACAATGAATTGAAAGTTCCTATCGGGGGGGAATGCCACGTGGTGTTGAACGACGGGACGGAAGTATGGTTGAATGCGGGGTCTGAATTAAAGTATCCGGTTGCTTTCATGGGAAAGGAACGGAAGGTGGAGTTAAGCGGGGAAGGGTATTTTAGAGTGAAGAAAGATTCCTTGCCTTTTATCGTGGGCGTGGAAACGGGAGATATTACGGTGCTTGGTACGTCTTTCGGCGTTACCGCTTACCGGGGGGAGATCGGGTACACGACGTTGGTTTCCGGCAAGGTGAGTTTCACGTCGAAGAATAAGGAAAGCGTGATCCTGTCGCCGGGAGAGCAGGCGATAGTACTTTTGTCCGGGGTGGTAGAGGTGCGTGCCGTCGACGTGGAGGAGTTTGTGGGATGGAAAGACGGGAAGTTTGTCTTCAAGAATAAATCGTTGGGGAATATCATGCATGTGCTGGAACGCTGGTACGGGATAAAGGCGGTGTTTAAAGACGAGGACGTGAAGGAGTTGGAATACACGGGAAGCCTTGAACGGTACGATAATATCAATACGTTCCTGCGATTGTTGGAGAAGTTAAACGATGTGCATTATGAAATAAAGGAAGATGTGATTATTTTATATAAATAAAAAAGAGGGATAGGTCGCAAATTTCTCAGGTTTTAAACCTATTCCCCTTTAAGTCCATGTTTTAAATAAACAATACAAAAGTATGAAAAAAAATCGAGTAATCAAGTTTCTTGACCTAATGGGTAGGTACGGGAACAATTCAAGGATTATGAAGTGTGGTGTCGTCTTTGTTTTCCTGCTTGTGCTGAATCTGGGCGTGTATGCCCAGACGAATCCGGTGACGCTGGATCTGAAGGGCGTGAACCTTGACGAGTTCGTTCAGACGGTGAAAAAACAGACAAACATCAATTTCATGTACAACTCGTCTTTGGTTGCCACCGCGGGAGAAATCACGATCAAGGTGGAAAAGATGGAGTTGAAGAACGTGTTGGACACCGTGTTGAAGAAAGCCAATCTCGTGTACGAGTTTGATAATAACACGGTACTGATCCGTCCCGGTAGGGGACAAGTTGTCACGAAGCAGCAAAGCGTGTTGAAGGGAATCGTTAAAGATGAACAAGGTGTGCCGTTACCGGGTGTTACTGTTTTGGTGAGGCAGAAAACGGATAATGCTGTCGGCACATCGGTCGTCATGGGCACCGCTACCGATATGGACGGGAAGTACACGATTATGGTGCCGGAGGGTGAGAATGTCTTCGTGATCTTTTCTTTTGTCGGAATGATTTCCCGGGAAATCAAGTACTCGGGGCAGAAAACGCTCGACGTCGTGATGAAGGAGGACGTGAAAACAGTGAACGAAGTGGTCGTGACGGGTTATGGTAATATGTCGAAAGGAAATTACACGGGAGCCTCCACGACGGTAAAGGCGGAGAATGTTCTGATGGCGGGAGTTTCCTCTATCGACCAGATGTTGCAGGGAGTTGTACCCGGTATGCTGGTGTGGAACACGACGGGGCAGGTCGGCGCAACCTCGAAGATTCGGGTACGGGGAACTTCCACCTTGCTCGGGAGCCAGGAACCTGTTTGGGTGGTCGACGGGGTGATTCAGCAAGACCCGCAGCCTTTTAACTCGGAGGACAACACGAAGTTTTCCGTGGATGCGGATGACATCAAGCAATTGGCGGGTAATGCCATCTCGTGGTTGAACCCGAATGATATAGAGACGATCACGGTGTTGAAAGACGCTTCCGCCACGGCTATTTACGGTTCCAAGGCGGCGAACGGTGTGATTGTGATTACCACGAAGAAGGCGAGAGCGGGAAAGATGAACGTGAATTACAGTGGTAGTTTCTCTATCGGGCAAAGACCTCGCTACGGGTTGTACGATTTGATGAATTCCCAAGAGATGATGCAGTTCTCGAAGGAAATATATGATGAGCGGCGAGTGTATCCTTCCACGGTTTTGCCTGTCGGTTATGCCGGTTTGCTCCAAAAGTGGTTGAATAAGGAGATCACGGAGGAGGAGATGAGTCGGGAATACATGAAGATGGCTAAACAGAACACAGATTGGTTCAAACTGTTGTTCCGCAATTCGTTCAATCACTCGCATAACGTGAGTATCAGCGGTGGTTCGGAGAGGATTCAGAACCGAACTTCTTTCGGGTATTCGGAAGAAAAGGGAGAAGCCAAAGGAAATAATATGACGACGTTCACGGCAACGTCCAACACAACCGTGAATTTCGGGGAACGTTTGATGATTAATATGTTGCTGAAAGGGACAATACGGGATGTGCGGGGTTTCGCTTATGGGGTGGATCCTTTCAATTACGCGTACAACACGACAAGGGTGATTCCGGCGTATAACGAGGACGGTTCTTATTATTATCACGAGAAAGAGGGGGCAAGGACAGAAGGGACTTATCAAATGAGCGGCAGGTATAATTATAATATACTGAACGAGTTGGAAAATACAGGAAGTAAGAATAGCACGAGAACGTGGGGAACGACAATCGATTTGAAATGGCGGATTCTGCCGGGGTTGGAATACCAGGGATTGGTATCTTATACTTCTTCTTCTGCCGATTCGAAAAAGTATGCTGACGAACGCTCGTTCTATATCACGCAGATCCGGGGATACGAGTTCGGTTCGGTAGCCTCGACGGATGATATGACAAAACAGACTCCTCTGCCTAACGGGGGACTGCTGGAAACGGACCTGACGAACAATACATCTATTATGGTTCGGAATGGTTTGGTATATGACCATTTATTCGGGGTAAAGCACCGAATGACGTTGCAAGTGGGGATTGAAACCAATACTCTCAAGACAAAGGGAAATACGTTAAAGCGTTACGGTTATTTACCAAATCGGGGAGAGACATTTACTACGCCTCCTTCCTTTTTTGAAAATAGCCAGGGGGAACGTTTGGATAATAGTGTTTACGTGAATGGAGGGACGCAAGTGATTAATCGTGTGGATAATAAACTCAGTGAATATATGTTGGCGGTTTATTCTTATGCTGATCGTTACGTGATGAATTTTAGCGCTCGTCTGGATGCTTCCAACCGTTTCGCGCAAGACAAGAATAAACGTTTTGAACCGACTTGGTCGGTCGGGGCTAAATGGAGGTTAGGGAACGAGAATTTTCTGCTGGGGCAGCTTTGGATTAATAATTTGGATTTGTACGGTTCTTATGGTTACCAGGGAAATGCGGTTTCTTCGGTTTCGCCTTACCTGACGGCAAGGGACGGGGGTTTTGATGCGTCTTACAAGGATTATGTTTTGATTGTAAGTTCGTTGCCCTACCCGAATTTAGGCTGGGAAAAGACGAAGACTTACAATATCGGAATTGAAGGTTCGTTGTTTGACGGGAGGTTGAATTTCACGGCTAATTATTTTGAAAAGTTGAGCGATGTGCTTGCAGTCCGTGATGTGGCTATTGAGAATGGAACAGCTGGTGGCGTGGTGTCCGGTACTTCGATGAAAAATCGCGGGTATGATTTCGTGATCGACGTGGTTCCTATCCGGACGGAAAATTTCACGTGGCAGCTTTCGGTGAATACATCCGTGACCCGTAATAAGGTGAACAAGAATGAACGCTGGAATACTATTGATAGTTACCTGAACGGTTCCGCCGTAATAGAAGGAAGTCCTTTTTCCACGTTTTATTCTTTCGGGTTCGATAAGTTGAATCCGGAAAACGGAATACCGGTATTTAAAAATATGGATGTGGAAAATGGTATTGACCCGACGGCATATTTAGTAAAGTCCGGGAAACTGGTGCCGGATTTTTCGGGAGGTTTCAATATGCTGTTTAAATACAAACGACTTTCGTTGTATGCCTTGTTTGCAGTGCAATGGGGAGGGCATGACCGATTGCCGGAATTATACGCCTCTTCTTTCTCGAATGGTTCCGGGTTGCCTAAACCGGAGCAGAATGTATCGAGGAAACTACTCGATCGTTGGAAGAAGGCTGGAGATGAAGTTTACACAAATATTCCTTCTCTTCCGGGAGCGGGTAATGAACAGATAGTATTGCCTGCGGTAGAGCGCGGTGGTTACGGTCATAAAAATTTGTACGAGATGTATAATTTGTCCGACGTGCGGGTTGCCAACACGGATTTTATTCGTTGCCGTTCCCTCTCCCTGTCATACGAGATGAATCCGGAATGGTTGAAACGGGCTTACATCCAACGGATGCAGATAAAAGCAAGTATGACGAACCCGTTTATGTGGGTTTCGGATAAGAAATGGGACGGTTTGGATCCCGAAACCCGGAACTGGCCGGCACGCCGCGTGACCTCGTTGTCATTGCAAGTGATATTTTAGTTGTTGTAAAATGGAAAACGATAAGATCATGAAAAGATTTAAGTTTATAAAGAATATAGCATGGGTCGGTGTGTTTTTATTGGCGGCTTGTTCTGATTTTCTGAAAGAAAAGTCACAGGACGAGGTGATCGTGACGACCGTGTCTGATTTTAGCCAGTTATTGCTGGGATCCGGGTACGTGGATATTGCTTATGATGCGCTTTATTATTTTGACGACGACTTGGAACTGGATCCGTCATCTTATTGGGGTGACGAGGAGAATTCTTTTGCAACACAGTATTACGGTCATTATACGTGGCAACCGGATATGTGGGGAGGTGAGTCCTATGCGGTAGATGCATATACGATGTCTTACAAAAAGCTTGCGGGAGTAAATGCTACCTTGGATGGAATTGACGATGCAATAGGTGATCCGGAGGAGAGGGATCAGGTAAAAGCAGAGGCTTACGCGTTACGCGGGTATTATTATTTTATGCTGGTTAATATATTCTGTGAACCTTATAATTACAATAAAAATGCAGAAGGAGTACCTTTGAAGTTAGCTGCTGATTTGTTGGAAAATGGGATTGCCCGGAGTACGGTGGATGATGTGTATCAGCAAATTGTTAAGGACTTGAAAGCTTCCATCGAGTTGTTCGAGAAATACCCGAAAAGGAGAGGAAGTTACCGGATTAATATTTCGACGGCACAAGTACTGTTGTCCCGGGTATTCTTGTACATGGAGAAATGGCAGGAGGCGGTAGATGCTGCCACAGAGGCGATAAAAACCGGAGAGGGATTGACGGATTACACGAAGATACAGATGTATTCCGAGTTTGAGATGGCAAGTTACAAGCATTCCGAGGTGGAGTGGCTTTATAATGCTTGGATTGAGATACCCTATGGGTATATTCCGTCCGAGGATTTGATGTCGACGTTCACGGGAGATGACCGGCGTTTGGATTTATGGTTTCCATGGGGTACGTGCTCGAAGAAAACGATTATGGAATGGGGTGCTCCTGTAAACACGATCAGGATTTCGGAAGCTTATTTGAACCGGGCGGAGGCTTATGTGCAGTTGAAAAAGCAAACGGAGGCTTTGGAGGATTTGAATATGTTGTGCCGCCACCGGATAGAGGGGTTTGAGGATTTGGCTATCGCGGACGGGGTTGCCCTTTTGGAAGAAATTCGACAAGAGCGCCGCCGGGAACTCTGCTTTGACGAGCTTAGATGGTTTGACTTGCGTCGCTACGGGATGCCTTCTATATCACACAAATATAAAGTGACCGAGAACGAGCCGTGGGTCATTTATACATTGGAGGAAAAAGATCCGCTTTATACCATACCGATTCCCGAATCAGCAATAGGTAACAATGTCCTGTTGAAACAGAACCCATCGGCCTATGCCCCGGCAAGAAAAGGTGTCATTGAATAAATTTAATAATTGAAAGAGTATGAAAGAGATAAAACTATACTTGATATTATTGGCCACCCTTTTAGCGGGTGCTTGTGCCGAGGATGAGAAGCTCGGGGAAGTTGAACTTTTGGAACAGGGGTACGTGTTGCCGCAAGGCAAATCCCCGGCGGACGACCGTATCGTGAGTTTATTCGACAAGTATGGGACTTATTTCCTGTACGAGTACACGGAGGCTGATTTCAATTGGCGGCAGGGAGGTGGAAGTTTGAGTTATTCCTATACGGCTCCCGATCCGCAGTATGCGGGGAATATGCTGGATTTGCTAAATGAAATCTGGTTTAAGTTCTATCCGGAGGAATTTCATAAACGGTATATGCCCCGGAAGGTATTCCTGACAGGAACATTGGAGGTTAATGGAAAGTCTATTTATACTCGTATAGCTCAAGGACAGATTGCGGTTGGTTATTGTTCGGATGTATTGGTTGATATGCCGGAAGAAGTGAGGACTGAGTTTAAATCTGCACTTCAGAGCGAGTTGCTAAGAGATTGGATTAATCGGGGTGTGATTGTCATTCCGGATGAGTTTTACGAGGTGAGTGATTATTCCTATGCGGCGGACGTTGATGATCCCGATTCACCTGATTATGCCCGAGCCAGAGGTTTTGTCGCGAAGAGTGATGGTACTGAGTGGTGTGGACGGGTGAATTGGGAAACGGGTAGGCTGGATAGCAGTGAAGATTTGCGCTATTTTATTGATAGCATGGTCAGCCGGACTTCGGAGGAGTGGGCATCGGATTTGGAATACCCGCTGGTGCAACAGAAGTACGATATTTTGCGGGAATATATTTTGGAAAATTACAAAATTGATTTACGAGAGATTGGAAATTATTAATGTACAAAATAAATGTCGCTCTTGTGCGGCAATAATCATTGTTTAATTTAAAAATGTTTAAGATGAAAAGATTGTATGTGATGCTACTTTTAGTAGCACTGGGATTCCCTTGCCTTGCCACGAATGGAACGGGCAGCAGGAAAAAGGACAAGAAAGCGGAAAGTCCGCAGCCTTTAAGTAAATACGCGGAATTTCTCAAGGAGCCGGGAAGAGTGGAAGTGAAGGGCGGTCTAATGACCATCCATAGAGTGGGTGAAAAAATCTATTTCGAGTATCCTTTGCAGAACTTGGGGCGGGAAGTCCTGTTGGGCGGAACGATCTCGGCTTCTTCAGACGCAATGGCTGTGAACGTGGGATATAAATACATGAATCCCTTGCATTTGAAAATTGAGTTGCAGGATTCTTCCGTGTTGTTCAATATTCCGAACCGGGCAGTTACGTTAGGGACTGACGAGCCTTGGGCGAAGAAAGCCTTGGAACAGAATTATATGTCGGATTTTTACAAGCGTTTCCCCGTGAAGGCTTATAATGACGATAGTACGGCTATCGTGTTCGAGGTGACGGATTTGTTGTACAATAATCTGGATCTCTCTCCGCAAGGAGGAGGGCTATTGGGAAATTTTTCTTTAGTGGAGAACGAGAAGCCTTATTTCGGGAAAATAAAAGTTTTTGATGATAATGTTTCCGTGGAGATAAATCAACGGGTTTCGTTGGAATTAGGTATGGGAATGTTTATGGCACAGCTTGGAAAGATAGCCGTGCGTTCCAATATTTCGATGCTTCTGTTGCCGGAGGATAAGATGAAGCCAAGGATACAGGATTCCCGGGTCGGTGTGTTCCCAACCATGAATGATAAATACGGGGAGATTGCTATCTCAAAATTCGAGTTGTCGCAGAAAGAGGATGGGTTACGCCCTTATTATCTTGCCAACCGCTGGCGTTTGGAGCCCAAGAACATGGAAGCATGGAAAAGGGGTGAGTTAGTGGAACCCGTGAAGCCAATCGTGTGGTACGTGGACGATGCTTTCCCGGAGGAATGGAAAGCACCTATCAAAGCTGGTATTTTGACTTGGAATAAGGCTTTCGAAAAGATCGGGTTCAAGAATGCGGTGCAGGTACGGGATTTCCCGGTAGCCGATACGACTTTTGACCCGGATAACCTGAAGTATTCTTGCGTGCGTTACTCTCCCACGGCGGTAGCGAACGCCATGGGACCCTCTTGGGTAGACCCGATAACTGGAGAGATTATCAATGCTTCCGTGATTATTTACAATGATATCGTCAAGTTGATTAATAACTGGCGTTTCGTGCAGACAGCGCAAATCGACCCCCGGGTGAGAACAAAGAAGATGCCGAAAGAGATTTTTGATGAGTCGATGACTTACGTTGTGGCGCACGAGATCGGGCACACGCTGGGACTGATGCACAATATGGCTGGTTCTGCAGCAATTCCGGTTGATTCGTTGCGTTCCGCTTCCTTTACCCAAAAATACGGGACAACGGCTTCTATCATGGATTATGCCCGTTACAATTACGTGGCGCAACCGGGTGACCGGGGTGTGAAGTTGACACCTCCCGAGTTGGGTGTGTACGACGAGTATGTTATCAAGTGGCTCTATTCCCCGATTCCCGATGCAAAAGATAAGTGGGAAGAGGCGGCAATCGCCGAGCGGTGGATAGACGAGAAGGCGGGCGATCCTTTTTACCGTTACGGTCGGCAGCAGATTATAATTCGGTGCGACCCTTCGTCCCTTGAGGAAGATTTGGGGGATGATCCTTTAAAAGCCAGTGAATACGGTATTAAGAATTTGAAATACATTTTGGCACATCTCGACGAGTGGATCACGGATGACCCGGATTTCAGGTATCGGAAAGAGATTTACGGGAATATAGTTATGCAATATATGCGTTACTTGACGAACGTGGCTTACCAAATTGGCGGGATTCAATTGACACAGGTGAAAGATGGTACGAAGGGGGAGGCTGTTAAACCGGTAGACCGAGAGGTGCAAAAGAGAGCTGTAGCTTGGTTGATCGGGCAATTACGTGATTGTGGTTGGATTAACGCTCCCGAATTGACTGGCAAGTTCGGTTTACACGAGAATATTTCAACTGAGTTTTGTGGACATTTTATGACATTATTACAAAGGGCTTACACATCGAATGTGATACGGTCGTCACATATCGCTGGGGACCAGAAGGCTTACTCGCTTCGGGAATATTATGATGATCTGTACACGGGAATATTTGCTTCTACTCGGCAGGGAAAGAAGTTGTCGGAAGAGGAGCAAATTATGCAAAAGTGGACGGTCATGCACGTGAATATGTTTTATCGTGTCGTACGTAACAATATGGTGGGTGTCACTTCGGCACAAAGCGACCCGTGCTTCTCCAAGATGTTGTACCCCTCGTTAGAAGAGATTCGTGCCTATGGAATAGGTGATATAAGAATGAGTGATATGGTTTATAACAAGTTGAAAGAGATAGAAAATCGTGAAGGTAAAGGAACCGTGGCTTGCTCGATACTAAAGAATCGTTTTGGAGAAAATGAATTTCCTTTCCAAGGGGATATAAATTCGATGTTTCTGGCAAATATGCAAAACGAGATCGTTCCCATGTTAAAAAAGATTTACGCTTTGGTAAAGAGTAAGATTGCAACAGCTGATCCTGCGGACAGGGGACTTTACGAGTATATTCTGACCAGCTTGGACACGAGTTTACCATCGACTGGAAAGTAAAAGTTTAGAATTTAACGTTCTATGTTGAAGTGGAGGTGTGTTTCGACACACTTCTACTTTATAATATCGAATGAAGGCACGCCTTCGTTTTCGTGGTTTATATTGGTGGAGATCGTAATGGAAGATATTGATTTTATCCGTATCTTTGTTGTGATCTTAAAAATTCTGTCTATGTCGTTTGATTTTGGTTCTTTACTGGAAGGCATTAATAAAAAGAATATACGAGCATGGGAAGAGTTTTACGCCAAGTATTATTCGGTACTCTGTTCATATGTAAATGGAATCATACGGGATAAAGATCAGGCACAGGATATCGTGCAGGAAGTTTTAGTGGCGGTCTGGAAATCTTCCAGGCAATTCCAGGACATGAAGGAATTGACTTCTTATCTTTATCGGGCGTGTTATAATAATGCGTTGATTTATTTGAGAAATCTGCAAATCCGTAAAGGGATAGAGCGGAAGATCGTGCTGGAAACGGAAGAAGAGTTTTCCGACGAAGTCTTTGCCAGCACCGTGAGGGATGAGTTGTTGCGGCAACTTTATAACTATATTAAAGAATTGCCGGAGGGTGCCGGGGAGATCATGGAATTGAGCATACAGGGGTTTACAGGTCCGGAGATCGCTAAAAAGTTGGGAATAACGATCCACACGGTAAAAACGCAGAAGAGTCGTAGTTTTAAGTTTCTGCGTGAAAAGTTGAAAGATTCCGTGTTGTTGTACCTGCTCTGAATGACTTAAAAGAAACTTACCAGTAGCATGATGTTGAGGAGTGTGACGATCGCCCCGATGACATATAGCAACCATTTGGTGTACGCGGAATTTTTATATTTACCCATGACTTTGGACGACGAGGTGAGGTGAACCTGCGTGAAGATCGTGATGGGCAGTTGCACGCTGAGTGCCATTTGCGAATAAATCAAGCCTTGGAACGGGTTCGATATGAGCATGATCAGGGCAAAGGCAAGAACGAGGGACGACAGTACGCCGATCTTGGAGTGGTTGTCCTTGATATCGTAAGGTTCCTTGTAGATGCCGGCAAAGATAGAACCTGCCGCCATGCCGGAAGTGATGGTCGAGGAAATCCCGGCGAACAGGAGTGCCACGGCAAAGACCACGGCGGCGTTGTTGCCTAATAGCGGGGTCAGCAGCGAATTGGCTTGCTCGAGTTCCGTGACGGGAGTACCGCTTTTGAAGAACGTGGCGGCGGCAAGCAGGATCATGGCACTGTTGATTGCCCAACCGATCACCATGGAGAGTATCGTGTCGGCATACTCGTAACGCAATTGCTTTTTGATGATTTTATCGTCTTGAATGTTCCATTGTCGGCTCTGAATGATTTCCGAGTGCAGAAAAAGATTGTGGGGCATCACCACGGCACCGAGTACACTCATGATAACAACCATAGAGCCCTCCGGGAAAGCGGGGGTTACCCAAGCGGGGAGCGCTTCGTTCCAATCAATATTGACTAGCGAGAGTTCGTATATGAACGACAAGCCGATGATCGATACGAAAGCGATAATCCATTTCTCGATTACCCGGTAAGTATTCGTGAAGAGCATAATCACCACGAAAATCATCACGAGCAGCGAACCGGCACGTATGGGAATGTTGAACAACATTTGCAGGGCAATGGCGCCTCCCAGTATCTCGGCGAGCGAGGTGGATACGGAAGCGAGCATGGCGGAATAAAGAATGCCTTTAGCGTAGCGGGGTTTCAGGTATTCGCTGGCGGCTTCCGAAAGGCACAACCCAGAGGCGATACCCAAGTGAGCCACGTTGTGTTGCAGGACGATCAACATGATGGTCGAGAGGGTCACCATCCACAGCAGGGCATATCCGAACTCGGCTCCGGCGGCAAGGTTGGACGCCCAGTTGCCCGGATCGATAAAGCCAATGGTGACGAGCAGTCCCGGTCCGATATACTTGAATATTTCCAACCCGCCCAGTTTCGGGGAGTGTTTTGCCGTGTTGAGTAATTCTTTGAAATGCTTTAGCATATCGTGATATTTTATTCTTATTTTTGAAACTTCAAAAGTACGAATAACGATGAATAATTGTTCTCGTGATCGTGAACTTTTAGTTTTTAACTTTTAACTTTTAGTTTTCATGCTGATACCGATTTTTCTCGTGATACTTTCGCTCGTGGTACTTTATTTCGGGGCGGATTTTTTGGTGAAAGGAAGTTCCTCGCTTGCCGTGCGTTTTGGAATTTCACCCCTGGTCGTGGGGTTGACCGTCGTAGCGTTTGGGACAAGTGCGCCGGAATTGTTAGTGAGCGTGCAGTCTGCCTTGGACGGGAATCCGGGGATAGCCGTGGGAAACGTGATGGGGTCGAACGTGTTCAATGTCTGTGCAATATTGGGTATCTCGGCGATGATTTATCCTTTACGAGTGAATCCGCGGTTGATACGTTTCGATATGCCGGTGATGCTATTGGCGACGGTCTTGTTTATTATTATTTTCCGCGCTGGGGAATTTCCCCGGTGGGCGGGTGTTTTGTTTTTTGTCGGGATTTGTATCTATATGGTTTATTGTGTTTATAAGGCAAAGCGGGGTGAGGTTGTAGAAGATGGCGAGGAGATGAAGCCTACCAAGAGTTGGATGCTTGATGTCGTGTTTGTTATCGCGGGATTAGGATTGCTCGTGTGGGGTTCCGGTTTGCTGGTGGACAATGCCGTGGTTATTGCCAAAGCGTTGGGATGGAGCGAGGCAGTGATCGGTTTGACCATCGTGGCGGCAGGAACGAGTATGCCGGAATTGGCAACCTCCGTCGTGGCGGCAATCAAGAAACGGACAGATATTGCGATCGGTAACGTGGTTGGGTCTAATATATTCAATTTGCTTGCCGTGCTGGGACTGACGGCGACGATTTCCCCCGTGGAAACGAACCAGATCAACTGGCTGGATATGGGAGTGATGCTGGGTTCGTCCTTACTGCTTTTGCCTTTTATGCGCACGGGCTTCCGGATAGCACGTCCGGAAGGGATTGTTTTATTCTTGATTTACGTGGGGTACACGGCATATTTGATAGTTTAGAGGTTCTTGCTATTGATACAAGAACCTCTTGATGCTTTTTTTCGGTGTCTTCTCGAATTCTTCGTTGTATATTTTCACGCTGGCGATCTGACTGTACGCCGGGAGAGTTTCGTTGACTTGTTTTTTGTTCTCTTCCATGATAGCGGTAATCGCCTCGTCCGAGTTTTTATTGTCGGCATTGATTGCTTCGAAGTCCGGATAGATTAATGCGGTCAGTTTACCGTCTTTTTCCACGACGATCGATTCGCAGACGTAAGGGAGATTGTTCAGTTGGTCTTCGATCTCTTCCGGATAGATGTTTTGCCCGCTGGGACCCAGAATCATGTTTTTGGAACGTCCCTTGATAAAGAGGTTGCCTTCCTCGTCTATCAGCCCGAGGTCGCCCGTGCGCAACCACCCGTCGGGAGTGAATGCGGCATGTGTTGCCGACTCGTTCTTGTAGTACCCGAGCATCACGTTATCGCCTTTGGCAAGGATTTCACCCACGATATGTGCCGGGTCGGGAGAATCTATCTTCAACTCCATGCGAGGCACGGCACGTCCGCAAGATCCCTTTTTGAACGTTTCCCAACCCGCATAGGAGAGGATCGGACCGCATTCGGTCATCCCGTAGCCCACCGTGTAAGGGAAGTTAATAGAACGGAGGAATTCTTCCACTTCCTTGTTCAGTGCGGCACCCCCGACGATCAGTTCCTTGAAGTTACCCCCGAAGGCATCGATTACTTTCTGGCGGATGGCATTTTTAACCTTCTTGTCGAGAAGCGGTAAGTTTAGCATCAGCTTGATTAGTGGTTTTTCCAGTGAAGGTAGAACCTTCTTCCGGATGATCTTCTCGATGATCAGAGGCACGGAAATAATCAGGTTCGGGCGAATGGTCGAGAAAGCGTCCGCTATGATCTTCGGCGAGGGAGTACGTGTCAGGAAGAACACGTGTGCCCCGCTGGCAAATTCGTAGATAAACTCGAAGGCGAGCCCGTACATATGTGCCATGGGTAACATGGAAATCACCTGTTCCCCGGGCATCTTCCCGAATACCCCGAAAGCGAACGCAAGGTTTGACCATAGGCTGCGGTAAGGGAGCATAACCCCTTTCGAGAAACTGGTGGTTCCCGACGTGTAGTTGATGATTGCCAATTCTTCCGGTTTGTCGTACTCGTAAGTAACGTCTTCCGGGCGGAAACGGTCGGGGAATTTTTTCCCGAATAATTCATTCAGTCGCTCCCGGGCGCTTGTCAACGAATGGCTTCGTGACACGATAGCCGAGTAGTCTTCCATGCTAAGGATGCCTTCCAATGCTTCCATGGACGATTCGTTCAAACCTTCCCACACGACGCTTCCCACGAAAAGCAAGCGTGCTTCCGAGTGGTTCACGATGTTGTGGATGTTATCCGGTTTAAATTCGTTGAGGATGGGAACGGCAACCGCCCCGTAAGTGAGTGTGGCGAGGAACGCTATTCCCCAGTTCGTGGAGTTTCTGCCGCATAGCGCGATTTTGTCTCCTTTTTTGATGCCCGCATGCTCGAACAAGATATGTAGTTTCTCAATCTTTCGGGCAACGTCTTTGTAGTTACAATTTACTCCCTGGTAGTCTGTCAACGCCGGACGGTCCCAATTTTCTTTGATACTACTCTCAATATAATAGATAAAACTTTCTTCCATTTTAGGTAACTTTCAAACAAATGTCAAAGGTACGAATAATTTCGGGAAGTCGGTAACGGGGAGAAGGGGATAAGTTTGTAAAGTTTGTAAGGTTCATAAAGTTTATAAAGTTTGTAGACCTTGCGGATGCTTGATTTACGGGAGTATGAACCGATTGTAAGTATGGTCCGGAGGATGTCCGTAACTTTATAAACTTTATGAACTTTATAACTTTATAAACCCATTGCTTTTTTCTTGTCTTCCGGAATCGGGGTGAGTTTACCGCCGTAAGAGATGGAGGCACGGTTGTTGCTAGTCACGTTGACCGAGCATTTGCCGTTAGCGTACACCTCGATGTAGAAGTTGAAGACGTCGTTGCGGTTTCTCACGTTGAATTTGTACTCGATATAGTTCTTTTTCCGCTTTTTGATTACCTTGAACGACTCATCGTATATTTTGGCTTTCTCGAATTCTACCCCGCCTCCTTCACCGTAAGGCACCGAGTATGCCCGTCCGAAGAACGGCAGGCGTCCTGTGGCAATCGTATCAAGGAAGAAGATTTGTCCTTGGTTTGTCGCTAGGGAAACGTAACCTTCTCCACCGATGCGTTTTTGCCCGTACTTGGAGTTGATTGTTACGCTGCTATTGCCGCTGGGGTAAGCCTCGTCCACTTCGACGTAGAATATCCGGCTTTTCATTAATCGCTCTATCTTGCCTAGGGCGGCAGTATCCGTCTTCTGCTTTTTCTCCGCTACCGCGGACAGGCAGAAGAATAAAAGTATTCCTATCGGAAGGATTGTTTTCAGTGTTTTCATGTTCTTGTTGTTTTTCGTGTGAATATAACTCTTGTTGTATGTGTAACAAATTGCGTACCACTTCCCGCGTGGTGCAATTTCCATGACAAGATAATAAAAATAAGAATAAAATGCAAATTTTGAATGGATTAAGATGTCATGTTGCCCTGTTCGAGGGGTGATAAGGTCGTGAAAAGCGGTTGTCCCTTGCGGGCTTATTGGTAAAGGAACCGTTTTATGCTCCGCTTCGGGGTCTTCTCGAACTCTTCCTCGTGTATCTGTACGCGGACAATCTGGCTGTATGCCGGGAGTTGCTGGTTTACTGTTTTGCGGGTTTCGTTGACGATCTTGTGGAGGGCTTCTTTCGTGATTTTATTCTGCTTCATCGCTTCGGCGTCAGGGTAGACAAGGGCGGTGAGTTTCCCGTCTTTCTCGATCACGAGCGACTCCGCCACGTAGGGTTGCGCGTTCAGTATATCTTCGATCTCTTCCGGGTAGATATTCTGCCCGCTGGGACCTAGGATAAGGCTTTTGCTGCGCCCCTTGATATAGAGGTAACCATCTTTGTCCAGCACGCCGAGGTCCCCGGTGTGGAGCCATCCATCGGGGGAAAGGACGGTTCCCGTCGCCTCGGGGTTATTAAAATAGCCTTTCATGACATTTGCGCCTTTCGTGAGTATTTCGCCCACCTTGTTGAAGGGGTCGTCGGACTCGATCCTGATCTCCATGCGGTCTACAGCCTTGCCGCAAGAGGTGGGGCGGAAGGTCTGCCAGTGGTCGAAGGCGATTGCCGGACCGCATTCCGTCATTCCGTAACCCACCGTGTAGGGAAATTTCACGGAGTGGAGGAATGCCTCGACTTCTTTGTTCAGTGCCGCTCCCCCGACAGCGAGGAGTTTGAATCGTCCGCCGAAAGCATCGAGGATTTGTTGTTTGATCTTGTGGCGAATCTTGCCTCCCAGCACGGGTATTTTTAGCATGAGCTTGATGTGGAATCGTTCCAACTGGGGGAGTACGCGGCTTTTGATGATTTTCTCGATAATTAACGGCACTGCCACGATGAGGTGCGGGCGGATATCCGCGAATACTTCGCCTAGTATCTTCGGGGAGGGCATCTTTTGCAGGAAATAGATGTGTATCCCGCTGGCGAACGGGTAGATGAATTCGAAGGCAAGCCCGTACATGTGTGCCATCGTGAGGATGGACACGAGTTTCTCGCCGGGTGTGTAGCCCATCTGGTCGAGAGCGTAGCGGAGGTTCGACCACATACTGCGGTAGGGCAGCATTACGCCCTTGGGCGAGCTGGTTGTCCCGGAGGTGTAGTTTATCATCGCCAGTTCATCGGGATGTTCCACCCGGTAGTGCACGTCCCGTAATTGAAGCCCTTCCGGGTGTTTCTGCTTGAATAATTCTTCCAGCACGGGTACTGTTTCCGCCATTGCCGCATTGTCGGAAGAGATCACCGAGTAGTCCGCTATGGCAAGTATTCCCGCCAGTCCGGGCATTTCCCCGTGGTCGATGTTGTCCCACACGGATTTGCCGACGAAGAGCAGGCGTGCCCCGGAGTGGTTGATAATATGGTGTATGGTGTCCGGGCGGAATTCGTTCAGGATGGGAACGGCAACGGCGCCGTATGTCAGCGTGGCGAGGAAAACGATTCCCCAGTTCGAAGTGTTACGGCTGCACAGGGCAATCTTGTCGCCCGGTTGGATGCCGCTTCTTTCAAACAGGATATGTAGTTTCTCGATCCAGCGTGCCACGTCTTTATAATTGTGTTCCGCTCCCTGGTAGTCCGTGAGTGACGGCAGATGCCAATGTTCTTTTATGCTGTGTTCTATTAGTTTTAAAAAACTTTGTTCCATGACTCGGTCTGTTAATGTTATCATCGTTTATACTGAAAATCGGGTGTAAAAGTTGTGGGATACTATGACTGTCCGATGGAAAAAATGTTATCTTTGGAACGGTAATATGATGATTAGACGAAAGAAGTTATGGCATTGAGACAGAAGGCAGGCAAGGGCAGCAACGAGATGAAGATAGTCCCTCCCGTGGTGCAGGGGGTGAGGGAAAGCGTGAAAACGCTGGAGGAATTGTTGAGGGATGAGGAGGTGTGCGATGGGGTGTTCCGGAAGGAGTGTGTGGACGGGGCGGAGGTCGCCGATCTGGAATTGAATCACTGCGTGTTTAACGGGGTGACGTTTAGTAATTGTAGTTTCCGGGGGGCACAGGTGAGCGACGTGCGGTTCGAGAATTGCGATTTGTCAAATGTGTCTTTTTTCGAGGCAGCATTCTACCGTGTAGAGTTTGTCGCTTGCAAGTTGTTGGGGACGAACCTGGGAGAATGTAGCTTGAATCACGTGCTCGTGCATCATTGCAATGCCCGGTACGTGAACTTTTCCATGAGCCGGATGAAGCAAGTGTCGTTCGCGCATAGCGATATGCAGAGCGGGAGTTTCGAGCATTGCACATTCTCCCCGGTGTGTTTCGATACGTGTAACCTCACGGAAGCGGAGTTTTCCCGTGCCACGTTGCGGGGAATGGATTTTCGTTCCTGCCAGTTGGCAGGCATCCGCTTGAACCCGGAAGATTTGCGGGGAGTTGTCGTCACGTCATTGCAGGCGTTGGATTTTTCCCGGTTGCTAGGTTTGGTGGTAAAGGATGAAATAATTGAAAATTGAAGTACCCGAAGGGGGAAGGAGTTCATTTTCAATTTTCAATTGCAAGTGTCAGCAAATTGCAAGTGTTGTTAAATGTGGTGAGAGGTTGAAACCTTCGGGATTCGGTCACGTAATTATTAGCGACGTCGGAAAGAACGACGATTTATTTTTCGTTATAAAATAAACTAAACTAATTAAATTATGAAGACAGAAAATCCTATCACACCGGTTTTTGGGACAGATGAAGAGGCACGGGTTGCGCCTAAGTACGAGATGCCTGAGGGAATGATGCCGGGCGAAGTGGCTTATCAAATGGTTCACGACGAGGCAATGCTCGACGGGAACTCACGTTTGAATTTGGCTACTTTCGTGACCACGTGGATGGACGATTACGCCCGGAAGGTGATGACCGAGAACATGGATAAAAACATGATTGATAAGACGGAATACCCGCAGACCGCCGAGATCGAGCGCCGTTGCGTGAATATCCTCGCCAAATTGTGGAACTCTCCCGAGAAACCCTATTGCACGGGTACGAGTACCGTGGGGTCTTCCGAGGCTTGTATGTTGGGTGGTATCGCCGCCTTGAAACGTTGGCAGAAAAGACGCCGGGCAAAAGGTCTTCCCACCGATAAACCGAATTTCATCATTTCAACCTGTATGCAGGTGGTGTGGGAGAAATTCGCTATCTACTGGGATGTAGAGATGCGTATGGTGCCCGTGACCATGGACAAGATCACGCTTGACCCGCGGGATGTAGTGAAGATGTGTGACGAGAACACGATTTGCGTTGTGCCTATTCAAGGTGTGACTATCACCGGTCTGAATGATAACGTGAAGGAGATCAATGATGCGTTGGATAAATTGAATGCAGAGAAGGGGTGGGAAATCTGTATCCACGTGGACGCTGCCACGGGAGGTTTCATTCACCCGTTCATTGACCCGGACACGTTGTGGGATTTCCGTTTGAAATGGGTACTTTCTATCAGTACATCCGGGCACAAGTTCGGCATGGTATATCCCGGTGTGGGCTGGGTGGTTTGGAAAGACAAACAATACTTACCGGAAGAGATGAACTTTGCCGTGAACTATTTGGGGGCTAATATCCCGAGTATTTCCATCAACTTCTCCCGTCCGGGTAACCAAGTGCTGGCTCAATACTATCAATTCTTGCGCCTGGGTAAAGAGGGATACAGGAAAGTGCAACAAAATTGCCTTAACGTGTGCTTGTACTTGAAAAAACAATTACAAGAGACAGGATTGTTCGAGTTCTTCAGTAATGATATGCCGAACCCGTTGTTTATATGGAAACTGAAAGAAGACCCGAAACGCAACTGGACGCTGTATGATTTATCCGACGCCCTGCACGTGGAAGGATGGCAAGTGCCCGCCTACACGATGCCGAAGGCAATGGAGGACGTGATTATCATGCGTGTCGTTGTCCGCCAGGGTACGGGTATCGACCTTGCCGACTTGTTGATGGAAGACATTCGTCGTTGCGTGAAACAGTTAGACGCTTTGAAAGAACCGACTAACAGCGCTCTCGCGTGGAGAAACAAAGAACCGCAGAAACCGAGAGGGTTCAATCACTCTCGCTAGTAGCGTTGTTGCAATGATGTAATTGAGGAGGTGTGTTTCGGCACACCTCTTTTTTAGGTATCATCTTGTCATGTACTCGTGATCTTCCCGCGGGATTCCCGCTTGTTTCAATACAAAATGACGGCAGAAGATACATATTCTATACAAAAACGTGCTTTTTTGTATAGGTTTTGTATTGAAGTTGTATTGAAACGGGCGGTATGATAGCGGGGTGATGGCGGGAGCCTGGCTAGTTAGTTCCTTTCCGCTTGTTCTGGAATTTCGTGGTGACGTAAGCGGTGAAGATGGGGAAGAAGATCATGCCCGCGGCAGCGAGGACGACGGCGAGGATTTGTCCGATTTTCGTGACGCCGAAGATGTTGGAACCGACGGTAGTGACGTTCATGAGTGCCCAGTCGAAGGCATCCCAGTAGGTTTTCACGGGAGGATTTACATCATGTTCCATGTAGTAGAAGACGATGCTGCAAAAGTAAATCGTGGTGAACAGGATGGTGAGGTAGGTGATAAGCAGATTCGTGATCTTGCTGCGGGTCATCCAGCCGACGATAAGCGATACCCCGTATATACCCCGGGCAAGCGGGATAAGGCGTAGCAGGATCCACGTCGAGTGGGATATGCTGGTGGAAAGGTTGTACACGATGTTCAAATAAGGGATGGATACGATGAGGAAGAACAGGTTGTTCCAGAAGAATCGGGCTGTCCATCCGTCCGTGTACCATCTCACGAAGAAGTCGGCGAGGAACAAGGAACATATCCAGAGATGGAATTTTAATATAAATGATTCGCTCAGCGCTTCGTTGCCTTTCAGTAATTCAATGGAGGCAACCACGATGATAGCCATACTACCCAATAAAACAAAACCGTTGAGTATTTCTTCCAGTACCTTGCTTCTTTTCATGATGATTTAGTTTATAAGTCTATAAAGTCCGTAAAGTCTATAAAGTCCATAAAGTCTTTGACCCTGCGGGCGCTTTGTCTACGGCAGCTTGAGTTGCCATTAAATACAGTCCGAAGGACACCCGTGACTTTATGGACTTTACAGACCTTATAGACCTATTTTATTTCCACTTGGTCGCCCCCGAATACATTGACATTTAATTTCTGGGCGATGTATTTGATGGCCGCTTGTGCTTTCACGGAGTTTCCGGTTTCATCCAGTGGTGGCGCGAAAGCGGCAATGCCGAATAAACCGGGAACAACACCCAGTACGCCTCCACCTACCCCGGATTTCGCGGGGACGCCGCTGGTGTACAGCCAATCGCCCGTGTGCTCGTAGAATCCCACGGTGGCGATCAACGACGTGATTTTGGGTGAAAGTGACGGTTCGAATACCTGTTGTTTCGTCACGGGGTTCAACCCGTTGTTGGCGATGGTGCAGGCGGCGATAGACAATTGTTTTGCCGTTACCCCCATGGAACATTGGCGCGTGTAAAGGTCAAGTGACATATCCGGATCGTCGTATATCCGGTTAAAGTTTTTAAGTAACCATGCGATGGAACGGTTGTTGAAGTTTGTTTCGCTCTCGGATTTGTAAAGTTCGTCGAGTAATTTGAGGTCACTGCCACTTAATTCCCGCATATTGTCGGTGATGGCTTTCCATTTGGCGTCGCTATTGCCGATAGGTTTCACCATACTGTCAGCGGAGATCGCCCCGGCGTTCACGAGCGGGGTGCTGGGATGATCGTTTTCCAGCAAGATTGCCATGATCGAGTTGAAAGGCAATCCCGTGGCGTCAGCCCCGATCTGGTCGAGAACGGCTTGTGCCCCGTATTGGCGCAACACGAGTACTGCCGTGTAGACTTTGGATACGGATTCAATACCGAACACGTAGTCCGTGTCGCCTGCCGTGATGACTTCTCCCGAGGGGAGGCAAACGGATATGCCGAACAGGTTGGAATCGATTTTGTCCAGGAATGGAATATAATTCGCGTTCTTTCCTCCCTTCAAATCTTTCACTTGCGCGTGTGCCTCGTTTACTAGGTTCTTGAGGTCACTGGTTGTAATTGTTTTCTTCATACCTGTAATTTTAATTTAGAGTCTATAAAGTCCGTAAGGTCTATAAGGTCAATAGACCCCTGCGGGGCGCTTTGCTCACGGCAGCTGGAGCTGCCAGTTAAACACTGTCCGAAGGACACCCGTGACCTTGCGGACTTTATAAACTATTTTGTTGTTGTGTTTGTTTTTGTCGTTGTTGCTTGCGCGGGAGCGGCTTGTACCGGTTGTTCTTCCCAGTGGAAAGGTGCGATTTGCGCGTTCGGGTCTTTCCAGGACGGTTTACGCGAAGCGTAGATGATGAACGGGGTGGCTACTACCACGACGCAACCGATGATAAGCACGGAGAACCAAACGGTGGTGCTGCCCACGTCTATCTGTGATGGCGGGATAAAGCTCAGAACGAATGCCAACAAGGCTCCGCAGAAACCGAGCCCGCCGATGATCCATATCCCGGCATTGCTTTTCCTGCCGATGGCGAAGGGACGCTCTGCTTTCTTCATCTTGTAGCGAAGGACGATTGCCGCGGAGAACATTAGCAAGTACATGATGAGGTACAATAGTACGGTCAACTGTGACAGGATTTGGTAGAAAGATTGCACGGAAGGCATCACCACGAACAAGAGTGCCAGAATGGTAACGACGGCTCCCTGGATAAAAAGAATGTTCTTTTGTACACCAATTTTGTTGGTCCTTTGGAAGAACGGGGGCAAATACCCGGCCTTGCCCACGGTGAAAATACCTTTGGAAGGACCGGCAACCCATGTCAATACTCCAGCCAGCACACCGAACATCAAGGCAATGGCGATCACGGGTGAAGCCCAGCTGATGTGCAGGTATTTCAAGTAACCGTCGAAGCCGACCAGCAAACTCTGTGTCAGGTTGATGTCTTTTGCCGGGATAATCAAACCGAGGGCAAATGTACCTAGCACGAAGATAATAACGGTGATACCCGCGCCGATAAAGATGGCTTTCGGGTAGTTCTTGGAGGCGGGGGCTTTCACGTCCATTACGTGGATACCCATCATCTCCATACCCGCGTAGAAGAGGAAGATGCCCGAGGCGAGCACGAGGTTGTCGAAGTTGGTTAAGTCGGGGAAGAAACCTTGGCTCATGTCCATGTTGTTGTGTCCCCCGGTGGAGATGTAAATAATACCGAAGATAATCAGTAACGCTGCCGGGATAATAGTTCCGACCATGGCTCCGATTTTGGAAACTTTACCTACCCATCCCAATCCTTTCAGGGAGATAAACGTGGCGATCCAGTAGATGGCCAACACGGTTACTAGTGTAAAGATTTTGTTGGAGGCAAGAAGTGCATCCTCCGAGGTGTCCAAACCGATGTAAGCGATAGACACGGCACCGAACGTCAGTACGGTAGGATACCAAATTGTGCTCTCGATCCATTGCAGGAAGATCGCGAGGAAGCCGACCCGTTTCCCGTAAGCTTCACCTACCCAACGGAAAACTCCACCTTCTTTTTGGGAGAACATGGCGGCAAGTTCGGCTGCAACCAGTGCCGTGGGAACCAAGAATACAATAGCCGCGAACAAGTAGTAGAACGCGGAACTCAATCCGTAGACGGCTTCTGCCGGAAGACCACGGAGACTCACTACCGCGGCGACGTTCATGATCGCCAGGGTCATTACGCCGAGCTTCATCGCGGTACTTTTCGTGTTTGAATTTGTTGTCATCTTAAATTAATTTAGTTTAGAATTATATAAATTATGGTTAGTCTATTCTGCACTCTTGCATGCGGTAAATACGGGAGTTAACAAATGAAGGTTATTCCCCTCGCGATATTTAACTTTGCATTTGCATCCCGAGTGCGGGACTGTTTCTTCTAAAATAGGCATACACGGTGAACGCCCCGCCCAGTATCATGCTTAATAGGAACGGGAAGTAGGAAGCGTCCGTGGAGAACAAATCCTGCAACCATTGTGTGATAAACGGGTAGGTAATTAACGCCACGTAATTCATTGACATAACGAGTGCTAGGGCGTAAGTCGCGTGCGATTCTTCGGTACTGGCAGACGTCTTGTCATATATGATTGGCTGCATGCACCCGTATCCCAAACCGATGAGCAGGATGCCGATAGTCAGTATTACCAGCCCGGCTTTCAGTATGAATAAAACGAAGCCGAGGGTGATGCAGCAAAGGGCTATAAAATTAGTGTTTGTTTTTAATCCCGAAATAATGTTATTGATGAAGACTCCTGGAATGGTCATGGCAAGGAAAAACACGGATATGAGCGTACCGGATATGTCCGGGTCTTTATAGTGTTTTAAGGTTTCCATGTAAATCGAGAGGTTAAATGGCACGGTTACAACGAGAAAGGTAATAAAGTAGTAAAGTAGCATAAGCGCAACTGGCCACTGATGTTTTGTAGAGGTAGTTGTGGCGGTTATGGTTCTCAGGGGAGTCACTGGTGGTGGGGTCGATTTGAGCTTGAAGGCAAACAGGAGCGAGATTCCGGACAGACAGTACACCAGAAAAGCGTAGTGCCAGTTGATGTCCGCGAGTACTCCGGCGAGGAAGGTTGCCAACACGAGGGTCAGATTCGTGATCGAGGAGGCTATACCTAGTTGCCTTGTGCGGTATCGTTTGGTGAAATTATCCGCGATAAGTCCAGTGGAGAAGGGGATAATCATTCCTGCTCCCACTCCAAGCAAGGCGCTGACCACGAGTAATAATGACAGAGAATTACTGAACGGGTATATGATACTACAACCGAAGAAAATAGCCAGTCCTATAATGAGTATCTTTTTCTTGTTGACGTGCAAGGATAGTCGTCCTGCCAGCAAGATAAAAGGAACGATAATAAACGAGGGAAGAGATTCTAACATTTGGAGTTCCAGGTCGCTTGCTCCTTTGAATATATGTTGAAGATCGCCTAGTATGGGTGAGATCGCCAGCCCGGGAAGAGAAGTGACCATAGAAATAGAGTAAATGGCAAGAAGTGCGGTGAGCGAGATCGTGCCATGACCTGTCTGTGTTTTCATTTTGGTTTCGTTTAGTTTTAGTCCCTATACGATTTGACAAGAAAAAAGTTAGAAACGAAAGAAGTTTAGAGTTTAAAATTAAATCAATAAGGTTTTTCTCCTTGTATGATGACCGCCTTGCCGTTGTTCAGCGTTGTTGCAAACAGGTAAGTATTGCCGCCGTCTTTGATCTTGCCGCGGGAACGGATTTCATCCGCGGATATTTTAAAGTTGCGGGTGGTAATGTTGGCTTTCGGGAGGGTCTTGGCGATCTGCTTGAGCCATTTGCTTGAGAAGTCAAAGACTTCTTGAACTTGGAATATCCTGCCGGGGAAGTCGTTGACAAGCGTGTCTCCCGTGTACAGGTGGCTATGCTGGTGTAGCTTGCTTAGATTGTAATGGATAGCCGGGAGCTTGAATGCTCCGCTTTTCAGTATAGAACTGTTGGGCTCGTAGAGGTATTTCCCCACGGTATCGGTCAGGCGGGAGGGGGCTTCCTTTTCTTCTTCCGGCGTGAACGCGAAGTATTGTTCTGTTCCGGTGGAGGCAAAGTTGACGGTATGAACGGTGATCGCTTTGTTCGCGGGAGTCGCTTCCAGCACGAACAGGAGTTCCTTGCATTCATTTTTAACGGACAGCACGTGGATGTCGGTCGTTTCGGGCAGGAGGGAAGCGACGGCGGTAATATCCTCCATGGGGGACATTTTCACGATCAAGCGTTTGCCTCGGGTTAGAAGTTGTTCTTTTATTTCCAGTACGTTAGGTTCGTAGTCGGCAAGGGCGAAGATGCGTCGGTTGTCACGTGTCCGCCGGGAAGGGTCGATGTAATAGGTTTCCGCTGCCAGCGTACCCGCTACTCGTGTGGCGTCCTCGTTGATAACCTCGATATTTTCAGTCCCTAGAATTTGGAAATTATAGCGTGCCGCCTCGCAATAGAGGGGATTCTGTTCGACGTAAGTCACGTGGCTCGCGGCACGGGAGAAAAAATAGGAATCGACGCCCATCCCTCCCGTGAGGTCGCAGAGTGTGTCACCTGTCATGAGTCGTGCTTTGTAGTTCGCCGTGAGTTCCGAGGAGCATTGCTCCGTTGCCAGTTCCGAGGGGTAGAATACGGCTGTGTTGGCGTACCACGAGGGAAGTTTGGTTCTGACTCTTTCGCGTGCCCGTATCTGTTCCACGGCAATGGCTACCCGGTTGTCCGGGTAGTTCTTTTTCTGGAATTGCAGTTTGTTCGGGTCATCGTCAAGGTGTTCCCGGACAAAGTCGAGTATTTCTGAAGACAATGGCATCGTGTCGGGCGTTGTTTTTTACTCGTGCAAAAATAAGGAAATTAATCCAGTATAAACAACGATTGTTCGTCAAATCCATGAGTTGTCAGTTGCAGATCCGGGTTATACGGCAAGGTGAACCAGAAGTATGAGCCTTTGCTAACAGTGGATTCCACGCCAATTTTTCCGTCTAGTTTCTCGATAATGCTTTTGCATATAGGCAACCCCAATCCCGTGCCATGTATGAACGAGTTGAGTTTCACGAAGCGTTCAAAAATGTGCTTGGTGTTCTCTGGTGGGATTCCGATACCCGTGTCCTCCACGTAGAATTTGATCTGTTCGCCTGTGATGCGATACCCAAGGCGGATGTTTCCTTTCTCCGTGAATTTGATGGCGTTATTGATAAAGTTGGACAGGATTTGAAAAATCCGGTTCCTGTCACTATGGAGGAAACATTGCGGGATGCGGTCTTCAAACGAGAGCGTCACGTTCGATGATAGTTTCATGACAAGAGAGTAAACCACTTCCTCGCACAATTGGTTGACGTCGAAATCGGCGAGGGTGATGTCGAATGTCCCGGCTTCGATCTTGCGATAGGTCTTGAATGTCTCCGTGTTGTCGATCACGATAAGCAGGTAGTTTTCGATATTGTGGTTTGTGTCGTAAAGACAGGTGCACTTCACGGTTAGTTTCTTGTCCCCCGAGTATTTCGTGTTGTAATATACCTTGTCTACATTCGAGAATTTGTAGGTAAGCGGGAACATAATCTCTTTGCCTTGGCGCGGTTCTTCTAGTTTTTCCCGCGGGAGGTTGGGGTTTTCAAACAAGTTGACCCCGAGCACGTCTTCTTTCCGGTTGAAGCCGAACATCTCGCTTTCGACTTCGTTCAAGTCAAGAAGATCCCCGTTCTTGTCATAAATCTCGATACCCACGGGGATGTTCTTGTATATGTTGCGGAGCATTTCTTCGCTGTGGCGGAGGGCTTTGATCGCTTTCATCTGTTCCGTGATGTCCGTGAATAAAGCCACAATTTCTCCTTCTCCCGGGGAGTAGAGGATCAAACGGTATTGTACACCCGTTTCTTTCATGACCCGGGTACTTTCCCTGATCTCTTTGCTTGTGGAAAGTTTATGCAGGTTATGTATGGTGTTTATATCTTTGATGCCGAATTCCTTTGCGGTTTTTCCCGTGAAATGGTTCAGGGGAGTGCCCGATATTTTGCTGAACGCGGGGTTGGAGTCGAGGTATTTGAAGTCGCGGGCTTCCCCCTTCTCGTCGTACAACATTTGCAGGCGAAGGTACCCGATCGGCATATAGTCATATAGCTTTTGCAGGTGTTCCCGTTGTTCTTGGGCTTCTTTTTCCGAGGCTCGCAGCTCGATGCAGATGTTGATGATATTCGAGATTGCGAAGAACCATTCTTTGTCTATATGACTCCACATCCGGGGATGGTCGACGATGTCTATTCCCATGTATCCCCAGATGCCGTCACTTGAAGCGAGGGGAACGATCAGCAGGGAAGCGATGTTCTGGCGTGCTAGCGTTAGCTTGTCGGGTTCCGCCTCGGGAGGCAGTTCGTCAAGGTGGTTGATAACGATCGAGATGTTATTGAGTATTTGTGTGCTCCACCACCCGTTCCGGTTAATATCCATGTTTTGCAGCGTGTCTATTTCCGGTTTCACGTTGGGGCGTGTTGCCTCGTAGATACAGCTTTGCGTGTCGTTTGCTTTGTTGTATTTAAATATATAGGTTCTGTCTCCGTCGAATTGTCTTAGTATTTCTTTTAGCGTATCGGTGATGACTTGATCGGAATCCGGAGTCTTCAAAAAATTGGATAAAGATTGTGACAGGGAGTACTGGCGCAGCATCAGTTCCTTTAACTGGCTTTCTTCTTTCTCCTCTGACATGAAAATGTTTTCTTCTTCTTCTTCTTCTAGTATTTTGGAATACCCGATAGCGATGATAGTCCCATTTTGGCTTATCACCTTGTTCCCGATTCTGGAATGTATCCACATTTCCCCGTACCGGGTCATGATGGGGAAAATCTCGTCGTAATAGTTCAGTTTTTTTAGGTGCACGAGATTTTCGACCACTCGTTGGCGGTAGTTCTCGTTAATCAATTCCAGTAACTGATCCACTGTGAGTGTGTTGCTTTCGAGAGCGAGCAGGTCTGTAATATAATCCGAACATACGATCTGGTGTGTTTCAAAGTTCACTTTCCACCATCCTATTTTGGCGGTCTTTTGTAGTTCTTGGAGAATAAGCGCTTTTTCTCGCAGGCATTCTAATTCACAGTTGGAGATTATGGTGTTACCTGTTGTTGGCATAATCATACACGTTTTTTGGGACTCTAGTTAAAATTCTAAATAGCCGATCAATTGGTTTACAAAAGTAACAAAATAATCCTATATTGCTACGATTTGGTATGAAAATCGTTGCTGGGTGGGAGAAAGGGACGGATTAATTTTGGATTATTGGTGAATTCGATGTTCCTTTGCGGGACAAAAATCAATACTGACGTGCTGGAACGATTAAAAACATGGATGTTGCCATTGGCGATGCTAGGCGGGGGTATATTCTACTCCTTTTTCAACTTGTTTGCTTTTTTGACCCCTTACTTGATATCGATCATGTTGTTGATTACGTGTTGTCGTTTGTCGATACGTGAGATGCGTTTTACCCGTTTGCACGCGTGGATGTTGGCGATACAGGTTTTCGGGAGTCTTGTTGTGTATGGGGCGATTTGTTGTTTCGACCGGGTGTTGGCGGAAGCTATGCTAATATGCGTGTTGGCTCCCACTGCGGTAGCGGCAACTGTAATCACAGGGATGCTCGGGGGTAGCGTGCCTTGTCTGGCGAGCTATACGCTGGTGAGTAACTTGTGCGTGGCGGTAGTTGCACCGCTTGTATTCTCGTTGGTAGGAGCACAGGGGGATTTATCGTTTGGTCAGTCTGTATGGCATATTTGCAGTCAAGTGGGACCCTTGTTGTTGCTGCCTCTTGCCGGGGCTTGGGTACTAGAGTATTTTGTCCCTTCCGTGCATAAGATGCTGCGTGCCCGCCAAAGTATTTCATTTTACTTGTGGTCGCTGGCATTGACGATTGTCACTGGGCGGACGGTATTCTTCATCATGCAGCAGGATAGCAAAAATTACGGTGAAGAATTTCTGATGGCTTTTGCTGCGCTGTTGCTTTGTGCCGTGCAGTTCGCTCTCGGTCGCTGGATCGGGAAAAAATATGGAGAGACGATTGCCGGAGGACAGGGATTGGGACAAAAGAATACAATCCTAGCTATTTGGATGGCACAAGTTTACCTGTCGCCTCTTTCTTCTATTGGTCCGGCGGCATACGTCCTATGGCAAAATAGTATTAATGCCTATCAGTTATACCGGAAGAGAAAGGCTGTAAATAGCGTTGGGGACGGGCGATTGTAATATCTAAAGTTTTGTATTCTCGTTAAATTATACTAACTTGCGTCCATGTTGTCGTTTTGTGGATTAATACACGATATAATGGATAATTGGAATGTAATACGGACTTTTACCAATCCCCAAGATGCCCATATGGCAAAGGCTTATCTTGAGTCGCTAGGGATAAATGCCATGATCGAAGACGAGCTGGTGCAAATGTATAACTTTGCGCTGCATTCGGCGGGAGGTGTCAAGTTGCTGATCTGCGATCAGGATTGGGAAGCGGGTGTGCTTTTTTTGTCGGAGGGCGGATATATTCATCCGGCAGACTTGGTACCGGAGGATGAGGTGCAGCTGGTGGATCGTGTGATGGCGATAAGCCTTGATACTTGTCCGTTTTGTCATTCTGAAAATATCGGCAAGCAGAAGATCCGGACGTGATTATTAGAGCTGTGTATGCTTTATTAGGGGGTGTGTTCCCGATGTTCAGAACCCTGCGCAAATGTTTTGATTGTGGTAAGGAATGGAAATATAAAAGATAAGGAATTATGAAAGAAGTGGAATTACCGGAAATTGATAGTGAGAAATTGAAAAAAGAAGTGGACGAGTTGTTCTCGGACGAGGAAAAGAAAAAATTGTATATAGAGATATTGACCACAAGCGTGCAGGAAGCGAACGCTTTGACCAATCTTGTGGCGTTATTGGTGGAGTTCCCGGAAATCGTGCATGACCCCGAATCACGTAGAAAGATGCATGAAACTTTGGAGTCTCATCGCCTGCAAATGGACGAGTTGAACGAGAAAATCAAGCATCTGAAATAGCCACATATCTCGTTGGAGTGTTAAAGTCCGGTATTTTTTTGTTGCTAAATCATTTTAATCGTCAATAACTAAATTTTTAATTTTTAACTGTCCGAGTCTTTTTGTTTATCAGGATGAATCCGACGATGATAAGT
This sequence comes from Butyricimonas sp. Marseille-P2440, assembly GCF_900091675.1. Taxonomy (NCBI): domain Bacteria; kingdom Pseudomonadati; phylum Bacteroidota; class Bacteroidia; order Bacteroidales; family Odoribacteraceae; genus Butyricimonas; species Butyricimonas sp. Marseille-P2440. The sequence goes on along the minus strand of NZ_LT594610.1, from coordinate 2,045,294 downwards.
ACAAGAGATACTGGATCATGCCACGAGAATTTCTGCAACCCGAGGAGGATGGAAACGGTGGCTCCGGTGATGGGGAGCAGGTAGATGTACACGCTTTCTACGAAGGGAGTGATGTATACGAGTGCTTTCAGGTTAAGGAAGTAAGCAATCATGGTGGCGAACACGAGCACGAAGCCCAGTTGGAGCCACACGTGTATCGGTGCGGCGGTAGTGAATATCGGTGCGGTGAGGGCTTGATGGATACCGAATGGCAGGGTGATAATCAATGCCGCTAGACTCATCCACCGCATGACAATGACGGAGTTGAATTTTTGAGTATAAGGTTTTATCAAGATGAGATAAAGGGCATTGAACACGGACGAAACGAAGATGAGAACATCTCCCGTGATTGAATCCTTGACGGCTCCGGCATGGGGAGAGATGGAAACGTATATTGTCCCGGCAAGCCCGAGGGCAATACCGATTGCCTTGTACCAGTTGAAAGAGGCGTGTAGCAGGAGTACAGCCAAGGCTATCACGATGATCGGTTGTGTGGTACGAATAACGAAAGCGTCGACGGGTCCGGTCATGTTCAAACCGTTGATATAGAGTAGTAGATTGCCCCCGATACCGAGTACGCCCCCGAGCATCATCATCAAAATGTCTTTCCTTGTTGGTTGGGTTTTGCCTTTCATGGGGATAAAACATGAGATCAACCAGAATCCCGCCGCCATAACTGCACATCGGAGCAACACGAGCCCGTGGGGTCCTATCCACGTGGGCATGAGAATCTTCATGAAGTTCGTGTTGAAACTGTATATGATTATCGTGGACAAGACCATAAGATGTCCTATGATCTCTTTCGGTTTTCGGGTTGTTTCCATTTTCATCTATTTTTCGGGTAAACGGAAACGAGGAAGAAAAGGTTTACTGATTTGGAGATTCTATATAATTTTAGATTTCTTGATTTTAGATTGAACTATCTCCCTGCGTCTAGGACTCAATCATTAAATCTAAAATCGATCGGGGATAATTGTCGTGATTTACAATTTTGTTGCAGGAAATCTTTCACAAGCTCAGTATGACAAAACGTAGTCTTGCGGATTAATTCGTTTGTCCCTTACACATATCAAGAGCCGCATCTCCGGCGGGAATGGGTTCCCTCTTGATGGAGAAATGGAAACGTGTACCGCGTCCCTCGGCAGAGGTAAACTGGATGGTGCCGCCCATGGCTTCGATGTAAGCTTTACAGATGGCTAACCCGAGTCCCGGTCCTTCCGTGAAGGTGTTTGCCTTGTAGAATCGCTCGAAGAGGTGGGCGTGAATCCTTGTCGGCATACCCTTTCCGGTATCTTCGACAACGAAGTTTATCATGTCCTGTTCCTTGCTCAAGGAATATTCCAGTCTGATGTGTCCCCGGTTCGTGAATTTTTGTGCGTTCGACAAGAGGTTGACGATCACTTGAAAGAGTTTCTGCTGGTCGGTATAGACGAGCAGTTTAGGGGTATCGCACTCCATGTACAATTCCACGTTCGGGTGGGTATTGTTCATGCGTATCAGCAGAATGTCTTGGCAGAATTCATACAAGCAGAATGTGCTCATTTGCAAGTCTATCTTGTGTGCGTCTATTTTGGCGAGCCTTAACACGTCGTTTGCCATATGCGACAACAGGTCGGAATGTTCGTATATCAGATTCATGTACTCGTTGCGCTGGTTGTCGGTCAGCGTCTTGTCGGAGCTGACGAGGTTCGCCCATCCCAGGATGCAATTCAGCTGATCGTTGATGTCGTTGCCTAGTTTTTCAAGGAACGAGAATTTCGATTTCTCGATGCGTTCCGTCTTGTCCAGGGCGTCTTGTAGCCTGATTTGGGCTTGTTTCAACTCGGTAATATCGTGGATGGTTATTAACATTTGGGGACGGTGATTAACGTCCATGTAGGAGCCCGAGACGGAAACGTTGCATTTCAACGACTTTTTCTCGGAAATGCGTAGGCTGACAATGGCTTCCAAGTTCGTGAAATCTCTTTTCTCGTGGAAAGCATCGGTGATGGCAGCCCGTATGGGGCACGTTTGACAGAGTTCCCCGTTGCCGCATCCTTTTTGGAAAGAATTCACGCACCGGAGAAGTTCGCCTACCCGTTTTTCCAGCTTATCGTCTTGGGTATTAGTTATAGTATAATAATTCGTCCTTTCTACAATAAAATCCCGGTCGATTACCAGAATATACGCTTTGATGTGTTGCAGGATAAAATCAAATAATGCTCCTGATACTTTTACTTCTTTTCCTTTTTTGCAGACTGCCTGCTTCGCTTGTAAGTACAAGCTCATAAGTATTAAAATAATGCCGATTAATATTGTAATGATAATATAATCATTCATGCTACACGCTTCTAAATTCACCACAAAGTTTGTTATAATTTACCGATGTTCCAAAAGATCGTTTTAAAATTTTCAATCTTTTTGAAGAAATCGTTCTGACGAAAAAGTCCCATAGTAGCTTGATTTGTGACTCTATGTGTTGATTGCCAGTGATTCAGAGACAATGCGGCACATTTATTATATCCGGTTTTTGAGTCATAACCGAGCTCGGGATAAGTTATTCCCGACACACTTGATTCAGAGCACACTCTCGTACTCTTTGTGACGGGCAACGTAGGCTCGGGCGAAGGGGCAAGTGATAATCACTTTCCAATTCTTTTCTTTTGCATATTCTAGGGTACGTTTGACGAGTGCCGACCCGTAGCCTTTGCTTTGCAAGGATTTCGGCACGAACGTGTGGATAATGTTGATGCCTCCATCAAAAGGCTTGTATTCAACAACGGCTGCCTGTCCGCCGTCTTGAATTTCGAACATATGTTTTTGTTCATTATGAGTGATTTCCATATTTTGAGTGTTTTGAGTTTATTTCTACTTGGTGTACGTTTTTTTACCATGTGCAGTTTCAATCTTGTTCGTTTTTTTTACATGGCTGATCTCTATATAGGGTGAATATGAAATTATAATTGTCGAATGTCAGCCGGAGGGGGGAGTTTATCATTATATTCCTGCGTGATTTTTCAACAATTTATGCCGTGTATGAACCGCAATTCTGCATATTTAATTTTCAATTGTTTCTTGTAACGTCGAAAGTACTTTTATCGTATTTATTTTATGAATATATTTGTAATCTTCATTAATCTAATCATAAACGAATAGATCATGTCTCATTTACCGACTTTGATTACTGACCTGGCACTTATTTTAGTATCCGCCGGGATTATTACACTTTTGTTTAAATGGCTTAAGCAACCCCTCGTGCTGGGATATATTGTGGCGGGGTTGCTGGCGGGACCTTACGTGCAGGTATTTCCGACGGTGGGGGACATCGGGAATATCAACACGTGGGCGGAGATCGGGGTAGTCTTCCTGCTTTTTGCGCTGGGGTTGGAGTTCAGTTTCAAAAAGCTGGTGAACGTGGGATCGACGGCGTTTATCACGGCAATCACGGAGGTGGTGACGATGCTGATCGTCGGGTATCTCGTGGGGTACGCGATGGGGTGGTCAACGATGAACTGCATTTTCCTCGGTGGAATGCTTTCTATGTCGTCGACGACTATTATTATAAAAGCGTTTGATGATATGGGGCTGCGTGGTCAATGTTTCACGGGGATAGTCTTCGGGACGCTGGTTGTGGAGGATTTGGTGGCGATATTGATGATGGTATTGCTTTCCACGATGGCGGTCAGCCAGCAATTCGCCGGGGAGGAACTGGCAATGAGCGTGTTGAAGGTTGTTTTCTTTCTTGTGCTTTGGTTCTTGATAGGAATATTCATTATTCCCCTGTTTTTGAAGAAGGTAAAGCGACTGATGAACGACGAAACGCTGTTGATTATAGCTCTCGGGCTGTGCCTCGGTATGGTGGTGCTGGCGACGGAAACCGGATTCTCGGCGGCTCTCGGGGCATTCATCATGGGGTCTATCCTTGCCGAAACGGTGGAGGCGGAACATATCGAGCATATTATCAAGCCCGTGAAAGATTTGTTCGGGGCTATTTTTTTCGTGTCGGTGGGGATGCTGGTCGATCCGGCGGTACTCGTGGAGTACGCCCTACCAGTGGCGGTAATCACGCTGGTGACTATCGTGGGCAAAGCCTGCTTTTCGACGCTCGGGGTGTTGTTGTCGGGACAGACGTTGAAGACTTCGGTCAAGTCTGGGTTCAGCCTGGCGCAGATCGGGGAGTTTGCTTTTATCATCGCCTCACTGGGGGTGTCGCTGAAGGTGCTTGATGACTTTGTTTACCCGATTATCGTTGCCGTGTCGGTTATCACGACATTCACGACTCCTTATTTTATCCGTCTTGCCGATCCTTTTGCCGGATGGCTGTACCGGGTGTTGCCCGACCGGGTGTGCCTTTTCCTCGATCGTTACGCCTCGGGGGCGAAGACGATCAATCACGAGAGCGACTGGAAACGGTTGCTGAAGAGTTTCCTGGGACGGGTATCCATATATAGTATATTGTTGACGGCAATATTTCTGCTTTCAACGCACGTGATACATCCTTTTATGATCGAACAGTTCCCGGATTCGGTGGTGCTCGATAACGTGGTTACTACCGTGGTTACGTTGTTGTTGATGACACCTTTCCTGATCGCCTTGATTTCGAACAAGAATAACACACCGGAGTTGTTCATGAGCCTGTGGAACGACAGCAAGTACAACCGGGGACGGTTGGTGCCGCTGGTGCTTTTCCGGGTATTCGTGGCGATATTATTCGTGTCACTGGTGTTGATTCGCTATTTCCATATCCAGTATGGGGTACTGATTATCATTGCGGCGGCTATCGTGGCTTTGATTACGCTTTTCCGGCGGGATTTGAATCATTACATGAAACTGGAACGGCGTTTCATGACGAACTTGAACCAGCGGGAGGAAGCGGCTCGGCGGAAAAATCCGTTGAAATCGAGTTTTCACCGTGATCTCAGTGACAAGGATATTCATTTGGCGGCAATCACCGTTTCTCCGAATTCCGCCTACGCGGGGCTTCCTCTCGACGAGCTTGCTTTCCGCGAGCGCTATGGGGTGAGCGTGGTGGAGATTATTCGCGGCGACCATCGTATCAATATTCCCGACAGGATGGAGCGGATTTATCCACAAGACCGGATGGTGGTCGTGGGAACGGACGAGCAGATACAGCATTTCTCGACCGACATGGAGCGGATACAGGCGGAAAACAAGGACGGGATCACGACGGAGGAGGTGTCCTTGCAATCGTTTACTGTGGACGAGGCTTTCGCTTTCCGGGGACAAACCCTTGCCGAATCGAACGTGGGTAACCGCTACAATTGTTTGATCGTGGGTATTGAACGGGACGACGACGAGATTATGAACCCGACGAAACATACGGTGTTTCAGGATGGTGACCTCGTTTGGGTCGTGGGAGAGAAGGATAACATTCGGCGAATGATACGGGGTAGTGAATAATTTTTCAACTTTTCACTTTTAATATTCGATTGTTTTTCTCACCTTTATAACCGCCTCTACGTGATGTGGCGTGGATGGGCGCGTGAATTGTTATTAATTATTTAATTCCTTATAAGTCATGAAACAAACCTTGACATTCAACCTTTCCACGATAGCGTCGACGGAAAGTAAGATTAACGTCGATGCCTTTGACGAAAGCATGGAAGCCTTCGAGAACGGGGAGTACTTGAAAGCATTCCATACCCTCCTCGATTACGTGGACCCGGATTTGCGGGAGAAACACGGTAATCCGGCAGGGACAGAGTTCAACGTGCCGCACGGTTCTATCGTGGTAACGATCAAGATAGAGGACGGGCAGTTGTACGTCACCGCGCCATTCCTCGCTTTACCTGAAAAGGGAAGAGTGCCTTTGCTTCGGCAAGTGGCGGGCTTGAACTTTAACGATATGGATTTGGCACGCATCGAGTTACATGACGAGCGGCTTTATTTCGAGTACAGTTGCCCGCTCGCTTTGGCACAACCTTACAAGATGTATTACGTGCTGGAAGAGATATGCCGCACGGGTGACAAGTATGATGACGAGTTCGAAACCAAGTTTGGTGCGCAGCGAATTTATGAACCTAAAGTAACTCCTTTCGATGCCGAAACGTTAGATAACGTGTACGAGGTGATTCAGTTGAGTTGCCGCGAGTGCATGGATGCCGTGAAGGGCTTCGAGGCTGACCGGAAGTTCGGTTTCGCATGGAACGTGCTCGATTCCACTCTTTTAAAAATACTTTATTACGCCCACCCGCAAGGACAATTGCTCAACGACCTCAACAAAGCGGTTGCCGAGATGGATCGTGAGGATATTCCGCTGCCCGAGGTGGTAATTGCCGGGAAATCCGTGGTTGCCCGCTTGCAGGCGATGACGAAAGAGGAATTGGCGGAAGATCTTTATTTCGTGGAAACCTTTATCTCCCCGAAACGCCGTTCTAACCTCAAGAACATACAGGAGAATTTCGAAAATACTTACGATCGGGCAACGCAGGCGTTCGAGTCACGCGATTACATGACGTGCTGCCTTATGATTGTCTACAAGTTCTACGAGATGTATTTCTACAACGACGTGCAGGATGACGTGAACGCCGTCGTGACACGTGCGCTGGTGAAAACTTCCGCTATGCCGTGGGATGAGGCTGCTCCCATCCTCCACGAGGCGATGGATAACATTATGGAAGGCGAGCTTGATGCGGATGACGATGATAACATGGACTTCGGTAATGTAGACATGACGCAAATTGCCCAGAATATGCAGCAGGCAATGCAACAAATGATGCAGGGCGGCGGTATGCAGGAATACCTTGCCAAGGTGCAGGCATTGCAGATGCAGATGATGCAAGGGCAGATCAGCATGGAAGATTACACGCGCCAAGTGCAGGAGCTGGCAGCCGGGTTGGGAAACAATCAATAAACAGGGATGAAATTTTGACATTATGGAACAGAATATATTTAATGCCGTCTATAAAGTAAACCATGCCGGCGGATCAGGCAGTTGTTTTTACCTGAAAAACTATGATCTATTTGTAACCAATTACCATGTGGTAGAAGGTTTCCGCGAGGTGGCCCTCCAAGATAACGATAAGAACAGGTTTTACGCTCGCGTGGTGTTGGTAAATCCCTCTCGTGACATTGCCTTGTTGAAAGCAGAAGGGGATTTCTCGGCTCTTCCCGAGATCACGTTGGGTGCGCTTGATGGGGTTGCTATCGGGCAAAAAATCAACGTGGCGGGGTATCCGTTCGGGATGCCGTTCACGGTGACCGAGGGTACCGTATCGTCCCCCCGGCAGTTGATAAACGACAGTTATTACATACAGACCGATGCGGCTGTTAATCCCGGTAACAGCGGAGGACCGATGTTCAATGACAGCAACGAGCTGGTGGCTATCACCGCGAGCAAGCTCACTAATGCCGATAATATGGGATTCGGTATCCCTTCGGCATCTTTGCGCGAGTTGCTCAACCAAATCGGCGAACTCGATACCACGACGTTTAACGTGCAATGTGACAGTTGCGATGAGCTGATCTCCGAGGAGGACGAATATTGCCCCTCGTGCGGTGACAAACTGCCGGAGAACGTGTTCCAAGAACGGTCGTTGACTGACCTTGCCGTTTTCTGCGAGCAAGCGATCGAGGCAATGGGAATCAACCCCGTGCTCGCCCGTGTAGGTTACGAGAGCTGGGTATTCCACAAGGGAAGTTCCGAGATTCGTATGTTCGTTTACCAGCGGCAGTACTTGTTCTGCACTTCGCCGATCAACGTGTTGCCGAAGAAGAACCTCGAACCTGTGCTTTCTTATTTGCTTTCCGCTGACGTGAAACCTTACCAGCTGGGCTTGGACGGTAACCAGATTTACCTCTCTTACCGCGTACACATCTCCGATGTCTTCTCCGAGTATGGCGAGGAAGTTCAGAAGAATCTCACGAATATGGCGTTCAAGGCTGACGATTTGGATAACTACCTGTCCGACACCTTCGGCTGCGAGTTCTCCGAGTATGCTAAAAAAGATGCGATCTAATCGCTTTGGGCGAGTGATTGGCTAGAAGTTAATATAAACAACCTCCTCCGGCTCCCCCTATACAGAGGATGCCGGAGGAGGTTGTTTTAAATCTAAAATCATCAAATCTAGAATCTAATAAGGGGATTTCACCTCGTCAGCGAATGGGAATTCAAGTACTCGTGGAATTTCTTCTTGTATTGGTCGCCTACGGGAATATAGATGCTTCCGTTGTATACGATGCGGTCACGGGAAACTTCTTTTACTTTGCCGAGGTTCACGATGTATGAACGGTGTATCCGCATGAAGCGGTTGGCGGGCAGGCGTTCCTCGATGGCTTTCATGCTGAGGTAGGTCATTAGTGGTTTGCCCGTGTCGGTGTATATCCGGATGTATTCGCTTTGTCCTTCTATGTACAGGATGTCATCGATTGCCACTCGTACCATTTTGTAGTCCGCTTTCACGAACAGATGGGTTGCTTCCGTTTCTTCCCCGGCGGGAACTTTGGCTTGACGAAATAGCTTATAGCGACTGCGGGCTTTTTCCGCGGCTTGCAAAAAATCCTTGTAGCTGAATGGTTTCAGTAGGTAGTCCGTGGCGTCCACTTTGAATCCTTCGATGGCGAACTCGGAGTACGCCGTGGTGAAAACGATCATGGGCTTGTCGGTAAGTAATTTCACGAAGTCCATGCCGTTCAGGTCGGGCATATTAATGTCGACGAACATCAGGTCTACCGTCTTTTCTCCTAGCACTTGCATGGCACTCAAGGCGTCGGGGCAATCCTGCACGAGTTCAAGGAAGGGCGTCTTCCGGATGTAATCTGTGAGTTTCCTCAGTGCCAGAGGTTCGTCGTCGATAGCGATACACCGGATCATGATTGCAGGGGAATAACGAGTGTGACACTATACACGTTTTCCTCCTCACGGGTGGATAGCGTGTACTTGTTGCCGTAGAGCAGGTTGAGGCGTTTCGTTACGTTTTCCAGCCCGATGCCTGTGTCGTGTGATGTTGTGTTGTTGCTGCTGTTCATGACGTAGAACGATAATTCCTTTTCCTGTATCTCGATAGACACATGGACGAATGATGCGTGCCGGTAACTGATGCCGTGCTTGAAGGCGTTTTCTATGAAAGTAATAAATAGTAAAGGAGGTAATTGTACATCCGGCAAACGTTCCGGCACGCTCATGGTAATGTCGATGGAATCGGTATAACGGATTCGCATCAAGGCTATGTAGTTGTTTATTAGTGTGATTTCTTTCTGCAAGGAGATCAATGGCTGGCTTGAATCGTAAAGGATATACCGCATGATCTTTGATAACTCGATCACCGTTTCTTTCGCTTTTTCCGCGTCGATATCAATGAGCGCATGAATATTGTTCAGTGTGTTCATGAAGAAATGCGGGTTGATCTGGTGCTTGAGATATTCTAATTCTGTTTGCAGGTTCTGCTTCTCTAGTTCCTTCATTTGCCGTTCGTCACGTATGCTCTTGAACAGCAACTTGATGGCGATGTTGATACCGATAACGAATATGACTATCAGTATGCCGTTGAAGAATCGTATCCTCCCGAACGGGATTTTGAACGGGGGTGGCTCGTTGCCTTTCTTCCGAAATTGTACGTTTTCCGGTCTGTCGACACGTTTTCCGGTTGTTGTGTTTGCCGTGAACGTGTGGTGGGGAGGGTTATTATGATGTCTTGGGTGAGGTAGAGTTGTGAAGATCACAAAAACCATCCCAGCTGTAATCAGAAAATACCACAACATCCGCTTGCGGGTCAGCAGGTAGGGAATAAGCACGTAGTTGTTGATGCAGAACACGGCGAAGAAGGGTAAGAATGCCATCCATTGCTTTGTCACGTCCTTCCACGAGAATCCTGTTTCCTCGCTAATCCGAAATACCGGTGCGGTGAACACGATAATCCAGATGAGCGCGTAGATCAAGTTTTCGAGGATATGTTGACGGTGTATCTTGTTCTTCATGGTTCGTCGTTTACGCCGGACAGCAGAAAGCAAGCGTTTAAAAAGAAAGGAGGCGGAGGCACAAGTACCAATTTGTGTTGGGATGAATGTCAATTGGAGGGGTTGTGTGCCGAATCCGCCTCTGGCTGGTTGCAAACTTTACTGTTGTTCTTGTTTGATGATAAACATTCTTCTCGTTCTTATTTTTAGTTGCGATATAAAAATATATCAGAATTAGCGAATTGCAAAATAAATTCAACAAACAGGCGGATTTTATCGACGAATGGGGAGATTCTGACGAAATAATTGAAAATTGAAAGTGAACGCCTCCGTCAGCTTTTTTTAATAATAGGTGTTTTTAAAGGAGATGCTACCCTTGTCTGTGTTTGATCCAGTGGAGCTTAGTGGGTAGTAAGGGAGGATAGCCTCGCACGGGAGGGATGACTTGGGGCTTAACCTCTCTAGAACACGTTACGAACCCTGCCGGCGCTTCGTTCGAATCCCTTTAAAAACAGAAAGAGAGTCAGCTTTCGTGTGCTAACTCTCAAATTCTTAGTAGCTTTGGGCGGAGAGGGAGGGATTCGAACCCCCGGAACCTCGCGGTTCAACGGTTTTCAAGACCGCCGCAATCGACCACTCTGCCACCTCTCCAAATGCGGATGCAAAGATAGGGGAAATTTTGAATCTGCAAAAAGAAATAGAAGCGTTTTTTCAAAAAAAGGCATACTTGTTTCCAGCCCGGATATGCTTCTGCGGGGGAATCGTTTATAGAAAGCGAACAAAACGCTTTGCAGAAAATAGCTGAATTACTGCCTGGCAGTGGGTGCGGTGCTGATGTCGTTGAGTACGGTGATCGTGGCAATTAACGCGGTGATGTTAAGGGTGAAATCCGCTTAACGGTTTATGATCGGGGATATAGTGGCGAAAATAATTCCTATTTTATGGAGTATTGAGAAAGGTTTTGTATAAATTTGAACCGCGTTAGTTGTATAACGATTTTTTTATGGTTGGGATGAATATATTAAAGGATATTGTCCGGAGTGCCGGGAGTTATCCTAATAGAAATGCTTTCGTTATTGAAGGCATAGCATATTCCTACGGGGAATTGTTTGCTTTTGTCAATGGCATCCACTCGTTTCTTGTCGAACGGGAAGAGGATATTATCGGTGTCGTCGCTGAGAACCGGGTAGAAACGTATGCTTCTATTCTTGCCGTGTTGCTGTCGGGAAAAACGTATGTCATATTGCATCCGCATTACCCGGATAACAGGAATAACAAGATTCGGGAGGCGGGCGATATCCGTGTGGTCTTGTATGCCGATGAATGCCGTATGGCGGAGGCGATGCCGGAAGACGTGAATTTTATTTGTACCCGTGAGCTTCGGAACGAACGGAATGCGGAATATAATTACGGGACGGAGGATTCGAAAGCCTATATTATTTTTACCTCCGGGAGTACCGGGGAGCCGAAAGGGGTTCCGATTACCCGGCGGAATCTGAATGCTTTCTACTCGGCTTATTCTGCCTTGGGGTGGAAGCTGGAGGAGGACGATAGGATGTTGCAGATGTTCGAGTTGACGTTTGACGTGTCGGTTGTTTCAACGTTGTACCCGCTTACCGTGGGAGCGAGTGTTTACACGGTGGGGGCGGGTGAAATGAAGTACACGAAGGTGTACGAGTTGCTGGAAGACGAGCGTTTGACGTTTGCTGCGATAGCTCCCTCGCTACTTCAGTTTTTGTCCCCTTATTTTGACGAGATTCGTTTGCCGGATTTAAAATACTTGATCGTGACGGCGGAAGCAGCTCAAACGGACGTACTGGCTCGTTTCCGGGCGTGTGCCCCGAATGCGGAGTTCGTGAACCTGTACGGTCCCACGGAAGCCACGATTTATTGTACGGCTTATCGTATTCCCCGGGAGGAGTGTAAGCATTATCATGGAATGATTGCGATAGGAAAGCCTTTCGAGGATATGGATGTCCTTATCGCTGACGAGGATGGGAATGCGCTGGAAATGGGAGAGAAGGGCGAATTGTGGGTATGTGGTGCGCAGGTTATGGATGGCTACTGGAAAGACCGGGAGAAATCCGACCAGGTGCTCGTGCGGCATGACGGGCGAGTGTTCTACAAGACGGGTGATTTGTGCTATGTAGACCCGGACGGGGACGTGATTTATTGCGGAAGGAAGGATTACCAAGTGAAGGTGCAGGGGTTCCGGGTAGAGTTGAACGAGATTGAGTACACGGCGAGGAAGTTCTATAACGAGGAAAAGAACGTTGTCGTCGTGGCGAAAAAAGAATATGACGGGGGATGCCAGTTACACTTGTTTGTCGAGGCGGCGGAATGTGACACGAGAGCGTTGCTGGAATTCATGAAAATGCATTTACCCGTGTATATGCTGCCTTCCAGCGTACGTTGCTTGGAAGCGTTTCCCCTGGGGACGAGTAATAAAATAGATAGGAAAAAATTGTTGTCACTTGTATAAAATATGAAGCTATGGAAATTCAAGAGATTTTGGACGAGATCAGTGTTATTTTTCGGGATGTATTGAAAAATAATGACATCGTGTTGAAAGAGGAAACGGTAGCATCGGACGTGCAGGGTTGGGACTCATTGACGAATATGCGGTTAATCACGGCAGTCGAGAAACACTACGGATTAAGATTTTCATTGCGGGAAGTATTGAAATTTAAGAATGTAGGGGACTTATGCCGGGTGATTCAAAATAAGGTTGCATAGCGTATGATGTTCACTTCATGGGAGTTCGTTCTTCTGTTCTCGTGTAGCGTCGTGCTTTATTACGTGTTGCCCCGGAAGTTTCAGAAGAGCGTGTTATTGCTGGCAAGTTGTTGTTTTGCTGGATACTTTAATATATTGTTCCTTGTGGTCGCTTTGGGGATCACCGGGATTACTTTCTATCTGGGAAAATTTATTGGCAGGCAGGAAAACGACGTGTCCCGGAAACGCCTGTTCTGTGCGGGTATGGTATTCCTGATCCTTTTTCTGGCGGTATTCAAGTACTTGGGATTTATAGAGAGTAACGTGCAGTGGTTGCTGGGATTGGTGGGAATCCAGGTCGATTTCTCTGTGAAAAGTATATTGTTCCCGTTAGGGATTTCGTTCTATACTTTTCAAGCTTTGTCCTACCTGATTGACGTGTATTGGGGAGAGGAGGAACCGGAGAGAAGTTTGCCGGATTTCACCCTGTATATGTTGCTTTTCATGAAATTCCTGTCCGGTCCGATTGAACGGGCGGGTGATTTTCTGCCGCAGGCGAAGGCGGGGAAAGCTTTTGATTACGAGAGCGTGACCTACGGGATGAAGCTGATGTGTATAGGTTTGATGAAAAAAATGATTATTGCCGACCGGTTAGCCCCTTACTTGAACGATATTTTGGGTTCGGTGCAGAGTACTAGCGGGGTGCAATTGCTTTTGGCGGGATTGCTTTACCCGATTGAGTTGTATGCCGATTTTTCCGGTTACACGGATATTGCTATCGGGGGGGCGATGGTGTTCGGGTATAAACTGTCGCCGAACTTCAATCGCCCGTTCACGGCAAAGAGTATTACCGATTTCTGGCGGAGATGGCACATGACCTTGTCCTTTTGGGTGAGGGATTACCTGTATCAGCCCATAGCTGCCAGCAAGCGCTACTGGGGGCAATGGGGTATTATTTACGCCTTGATTGTCACGTTCGTGTTGTTGGGATTGTGGCATGGCGGTGGATGGAATTTCGTGATTTACGGTTTGATACAAGGTTTGATTATCAGCTACGAGATGCTTGCTGCGGGATTCCGGGGTAGGCTGGAAGGATTTGCGGGCAAACGGGTGTTCGGGATATATTCTATCGTGAGGACTTATCTTCTGTTTGCCTTCTCGCTCGTGTTTTTCCGGTTGGACACCCTGTCGGATGTGTGGTATATGTTTAGCCACTTGTCGTTGAGCCTGCCGCATGGGGTAAAAGAACTTCGTATGGGAATGCCGGATCACGATATAATTGTGTTGATAGGTGCTGTCATTCTTTTGTTCGTGTACGAGTATTTTATGTCGAAACGAGATTTATTGAAAGCCGTGGGGCAACAAAAAGCCGTGGTTCGTTGGGGAATTTATTATTTGTTTATATTCCTTTTTTTGGTGTTCGGCGAGTTCGGAAGTAAAGATTTTATCTATTTGCAATTTTAGCTATGAAAAAGACGTTTGCCTTATTTTTGTTGAAATGTGTATTGCTGATATTGCCTTTCCTTGCTTTGCTGGGATTGTATTTCTATGACGACCCGTTCGAGGTGTTGAACGAATATAAGACTTATTATAAATCTCCGGTGGCTGTGAACGAAGGATACGTGGGGTGGCAGCATTACCGGATGCAAAGGGATTCGTTGAAATATAATTCCTTCTTGCTGGGAAATTCCTGCACGATGGCTTTTCAGATTAAGGATTGGGAGAGGTATATACCGGGAGGACGTGCTATCCGTCTTTATGGTAGTGCCGAACGGTTGGGGAATATATACCGGAAAGTGAAAGCGTTGGATGCCATTCAGGATTCGATTGCTAACGTGTTGATACTCGTGGATTATGCGACTCTGAAACAGACCCAGATAACGAATATGTCCACACAGGTACTGCACCCGGAGGTTACGGGGCAAAGCAATTGGGAGTTCCAGATGTGTTTCTTGCAGACGTTCTTTAATCCCGATTTTTGTGTGGCTTATGTGGATTACCGAATTTTCGGGCAGTACAGGCGTTACATGAAGGGCGTCATCAATAGCGGGGTTGTTGAACGGAACTGTATCACGAACGACGTGTTCAACCCGAGAGAGAAAGAAATAGCTGATTGTGGGGAAGCCTATTGGGAAAAGCACAAGAAAGAGTTTCCCGTGCGAGATACGGTGGAAAAGATCGCTCCCCCGATCATCATGAAAAAGCAGTTGGATATGCTCGCAGAAATGAGGGATGTTTTCGTGAAGCACGGTACGAATTGCAAGATATTGATTAACCCGAGGTATAATCAGGAACGTTTGAACCCGGAAGATGTGAAACAGCTTCAAGAGATTTTCGGGGAAGGAAACGTGTTCGATTTTTCGGGAATAAACGAATACACGTCCGATATTCATAATTACTACGAGAAAGGGCATTATCGTCCTTTGCTGGGAAGAAAGATGTTGGAGGTAATGTACGGAAATAAATAGAGGCGACCCAAGATCGCCTCTATTTTATTTATATGAAAAGCCTTTTAATAAAGCTCATCCAATTTATCTGCCATTGCGTAAGCGATATTGCGGCAAGTTTCGAAGTCATCGTCTTTTGGGCAACCGCATGCTTCACAGGAAGGAGCGACTACTTCCCATTTGATTTTCTCTGCAAATTGGTTGAAACGTGGCATTGCGCCGCCTGCCCATGCTTTGCCGGCGAAGAAAGCCGTCACGTGGTTTTTCACGCCCATGTGTTCCAATTCCGTGAGCAAGGTTTCCATGGTAGGGAAGGCGTTGCCGTTATATGCGCAACTCCCGAAGATCACGCCCCGGTAGCGGAATATGTCGTTGATAATGTAAGACGGGTGAGTCTTGGAGGCATCATGGATACGGATTTTCTTGATCCCTCTCTCGGCAAGGAAGCGTGCGATGACATCCGCCATTTTCTCGGTGTTCCCGTACATGGAACTGAAAACGATAACCACTCCTTTGTCGGTTTCGTATTTACTCCATTTGTCGTATTTTGCCACGATTTCGGCAATGTGTGAACGGCGGATTGGTCCGTGCGTGGCACAAATCATCTGAATGGGAAGTCCTCCTAGTTTCTTCAAAGCTGTCTGTGCGGGTTGACCGTATTTGCCAACGATGTTGGAATAATAGCGGCTGATTTCTTCTTCCAGGTAATCGAGGTCTACTTCATCGTCGAAGATCCCCCCGTCGAGAGTCCCGAATGCCCCGAACACGTCACCGCTGAACAGAATGCCCTCGGTGGACTCGAAAGTAACCATCGTTTCCGGCCAGTGGAGCATAGGAGCCATATAGAAATTCAGCTTGTGTCTTCCCAGGTCGAGAGAATCTCCTTCTTTCACCTCGATGAGGTTCTCGTGTACGCCGTAGAAGTTTTTTAGCATGGGAAATGTCTTGGCGTTACCAATGATTTTCACGTCCGGGTAGCAACATAATAAAGCTTTGATTGCCCCCGTGTGATCGGGTTCCATGTGGTTGACAACCAAGTAATCTACCTTGCGTCCGTTGAGAAGTTTCTCGATATTCTCGACGTAATCATCCATTTTGCTTCTTTCGATCGTGTCTATAACGACTACTTTTTCGTCCACGATGATATAGGAGTTGTAAGCAACACCCTTGGGAAGAGGCCAATAATTCTCGAAGATATGAGTTCTGCGATCATTGACACCAATCCAATAAATGTCTTTCTTAATCTCTCTTGCTAAATTCATAGTATATTTAATTTTATGTGATTTACTTTGATTTCCCGCAAAAATATGAAAAAAGGCTGTCAATCGTGAACGATGACAGCCTTTTTTTTATAGGTTTTCTCTACTTTGTGATAGAGAAGATTTATTTGATTCCAAGTTTCTTTCTAATATCCTTCGGGATAGCGTTTTTGTGCACGATGATGTTCATCGTCTTGTATGCCATGAAAGGATGAGAAGCGTAGAAGTATCCGTCGAACTTGTTGTATTTGTTCCAAGAGTTCTTCACGATAAAGTAAACTGTACCGTTTTGGTCTTTTGCTTTACCGATCACGTGCATTCCGTGGTCGTCAGTCGTCAGATAATTGTCGAATTCTTGTTGTCTTAATTCTTGGGTGATTTCTTTCTCGGGAGCAGGTCCTTGTTTGAAAGCGTCCGGAGTCTGTTTGCCTTTGGGCATTGCTTCCCATTTAGCGATTTCCGCACCGCTCATTTCTTTCGGGTCGCTGGTCGGAACCACGGCAATTCCCGGGTTAGAAGTCTGGAAACCTCTTTCGCTCACGTCTGAAGCCCAAGCGAAGGTGTAACCGTTGTCAATAGAGTAGTCCATTACTTTCATCAATTCGTCCAACGGCAAGTTGTATGATAATCCCCACAACCAGTTGTCGGGTACCTCGATAGCGAATTGAGTGTAGAATGGGTGGTGCGTGAATGAAGTCAAGCTCACGTAGTCGTCCATGTTCAAGCCTACTACCTCGTCAGCGAAGGTTCTCGGGGTGTATTCTTTTCCTTTGTACTCGAATTTCTCCGGTTCAGCTCCAAGATATGCGTCCAAAATCCCGTTGAATCCGGCTTTCCAAGCGGTACTCAATTTCTTGTTCGAGTTTTTGATTACTGCATTGATGTATCCGGCAAGAACGTCGTCGATTTCACCGAAAGCATGGTTCGGCTCGCCGTAGTTCAGCCCCATGTAAACTTCCATCGGGACGATACCGTAATTTTTAATCACGTGCATCACGTCGCAGAAAGCTCCTCCCACGGCGAAGTTCATGTTCCCGTGTAGGCGAACGAATTTCTCGGCTTTGTCACCGTAAGCGTGTCTTACAATATACATGGCAGAAAGATCGATAGGTTCTTTACCCATGCGGATCATTTCTGACTCGAAGAAAGAAATTCCCGACCATGACCAGCAGGTACCTGCACGGGCTTGGTCTTTTACTGAAGTTGCCGGTAATCTCTTGATATCCGTGAATTGATATCCTTGTGGTTGGTTTTGATTCGTGTTTTGCGCGTTAGCCAAGAAGGACAGAGCAAAAACGAAAATAAACATGAATGATGTAATTTTTCTCATTTTGTTGAAACTTCGATTTATTTGATTAATTAAATTGTTACCATGTTTTGAACGCTGCCAAAGATACGATTTTATTGTCAATATAGTCAGTCTCTTCCGAGTATTAAGAAAATTTTAAGAACTCCGGGGGAGGACTTTACCCCATAAATTGATCTTTGACAGGAAATTGTATTTCCGGTTGCACACCCAGATGAAGATGATCCCGCACACGAGCATCACGAGCGTATCCACGTGCGATGCTTGTGGGTTGGTATCCAGAAATAAGGCATGGGTTTGCAGGGCGGAAGAATCATGGGTAACGATAATGGAGGAAATGACGTTGTTGGATAAATGGAGTCCTAAAGCGAGTTCCAGCCCGTCGTCCATGATTGCCACGAAACCCAATATCAGTCCCATGAGGATGTATTGCGGCATGGCTACCCAGAAACCGAAGCGTTCCACCTCGGGATTGCTGGCATGGAGCAACCCGAACGTGCATCCCGTGAGCACGAGGGCAACCCACCTGTATTTGAATAACAGGATACTGCCTTGCATGAGGTATCCCCGGAAGATAAATTCTTCAAAAGCTACTTGGAAGGGAATAAAAATCACGATCACGATACACATCATGAAGAAATCGAAAGGTTTGAATTGGAACACGAGATTGGAGGTATCCCCGAATCCGTATTGCGCCCCCAATAGCACGAATGACAAAACTCCCCAGATGAGAGCCCCGAAAAGGGTACGTTTTATGTCAAAACGGCTGCGCCCTGTGAGAATGTCGAGTGGTTGTTTGTGGTGAAGCCATTTCACGCAAATCAGTAATGCGATAACCCCGGCAGTGAATGTAAACAGCATGAGGGCTAACCCGAGATTGGTGCTCGTGATGGATAGCAGGTTGTTGGTGTTTCCCGACAAGGCTGCCTGCGGATCCCGGATAAAGTAATACAAGGCGAGCGGTAATGACGCCACTTGTACTGCCGCAAAAACGATGATTAACGTGAGCAGGTAAAAATACCATTTGTTGTTTCCTCTGTACGCTTTTTCTAAAAACATTACCTTATTCATTTTAGATTTTGTGATTTTAGATTTCAGATTTCAACTGCACAATCTTGCACTTCTTTTTTACTCTGAACTCTAAACTTTTAAAATTGTTCCTGAACAGTTTTGAGTACGTGTTCCAGGCTGTATTCGTCGGCAATGAGCACTTGGCGGGCTTTACTGCCCTCGAAGGGACCCACGATGCCGGCGGCTTCCAGTTGGTCGATGATTCGTCCCGCACGGTTATAGCCGATGGAGAAGCGCCGTTGGATGGATGAGGTAGAACCCTGCTGGGTGTTCACTACCAGGCGGGCGGCTTCCTCGAACAAGGGGTCTTTTACCCCGAGATCCATATCCCCGCTGACTCCGTTTTCCGTGTCGGACACGTATTCGGGAAGCATATACGCTTCCGGGTATCCTTGTTGGTCGGCGATAAACTTGGTGACGGCATCAACTTCCGGTGTATCCACGAAAGCACATTGCACGCGAACCATCTCGCTGTCCTTGGAGATCAACATATCCCCCCGTCCGATCAGTTGGTTCGCTCCCGGGGAGTCGAGGATGGTGCGGGAGTCGATCATGGAGGCAACCTTGAAGGCGATACGCGCCGGGAAGTTTGCCTTGATGATACCCGTGATGATGTTCGTGGAAGGACGTTGCGTGGCGATGATCATGTGGATACCCACGGCTCGCGCTAACTGGGCGATACGGGCAATCGGCTGTTCAACCTCTTTGCCGGCGGTCATAATCAAGTCGGCGAACTCGTCGACCACGACCACGATATATGGCAAATAACGGTGCCCGTTGTTCGGGTTCAGTTGGCGTTTCACGAACTTCTCGTTGTATTCCTTGATATTTCTCACGTGTGCCTGTTTCAGCAGGTCGTAGCGACTATCCATCTCGATACACAGGGAGTTGAGGGTGGCTACCACCTTGTCGTTGTCCGTGATGATCGCTTCTTCCGCGTCGGGAAGTTTGGCAAGGAAGTGTTTCTCGATGACCGAGTAGATGCTTAATTCTACTTTCTTGGGGTCAACCATGACAAACTTCAGTTGTGACGGGTGCTTTTTATACAGGAGCGAGGTGATAATCGCATTCAAACCGACGGATTTACCTTGTCCCGTGGCTCCCGCAACCAGAAGGTGCGGCATTTTTGCCAAGTCGAACGTGTACGGTTCATTCGAAATCGTACGTCCCAATGCCACGGGCAACGCGTATTTGGATTCCTGGAATTTCTTGGAAGCGATAACTCCTCTCATGGAAACGACTTCCGGCTTTTGGTTGGGCACCTCGATACCAATGGTGCCCGCGCCGGGAATCGGGGCGATAATACGAATTCCTAACGCGGATAAACTAAGCGCGATGTCGTCTTCTAAATTCTTGATCTTGGAAATCTTGATACCGGGGGCAGGCACGATCTCGTAGAGAGTTACCGTGGGACCGATGGTGGCTTTAATCTTGGTAATCTCTATTTTATATTGCCGTAAAGTTTCGACGATCGTGTTCTTGTTTTCTTCCAGTTCCTCGGCGGTAACTTTGGAAGCACTGGATGAATATTCTTCCAGTAAATCCAGCGGAGGATATTGATAATTGGATAAATCCAACGTCGGGTCGTACTCTGTGTCCGGCATCAGATTCTTGGTCAATTGTTCTTCCAGCTTGTCTGCCATGACGGTCAGTTCTATATCGTCACTAGAGGATGGAGAGGTGTTCTCCGAATCTTGTTTTTCGTCCTCGGGTCCATTTGTGTCGAGGGATAATATCTTTTCATTTTCAGTAGGATACAGCGTGGTTATAGGAGGGAACAACGTGGTGATATCCTCGATTTCTTCCTCTTCTGGTTGTTCTGTTTCCGTTTTGTCTGAATAAAATTCATATTCAGTGGGGGCTTCAGCTGCAATATCGTTTGCAAGTGAAGGGATTGTTTCTTTCTCTTCGTCTTCTGTTTGTTCGGTTTCCCGTTGGGCTAAGGCTTCCCGTGCAGCCCTGCGTTCTTCCTTGCGCTGTGCCCGGCGGGCAAAATAGGCTTTCACCATTCCCACGCATTTGTTAAAGGCATTCTCGAACCCAAAGAACAGAATGATAGCAAATGACACCAGTAAAAGGAAGAATGTACCGATTTCCCCGATAAAGGAGTTCAGCCAGAAACACACGAAATAACCATGTGCGCCGCCGGGGAAAACGTAACCCGAGGGGACGAAATTGAAAATGTATCCCAACAGGAGGGAAATCCAGATCACGAGTACAAAGCTGAGGATGATCTTCTTCCCGGTGTTTTTTACCGGACGCCCCATCGTGCCCAGACCTATGATAAACAGGATATAGCAGAAGATAAATGAAGCCACGCCAAACCAGCGGTTCACGAGCAGGTCGGAGAGATAAGCCCCCAGCTTCCTGCCGGGATTCCCCACGACAATATCGGGATTTGTGACGAGTTCCCGTGTTTCCTTGTCTATCAGGCTTTGATCCATGCCGCCCGTGAAGAAAAAGCCCGCGAGGGACACGAAAAGATAGATAGAGAATAGCATAAATATCAACCCTACAACGACACGAGTCCGGGGATCCTTGAAAAAGTCCATGGAAAGCGGTGCACGTGTTCTTTCTTTCTTTTTACTGTTTATACGTGTTATCATTTGAATAGAAATTAATCGAAAATCGCAGCTACAAATATATCTATTTTAGATTTTAGATTTTAGATTTTAGATTGAAATTTCTATTACTCGGGTTAAGGTATCTTAATTAAGAATTTCTTAATATAGTGTTGGCAAGGATATTGCTATCATTGTAGTATCCAAACAAATTGTATTGAGTTTACGTTTAATGAATAAAGGAGATAAAGATATGACTATGAAGAAATCATTAGCGAATTTAGGCTTAGGAGTCATTGGCGGTTGTCTCGCTTTCGCGGCGATCGACGCCATCCGGGGAGATAAAGAGAACGTACTTCCGCAAATGGAGATAGCTTCCCCGGCTGCAGTACGTCCCGTGGCATTGACCTCCGGTTCTGCGCTTCCCGTGGGAGGTGCAGGTAGTGTTGATTTGAGAGAAGCTGCCAAAAAGACAGTTCCGGCTGTAGTTCATGTCAAAACGGTACAAATGGGACGGGAATACATCGGGAATCCATTTTGGGATTTCATGTACGGCAACACGCCCCGTACCCGTGAGGCTCCCCAGAGAATGGGTATCGGCTCGGGGGTTATCGTTTCTGAAGACGGGTATATTATCACGAACAATCACGTGATAGACAATAGTGACAAGATTTTAATTACCTTGAATGATAAGAAAGAGTACGAGGCGAAAGTGATCGGGACTGACCCGAACACGGATATAGCCCTGTTGAAAGTGGAAGCTACCGGGTTGCCTTACCTGGAATACGCTAATTCGGACGACGTGGAGTTGGGCGAATGGGTGCTGGCAGTGGGTAACCCGTATAATTTGACTTCGACTGTTACTGCCGGTATCATCAGTGCCAAGGCGAGGGAACTGGGGCTTAGCCGCAACCAGATGAGCCTTGAATCTTTCTTGCAGACGGATGCAGCAGTGAACCCTGGCAATAGCGGGGGTGCGTTGGTGAACGCCAAAGGAGAATTGATCGGTATCAATACCGCTATCGAATCGCCTACCGGTTCTTATTCGGGGTATGCCTTTGCCGTACCTTCAAATATAGCGAGAAAAGTAATCGGAGACTTGAAAGATTTCGGTACGGTACAAAGAGCCATGCTTGGGATTTCTATGCCGAATGAGGAGTTATCTCCTGCCGTGGCGAAGAAATTGGGTATCGAGGAAACCAGCGGTATCTATGTTTTCGAAACTATCCCTAACGGAGCCGCCGATAAAGCCGGAATGAAGAAAGGTGACGTGATTAAGGCTATCAACGGCATCGAGGTGAAGAACAGACCGGAATTCCAGGGACAACTGGCGAAATATCACCCGGGGGCAACGGTGAAAGTAACCGTCAGCCGGGGAGGTAAGCTGAAAGAACTTGAAGTGGTATTGCAGAATACGTATGGCGACGTATCCCTCGTGGATAAAAACTACACGGGTATCCTGGGTGCTACTGTTGAACCGTTGAGTCGTGACGATCGTTACCGTTATCGTTTGAATGGAGGTGTGAAAATCACTGATATTAAGAATGGTCCGTTTAAAGCGATCGGATTGGATAAAGGATATATTATTCTGAAAATTAATAACACGGTTATTTATGATAAAGACGACTTGGTACGTGCACTAAAAACGGCAGAGAACGAAGGGGTTCTTGTAACAACTATCTCGCCGAGAGGACGCATCGAGTACTACGCTTTACCGCCACAAGATTAAAAAAAGTTAATAATCAAAAGGTGTCGATTTTAACATATTGGTATATGGATAAAATGTTCTACCTTTGCCACATATTTGGGGGAGAATATAAGAACGACTATGAGACAGCTAAAGATAACGAAATCTATAACGAACAGAGAGAGTGCTTCTCTCGACAAGTATTTGCAGGAGATTGGTAAGGAGGATTTGATTACCGTGGAGGAAGAAGTTGAGTTAGCTCAACGTATCCGAAAAGGCGATCAGAGAGCGTTGGAAAAGTTAACGAGGGCGAACTTGAGGTTCGTGGTTTCTGTTGCAAAACAATACCAGAATCAAGGATTGAGCCTGCCTGACCTTATCAACGAGGGGAACTTAGGTTTAATTAAAGCAGCTGAGAAATTTGATGAAACGAGGGGATTTAAGTTTATATCCTATGCCGTATGGTGGATTCGTCAGTCTATTTTGCAAGCATTGGCAGAACAATCGCGTATTGTACGCCTGCCGTTGAACCAAGTAGGTTCTTTGAACAAGATTAATAAAGCATTTTCCCGCTTCGAGCAGGAACACGAACGTCGTCCGTCACCGGAAGAGTTGGCTGAAACATTGGATTTGCCGGCAGAGAAAGTGGCAGACACCTTGCGTGTGTCTGGACGCCACATTTCAGTGGACGCTCCTTTCGTGGAAGGTGAGGACAACAGTTTGCTCGACGTGTTGGTAAACGACGATTCGCCAGTAGCCGACAAGACTTTGATCAATGAATCCTTGTCAACCGAGGTAGAACGTGCATTGGCGACGCTGACAGAACGGGAACGCGATATCATCCGCCTTTTCTTCGGTATCAATTGCCAGGAAATGACGTTGGAAGAGATCGGCGAGAAGTTCGGGTTAACCCGCGAACGTGTTCGCCAGATCAAGGAAAAGGCTATCCGCCGCCTGCGGCATTCGTCAAGAAGTAAATTGCTGAAGACTTATTTGGGATAAATGAAAGGATTGTCCTGTTAGGGCAAGTCTATAAAATACGAAAGAGCCATCCGGGAAGTAAAATTCGGGTGGCTCTTCTCTTTTCCGGGAAAAAGGGATTTCCTGCCTGTGTTTTTATCCGGGTTCACCACCCCAAGTCCACCGTTACGCTACCCCATGAACCAACCATGGACCAATCATAAACGTAACATAAACGTGAACGAGCGTTCATGCAACGTCTATGTTATGAAATTACTAGCTTTTTGGGAGCAACCATAGGTAGGTCATTTTCTTGTTATATTACTGATATCCCTTGAAATATTCCGATTTGTGGTGTTGCGATAGTTGCCAAAAGTCTCTAGTGGCGTAAATTGATTAGTATGTAAAATTATGTAATTAAATTATTGGTTGTTAGATAATTGATAAAGTTTGTTAGATGTAAATGTTAAAACCGAGAGTCTGTTAGGGAAGAATGAGCTTAAATTTTAAGAAAATATTAAGACAAATCGGTACAAATGTGGTACAATTTGTCTGATATTTTTAGTATATATTTATACCCTGACTTTATAACTTGAAAGGGGTGATGTGGTAGATTTATAATGGTCAGCCGAGAAGTTGGTATTTTTTGAAGAATTGTATTTTTTATTATTTACGTTTTAGTTGCAAACATGAAAACAATTCAAAAATTACTGGAACGAGGACGGCGTGATCTGAAAGACAGTTTTTTCACGGCGTTTTATTCATGGAGGATGGTAGTAATGGGAATTACTTTTGTCCTGAGGTTTATCAAGTTGCCTGATTTTGTTCCCATGATCTTGCGGGGAAAAAGTATGGAGGCACGTCATCAATTGGCTTTTCTTTTAGCGTAACCGGGATTAGATATTCTGGTGTATATTCTCTATTATACGATAGAGGATATGGTTTCGTATAGTTAAAATTTTAAAGTTTATGCCTATGGGGAAGGATGAATAAAAAAAAGCAAGAAGAATCTCAAGGTCGGAAAAAACCGACGAATCTAATTATTGAATTAAAATCGAAGAAATTATGAAGAAGAAAATTCTATTTGTTTTGGGATTGTTTCTTGGATTGTCAAGTATATCCTTGGGACAAAGTTTTGAACCGGGAGAGCAAGCGAAGGGGATGTCAAATATGAAAAATATGTCTGTTGATTATTCTACCGGGATTTTCAGTTATACGGTGCCTTTATTCGAGTTATCGTCTGCACGTTATCGTTTGCCTGTTTCGCTCGTGTATTCCGCGAACGGGGTTAAAGTTGAGGATAAAATGGGGCAATTGGGTTTCGGGTGGACTTTAGCGTGTGGAGGGGTGATCTCTCGTGTTGTCCGGGGTGGTATAGCGGATGATGATAGCGAGGGTTTTCTAAATAACACGTTAAGCCAAGCTGTAGACGTAAAAGAAAAGGTGAACAATCGTGAACAAGATGGAGAGTCGGATATTTACACGGCAGTTTTTAACGGGCGTAACATTTCATTTATAAGAGTGCGTGAGGAGGGGAAAATCGTGATAAAGCCTCTCGAGAAGACGAATTTATTGATAGAAAATATCGCGGGAGGGTTCATGATAACAGACGAGAGCGGGGTTAAATATGTGTTCACGAGTGGAGAAATGTCTGTTGGCGTGTGTTTCCCAAATAGTAATAGTTCTGCCAATAATATCTGGAATTCGAGTTTTTGCTCGTCTTGGTACTTGACGGATATTTTTATCCCGGGAGATGAACCCGTGCATTTTGAATACACGGAAGAAACGATCGTGAATTATACTTATCTCAATGAAACGGTTTACAATTACGGGAAAGCACTCAGGGTTAGAGAATTTGATCTCGATTATTACAAGAGGGAAATAGACAAGAATCTTAGTGATGCCTTGTATTTTGCCAAGAGTTTAGCTATTCAACAACAATTCGCATCTTTGGCAACAGATGTTAATCGGGTGCCCCAGTACGTGGAGGTTATGAAACAAACGAGTTATATGTCAAGTTATGGCTTCCCTGTTACAGTTTTGGAGTCCGGTGGACAAATTCGAATACCTGATATAGGAATGACGATTGATTACGAGACGATAGCAAGATCCGTTTTATTAGACAGGGTTGTCGGGTATTTGTCGGATGTCAGTTTCGTTACAAATTCGTTGTCCAACACGATGACTCAAATCGACCGACTCGTGGTGACCTTAGAAAACACGAACTTTCCTGCATCTTGTGCACCACAAGCTGTAGCGTTAAAAGGTTGTTTAAGGGAAGTGTTACGGTATTTGAGATTGTCTATCGAGAGAGTTACCCAGAAAAACATTCATCATATACAAGATTTCTCGCAACAATCGATAAAAGAAATCGGGTTAAAGCAAGTTTCTTGGGGAAAGGATCGTATCGTGATTGAACGGGAAGGACGATTGGTAACGAGTGTTCAGTGGCAAAATTTCAAGAAAGACGTGATTCGCAAGATTGATTTATCGTATAGTAGGGGGTGTTTGAAGCGTTTGACAATCGGGTATGATAATTCGGAATTATCTGGATATTATAATTTTAGTTATTATTTGGATACCTTGAGATCACAAAGTCGGGATATTTGGGGCTATTGTAATGGTGAGGGGAAGGTGAGGCATTTTATCCCGTTGGATCAAATGGTGCTTCAAAAGCATTCTTTCGTTCAAGTTGGTGATGTTCGTTTGCCTTCTGATATAGAAACTTTTTATGACGGGAGTGCAAATGAAGAATATGCCAAGGCTTTTTCATTGAAACGGATTTCAGGTACGGGAAAATGGAGCTTGGATGTTGATTACGAGCTAAACGAGTATGGCGGGGAAAAATTCGGGGGTATCCGGGTGAAGGAGATCACGCTGAATGACGGGTGTGGAAACGTGGACACGGTTCGCTATCATTACCGGGATCTGTCTGCCACAGGAGAGAGGGGATCCGGCGTGTTAATTTGTGGATACCAAACATTGACAAGGGACTTGGATTACGGGAGTTTTAAAGATAGGGTATATTTTTCCCGCGTGCAGGATGATGAAATGGCTATAGTGAAAAGAGGAAATAACGGCATTCTTTACCAGTACGTGCTGGAAGAACAGGTCGGGAACGGGTATGTTGCCCATTATAATCTTGTTCCGGCGTCTTTTAGAAAGAACATGATTCAACGTACATTTTTTCCTTACTGGTTACACGGTCTTCCTCTCGGGACTGCGGTTTATGATAGTCGAGGGCGGTTGGTGCGATTACAGAAAACCCGTTACTCGCGGGATTTAACCCAAGGTTTTAGTTCCGCGTATGGCATTTCTACGGCTGTTAATAATGAATTTTTTACAGGAGAATCCGTGTTCCCGTTTTCCTCGAGGGTCGACCAAATAAAACCTTACGCTTACGCCATGAACGTGGAAGAAGTGCGGGGTCATTTTCCTGACGAAGAAAAGCCTCTTTACTGGAATGGAGCCGGGGTCGTGAATTATAACCCGTATAATGATTATTACGTGCCTAACGTGAAACCTCGCGAGAACATGATTATACCGAACCAGTATTATATGATATATTATGGAGGATGTGTTGTCCCGGTGGAAGAGGTCGAATATGAATTTTTTGACCAACAAGAACAAGCTAACGGAACTCCGTCTATTGCCGATTTCACGCGAACTTCTTTCCCGTTAAAATATAATATGACAACACGAGGGTATACTTACGGGAATTTAGACAGAGTGACACCTACCAGCGTGTTGACCCGTTGCCCGGATGGAACGGAATACAGGGAAGATAATAAAGTCGTGATGGATGTTTTTCCCGGGAATAACGGTTATTTACTGGATAGCATGCGGGGAGCTCACATGTGTTATCTGCCGGTTCGAACGACGAATTTCGTGAAACCGACGGGATCTTCAACCTTTTTATTGGCGGGAGAGAATGTTGTTACTTACATGGATACTTTAATAGATAATTCTCGTTACTATTTCCCGTTTGCCTCGTGGAAGATGCTTTTGACCCAACCGGAAAGCGTGAACGCGAATAACCAGTATTTCACGTTGGATCAATCCCGTTACTCTAAAATACAGCAATTGCGGTATGCTAAATTCGGAAATAGGATTCTTGTCCAAGAATGTCGATCTAGGGAAAAAAATGAGATTACTTTGTACGATGATAGAAGCGGACTTCCTCTGTTTACGGCGAACGCTGTTGATCCGGCAGGAATTGCTGCCTTTAATAATTGTATACCTCATGAATTAAGGTATGAGAATTTTTCTAATCTACCGAACGCGGATGAGATAAATGCATTTAAAGATTTCTATAAGTTTCACACGGGAACCTCTTCCGCGGGTGTGTCGAGAGATTCTTTTTTACGTTCAAAGTCGCACCAAGAGATATTGGCCGTGGCAAAAGCTATACTAGAGGATAAGGTGCACAGGCAGAATTGTTTGGAAGAGATAGGTAAATTGGATAAAGTGTTGTATGAATACGAGATGGCATGGTACCGGAACAAGGATTATTGGGGCGTGAATTGTGATGATTATCTTTCGATGGTAGAGGATGCCCTTCAGATCATTCGCTTGGATGGTCGTGAGCCCGGGATTATGTCATATGCCTGGTATAGGGATGAAAATGTGACTTCCAAGCTTATCGTGCGAAAAGCGACGGGGGATAAATACCGGTATAAATTGCTGGTACAGAAAAGTACGCGGGTGCAACCTGTCACGGTTTCTTGGAAATTTTCACGGGGAGAAACGAGTGTCAGCTCTGGTCAGCAACAGTTCGATATCCCTGTCGGGAATGGTTTCTATTGTTTAGAGGGAGATATTCCGGTTGCGGGGAGTGAACATTCCGCGAGTTTGGAGGTGTATACTGGTAAAAGTTTTTTGGGAGGGTGTCTTTTCCCCGGGAATATTACATGTATGCTTTATTGTTATGACAGCAAGGGACAAGTCGTGTGTCGAGTCGGTTCTAATGGAATTATCGATTCGCGGGAATACGATAATAACGGGCGTTTGTCACGAGTGTTTGACAAAAATGGCAATATATTGGAAGAGTATAATTATCACGTGAATTCGGATATTTAATTTTGATATGTTATGAGAACGATATATATTTTATTGCACATATTTTTATGCAGCCACTTTGTCGCGGGACAAAGTATCCTGGATAATATTCAATTATTTGATCCCGGGCAAATAATTGTTCCCGTGTCAGGAGGAACTTACACGGCGACTTTCTACACGTACCGCCCGACTTACGAGAGTAATTTGGAAAGTGCATTTCGAGAAAGTTTGCGAGGTTCGGCGTGTTCTTCTTTCAAGGTAGAGGTTTCTAACTTGGGAGGAACCAACTCATGTTATTTTCAGTTAACCATAACGATTCCGGAATCAAGGAGTGAGTATTACCGCGAATGGAAATTGGATTTACCGGAAGAACGTTTTTTTCTCGTGCGTCAACTCGGGAGATACGGGAACGTAAACCGTTTTGAGGTTTCCGGGGGTGGTACGGTTGTCGACACGAATTCTGTCGTTATCCGTCTGTCCGGTTCCGAACCGGGTGTGAGATACTCTTTATTGCGGGATGGACAAGAAGTAAAATATGTCTATGGCGAGGATAATCCCAGGTTGGATGATTTGCCTTACATATCGGAGCGTCCTTGGCTTGAAGAAGAACTTGAGGCGGAGAAACAGCTTTTATACCGGGAACACCCGATTGAATTTAAGGTTAGGGAACCTGGCTATTACCAGATTCGGGCACGTAAAGAGCGAGAAAATGTTATGATGTCGGGACACGCTAACGTGCGAGTGTGGAACGGGGGCGAGTACGCTAAGGATAAGAATTACACGGTACATGGTGTTTACGTTCTCGAAAGCCAAATTCCCGATCCGTCTAAACGAGTGGATGATATCACGTATTCGGGGGCGGGTGACCGAACTTTGCAAGTGGTGGAGAAAGGAGCTTCTCCCTCTGGTAAAGATATCGTTCAACCGTTTAGTTACGGGAAGTGGGGACGGGAGGAGAAGAGATACCTTCCTTTCGAAGGTGCGTCGGGTG
Source organism: Butyricimonas sp. Marseille-P2440 (assembly GCF_900091675.1). Classification (NCBI taxonomy): domain Bacteria; kingdom Pseudomonadati; phylum Bacteroidota; class Bacteroidia; order Bacteroidales; family Odoribacteraceae; genus Butyricimonas; species Butyricimonas sp. Marseille-P2440. The sequence continues at coordinate 2,015,306 of NZ_LT594610.1, read as the reverse complement.
ATGGAACTTTCCATGAAGAAAGTGGTTTCGTGTCTCGCTGGAGTGCGATTTATGGTTCGGGCGAGGGCAATAGCGCGTATAGTTCCTCGAGTTTTGAGCAAAGTCCCACGGGACGTGTCGTGACAGAGCAAGGACCCGGCAAGGCATGGCATGAGGGGAACAAGAAGGTGCTTCACGAGTATGGCACGAATGCCGCTAACGAGGTACGCCGTTGGAAAATAAATGGTACCGAGGCATTAGCGAAATGCGGTTATTACCTTGCAAATTCATTATACCGGGAACGGATAACGGATGAAGACGGGCATATAACCGAGAGTTTCACGGATGCACAAGGCCGATTGATAGAACGGGTAGCTTACCTGGAGGGAGAGGCGTTACGAACGTCAAACGTGTATGATGATTTAGGTCGGTTGCGGTACGTGTTGCCACCCGAGGCAAATGCCCGGGGGGCGTTGACGTCGGGAGTTCTTGAACAGTACGCTTATTATTACGGGTATGACGGTTTCGGTCGGCAGGTGGTGAAGCGTTTGCCGGGTTGTGATCCCGTGTACATGGTTTATGACAACCGGGATCGGCTAGTGTTAAGACAGGATGGAAACCAACGGGCGGCAAATGCCGGGAAATGGAGTTATTCCTTGTATGACAATCAGAATCGAGTGATTGAAACGGGGGAGGTCGTGTTGGCTTCAGCCTCTCATTCCGGTTTGCAGGCGGCAGCTTCCGTGAGTGATAATTACGTTCCAATCGGTTCCCGGGAGGCTTTGCAGTACACGACGTACGATGATTACGTCCCGGTTGGCGGGCGTGCTTTTCACGCTTTCGAGGCGACGGCGGGGTACTCGTCTTCTAGTTGCGTACAGGTAACAGGACACGTGACTAGCGTTTCAACACGGGTAGTGGGGACGGCAAAGTGGTTGACCTCCACGACTTATTATGACGACCGGGGGCAAGTAGTACAGACGATCGGCGATAATTATCTGGGTTACAAGAGCCGGGCAGATATGGCGTATGATTTCAGGGGTAACCTGGTCAAGGGCCGGGAGGCACACGGGTATAGCGCCACGAGCTTTGACGTGCTTGAAACCGGGAACGTGTATGATCACCGGGGACGTTTGCTGTCTACCTCGGTAAAATTAAATAATGGCACGGCAGCAACGAACACTTTCACGTACGACGGGGTGGGACGTTTGGTCAAGCAGAAGCATGGCAGCGTGGAGGAAATACTATCTTATAATACGCGAGGATGGCTGACGGGTAAAGAAAGTACCCCGTTCAAGATGAAACTTCGTTATGAATCGCCCCAGGTCGGCACCACAATACTATATAGCGGTAATATTAGCGAGTGGGAGTGGCAGCAGGGGACGAATGCCGCGATGATGTATCGCTTTTCTTACGATGATTTGAATCGTTTGAAGGGAAGCGTTCATTACCAGCGTAACGGGAATGCCTGGAGTGCCCTTTCCGGTAATAACGCTTTTGACGAGAGCGGGTTGAGTTATGACAAGAACGGCAATATTTTGACCCTTACCCGTACCGGTTCGGCGGCGGTAACGCAAACGTACACTTACACGGGTAACCAGTTAACCGGTTTATCGAGAGGGAACGTGACGGGTTCTTACCGGTATGATAAAAACGGGAATCTAGTAAATGACAGCTGTAAAAATTTGAACTTGACGTATAATGTTTTAAATTTGTTGTCTGTGGTAAAAACGGGGACGACGCCGACCGCCACGTACAGCTATCTTGCCGACGGCACGAAACTGGAAGTGGTTGACGGTAGTGACCACGGTTTTTGCTACTTGGGTTCTTTGACATACGTGAGAAATGGCAGTAACGTTCAACTTGAAAGCGGCTTGTTTGCAGGCGGGCGAATCGTGGCGAACGCTTCTAGCCGGGTAGGGAATGAAATCCGTTATTTTTTGACGGATCACCTGGGTAGCGTGAGGGTAATCGTGGATCAGTCTGGAGCGGTGAAAGAGCGGAATGATTATTACCCGTTTGGAGGCAGGTACGGGGTTTCGGGAGGCAACGTTGACGCTGGTAGCCGCTGGAAGTACAACGGCAAGGAGGATCAAGTGACGGGAGGTTTGGATTGGTTGGATTACGGTGCGAGGATGTACGATTGGGAGTTGGGAAGGTGGTTCGGTATGGATCCATTATCTGAGAATTATTATTCATGTAGTGTTTATAATTATTGTTTGAATCAACCAACTCGTTATATTGATCCGAATGGAATGTGGGTGGATGAATGGAATCTGAATATAAAAACAGGGGAATTAACATGGTTTAGTGACTTAGGAGGGATTGATGTTCAATATGTTAACTTTGTTTTTCCTCATGCAAATGGAGGATTGAAATGGTTAGGATCTTCATATATAGAAGGTGCAAGTATTTACTCTGGCCCAATAGCGGAAAATTATAATGGAGATTTTTCTTATGGTGTTTCTAATAAAGATTTATGGTCTGATGTTCCAGATGTTTATCAAGGACACTATTTGGCGTGGGATCTAAAGCTTCGTTTTTGTTATGCGAATATGAAAAATCAAGATAAAATCAATTCGATTCGTTTACAAGAAGCGATGGGACTAGAGAGACTGGAAATGATATGGAATACTTCTGATGAATATAAAAGGATTGTAAATAAATATAATACAGATGCTAGTTTTGTGATGGCTTTAGAATATGGAATGCTGCCATTGCCAGTAGGAAATACTGATGTTATTAGTTATGTACAGGGATCTTTATCTGCAAGACAATCAGTTTATTTCAGTAATACGTCAACTTTTAAAGGAAGTCAGTATTTTAAAAATATTGCTGTTTATTCAACTCAACCTATTTTATCGAATAATCCTTGGATACGCTTTTTACAAATGAACAAAGGGAAATTTAAAGGATCTAATTGGTTGAATGAAGCACGACAAGCTTATTTCCAAACAAAACGCTAATAAATAAAAAAAATGAAAAAGAAAGTTATGTGCAAAAATTGTAGGAAAGAGATCACAATCCGAACTTGTTCTAATAGTTGTGATGATTTTTCTGTTAGTGCGAGAAAAACTTTAAAAATAACTTGTAAGAAATGTGGAAAAGTTTGCAAATATGATGACCGGGATGTTTATGCTGTCCAAAATGGTTTGTTAAATTTATTGATTTTTTTAATTGTTTTGGCTGCAATAGGGACGATGGGATATTTTTGGTGTCATTGTTATTTAGGAAAAACATTTTATACATACATAGTGTTACCAATAATAGTGGCTATACCTGTAATGATCTATTCTACTTATTTGAAATCTGAAAATACTAAAATTCGTAATTTTAATAGATTATCAAAATTTAAATAGAGGTGGGCTTGCTGTTAAGTTATTCTGTTGATTTTTATTGGCTAGCTTGATATTGTATTATCCTAGAAAAAGTTTATTTGTACCGGTAACTTTGGGTTACATATCGAAAGTTTGAAATATCGAGGAGGAAAAATAGAATCTCCTCGATATTTATTTTGTTAGGTTTGGAATTATTCTGGCAAAGGTGGCAAGATAACTTATAGGCTTAACGTCTTGGAAGAGGATGGTAAAAGCGTGGAAACGTACACGGATAACACGGGGAAGGTGTTGTCTATTGGGTGGGTAACATGTTAAATGATAGCCGTCGTGCTTTGAATTTATCGTATAGTGTTTTAAATTTGTTGAGAGAAGTCAAGACCGGTAGCACGTTGAAGGCAAGTTACAGTTACCTAGCTGACGGGATGAAGTTGCGGGTACGTGACGCGGGGAGCAACGGTTTTGACTACGTGGGTTCTTTGACATACAAGAGTGGCAGTTCTGGATTGCAGTTGGAGTTGGCGAGTTTTGGGGATGGCGTGATCCTGACGGGGACGGGCGGTCAGGAGGTGAATTACTTCCTGACTGATCACTTGGGTAGTGTTTGTGTAATCGTGGATGGTAGCGGGGTGGTGAAGGAGCGGAACGATTACTATCCTTTCGGGGCAAGGCATGCGAGAATGGATTACCCGCAACAAGCTGCGAACCGTTTCAAGTACAACGGGAAGGAGGAGCTGGTGACGGGAGATTTGGGTTACCTGGATTACGGTGTATTGCCCTAGAAAAAGTTTACAGAATAGAGTATAGATATTTGAGGGGAACAATAAAAGTTTTCCTCAAATGTAAGAAAGTTTTTCACGCGCGACGGGGTGGGGCGTTTAGTCAAGCAGAAGCATGGCAGCGTGGAGGAAATACTATCTTATAACACGCGAGGATGGCTGACGGGTAAAGAAAGTACCCCGTTCAAGATGAAACTTCGTTATGAATCGCCCCAGGTCGGCACCACAAGACTATATAGCGGTAATATTAGCGAGTGGGAGTGGCAGCAGGGGACGAATGCCGCGATGATGTATCGCTTTTCTTACGATGATTTGAATCGTTTGAAGGGAAGCGTTCATTACCAGCGTAACGGGAATGCCTGGAGTGCCCTTTCCGGTAATAACGCTTTTGACGAGAGCGGGTTGAGTTATGACAAGAACGGCAATATTTTGACCCTTACCCGTACCGGTTCGGCGGCGGTAACGCAAACGTACACTTACACGGGTAACCAGTTAACCGGTTTATCGAGAGGGAACGTGACGGGTTCTTACCGGTATGATAAAAACGGGAATCTAGTAAATGACAGCTGTAAAAATTTGAACTTGACGTATAATGTTTTAAATTTGTTGTCTGTGGTAAAAACAGGGGATACACCGACTGCCACGTACAGCTATCTTGCCGATGGTGCGAAGCTGGGAGTGGTTGACGGTAGTGACCACGGTTTTTGCTACTTGGGTTCTTTGACATACGTGAGAAATGGCAGTAACGTTCAACTTGAAAGCGGTTTGTTTGCAGGANGGACGAATCGTGGCGAACGCTTCTACCCGAGTTGGGAATGAAGTCCGTTATTTTTTGACGGATCACCTGGGTAGCGTGAGGGTAATCGTGGATCAGTTTGGAGCGGTGAAAGAGCGGAATGATTATTACCCGTTTGGAGGCAGGTACGCGGTTTCGGGAGGTAACGTTGACGCGGGTAGCCGCTGGAAGTACAACGGCAAGGAAGATCAGGTGACGGGAGGTTTGGGTTGGTTGGATTACGGTGCGAGGATGTACGATTGGGAGTTGGGAAGGTGGTTCGGTATGGACTTGATGGCAGAAAAGTACAATTCATGGTCTCCTTATAATTATGCTTTAAATGCCCCGATTCGTTTTATAGATCCTAACGGGATGTGGGTAGGAGATCCTCCCGGGTTTCTTAAAGGCTGGAATCAGAGAATAGAAGAAAATAATAATAATTTTTGGGGATGGCTTGATACTAGATCATCTAAACCAGGTTTACTTTTAAAGGATCTAGACAATATTGCCGGGGGGATAATAAATTTTTTGGCAGATGTCACGTTTATCAGTACTCTTGTTAATGGACAAAATAAAACGGCAGATGCATTGGGGAATGTTATCCATTCTGTGGCAAGAATACCTTCCATGTCGAGTGAGGAGTTGGGAAGTTTTACCGCGAGTTCTGTTTTGTTTTTGGGTGAATTTGCTGCTAGTAGGAAATTGCCGATAGGGAAAATAAGTACTTTGAAAAAAGTGAGTTCTGTTGCTAAAAAAGGAGGAAATGCTTTTAGATATATGACAGAAGGCGAACTTAAAGCAATTCAAGAAACCGGTTTACTTCGAGGAGGAAGGAGTGGAGAGACTTTTTTTACAAAAGATCTTTATAAAACAGCAGTTAAAGCACAAAATCGTTTAGCATTACCGACTTCTCCTAGTCTTCGTGTTGAATTCCAAATTTTAAATAACCCTACTTTACTGCGAAATGGTACTAAAGTTTTACCAGCAAATGGAATGATGGGTAAGGGATCTGAGTTTATGACATTGGATATTGTTAAAGTGAGATTAATAAATTGGCAACATCTAAAGTGAAATTATATGGAACAGGAAGAATATTGTATTTCAGTTGGTGAACCTTGGGATTTTGAAAGTCAAGATGGACAAAATATTATTAGAGGTCATATACTCTGTATGAAAAGTGATCGTTGTATAGTGTTTAAGAGTAATCATTATTTGAAATTTGCAGTAGCAGCTGGTTATATTTTAATTTTGACTCCCAGGTATAAAGAAAATGATTTTTCAGACTTAACACAAGGCTTCGTTGTGGTGAATGGGGGTATATTTATTGGCGAATATGATGAAAAGCTTAACGAGAAAGAGTTAGAAAGAAATATAAAGTTTGCGATTATTGGTAGTATAAAAAAAATGGAGAATTCAATTTGAGAATGTATTATTCTTTAAAAGTCTACTAGAATAGAGTTATTTTCGGGAAATTTGAGGGGAGGATTTATTCTTCTCCTCAAAATTAATATAGAGTTATATTTTGCCTCTTTTTGCATATAAAAAGAAGTGCGTTCATTACCAGCGTAACGGGAGTCCCTGGAGTGCCCTTTCCGGTAGTAACGCTTTTGACGAGAGTGGCTTGACCTATGACAAGAACGGCAATATTTTGACCCTTACCCGTACCGGTTCGGCGGCGGTAACGCAAACGTATACTTACACGGGTAACCGTTTGACAAGTTTATCGAGGGGTAACGTGACCGGTTTTTTACCTGTATGATAAAAACGGGAATCTAGTAAATGACATCCGTAAAAATTTGAACTTGACGTATAATGTTTTAAATTTGTTGTCAGTGGTAAAAACAGGGACGACGCCGACAGTCACGTACAGCTATCTTGCCGATGGCACGAAGCTGGGAGTGGTTGACGGTATTAAAGCCTTTTGAAGTTAGAGAATCATTTCAATTTTAATCACCCGTAAGTGTTAATGTTTTAATTAAGAGAAATATCATTGCATCACTTTGAAATAGATTATATGACATTAAAAGAATTATATGTTAAGCTTAAGGAGTTGGATATACCAGAAGATAATTATTACTTGCATGGTATATATGGATCAGTAAATGATGATGATAAACTTGCTTTAATTGTGAAAAAAGAAAAGAATACAATGAGCTATGAGGTTTATTATAAAGAGAGAGGAGAAAAACATTCTATTAGAAAATTTGCAAATGAAGATCAGGCATGTCAGTATATGCTAAAGTGTCTAATAGAGAATAAAGAGATTGAAGATTGATATTTAAAAAGGTAATCGAACCTTGGGATTTTGAAAGTCAATATGGAGAAAATATTATTAGAGGTCATATAATCAGTATGAAAAGTGATCGTTGTATTGTGTTTAAATGTGATCATTATTTGAAATTTGCGGCAATAGCTGGTTATATTTTAGTTTTGACTCCCAGGTATAAAGAAAATGATTTTTCTGAATTTATCAAATATGTGGGATGGTTTATCCCTTGAAATATTCCGATTTGTGATGTTGCGATAGTTGTCAAAAGTCTCTAGTGGCGGAAATTGATTAATATGTAAAATTTGCAAATTAAATCAATGATTGCTAGATGATTGATAAAATTTGCTAGATGTAAATGTTAAAATTGAGAGCCTATTGTAGGAAAATGGGTTAAAATTTTAAGAAAATATTAAGACAAATCGGTACAAATGTGATACAATTTGGGGAATAATTATTATATATATTTATCCACTGTCTTTATATCGAGAAAAAGATAAAGTGGTGGGTGTTTTATAAAGATCAGCCAAGAGTGTGGTATTTTTTGTGAATTGTATTTTTATTAAATATCTGATTGCAAATATGAGAACGATTCAAAAATTACTGGGACGAAAACGGCGTGATCTGGGAAACAAGTCTTTTGCGGCTTTTTCTTTGCCGGAATTATTGGTGGTACTGGTTATTATCGGTATCCTAGTGTTAATAGCGTTGCCTAACCTGATGCCTTTGATCTCGAAGGCGAAAAGTACGGAGGCACAGCAGCAACTGGTGTTTCTACACACGTTGCAAAAAAGCAATTTTTACACGCATTCCCGTTATTCTACTTCGTTGGAGGAATTGGGCTTCGAGCAAGCCAAGTTGTCCACGGACGGGGGAAATGCCAATTACAAGATCGAGATTATTGAAGCGAACGAGAAGGGATTTCGGGCGAGAGCGACGGCTGTGGTCGATTTTGACGGTGACGGGGAGTATAACGTGTGGGAGATCAATCAAGACAAGGAGCTGAAAGAAGTGACCAAAGATTAGATTCCCCGATGGAGTTGTTGGCATTTATTCCGTTAGCCTGGATGATCCGTTCGGATTTCAGGGAACGGGTGATTCGCTTGTATCCTCTACTGTTTTTCGGGGCATTGACCGTGGCAGGCAGTTGTTGGATGCACGGGGGAAAGGTATGTCTATCACGGGTGATGGGCGGCGTGGGTGTTCTGCTTTTCTTGATGTGCGGGGTGGGTTTGTATCTTGTCGTGAGGTATGGTAGGAAGGCTAATCTGTTCCGGGAGTATCTGGGGATGGGTGACGTGTTGTTTTTGCTTTGCCTGACGCCCTCTTTCGGGTGGAGGGAATACACGTCGTTTTTGGTAGCTGCTTTCACGTTGACGTTGCTGTGGTGGGCGATCCGTTCGTGTGGGAAAGAGGTTGTTCGGGGGATTCCTTTAGTGTCTACGGTAGGAGTGTGTTACGCGTGTTATGTGGTATATCGTTTAATTTATCGATTGATGGAGTTATGAAAGAAATTGTTGTTGCCACGGAGGCTTTGGAGGTGTTCACCTCCAGGGAGGCCCGGGAGTATCGCCTGATTCCTTTCGAGGTGAAGGGAGATGAACTCTATGTCTATGGAGAGAAGGAAGCGGATTACGAGCATACGATTACGGAGGTGGAGGTGTTGACGGGGAGGCGTTTGAAAGTCGTCCTTTTGCCCGGGGAGGAATTTGCCCGTTTGCTCGGGCGTTGTTACCGTCAAGTGCAACACGGGAGCAAGGAAATGAACACGACATTTGCCGGGGGAAAAGGTTTTTTGCACGGGTTGATCGAGGAGGCACACCGGGAGCACGCGAGTGATATTCATTTGGAATCATACGAGGGAAGGTGCCGGGTGCGTTTTCGTATTGACGGGAAGTTGTTGGAGCGGCACGTGGTGGAGAAGGGAAATTATGCCGCGCTGGTGAATCAGGTGAAGATTTTGGCGAACTTGGATATTTCGGAGAAGCGCTTGCCGCAGGACGGGCGTATTTTGCATGATTCGGGAGGAGCTCGTTTTGACGTGCGGGTTTCTTCATTGCCGACGATACACGGGGAGAAGGTGGTGATGCGTCTGTTGACCCGGCAGGTGGAACTGCTTGAACTGGAAAACTTGGGGTTTAGCCGGGAACAGTTGGAGGCATACCTGGAGGCTATCCGCCACCCGCACGGGTTGGTGTTGATCAGTGGTCCCACGGGTTCGGGGAAAAGTACTACGTTGTATGCCACGCTTCGCCTGTTGAATAGTATCACGAGCAATATTCTCACGATAGAGGATCCCGTGGAGTATACTTTGGAGGGAATCAATCAGGTGCAACTGAAAGAGGAAATCGGGTTGACGTTCACGAGTGCCTTGCGTACGTTTTTACGGCAGGATCCGGACGTGATTATGCTGGGAGAGATCCGGGATGCGGATACGGCTCAGATGGCTATCCGCAGTTCGTTGACGGGACATCTGATTCTATCCACGATACACACGAATAGTGCCTGGGGAAGTGTTTCCCGGTTGATCGATATGGGGGTACATCCTTACTTGATCTCCGACACGTTGGTTTTGTGTATGGCGCAACGCCTGGTGCGTTTGCTTTGTCCCGAGTGTAAACAGAAGGTGGAGGCGGACGAGCAGACGAGGAGACAATTGGGAAAGAATTTCAAGGGTGCGAATTTACATAAAGCGGTAGGTTGCGAGAGTTGCTACTACACGGGGTATAGCGGGCGGAAGGCAATTTACGAGGTGATACCCGTGGATGAGGAGTTGGCGAAAGCTATTCGGGAAGCCCGGAGTGACGTGGGGCATTTGCTCGAGGAAAGGCATATCCGCACGTTGGGCGATTCGGCGATGGAGTTGTTGGAGGAGGGGAAAACGTCGTTGGAGGAGGTACTGCCGTTTATATAATTGAAAATGGAGAATTTATCACGAAATATGATGTCTATTATGAAATGGAATGTGATTTTGATGTTAGGACTGTTATTCTTGGGATGGGGAAACGTGCGGGGACAGACGGGTGTACCGGGAGTGAGTATGGATTCGATACGGAATAGGTTGGAACGGGCGGCGGCGTTGGACAGTGCTTATTTCACGGAGATCGATTTGTCGGTAGGACGGTTGTCGCTAGGGGAATTGCTGCGTAATATTGCTCGGGTACACGAGGTGAACCTGTGCGTGAAGGTGGACGAGGGACGTATGGTAACCTGTAATTTTAACCGTTCAAGGTTGGTCGATTTGTTGGAGTTTTTGTGTAAAGAGTATAATCTGGAATTGGACGTGGTGGGAAATATTCTCGTGTTGAGTGAACCGATCCCGGTTGTAGCGCCTCCCCGGGAGGTGCAAGTGGAAATAGACAGCACGGGAACGAAGTTGTGTTATGATTTGCTGGATGACGACTTGGTGAAGGTGGTGAAACGAATTACCGCATTGACAGGGATAAATGTAACCGTACCCCGTGCGTTGTACACGACTCGGGTTTCCGGGTTTGCAGCCGGATTGCCTGTTGACGAGGCGATACGCACTTTGGCGTCGGTGAACGGGCTGGAAAGCGAGCAAACGAAATCGGGAGGATGGGCATTGTTAGCTCCTCCACCACAGGCGGGGAATACCCCGGCGGCGTTTCCTTCTTACGCTCGGAGAAGGAGTTTTGCTCCCGACCAGATTCGGGTGGATAGCACGGGAAGGATTACCGTGGCGGTGAACAGCGGAAATATTCATGATATCGTGCTGGAGGTTTGTGAGCTTTTGAAAATGAGCCGATTGTTCCTGACGTCGCTCGATCAACAGACTTCCATATTCGTGAAAGATGTGGATGCACGTACGTTGCTGAACGTGTTGTTCGCGGGAACTCCGTTTACTTATCAGGTAGAAGGGGGAATATACGTGTTCGGTTCCACGGCGAAAGATAAATCGCTGCTTACAATACGGGTTATCCCGTTGCGCTATCGTACGGTGGATAAGGTGGTCGATTTGATTCCCGCGGCATTGAAGACCGGGACACAAGTGCAGGTTTTCGCGGAACAGAACAGCATTATAGCGAGTGGAAGCAGTCGGCAGGTGGAACAGGTGGAATCCTTTTTGGAGTCGATAGACCAAAGTATTCCGCTCGTGACGATAGAAGTACTGATCGTGGATAGCAAAAAGAGCGTGTTGCACGAGGTCGGGATTGAAGCGGGAATCGGGAAGGATGGCCCGGCAAAGACCTCGGGAACGTTCAGCCCGGGGATGGAGATGTCTTTGTCTGCAACTTCGATTAATCGGTTGATTAATAGTTTCAACGGGTTCGGTTCGATCAACCTGGGGAAAGTAACGCCCAATTTCTATATGAATTTGCAAGCTTTGGAGGCTGCCGGGAATATAGAGTTGCGGTCTACCCCGAAGTTGTCCACCTTGAACGGTCACGAGGCAAAGTTGAAAAGCGGGGAGAAGAAATATTACAAGGAGGTGCAGACGAATTATTACGGTTCGCAGACACCCGTTCCCTCGGAGTCTTACACGTGGAAAGAGGTGGAGGCTAATTTGAGTCTGGAGATTGTTCCTTTCGTGAGCAAGGACGGGAAGATCACGTTGAACGTGAAGATCGAGCAGAGCCAGTTTACTGAACGGGAAGGGAAAGTGGATGAAGAGGCTCCTCCCGGATCGGTGACCCGTAGTTTCGAGTCGCAGATACAGGTGCGTGACGGGGAAATGGTGTTGCTCGGGGGAATTGATAATAACACGAGGGAGAAGTCTTCCAGTGGTTTGCCTTTTATAGCCCGGGTTCCCGTGTTGAAATGGTTGTTTGGGAAAACCAAAAATAACAAGGTAGACCAGAAGTTGAACGTGTTTATAAAACCGCAAGTCATTTATTGATTCTGTGATTAAAAAAGATTGTAATATGGGGTGGCTAGAGTTTGTTTTTAAGCGAGTTGTCGTGGTTCTTGCCCGGTTGCAGCAGGATGGGACGGCACGGGCTGATATCGTGCATATTGTCCGGGAGAAGGGTAAAATTCAAGTGGAACGAGTCGTGCCGGATGTGGAAATAGAGGAGTTGGGGAATATGAAACTGAAAGAGCCGACATTGTTGGAAATCTCGGGACACGGGGTGATCCGGAAAGTTTTTCTGGCGGATGATACGGAGGGAATGGAGCGGGTGACGGGAAACGGGGATTTGATACATTCGTCCTCGTCGGGTGAAGGGGGAGAAGTCGTGTTGAATTTTACCCGGCGGGATCGGATTGAGGCGTTGGAGGAAGTATTACGCCGTGACCGGGTGCCCGTGTTGGAAATGCAAGTGGAAAGCGAGAGTTCGGATAAACCGGAAGAAGTTGCCTTGTTTTTAGCGGAACGTTTCTACGGGACAAAAGCCGGTTGGCGGGATTTGCTGCACGGGGGTACACGTGGGGACTTGTTGGCGGGGTTGGTTGCCGGTAAGATTAAATTCATGATGTTGTGTTGCTTGCTGGGGTTATTGTTAGTGAATTATTTGTGGAATTCTTCTGTCCGTGAGAGATATGCCGGCCAGCAGACGGAGATGTTCGCTTTGGAACGGGATGTGTCAGATCGGGAAAAATTGTCCCGTGAAATGGAGCGTGTGGTTCGGGAATTCAAGGGTAATGGCACGGAACATTATTGTGCCGTACTTGATAGGATTGCCGCGGTTGTTCCCCCGAAAGTGAATTTGGAAACTTTGAACGTGAATCCTTTGTTGAAGACGATAGAGGAGGGAAAACCGCTCGTGTTGCGGGAGGGGTATATCGAGTTGTCGGGAGAGACTGCCGACTCCGGGGAGGTGACCGTGTTCACGGGGGCTTTGTCAGAATTGGATTTTTCCCGGGAGGTGAAGTTACTTTCGTTGGATAAAGACCGGGAAACGGGATTGTTTCATTTTAAAATATTGATAGACCTATGAGAGCGTGGAATGAACATCGAGGTTTGTTGAAATTGGTCGGAATGATTGTAATGGTTCCCTTGGTAGCTTGGTTTTTCGGTTTTCGCCAAACCGTGGGGATTTGGCGGGAGTGTAAAGCCCGGCAAGCGACGATCGACCGTTTGTCTGCAAGCGAGTCCGGGAGTACGACCCGTTTGCCGGAAAGCGAGGTGACTGGCAAACAGGTATTGAACAACGGGGTTATTTTGCAACGCATAGAGGAAAGCGTGGAGAATAACGGGGTGAAGATCGTGAAGTATACTCCTTATTTGACACGGGAAGAAGGGCGGTTGCGGGTGCACACGGGGGAACTTGTGTTGTCCGGTAGTTTTGTTTCCCTGCTTCGGGTGATGCATCACGTGGAATCGGCGGAGGGGTTGGGACGAGTTGTTTCTACCGGATTCCGGTTGTTTCATGACCGGGCGAAAAAAGAGCGCCAGTTGCGGATGACGTTGGTGATACAACAACTCACAATTGAAAATTGAAAATGGAGAATTGAAAATGATAAAAAGTGGAGATATGAAACAGTTTTGGATTATATTATTTATTGTGTTTATCGTGTTGGGGTGCCGGGATGTGTTTGAGAAAGATATTTCGGAAAAGGAGGTAGGACTTCTGGCTCCGGCGGATAGCGTGGAGACGATACATCGGACGTTGACTTTCGTGTGGGAAGAACGGGATGGAGCCACGGGATACCGTTTGGTGATCGTGTCGCCTTCTTTCGAGCGCACGGAGTTGTACGTGTTGGATACTTTGGTAGCGGACTATCGTTACACGTGTACTTTGGAACCGGGCGAATATGCCTGGGCTGTACGACCGGAGAATTCCGCTTACGAGGGAGAGTATTCCCGGCGGGTGTTTACCGTGCTGGATGACACGGAAGAAGAACTAACTGAAGAGCCATGAAAGCGTTGAAGGACAAGAGAACCGTCGTGATATTGCTTGTCGCGGTGGTGGTCATATGGGGTGTTATTATTTACCGGGTGGTGGTTTTTAGCGGGGAGGGGGCGGTGCAAACGGCGGTTGTCAGTAAAAAGCGGGTGGTGGCAGATAAATTGCCGGACACGTTACGGTTGGATTACCGGGATCCCTTTTTGGGGACGGTGTGCCGTGTCCAGGAGAAAAAAGTTGTCGCGAAAAATAATCAGGTGGTTGTTGCGGAAGAACCGGACAATCCTCCCGCCTTCCGGTTTGCCGGGAAGATACGGAAAAGAAAACAGGATTATTGGTTGGTCGAATCGGGAGGGGAAACCCGTTTGATCGCGGCAAGTGTAAAGCATATTGACGATTATCGGGTGGAAAAGGTGTATGCGGATTCCGTCCGGTTGCGAAAAGGCAAGAGAATATACACGCTTAAGATAGGCTTATGAAAACCGGGAAGAGTGGTTTCGGCGCTTCGGTGTTAGCATCGGTTTTGGTGGTGAGTACCCTCATGTTGCTCGGCGTGTTGCTGGTGATCGAGTTGTGGAATTTCGATCTTACCCGTTATTATCTTTATCACCGGGAGGAACAGGTTCGGGCGAACGTGGAGTCGGGATTCCTGCTTTACGCGAAGGACAGCACGCTGTATGCCCGCCGGGCGGAGGATGGTTCGGTGTTGCTGTTCGAGGGAGACGAGAGTTCGAGGGTGTATTGCGAGCGAATGCGGTGGGGAATGTACGAGGTGGTAAGCGTGAAGAACAACAAGCGGAAATCTATTCGCCTGATGGGTAAAAGTATAGAAAGTGGTCGGGGTGCGACACTTTATATACCGGAGAATGGGCAGGCGTTTTCGTTAACGGGTAAAACATTCGCGGAGGGAGATGTTTATCTGCCTCGTAACGGGGTTTCCTACACGCAGGTAAGGTCGGAATTTTTTCAGGGTAAACCGTTGGAAAAAGAGCAAATCAAGGAGAGTGGTTCTGATTTCCCGACGTTGGATGCGGAGAGCCGGGAGGTCGTGGAGTTCTTGTTTGCCGGAACAGGGGAAAGGGAATGGCTGGACAATGGCGGCGTGTTGGAATGTGCTTTTGATGCTCCGGTTACACGGGCGGAGGTGGGAGAATATCTTTCCGGCGTGCGCGTGAAGGGGCATGTTGTGCTTTACGCTCCCGAGATGCTATTCGTGGAGCAGGATGCTCGTTTGGATGGCGTGATCCTCGTGGGGCAACGGGTGGAGTTCGCTGACGGTTTCTCGGGGTGTGTTCAAGTGTTTGCCCGGGATTCGATATTGCTGGGTGACGGGGTTTGCCTGAAGGCGGGGTCTGGATTGCACGTGTGGCGGGAAGGCGAAAAGGGAGGTTTTGTCCGCTTGGGGGAACATTGTGAGGTGAATGGTTATGTAATCGTGAAAGCCGATGCGGATGACGGGGAGCGGAAACGAGCGGTGTACGTGCAGCCGGAATCTTCACGGGTACGGGGATTGGTATTCGTGGGCGGTATTGCAGAAGTGCACGGGATGGTGACGGGGAGTTTATACGCCCGGGGATGTTATTATTTTGCCCCGGAGGGATATTATGCCGGGATATTGTATAATGCCGTTTTACCGGGGAATCCGGGGTTGGCTTATCCCTTGTTGATGGAGGGACCTTACGAAAGGAGGACGGTGAAATGGCTGGAATGAATAAAGCATTCAAGGCGTCTTCGTTGATCGAGTGTGTGGTGGCGTCTATCATTCTGTTGGTGTGTTTCGCGATTACCATGGAGATGCTGACCCGGGTAACGCTGAGAGAGAGCGATCCGTCGGAAAGCGTGGCTATGGAATTGGCATTGCGGCAGTGTCGCCGGGAATACGGGGACGGACGCCATTTGCCGGGTAATTACTCCCGGGAATACGATTGGGGAACGGTGGAAATTACGATACAGGATTACGGGAAGGGAATACAGCATATAAGTATTAAGGCTTTACCAGCCCGCGGGATGAAAGCCATGAGGTATGATTATCTGGTAAAAGAAGAATTATGAAAACGAAAAAGATACATGAATTCCGGGCTTCCACGCTGGTCGAAATGCTGGTGGTGATTGTCGTGTCGGGGGTATTGTTTCTCGTGTTGTTTGACGGGGTGGATCTGGTACGGCGATACACGAACCGCTTGAACCGGGGGCTATCGGCGGGAAATGTTTTGCTGGATAATTTTCAACAGATGGATCACCTGTTCCGGACGAGCGATAGCGTGTTGTCCGTGGAGGGCGCCTTTCATTTTTACCGGGACGGGGAAAGGTTTGCACTCGGGATGGTTCGGGATTCCTTGTGGCTTTGCAGCCGGGAGAATGGGCAGGATACTTTGTTCCGAGGTGTGGAAGAATGTCGGGTAATACCCGTGACAGGCAGTCTTGCCCGGGTGGATAGCTTGGGTATACGTTTTCGTTACCGGGGGAAGGAGCTGTATTTCTTGTTTGCCGGGGAATACAAGGCGGAAGAGGATTGGGAAAGGTGGGCAACGGATTTGGAAAATCAATTTAAAAAAGAATACGATGATAACGTGGAATAATCATGTACAAGAGATCAAGGACGGGAAAAAGGAGATGCTTTTCTCGGAACTTCATTCACTGCTCTCGTCGGGATTGGATTTCGGGCGTTCTTTCCGCTTGTTGATCGATGGCGAGGGGGACAAACATTTGAAGCGTTTGCTGGAATCTCTTTACGCCTCAGTGGTGAAGGGAAAAACACTTTGGGAGAGTTTTTCAGCCAGCAAACGTTTCTCGGCGTTGGATTGTGGTGTATTGCGAATCGGGGAGGAAACGGGACGTATCGATGAATCGTTGCACTTCCTGGCGGATTATTACCACAAACGAATAGAACAACGGCGGATGGTGACAGGTGCGATCAGTTACCCGTTGATTATTCTCGTGACAGCGATGGTGGTACTCGTGTTTATGATCACGGTGATCGTTCCCATGTTCGAGCAGGTATATGCCCGTATGGGTGGAGAATTGCCAGGTATCACCCGCTGGATTATCGGGGTGTCGAAGAGTTTTCCAACCTATCTGCTTGCCTTGTTGGTTATCGTGGCGGTGATAGCCGTGTATTTTCTCCTGTACGGGAAGACGGAGGGAACCCGTGCGTTTATGGCAAAAGTCGTGTTGAAGATCCCGATCGCCGGTGAATTGATCCGGAAGAATTATCAGGCTCGTTTTTGTAAATTGCTTTATTTGCTTTGCAGTTCGGAGGTCCCTTTGTTGAGGGGCATCGGGATGTTGCGGGATATTATCACGTTCTACCCTTACCAGCGTTCATTCGACACGATTGGTGAAGGTTTGAAGAAAGGCGAGTTCTTTGCCGATAAGTTAGGCGAATTCCCGGAGATATACGATCGCAAATTGTACACGCTGGTACGGGTGGGAGAGGAAACGAACCGCCTGGAAGATATGCTGTTGAAACAAGGGGAGGATTTAACCCAGGAGTTGGAACACAAATTAAAACAATTGGGAAACTTGATGGAGCCTGTTCTCATATTGGGGGTGGGAGGGCTTGTCGCTATAGTGCTTATATCTATGTATCTGCCGATGTTTAAACTCGGGGGGATTATCGGGTAATTAATAATGTCAAACTTTAAAATTGTGTGCCTATGGGGAAGGATTCCAAAATAATCAATAACAAATTGAATGGTAGTAAATTTGTTTTATAACAACTAATGTAGGAAAGAAAAACTTGAAGTTATGAAAAAGAAAATTTTATTTATTTCCGTTTTGTCCTTAGGTGTATGGGGAGTCTCTCGAGGACAGAATTTTGAACCATGTGAACAAGCAAAAGGTTATTTGAATAATAAGAATGTTTCTATTGATTATTCTACGGGAATGTTACATTATAGTGTTCCACTTTTTAGTATTACATCGGGAGTGTATGCACTTCCAATATCCCTTCAATATTCTAGTCGAGGAGTGAAAATGGATGCATCGGCGGGGATATGTGGGTATAATTGGAGCCTGAATACAGGAGGGGTAATAACTCGAACAGTAAGAGGAGGAATTGCGGATGAACAAAATAAAGGAATGGAGGGACCAAGTAAAATTATTCCTCCGACACGCCCTCTTCCCGAACCTATGTGTTATGTAGAGGATGTGCAAGATGAAGAACATGATATTTTCACAGCTATATTTAACGGGAAATCTGTAAGTTTTATTATTCGGAAAAATAATCCCCTAAAAGAATGGGATTTTATCATAGAACCTCTTGAAAAAACGAACGTGCGGATCGAGCACGGTTATGTGGAACAAGATTCTTTCGGTTTTCTAATACATGATTGGACTGTGACAGATGTGGATGGAGTTCGGTATATTTATAAACAAAAGGAATGGGTATTTAATGCCGTAGCTGAAGATGTTGCTGACCGAAATATTGAAAATGAAAAATTCATATCCTCGTGGTATTTGACTGAAATAGATATACCTAATTCGGATAATATTTATTTTTGGTATGAAAATCTAGATAGATGTCCTCATTATAATCCAGATGCAGAATACAAGGGAGAGTATGTATGGAATAATAATCGTAGTGTGTTTTATTTCCAGTATTCTCATAAGGAACCCTTGTGGGATTTTGAGATATATCGTAAAGATTTTGAGAATTATTTGAAAGAGGTTGAAGATGCGATTCATGAACAAGTATTGGCGGAGCTAAATGATAATGTTTATGGTTTTTATAATAGAACTTTAACGAGGTTTTATCAGAATCCGTTGTATTCTTACAATGAGGAGAAGATTAGATTGCATAAAAGTTTACAGGGAGCTATTCAAGATTTTTATGAGGTATCACAAGTATCTCAAGGATTGATAGACGCATTGAATGTTTACCTTGTGGAATTTGAAGATAATTATAGGGTAAAAGAAGCTATAAGGAAAGCTAAAGAATTAATACGATTAACATGTACTGGAACTCGTAATTTTCGATCAAGATCAATACCTTTAGTTAAGCGAATAATTGTTCAATCACCAGTCTTGGAGTTTATCACTTGTAAAGATAAGTTGATACAATTTTCTTATACACGGGGAGTTGATCCTAATTATTCTTATAATTATTTCCATCTTTTGAAGAGTGTTCGTTTGAGGGATAACGCATACCGGGATATAGAGATGTTTAAGTTGGAATATACCGCTAAAAATAATTTATATCAAATAAATCATATGGATAATGAGGAACAAATAATAGATTGGCAGAAGTTTTCTTATTATTATGAGAATTTTAAAAATTTGTATGATAAGTGGGGATATAGTAGTAATATAACTCCTAACTCTCACGTATTGAATCATAGAGGTCGCATTGGAGATGTAGACCATGTTTATTCCAAAAGAGGTTCTTTGCAAACTATTACTTCTTCCACGGGTGGAACTATTGCGATAGAGTACGAGTCAAATAAAAGGAATAAAAATGGGATAATGGAAGATTATGGGGGGATTAGATTGAAGTCTCTTGTTTCCCAAAATATAGATGGAGTTAAAGATAGTGTTGCGTATGAATATCCTGAAGGAGGATTACTGATATACCCTGAGGTGACAAATATTGAGATCGTGGAATATAATAAAACAAATTCTTCTTGTTTCCGCGATACATTAGTAAAATCTTTGGTGGATTATAAAGGAGGAGCTTTTTTGAATACAGGAAATAACGGGTTGTACTATCCTTATGTGGAAGAGCATTTTATTGGTAAAGGGTGGAATACATATTTATATTTGGTTCCAATTTCTTCAGGAAAGTGTGATGAAACTTATCCCTTTTGGTTTGGTGGTTTATTACTGGGTAAAGCAACTTATGATGAAACAGGTAATCTTGTGTATATGCAAAAAAATAGATATATGACAGATGTTTCAGGATATTCATTGAATGTTGCCGCTGTCGATTGGTTGGATAATAATTCTTTGTTTGCTTATTCAAAACGGTTAATTCAATATAAACGCCATAATTATTGGTTTAATTATGAAGCGATGAATAATTACTATAATCAACACCCAACAGTTAGAATTTTTTGGGATAGAGAAGGCGGGGAAACGTTATATTATGCAAGAGAGTTTTTTCGATATAATTATATGTTGCAGGGAGATATAAAAAAATGTAGTGGTTATTCGTTATATTATGGAGGAAAGACTATTTTATCTTCTCAAAGAGAGTATTCTTTCAATACATTGGTGTCTTCTTCTCCTTCTATGATGCATTTAATAGGAAATGTTCCCGAAGGAAATAGGTTAGAACAAGAAATCAAATATGTATATAATAATTCTTATTTTAATGAAATACCTTCACGAGTGGAAAGATTATTGTCCAATGGAGACAAACGAATAGAGATTATTAGAACTCCTTTAGATTTCCAATCTGGAGTTGATCCTGTTATTGATAGTATGAAAGCTCAAAACATGGTATCTCCAATAATAAAGATTCAAACAGCGATTTTAAAGCCGAATAGTGATGTGTATAGTATTTTAAATGAGAAGATTAATAAATATTCTTTAGTTGTGGCAGCCAATAATAAGACTTGTATTTTATTGACAAAGCGTTTGCTATCACGAACATTTCAGGATAAGACAAGAGATACAAATAGTGTTACGTTAGAAACTAAAATATATTCCTTCCTTCTTAATGATTATCGTGAAGAAGAAGTATATGAGTATAAATTGAAAAATGACATTTTATTACCAGAGCAAATAAACACTCCTGTTCAAAATACGGTAGTAAAATATAACAATATTAATTTCTTGCCTGTTTTTAAGGCTATTGGAATATCTCCAGAGAATGTGGGTGTAAGCGATGCTTTGGGATACGATTTTGGTGAAAAAAATGGTTTGGCGAAACGAAATAGAGAAGATTATAATAATATAGTTAAGTTTTATGATGAATTTAGTGTAATAAAAGACTATTTGGGACAAATCAATCCGTATTTCTCTAGTTCTTCTTTAAATAACCTTATGGATTTCGCTTATTGTATAAAGAAATTGTATAGTTTTAGAGGTTTGAATATAGCAAGAGATAAGATAAAGTATGTTACTGTTGATAGTTTAGAACAAAACTATCAAAATATTTTTCCATATTATAATGATTGCTATAATTTTTGTCGTTCCATGCGGAATTTCATAGAGATACGGAATTTTGATTATGAAAATTTTATAAAAGCAGTGAATTATCAAAACGATATTTCTACAACATTATCAGTTATTCCATTGGAGAGGTTTTACCGAGTAACATTACTGGTGAAACCAACAGTGGCAACTTTAAGTTTAGTTTACCGTGTGAGAAAAGATAATTCAACCACAACTTTAAATACGTCATCCATGAATTTGTCGCCGGGTAGATGGCAATTGGTTTCATTTGATGTTGATCTAGGTGATTTGGTGGGAGTCACAGGTGTAGAGGTGGATATACCTTCTACTTTAGAAATTCTTTCAAGTGTATTCGTCCCTTGTGATTTGGCATATGAGATGCAATCATATGATCGAATGAATAGATTGGTGAGTAAATTTGATGGAAATGGACAACTTGAATTGTACGAGTATGACACAGCAGGACGTTTGATTAAGATAATTGATAAAGATAATAATATTATAAAGGAACGTCAGTATAATTTATTGAAGTAAGGGTATTATTTAAATCTATAGGTATGAAAAATAGAATATATTTTATAGCTATTTTTATTGCTTTTTTCCTGAATAGAGTTGAAGCGAGAGAAGTAAGAGATAGTGTAACGACGACTTCACGAGGAGATATTTTGTTATTAACGACTTTGCCATCTTATACAACAACTCAAAATTATGTAGTGGAGAAGGTGTTCCTTGATCCGTCAACTACTACTTCTTCCCCTCGAGTAATTAATAATGTGGTCTATCTTGATGGCTTTGGAAGAAAGTTACAGGAAATTCAAGTCGGAGGCTCTCCTGGTGGTACTGCTGATATTATCCGACCTTACGTCTATGGTGTACAAGGACGAGTGGAGAAAGAATACCTTCCCTATAATAAGGAAGGTAATAATGGAGCTTTCGATAAAAATGTTATGGCTACATCGAATTGGAATATATATGGAGCAACAGATGCACCATATGCTTTCACGAAGGTGGATTTCGATAATAGTCCCTTGGATCGGATTGTAAAGAAAACTGGACCGGGAAAAAATTGGCATATAACAGGAAACGGTAAAGGTGTTGTTTCTACTTATGGTACTAATATTGTGAATGAAGTACGACTATATAGGGTTGCTTCTTCGGGAAATTTAGAATTTGATAACTCTTATTATGCTGTCGGTTCACTTCGGAAAATAACTTTGACAGATGAAGATGGTAACAAAACGGAAACTTTTACAGATAGAAACAATAACGTTGTCCTTGTAGTAAGCTTTGATGATTCCGATCGCATGGAAACTTATAGTGTTTATGACGAACGAGGATTACTTCGGTATGTACTTTCGCCGGAAGCGAGTATTCGATTACAAGATTCTTTTAATGAAACAGTGCTTCTGCAATTTGCCTATCGTTATGATTACGATTCGTGGGGACGTTTGATAATGAAAAGATTACCGGGATGTGATCCTGTATATATGGTGTATGACAAACGAGATCGATTGGTGATGAGTCAAGATGGAAAGCAAAGATCGGAAGATGTGAATAAGTGGAGTTATTCTTTGTACGATAACTTAAATCGAGTAGTTGAAACAGGGGAAATTATATCTGCAGTAACGCAACAGTCTGCTTTACAGGCTATGGCATCTGTTAGTGATAATTACATCCCGCAAGGAAATCGTTTTCCTTTGCAGTATACTTTGTATGATAATTATGCAGCCACTACAAATGTCCCAGTCTTACCATTTCAGGCAACTACGGGTTATGCTACCGAGCATAATCAATGGGTGGCGGGACTTGTGACTAGTGTGAAAACGAAGGTACTTGGATTAGGTGTGGAGAGATGGCTTACCACGACGACCTATTATGATGACCGTTGCCGGGTAATTCAAACCGTAAGTGATAATCTCTATGGTCAGAAAAGCCGAGTTGACCTAAAGTATGATTTCACGGGTAATGTAACTTATTTACGGGAGAGTCATCAAGTATCTGATAGCCAAACGGACGTATTGGAAACCGTGAGCATATACGATACTCGGAAACGATTATTATCTGTTATCACGAATTTGAATGGAGGTGATCCTGTTTCCGTTATATACACTTATGATGCTGTCGGGCGTCAAATAGGAAAAACAATAGGAAGCATAACCGAGACAATGACTTATAATGTAAGAGGATGGTTGATGAGTAAGGATAGTCGTGTTTTCAATATGAAATTGCGCTATGAGGTTCCTCAAGGTGGTGCTGCTGCTTGTTGGAATGGTAATATTAGCGAGTGGGAATGGCAGCAAGGGACAGGACCTGTGCTGATGTATGGTTTTGCTTACGATGGTGTAAATCGTTTGACAGGAACTACTCAGAAACAGAAAAGTGATACGTCATGGGTAACCTTAATGAATTCTTACTTGGAAGATGGAATTACTTATGACTATAACGGTAATATCAAAACATTGCACCGAACATCTGGCGGAGTACCTGTAGATAATTTGATGTATATTTACTCTGGTAATCAACTAACAAGTCTGATCGAAAATATTCGAACATCGCCGAAGGGAGATGTATACTTGCCGGGAGATGTTGCCGTGGGAACTTACACCTATGACAAGAATGGTAATATGATAATCGATAGTCGGCGAACTTTGAATTTTACGTATAATGTACTAAATTTGTTGAGTGAAGTCAAGATGAATAACATTTTGAAAGCAAGCTATAATTATTTGGCAGATGGTACAAAATTACGGGTTCGAGACAACGGTGAGGCAAATGGTTTTGATTATCTAGGTTCTTTGACGTACAGGAAAAGTAGTGCCGGCTTGCAATTGGAATTGGCAAATTTTAGTAATGGGGTGATTTTGCCTAGTAATACAAAAAATTCTCAGGATGTAAATTACTTCTTCACAGATCATTTGGGAAGTGTACGTGTGATTCTTGATAGAAATGGGGAATTTGTAGAACAAAACGATTATTATCCTTTTGGAACGAAATATATAAGAAGTGATTATTTGACTAGCGATAATCGTTACAAGTATAATGGACAAGAAGAACAAGTATTAGGAGATCTAAAGTATTTGGATTATGGTGCAAGGATGTATGATTGTGAATTAGCTCGGTGGTTAAGTATAGATCCTAAACTTGAAAGATATGTTAATATATCCCCGTATGGTTATTGTGCAAATAATCCAATAGTATTGATTGATATGGGTGGTGAATATATAGATCCAGCTAGTTTAGCTGCATGGAATACTTTGACGAATGAAGTTAATGATAAACGAAATGATATGAAAGAGTTAATAGATTATTTACGTGTTCTTTTGGATAATATAAAACCTAGTAATCCTATGTATGATTTAATTGTTTCGATGTATGAAAATGCAAAAACTAGAGTTTCGTTTTTAGACAATATTATTGCTAGTTTTAATATATTGGAAGAAAGTGAACAAAAGTATAGTTTAGAAGAACTTAAAGGTACTAGTATGGGATACGTGGAATATAGTTCAGAAACAGGAGCGATAGTGATTAAGTATTTTAATATTACAAATTTTGTACATGAAGTTACGCATGCTGCTCAATACGAAACGCAAGATATTGGTTTTCATGAGAAAAATGGGAAGACGTTTATGCAAGATGTTTATGATGAAGTAGCTGCATACAGATCTCAATATGCTTTTGATCCTCTATCAATTAATGGATTGAATCCAACAAATAATCCTCGTGGTTTAGGCTATATTACAGCACCTTGGGTTCAAGGAATTTTTGACCCAATAAAGGGAAAAATATATGCACCAGGAGGATATGCTAACATGGGTGCTTATCCAATAAATATAAATTCTACAAGAGAAGATTTATTGAAAGCTTATCCTAATCTTATGAAAGAAAGTTTGCCAGAGTCAATGAAACAAATTCCAAATTTAAAATATAAAAGAAAATGAAGCTAGTACTTTTATTTATATTAATGTTATTTTTATCTTGTAGTCCCTATTCCCGATTATCCGGTCTTTATTATTATGAGGAGAAGGGGACTTATGCGAGTATTGGGTGGTATCTTCAGTTGAAACCAGATAGTATCTTTGTTATAAAAAAGGATGATTTGAGTGATGGAAAATTAGATACATGTTATTCTTATTATTCTGGTAAGTACAATATTTTAAACAAAAAAATATATGTGTATGAGGACGTTGAAGTGCATGATGTTTCAGATATGTTACGAGCTCCTCGTTTTTATGTTTTTATAATACAGAATTATAAAACTTTAGTACATGGAGAAAAGGTTTTTGTTAAAATAAAAAATACAGAACATGGAGGTTTATATGATCATTTAAGATATTTGAATGGTAATGAAAACTATAAATCCTTCAGAGCATTTGTGAAACAATTAAAAGCTATGGAGAAATCTCCATTGAACCCTCAAGAAATAAATAATGCAAAAAATGAACACGATGAAATATTACGGAATCATGCAAAAGGTGGAAAAAAATAGTATGATATTATTATTTATGGTGTTGGTATTTTCATGTAGAAATGATAATCAAACAAAAATATATTATTATACAAAGAATTGTACATCCTGTGATTTTATTCCATTGAAAGAGGAATATGTAAGTGGAGCTGTTTTGGAATGTGATTTGGAATTGATTAAAGATACAGAAGTTCCTAGAGATTTTAAAATGCAGGTTGAAAATTGGGAAAAACGGAAAGAGAACTAGTTTTTCTTGGTTTCGTGAAGTTTATTTACTTGTAATAATGTGATCGGAGGGGCTAGATATTTGTATTGGATCATCTATAACAATTACATGACACCGGAGTAACACCCGTGGGGTGCATTCTTGTTTGATTGTCGATGAAATGTTGAGGCATTTTTGGGGCTTTATCTCTTTTTGTTTTTTGCTTGTTCTATGCGAGATTTTGATGAAGGCGGTTTGCTCCGGAAAGTAGATTTTTTTTTCTTAACTTTGGAGAATCAATTAAAAACTACAAGAATTATGAAGAAGTCATTTTTATTTTTAGCTGATGGGTTTGAGGAAGTTGAAGCATTGGGAACGGTAGATGTTTTGCGTCGGGGGACGGTAGAAGTAAAGACAGTTTCGATTTCCGGGAAGAGAGAGGTAACGGGAGCGCATGGAGTGCCTGTAGTTGCGGATCTTTTGATTGATGAGGTGAAGGAGGAAGAGGTTGAATTTTTGATTTGTCCGGGAGGGATGCCGGGGGCAAAGAACTTGGGTGATTGTCCGGCTTTGGTGCGATTGATACAGAAGCATTTTGATAAAGGGGGATACGTGGCTGCTATCTGTGCCGCTCCGGCTTTAGTGTTGAGTAAGATCAAGATGGATCGGAAACGTCAGATGACTTGCTACCCGGGATTTGAGGAATATTTGCCGGAGGCAGATATGCAACCTCATGGCGTGGTTGTGGACGGTAACCTGATCACGGGTAGAGGTCCCGCGTATGCCTTTAAATTCGGTTTGGCAATCCTCGAACAGTTGACTTCCAAGAAAGTTGCCGAGGATGTGTCTGCCGGGATGTTACTCGACTAGATGAAGCGTTTTATCCTTTTCGGGATATGCTGTTTATTTGCCCTTCAGGGAGTGGGACAGGGAACTACGGTTCAGACCCGGATTGCCCTACCTGCTGGGTTCACGAGAATAAACGTGAAGGAAGGTTCTTTTGAGGAATACTTGAGGAACCTGCCTTTGCGACCTCGTGGTTCCAAGGTACATTATTACGATGGGCGGGAAAAACGGGACACGAGGGTATATTGTGCCGTGGTCGATATGGAGATTGGCAAACGGGATTTGCAACAATGCGCGGATGCCGTGATCCGTCTGCGGGCGGAGTATCTATACAAGCAAAAAGCGTACGATAAAATTCATTTTAATTTCACGAACGGTTTTCGTGTGGATTATACCAAGTGGGCGGAAGGCTATCGAATAAGCGTGAAGGGGAATCAGGTTTCATGGTACAAGGCAAAGGAGAAAGATTACTCTTACAAAACTTTCCGAGCATACCTGGATATCGTGTTCGCTTACGCCGGGACATTATCGCTTTCCAAAGAATTGAAATCCATACCAATGGCTTCCATGCGGATCGGGGATGTTTTTATTCAGGGGGGATCACCCGGTCATGCCGTGATCGTGGTGGATATGGCGGAGAATCCCGCTACCGGGCAAAAATTATATTTGCTGGCACAAAGCTATATGCCGGCTCAGGATATTCAGATATTGAAAAATCCGGGGGATTCTAGCTTATCTCCCTGGTATCTGTTGAAATCCGAAGGGAATGTCATCACCCCGGAATGGGGATTTACTTCTTTCGATTTGAAAAGGTTTAAAGAATAGTACGATTCTGTTTTTCAAAAGCCCCCAACCCGAACAAGGAAAAGTCATACCGGATCGGGTCTACCGGGTCAAATTCCCGGAGGCGGGCGGTGAGTTCTTCCACGGCTTTGCGGTCATTCTGGTTGCGGGTGAGTAGACCGAGTTGGCGGCTGACATTACCGGTATGCAAGTCCAACGGAATAAGGAGGGCAGAGGTGGGGATTCCTTTCCAGAGTCCGAAATCAACTTCCCCGTCGTGGCGAACCATCCAGCGCAGAAACATATTCACCCTTTTACAGGCGGAACCTTTTTCCACGTTGGCAATGTGGCGGAGCACACGGGGTTCGGCGGGCAAGGAGGTGAAAACCAAATACCATTCCCGCAGGGCTTTAAACATATCCCCGTGTTTCCGGTAGGCTTCCGTGAAGACGTTTTCCAGTCCCCCGTGGTGACGGTAGATATTGGCGAGGGATTTTAGAAAATAGATGCAATCGTAACTGTTGAACGTGCGGTGTTTGAAATTGCAGAATCGGTCATAATCGGCTTCCTCTGCGTGCATCACGAAATCATACGGGGCGTAATCCATCAGTTGCATGAGTTCCTTGCATTTCTTGATAATCGTGGGGCGTTGTCCCCAGGCGAGAGAGGCGGCAAGGAAGCCCGAAATTTCAATGTCTTCTTTCTCTTCAAAACATTTGGGTATCTGTATCGGGTCGGTTTCTATAAAGAATTCCGACTTGCAGTATTCCTGGTATTTTTCGTCTAGTAATTGTTTTAGTTCTTTCGGGGACATAATAATTGAAATCATTTCGTGGCTCTCAACATTTCTCTCTTTCCGGGAGGACCGGGAAGACGTTTCAGGCTGAATCCAACTTCCCGGAGAGCCTGTTTCACGATGCCTTTCACGCAGTATGTTACGAGAATTCCGCCGGGTTTCAGGGCGTTGTAAAATCCGGACAGAATATCCGCACCCCATAACCGGGGTTGAATATCCGGGGCGAAAGCGTCGAAAAACACGATGTCAAATTGTTCCGTGAAGTTGACTTCCGAGAAATCCGCTTCATGCTTGTGAATTGTGAAATAAGGGGTTACCGGCACGTCTTCTTCCCAGGGGGCGGAGTGGAGTTGTTGGAAAAGGTCGGCCTCTTCCGGCGTGAAGAGGGTCGTGTAATTCAGTCCCGTCACTTCTTCCGCTGTCAGCGGGTATTTCTCGAAACTATGGAATGCGATCTCCCGTTCATTTTCCCGTGCATCCAGTAAGGCTAAAAACGCGTTCAACCCCGTGCCGAATCCGGCTTCAAGGATATGAATATGTTTTTGCCCGTAATATTGAATGCCCGCTTGGATAAAGATGTGTCGGGATTCTTGTATCGCACCGTGGACTGAATGGTAATGTTCATTCAGTCCCGGCACGTATAGAGTACTGCTTCCGTCTTCCGTTGTGATGATTTTCCGTTGCATACTCAGCACAACTCCTGACGGAGTAGATTGATAAACTCGGTCACGTCATTCTCCGTCGTGTCGAACGAGCAAACCCATCTCACTTCGGCGGCATCTTCATCCCACACGTAGAAAAAGCACTCTTCCTGCAGTTTTTGAATTTTGTCCCTGGGGATAATGGCGAAAACTTCGTTTGCTTCCACCTTTTGGGTGATCGTGACGGATGGTATTTGTTCTGCGGCATGAGCCAGGTTCTTTGCCATTGTGTTGGCATGAGCGGCGGCTTTCAGCCAGAGATCGTTTTTTAACACGGTGGAAAACTGTGCGGCGATAAACCTCGTTTTGGAATGCAATTGCATCAACTGCTTGCGGATAAACTTCACTTCCTTCGACATCCGGGTATTGAAAAAAATGACCGCTTCTCCGAACATCATGCCGTTTTTCGTTCCCCCGAAACTCATGACATCAATACCGACCTCTCTCGTGATGCTTGCCGGGGTACATCCCAAGTATGCCACGGCATTTGCTATGCGTGCCCCGTCCATGTGGACGTACATATCGTGGGCATGGGCAAAGTCGCATATTTCTTTCAATTCTTCGTGCGTGTAAACCGTCCCGAGTTCAGTGCATTGCGTGAGCGAAATCACTTTGGGTTGCACGTGGTGTTGGTCGCCGAAATCATGCATGTGGTTTTGAATTAACCCGACATTCAGTTTCCCGTCGAACGTGGGGACGGTCAGCAATTTACTTCCCGTCTGTTTCTCGATAGCCCCGCATTCGTCCACGTTGATATGTGCCGTTTCGGCACAAATGATGGCATTGTATGAATGCGTGAACGCGGATAGGCTTAAAATATTAGCACCCGTGCCATTGTACACGAAGTACACGTCAATATCTTTCCCGAATATCTGTTTGAAATCTTCGATAGCTCTCTTTGTGTAAGCATCTTCTCCATAGGAATGCGCGTGCCCGTAGGCTGACTCTTCCAATGCTTTGAAAACCTCCGGTAGCACGCCGGAAAAATTGTCGCTGCCGAAACCTCTTATACCCATAATTGATTTGGTTTATTTATAATATGTTTGTACAAAAATAGTGATTATTTATATTACCAGGAAATAAAATGAGGCTATCTCGTTTTTATTTGAGATAGCCTCGTGTTATTTTGGGATGTTGATTGCCTTATCCTAAAAATGATAACAGAATTCCGGCTGCCACTGCAGAACCGATAACTCCCGCCACGTTCGGCCCCATGGCGTGCATCAACAGAAAGTTACCCGGATTAGCTTCTTGTCCCACGTTTTGCGATACGCGGGCTGCCATTGGAACGGCTGAAACTCCAGCTGAACCGATCAACGGGTTAATCTTGTTTTTGGTAAACAAGTTCATGAATTTTGCCAGTAATACACCACCGGCACTACCCATGCTAAATGCCAAGATACCGATCAGCAAAATTGCCAATGTCTGGAAATTCAAGAATGCGGCTGCGGTAGTGGTGGCACCCACGGAAATACCGAGGAAAATGGTAGTAATATTCATTAACTCGTTTTGAACGGTTTTGCTCAAACGATCCACGACACCACTCTCGCGCATCAAGTTCCCCAACATCAAACAACCGATCAAAGGGGCTGCCGATGGTAATAACAAAGACACGAAAACTGTCACCACGATAGGGAATACGATTTTCTCTTTTTTGGAAACTTTACGCAATTGTTGCATCACGATTTCCCGTTCCTTTTGGGTGGTCAACGCTTTCATGATGGGAGGTTGTATCACGGGTACTAGAGCCATATACGAGTAGGCGGCAACCGCGATAGGACCGAGCAAGCCCGGTGCCAGTTTCGAGGTCAGGTAAATTGCTGTCGGTCCGTCAGCACCACCGATGATACCGATGGAACCTGCTTCTGCGTAAGTAAATCCTAACGCCAGAGCGCCGAGGAAAGTAGCGAAGATACCGATCTGGGCGGCAGCCCCAAGCAGAAAACTTTTCGGGTTTGCCAACAGCGGACCGAAATCAGTCATGGCACCTACGCCGATAAATATGATACAAGGATATATACCCAACTTGACACCTAGATAGATGTAGTCCAATAACCCGACGTTGTTAGCATTCACGAAATTAGCCCAATGTACGTGTCCGCCCTCGAAGAGTTCCGGGTGATACAATCCGGCTCCGGGTAGGTTGGTCAACAACATACCAAAGGCTATAGGCAACAACAACAGGGGTTCGAATTTCTTCACGATTGCCAGGTAAAATAGTAGACATGACACCAGTATCATAATGATGCAAAGCCAATTACCATTTGACAACTGAGCGAATCCCGTGTCATTTATAAACTTCATTACTTTCGATCCCATGTCCACTTCTTCCGCACTCGCGTTAAATGGAAGTATGAATAACCCAAGTAATGCCGTTATGCTTAAAAGATATTTCTTTAATTGTTTCATTGTTAACAAGTTTACGATGAATTAAGCTATATCAACAAGCGCTTCTTCTTGGGAAACAGATTGTCCAACAGTCACGTGGATGGCCTTTACTTGTCCATCGCTGTTAGCCATGATGTTGTTTTCCATCTTCATCGCTTCCATCACGAGTAAAGTATCACCGCGTTTCACGCGATCACCCACTTTCACGTTAATGGCAGATATTGTACCGGGAAGCGGGGCTTTGATAGAATTCTTGTTGGATGCGCCAGTAGAAGCGGGAGCGTGATGCAAGGTTGCGGCGGGAATTGCAGCAGCTTTACGAACAACGGGTGTTACCGGTGCGTTTTTGCTCTCGTAAACGACATCGTATGAAATTCCGTTCACCTCAACAGTAGCCTTGTTGTGATCCGTTACGTTCACGGTGACATCGAAATTGTTCTCGTCTATGGTGATTTTAAATTTGTTCATAATCTTTAATTGTTACTTGGTAAGATTTCTCATGCTATAAATTTTTGAACTCCACGGGGAGTAGCGTCTCTCTACTTCTTGTATCGTAATAACATGGGGTTCTTCATCATGCGAGTCAAAGTACAAGTGCATTGCCATGGCAATGGCTGCTTGTTCATGTGGCGTCGGATGAGTATCGGTTGTTACCGCGGGTGCTACAACACTAGGTTCGGTTTTCACTTGGTCTTCCAAGCGCTCCGTGATTTTTGTCTGTAGATTAATGATCCATATCAAAATAACCAACAGCAAAAATACGGTACCCATCCCTATCCCGGTAACGAGGAGCGCGTAGCCCCAATTGATAGCTAACATGGTCATATCTTAAATTATAAAGGTATATTAGAATGTTTCTTCATCGGGTTGGTAACACGTTTGGTCTGCAATGACTGGAAGGCTCTAATCACGCGGAAGCGCGTGTTACGCGGTTCGATAACATCATCAATATACCCGTAAGAAGCAGCCTTGTACGGGTTGGCAAACGCCGTGTTGTACTCTTCTTCTTTTGTAGCGATGAATTTAGCTTTTTCTTCGGCATCCGTGATTGCGGCCAACTCCTTGCCGTACAACACCTCGATAGCACCTTTAGCCCCCATAACGGCGATTTGTGCCGTGGGCCAAGCGTAATTGAAATCACCTCGCAATTGCTTGCATGACATCACGTCGTGAGCGCCACCGTAAGATTTACGTAATGTTACGGTTACTTTAGGTACGGTAGCTTCCCCGTAAGCGAACATCAATTTTGCCCCGTGAGTGATAATACCGCCATATTCTTGAACGCGACCCGGTAAGAATCCCGGCACGTCAACCAGTGTTAATACAGGAATGTTGAAACAATCGCAGAAACGCACGAAACGTGCGGCCTTGCGTGATGCCTCGATATCCAAGATGCCGGCAATGTAACCCGGTTGGTTGGCGATAACCCCGATGGAACGTCCTCCCATGCGACAGAACCCGACAATGATATTGCGTGCATAGCGTTTGTGAACTTCAAGGAATTTACCATTGTCCACGATGGCCTCGATAACTTCCATCATGTTGTACGGGTGATTCGGGTTGTCCGGAATCAAGCTGTTTAACTTGTCTTCCAAACGGTCGATAGGATCATTGCACATCACCATGGGTGCCTCTTCCAAGTTGTTGGAAGGCAAATAAGATAGTAAATCGCGAATAGTAGCGATTCCTTCTTCTTCATTTTCTGCCAAGAAGTGAGAAACACCGGACTTGGTGGAGTGAACTTCAGCACCCCCGAGTTCTTCTGTACTGATGTCTTCTCCTGTTACGGTTTTTACCACTTTAGGTCCGGTTACGAACATGTAAGATGACTGGTCGGTCATCAGGATGAAGTCCGTCAACGCGGGTGAGTATACGGCGCCTCCGGCACATGGTCCGAAGATTGCGGAGATCTGAGGAATTACTCCTGATGCTAAAATATTACGTTCAAAAATTTCAGCGTATCCAGCCAAAGAATTAACACCTTCTTGAATACGGGCGCCACCTGAATCGTTCAAACCGATAATAGGAGCGCCGACGGTCATGGCTTTGTCCATGACCTTGCAAATTTTTTGTGCTAACATTTCGGAAAGGGCACCACCGAAAACCGTGAAATCTTGGGCAAAGACGAACACTAGGCGTCCGTCGATAGTACCTTGTCCCGTTACGACTCCGTCACCCAGGAATTTGGTTTTTTCCATGCCGAAATTGTAACAACGGTGTGTTACGAACATGTCAAATTCCTCGAAGCTATCTTCATCCAGCAACATGGCGATTCTTTCCCGTGCGGTATATTTCCCTTTTTTGTGTTGGGATTCAATACGCTTTTCACCCCCTCCAAGTTTTGCCTGAACTCGTAAGTCGATTAATTCTTTGACTTTATCTTGATTTGTCATATTGTCATGATTTATGTGAGGCTGTTCATTAAAATTATTTCGTTCCACAAAGTTCAGTCAATACTCTGAACGTTGATTTCGGGTGAAGGAATCCGATCCTCAATCCTTCAGCACCACCACGAGGGGCTTTGTCGATTAATTGACAGCCTGCAGCCTGTGCGTCATTTAATGCGGCTTGAACATCTTCCACGGCAAATGCAATATGATGCATGCCACCGCCGTTTTTTTCCACGAATTTTCCAATAGGTCCTTCCGGGTCTGTGGATTCAAGTAATTCGATTTTGGTTTGCCCTACTTTGAAGAAAGCGGTTTTTACTTTTTGATCTTTCACTTCTTCAATAGCGTAACATTTCAATCCTAAAACGTTTTCATAGTACGGGATTGCTTCATCCAAACTGGCAACTGCGATGCCGATGTGTTCAATATGTGTCGGTTTCATAACAAAAAAACATTAAAGTTAGATATTATATTTTAATCATTTAGCATATAATTGACGCAACTTTCACGAGGATTATCCTCGCTAAATATTTGAAACGCGAAACTACTCATTGTTCTTGCGATTTTCAAGTAAAAGCGGTAAATATTTTCAAAAAAAAGGAGTTTATATTTGTTTTAAATAAAGAGGGGATAACCTCATGTGGCAGAATTACGTAAACCTTGGTGTTTTTGGGTGAATATAAAGGATAAATCTAAAATATTAAAGTTATGAGTAAGCAGAAATTAGTTATTTTCATCATCGCGATTATCGGCATGGTCGCTACTTTTTTACCTTGGTATGAAATGGGAAATTTGGGTATGGTTATGGGATACCGGACATCCGGTTGGTTTACGTTTATTATGTTCGCTTTGACGTTCTTGTTTGGGTTGCGTGGAAAACAGAAAAACGATATGACCGGGGGCTTGCTTTATCTCGCTTCTATATTTTCTTTGCTTGCCGCTTTCGCGGTGATGTGGCAATTAATCGCTATCGGTTTGAACAAGGAAGGAGCGCAGATGACGGTTGTTGGAAATATGATGGCACAACAAACCCGTGTGCTTTACGGGGCGTATCAGGTGCTTATCGCCGGGATTTGTTTGCCGTTCGGGGCATTCTTGTTCCGGAATAGAAAAGTGTCTCGTTAGATGTTTTTTTCAACACGTGTTGCTGAAAATCCGGTGACACGTGTTGAAAATCGGCGCGAGCGTTTGAAAGTAGCACCCCGTGGAGAGGATTGAACATGGTCTGTTTTTGTCGAGATAATAGTGTAATAATGTATTAAATAGTTATTTTTAACCTATATGATTGGTATTTTATTGCTACCATCTCCCATTCATCTCCTATTCATCTCCTATTCATCTCCTATTTTTATAGATTTAGAATAGTATTATTTTAGTATTTGAATATAATTTGTTACATTTAAAATTACTATTATATTCCTGTATAATAACAATATTATATAGGAGTACTTATTGTCCACCCCGAGAATACGAGAGGTTTATTCGTGATAAAACGAGATGAGGGGAAGTGTGAGAATTGGAAATTGATAAATATTAAATACCTGTGTCGTTGGAAACTGAAATTTTAAATTTGAAAATCTAAAATTAGTAAGTTGTGACATTGAAAAAAAATTTCTACCTTGTCAACTCATTTTGCACGATAAAATTAATCATTAAATAATATATAATATGTTTGATAAGAACGTGTATATCAATAGAAGAAAGAGGCTTGTCGAGAAGATGGGCGGTGGTCTAGTGTTAATCCTTGGCAACGGGGAAGCTCCGGCAAACTACACGGACAACACGTATAAATTCCGTCAGGATAGTTCCTTCTTGTATTTCTTCGGGCTGAATCACCCGGGATTTGCCGGATTGATGGATGTTGATTCCGGGGAAACCTGCCTGTTCGGGAATGACGTGGACATGGACGACATCATTTGGATGGGACCGCAGCCGAGCGTGAAGGATATGGCTGCCGGGGTAGGAGTTACCCAATCGGCTCCTTTTGCCAAGTTGGCGGACGTTTTGAAGGAGGCGATCAGCCGGGGACGCAAGATTCATTTCTTGCCGCCTTATCGTTTCCGCAATATGTTATTGCTCGAAGATTTGCTTGGCATTCATCATTCTCTGTTGAAAAGTTACGCGTCGTTGGAATTAATCAAGGCGGTAGTGGCTTTGCGTTCCGTGAAGGAGGATTGCGAGATCGAGCAGATCAACCTCGCTTGTAACATCGGTTACGAGATGCACGTGGCTGCCATGAAACACGCTTTACCGGGACAGAAAGAACAATATATCGCCGGGTTGATCGAGGGAATTGCCGCTTCTTACGGGAGCATGGTTTCTTTCCCTGTGATCCTTTCCCAGAATGGCGAAACGTTGCACAATCACGACCACAGCAAGACACTGACCGTGGGACGCATGATGTTGACGGACGCCGGGGCGGAGAACACGATGAATTATTGTTCCGATTTCACGCGTACGGTTCCCGTGGGCGGAAGATTCGACCAACGGCAGAAAGACGTGTATAATATAGTATTGGCTTGTAATAATAAAGCAATGGAAATCGCCCGTCCGGGAGTGACCTACCAGTACGTGCATCTTGAAGTTTGCAAGGTGTTGGCACAGGGATTGAAGGATTTAGGCTTAATGAAGGGTGACGTGAATGCGGCTGTCGCCGCGGGGGCTCACGCTTTGTTTATGCCTCACGGTTTGGGACATATGATGGGATTGGACGTGCACGATATGGAGGATTTGGGACAAATTTACGTCGGGTATGACGACGTGACCCGCCCGATCAACCAGTTCGGTACTTCTTCTTTGCGCATGGGACGGGAGTTGCAGCCGGGATTCGTGGTAACGGACGAGCCGGGTTGTTATTTTATTCCCGCTTTGATTGACCAATGGAAGGAACAGGGTTTGCACACGGAATTTCTCGTGTATGACAAGATCGAGACATACAAGGATTTTGGCGGCATTCGCTTGGAAGATGATATATTGATCACGAAAGACGGGTGCAAGTGCATGGGCGACCGTCGTGCCCCGATCACGGTAGAAGAAGTGGAAAACACGATAAATGGGTAAATGATAAATAAAAGGAAGATATGAGATTTGTTGTATCAAGTAGTAGTTTTTTAATGCGGTTGCAGGCCGTGAGCAAGGTGATTAGCGGGAAGCCGGCACA
The DNA here is from genome assembly GCF_900091675.1 of Butyricimonas sp. Marseille-P2440. NCBI lineage: Bacteria > Pseudomonadati > Bacteroidota > Bacteroidia > Bacteroidales > Odoribacteraceae > Butyricimonas > Butyricimonas sp. Marseille-P2440. The sequence goes on along the minus strand of NZ_LT594610.1, from coordinate 1,978,516 downwards.
ACCGATTCTGGATAATATTTTATTGGTTGCCAAGGATGATATGTTGTACGCGACAGCTTCCGACAAGGAAACCACGATGGAGGCAAAGGTGGAGTTGGAGAACCTGGAAACCCCCGGGAGCATCACGATTCCCGCCAAGTTGTTGTTGGATATATTGAAGGAGTTCCCGGAGCAACCTCTGACGTTCGATATTAATACCGGAACGAACGAGGTGAAGATCATCTCGGACAAGGGAGAGTTTTCCGTTCCGGGCGAGAGTGCCGAGGATTACCCGGTGCAATCGGCTATGGGCGAGAGTGTGACCACGATCAACACGAACTGCGGTATGTTGCTGGAAGGGATTACCCGTACGGTTTTCGCCACGGCGAACGATGATCTGCGCCCGGTGATGAATTGTATTCTGATCGAGATGAACGGGGAGAACTTTACCTTTGTGGCATCGGATGCTCATAAATTAGTGCGTTACAAACGTTTCGATGCCAAGACTGATGGCGACCAGTTCTCTTTGATTTTACCGAAAAAACCGTCTTTGTTGTTGAAGAATATTCTGCCTAAGGACGAGAGCGAGTTGCAATTGCAGTTCAACGAGAAAATGGCTTGCTTCACGTTCGGGAATTACAAGATGGTGTGCACGCTGGTAGAGGGACGTTTCCCGAACTACAATTCCGTGATCCCGCAGAGTAACCCGAAGAAAGTGATTATCGAGAAAAAGGAACTGTATAATTCATTAAGACGGGTGTCCGTGATGGCGAATCAAGCGAGCAATCTCGTGAAGTTTGATTTGAGCAACGGTACGATCGTGATTTCCGCGCAAGACGTGGATTACGCCATGTCCGGACACGAGACGATCACTTGCCAGTACGAGGGCGACGAGATGGCTATCGGCTTCAAATCTCCTTTCGTGCAGGAAATTCTGTCGAATATGAACACGGAGTCCTTGGTATTAGAGTTGTCAGACCCGAGTCGTCCCGGTTTGTTCTTGCCTTACGAGAGCGACAACGAGAACGAGGATCTGTTGATGTTGTTGATGCCAATGATGGTTTGATAATTCTGTGATTGCCGATTGAGCGATTCTGTGATTACCCGTGCGCGAGTATGGAAATCATTTGTAATCTTTGAATCGGCAATCTTGGAATCACCGGATAAATTAGATATAAAATTAATTAGTTTGGAATTAAAGTTAAGTAACCCGATTGTATTCTTTGATTTGGAAACGACGGGTATTAATATCGCGAAGGACAAGATCGTGGAAATCTCTGTTCTGAAAGTGATGCCGAACGGGAAAGAGGAACAGAAGACGATCCGTGTGAACCCGGGGATGCATATTCCCGAGCAGTCGTCGGCTATTCACGGAATATATGACGAGGACGTGAAGGATTGCCCGACGTTCAAGGAGATAGCCAAAGATCTGGCTCGCTATATCGAAGGATGCGATCTGGGCGGATATAACTCGAATCGTTTCGATATCCCTTTGTTGGCGGAGGAGTTCCTGCGTGCGGAGGTGGATTTCGATATGCGGAAACGGAAGTTCGTGGACGTGCAGACGATTTTCCACAAGATGGAACAACGCACGTTGAGTGCTGCGTACCGTTTCTATTGCAACAAGAATTTGGAAGACGCCCATACTGCCGCAGCCGACACGACGGCTACCTATGAGGTGCTGAAAGCCCAATTGGATCGTTATAGCGATACGCTGGAGAACAATATCGCTTTCTTGAGTAAGTTTTCGACACAGAATAACACGGCGGATTTTGCCGGGTTTATCGTGTATAACGAGGACGGGGTAGAAGTCTTTAATTTCGGGAAGAACAAGGGCGTGCCCGTGGTACAAGTATTAAAAGAGCAACCCGGTTATTTTGCCTGGATGCTCAATGGGGAATTCCCGCTGTACACGAAAAAGATATTGACGGAGATTCGTTTGCGGACGGCGGGGTTGGTGAAGTAAGTGATTTTGTAACATTATAGAGAAGAGGGGCTATTCATTTAGTCCCTCTTCTTGAAAATAGTAAAATCATAAGATATATTGTTTTAAAGTAATACTTGATAGACTGAAAATTAATAATTTACACTGCTTAGTTCTCGTTTATGGAAGAGAATAAAAATAACAATAAGCGTAAGTTTATACGAAACAGTACGGCTGAATTTCTAATATTTCAGTTAGATAATAAGGAACAAGGAATTGAAGTTTACTATAAAGATGAAACTTTATGGATGACTCAAAAGGCTATGGGAGTGCTCTTTGATTGCAGCACGGATAATGTAGGATTGCACTTAAAGAATATATATGCTAATGGAGAATTATCTAAAGAGGCAACTACCGAGGAATTCTCGGTAGTTCAAAAAGATAGTTCTACTCGTGCAACACAATTTCGCCAATGGGCAACAAGTGTATTACGTCAGTTTGCAATTAGAGGATATATTGTTGATAAGAAACGTATGGAGAATGGTACGTTCCTGAACGAGGATTACTTTGAGCATTTTTATTTCTTGAAGGGTCTTAGATGGTAGAAAATTGGTCATAAGACCAGAAAACTTTTGTAGGATATATTATACCCAGTCTGATATAATTGCAGTGGTGAAATAATAAATTATACCCCTTATGGTATAATATCAAATATTTGTGTTAGCTTTGTACCCGAAAAGGTATAAAGTATGATGATATGAATAATCTTTCTACTACGGTCAAAATGTTGCGAAAGCAATATAATCTGACGCAAGAAGAACTATCGTTGAAGTCGGGAGTAGGATTGCGTTTTGTGCGAGACCTTGAACAAGGAAAGGAAACGCTACGCCTCGATAAAGTGAATCAGCTCCTTGACTTTTTCAATTATGAAATGGTTGCCACTCAAAAAAAGAATAATCAATGAGACAAGCTCATATATTTTACAAAGACCAATTAGCTGGTATTCTGACAGAAAACGATGCAGGGTATGAGTTCTGCTATTTACCGGAATATCTCTCTCTTGAAAAGGCGAAGGCAGTTAGCATGACATTGCCTTTACAAGACGAAGCATATACAAGTCCTGTGCTGTTTCCATTTTTCGACGGTTTGATTCCAGAAGGATGGCTGTTGGATGTTGCATTGCGGAATACAGACATCAGTATTCTTGACCGGATGTCGTTGTTGCTGACATGCTGCAAGGATTGTATCGGAGCGGTAAGCGTCATTCCTTTGGAAGAAAAGGAGGGAAACCATGTGTAATTGCTTATATTGTTATCGTCCGCTTTTAAAGGGGGAAAAGGATATGCACACGGCTTGCATAAAGAAGTTCTTCGGAACAGCAACATTGCCCGTTCTTGATTATACGATAGAACAACTTGACCAGCTTGCTCTGCAAATCATTCGAGACCAAACCTCTTTGACCGGTGTCCAGCCGAAATTATCCTTGCATTTGAATGAGCATGAGGGTAGCAAACGATTGACTATTGTCGGGCTATGGGGTGGTTATATTTGTAAACCACAGACCTCGCAATATGAAATGATGCCAGAGGTTGAGGATTTAACCATGCACCTTGCAGAGGTGGCACGTATTGAGGTAGTTCCTCATACGCTGATGCGGATGGCAGATGATACGCTATGCTATCTTACCCGCCGGATTGACAGGACTTCAGCCGGAGAGAAGATCGCGATGGAAGATATGTGCCAATTGACAGAAAGGCAAACAGAGCATAAATACAAAAGTAGTTATGAACGTATCGGCAAGGCTATTTTGAAATACTCGTCTTTACCTAAAATGGATGTTACCAATTTCTTCGAGCTGGTGCTTTTCTCTTGGTTGACAGGGAATAACGATATGCACTTGAAAAACTTCTCTTTGTATGAGGTGGAGGATATGATACGTTTGACCCCTGCTTACGATTTGCTAAATGCGGCTATCATCAATCCCAAGGATGATGAAGAGTTGGCGTTAACTTTGAATGGTCGGAAGAAAAAGTTTCAAAGAGAGGATTTTATCCGGTCAGCAGCCACGCTGGGGGTAGAGAATGTGATTGTAGAACGACTGATAAATAAGTATATCAAACTATTGCCCAAGTTTGAGACTGTCATTCAAAACTCTTTCCTAAGTGCAGAATTAAAGGAAAAGTATGGCGAATTGTTGAAGGAACGGCTGGCGAGGCTTGCACAAGGGCTATAAAATAGATTTATGAGATTTACATGGATGGTTTGCATGATACATTATTTTGAAGTTGTGATGGTGGATACACGTCACCAGAATTGGATTTCGTCATTTTCATTAATTGTGAATATGCGTTCTTCCATGCCGGAGGTCCAATTATGCAACCAATAAAGGGCTCCCCGAGGAATATTATAAAAGTTCAAGCAATAATCATCGGCAATTTGTCGACCTAAAGATGTCCAACCGTTAAGGGTGTAGTAGAATAGTTCGTATTCGTTTTTAGGGTAGATGCTATTACCGTCACTTCGTGGGAGAACGATAATCTTCGATAGTTGTACTGGTTTACCGAAATCAATGACGGGTGTTTTGTGCATATGGTTTTTTAGGTTGGTTAGTGGGTTGTTGTCGAAACCGGCGGTGTAAATGGTGTCAGTTACTTTTCCCCGAATGTATTCTTTTTGCTGGTCAAGAAAAACGATTTCAGCACATGCTATATTTTGGGGAATGACCACTTGCCAGTAACGGTACGCTTTGTCTGGTTTTATTTTACCGGAAGCAAGTATATCCTCAACTTCCAACTGGGTGAGCAGTGTATTTGCAAATGTGAAAGAGGATGAAGACGATGCTTTGACTGAAATATTTGCCATTTGTTTATTGTAAGTATATAATACTTTATTAGAAGGATATTTTCTGGTCAATCGAATGTTTTGGCGGTTTGTTGTGTCAGGAACTAGGTATTGTGGTTCTCCTTTTAAGTTTAAGATGAAAGGATAATTGGCGGCGACAGTTCTTTTTTTGTTATAGAAACCAGGAAGGTAGACAATTTAGATAGTTGAAGACGAAAAGATAGGCGAATCTGGGGCTGTTACTTTTAATGGGTGTTATGGTAGGAATAGAAATGTCGGCGGTGTACATGTATTCATCGCTGACGTCTTTGTAAAATGATTTTTGAAAAAATTCAGGGATGTATTCTCCTTTAAGAGGAATTATCTCATTTCATGCATCCGGGGTAATGCGTAGAGAATCAATCCAAAGTTCGGGTTGTTCGTGCTCAAAGCGATACGGAAGGACATATTCCATGAATATATCAAAAGGAATATCACGTAGCCAAGGGCAAGTGATGAAACGCTCGATGGAACGATCTATATGGCGAATAAGAAATTCAGATTTAATGTTTTCTACATCTTCAGTTTTTTGTGCGTTTTTTTGAATTGATTCTATATTGCTTATTGATATTTCAAGAAGTTTTTTAGCAAAATAGGAGACGGAAGTATCGGCGTGTATTTTTTCTTTAAATTGTTCAATTTCTTTTCCCGCCAGAGTGTAGTGTCCGGGCATGTTTTCAATAATGAATCGTGCGGCATGGAGTTGAAGGGAATCTGCCGGTTTTTGGGAATAGTGATGAAGGACTTTTTCTAATTCGTGACGATTGTTCCCAGCTAGACGCAATGCTTTTTCTAATTTTGTTTCATCTGTTGAACAAGAAGAGATTAGCGTAAAAACGATATAAATGAAAGTGGTTCTCATGTTTGTATATTGATTATGACTGTGCTTTAATATATTCCTTTGCTTCATGGCGGGCTCTTAATACAATATTATTTATCTTACGGACAGGCATGTGGAGGATTTTTTTAGCTAAACGAAGCCCGTGGAGAGTATCGTTTGTTTGCTTGGTAACAAGAAAACGGTTGTACACGGGAGTGATGTGATTGGGTGTCATTTGATGAGCCTTGGAGAAGAGGCTGTCGGCTACATGGATTTCCCCGTTTTCCAGATGTAATATGCCGATATCGCATAGTAGGGAAGAGGTCGGTGCTAAACGAGCCAAATGCCGTTTTACCGTGAGGGCATGTTCCGGTTGGTTACTCCTAATTAATTGTTCATTAAGACGGTACAAGTATGTTTTGTTATGTAACATATATGTGTATCGTGTGTTATCTTCGGGTGAAAAAGGTGTTCGGAAGCACTCTTTTTTGTCCAGGAATCGGAATGTATAGTTATACATGATGTGAGTTTTAAGGTTAAAATATAATCCTGCGAGTAGAATTGTCGTTACCGGTATAAAGAGTTTTGCGTTCGGTGTTAACTCGAATACTGTTTATTTTGGGCTAATATTCCAAGAAAGAGGGGTATAAATATTTTTATCGGGAGATAGGCAGAGTTCCATCCGTGCGTTTTTTTTCTTATTTATTTTATGTGGCAAACCTTACTTGTATTTTCCCGTATACGTGTAAAAAAATAGATTTATGAGATTTACATGGATGGTTTGCATGATACCTGCTTTTTTGTGGGCGGGTTGTAAAGGAAAAAAGGAGACGTACCAGGATGTCGTTCGTCCCGTGAGAGTGGTTAACGTGGAGTCGTTGGGGGCGATCAATAAGGTGTACACGGGGATCGTGGAGGCAGAGGAATATAGTAATCTTGCCTTTAAGTTGTCGGGACCGCTCGTGGCGATGAACGTGGACGAGGGGCAGAAGGTGAAGAAGGGACAGGTGATCGCTGCGGTCGATCCGTTGGATTACAAGTTGCAGTACGAGGCGAACAAGGCGGCTTATCTGACGGCTAAATCCCAGTTGGAGAGGAATAAAAGATTGTTGTCGATGCAAGCTATTTCAAAGCAGGAGTACGAGATCGCGGAGGCAAATTATATAAAAGGCAAATCGGCTTACGAGACTTCTGCCAACACGTTGGAGGATACGAAACTGAGAGCGCCTTTTGACGGGTTCGTGGAGAAGAAGTTCGTGGAGAATTACCAGAAAGTGATGCCGGGAGAGTCGATCATCAAGTTGGTGAATCCCGATAAACTGGCGGTAGGTTTTACTCTGCCGGAAACGAGTGTCGATCTGACCCGCACGCCGATGACGGTGACGGTGGAGTTCGATACGTACAAGGGTATTTGGTTTAAGGCGAGAGTGAAAGAATTTATTGATGCTTCGCCCGACGGGACGGGGATCCCCGTGAAACTGGTTATTGATGATAGCCGCTTCTCTCGTGATATCCATAATATCTATCCCGGTTTTTCCTGCAAGGTGAATTTGAAGATAGAAACAATGGAAGAGAACAGTTATATCGTGCCGATGAGTGCTTTATTCAAGAATCCGATGACGAACGAAACTTCGGTGTGGGTGTATAACCCGAAGACCGAAACGGTGTACGGTAAAACCGTGGTGATCGGGCAATTGCTCGGGAGTGATAAGATTATGGTGCAGAAGGGACTCTCGAATGATGATATTATTGTTGTCGCCGGGGTGAATTACATCACGGAAGGACAGAAAGTGAAGTTGTTAAAATAAGGAATGGTTATGAATATAGCAAGATATTCACTGGATAACACGAAAGTGATTTATTTCTTTTTGGCTATTTTGTTGGTCGGGGGAGTGCTTTCCTTTGACCTGTTGGGTAAAAAGGAAGATTCGCCTTTCGTGATTAAAACGGCAGTTCTTATCACGAAGTACCCGGGGGCGACGCCTGCCGAGGTGGAACAGTTAATCACGGAACCGATAGAGCGGGAGATACAGTCTATGCGGCGGGTGAAGAAGATCAAGTCGGACTCTTATTACGGGATGTCCAAGATTCAAATCGAGTTAAGCCCGGCTACCCCGCCGGATGAGATGCCGCAGATGTGGGACGAGTTGCGCCGCAAGGTGTTGAATATTCAACCCGCTTTGCCGCAGGGGGCTTCGACGATCAGCGTGTCGGACGACTTTGGTGACGTGTTCGGTATTTATTACGGTTTGACTGCCGCCGAAGGGTTCTCGTATCACGATTTGAGGGAATGGGGACAGAAGTTGAAAACTCAATTGGTGTCGGTCGACGGGGTTCAGAAAGTCGCTTTGTACGGCGAGCAGACGGAGGTGGTGAATGTGTTTATCACGATGTCGAAGTTGGCGAATTCCGGGGTTGACTTGAATTCTTTGATACAGACGATAAAATCCCAGAATTCTTTGATTAATACCGGGGAGAAGCGTGCGGGGAATCTGGAATTGAAGATATTGGCGGACGGGACTTACAAGACGTTGGATGATATACGCAACCAGTTGATCGTGACGCAAGCGGGACAGCAGGTGCGTTTGGGAGATATTACCACGATAGAAAAAGGATACCTCGACCCGCCCGGTAGTTTGATGCGGGTGAATGGCAAGCGTGCGATTGGGATTGGTATTTCGACAGACCCGGAGCGTGACGTGGTGAAGACGGGTGATCTGGTGAAAGAGCGTTTGAGCCAGTTGGAGGAGTTGATGCCGGTGGGAATAGAGCTGGTGACGCTTTACCCGGAGAACGAGATTGCGCGGGAGGCGAATAACGGTTTTTTGTTGAACTTGGTGGAGTCGGTGCTGATCGTGATTTTTATTATTTTGCTGGTAATGGGCTCCCGTGCCGGTTTGCTGATCGGTTCCTCGTTGATTTTCTCTATCGGGGGTACGATGTTGATTATGCAGTTTATGGGAGTCGGGTTGAACCGTACTTCGTTGGCGGCATTTATTATCGCGATGGGTATGTTGGTGGATAATGCTATCGTGGTGACGGATAATGCCCAAATATTAATCAAGAAAGGAATGCGGCGGCGGGATGCCTTGATAAAAGGGGCGACTCAGCCGCAGTGGGGATTGCTGGGAGCCACTTTGATTGCTATATTTTCTTTTTTGCCTTTGTATTTGGCGCCTTCTTCCGTGGCGGAGATGGTGAAGCCTTTGTTTATCGTGTTGGCGGTATCGCTGGCTTTGAGTTGGATACTGGCGTTGACGCAAACGACCGTGTTTGGTAATTTTATATTGAAAGAAAGTTCGGGAGATCCGGCAAAAGATCCTTACGATACGAAGTTCTATAATAAGTTCGTCGGTATGTTGCGGGGATTGATTCGCTACAAGGTGGTGACTATCGTGTCGGTCGTGTGTCTGTTCCTGGCTTCCATGTATATCATGGGGGTGATGCCGCAGAATTTTTTCCCCAGTATGGATAAACCTTATTTCCGGGCGGATTGTTTTCTGCCGGAAGGTTTCAGTATACGGGAGTCCGAGAAGATGATGGCGGATATCGAGTCCTATTTGATGAAGCAGGAGGAGGTGACGAACGTGTCCGTGACGATTGGCGGTTCGCCGTTACGGTATTATCTGGCAAGTACTTCTTTCGGTCCGAAAGCGAATTTCGGGAATTTGTTGATCGAGGTGCAGAAGAAAGAGCAATCGCCGGTTGTTGAAGACCGCCTGAATACTTACGTGCGGGAGAATTACCCGGATATGTTGATCCGGTCTTCTTTGTTTAAAATGTCGCCGGCAGTGGAGGCGGCTATCGAGATCGGGTTTATCGGTGAAGAGATAGATACGTTGTCGGCACTGACGGAGCGGGCGATGGGGTTGATGCGGGAGTGTGATATGGTGACCGACGTGCGGGGAAGTTGGGGAAATAAGGTGCCCGTGTGGGAACCCGCTTATTCGCAGGAGAGGGGACAACGTTTGGGAATTACCCGGCAGTCAGTGGCTTATGCTTTGAAGATTGCCACGAACGGGTTGGCAATCGGGGATTTCCGGGAGAAGGATTTGTTTATGCCTATACTGCTGAAAGAGGACGGGTTCGATGCCAAGAATCTGGATAATATGAAGACTTTGCCCGTGTTCGCTACACGGGGATTCACGGTGCCGCTGGCACAAGTGGTGGATAGTTTTGCCTACAATTACAATTATAACGTGATTAAGCGCTATAACCGTGACCGGGTGATGATGGCGCAATGTGACCCCAAACGGGGAGCTAACACGAAAGCGGCATTTTCGCAAGTGTGGAGTAAGGTGAAACAGATGGATTTGCCGGAGGGGTACACGATGAAGATTTTCGGGGAGGACGAGAGCCAGGCGGAGTCCAACGAGGCTTTGGCTGCCAATATGCCGTTGACGTTTATCCTGATGTTTATCGTGTTGCTGTTGCTTTTCAGGACTTACCGGAAGCCGACGATTATTTTGCTGATGGTACCTTTGATTTTTATCGGTGTCGTGTTCGGGCTTTTGGTGATGGGTAAGATGTTCGACTTTTTCGCTTTGTTGGGAGTGTTGGGACTGGTCGGGATGAATATCAAGAACGCGATTGTGCTGGTCGATCAGATCGGTATAGAACAGGAAAACGGATTGGCTCCGCTGGATGCCGTGCTGCAAGCCACGAAGTCGAGAATTGTTCCGGTGGCGATGGCTTCGGGCACGACGATTCTGGGTATGTTGCCTTTGTTGTTTGATGCGATGTTCGGGGGGATGGCGGCTTGTATCATGGGCGGCTTGCTTGTGGCGAGTTTGTTGACGATTGTCGTTCTTCCGGTGACGTATTGTTTGATATTTAGGATAAAAGCTAGTTAAGTTATGAAGAGAGTTTTTGTTACGATAGGGGTTTTGTTGGTATTGGCGGGTGCGGTGATGGGACAGACGTTGACCGTGGAGCAGTACCGGGCGAAGGTGTTGGAGTATAACCAGGATATAAAGCAGGCAAAAGAGGCGGTGAATGCTGCCATGTATGCTTTGAAGGGAATTAAGACGGGTTTCTTTCCGAAGTTGCAGGTCGGGGGAAATTATTCTTACCAGATCGAGGACGTGGAGTTTATGCAGGGTGTGGATATGAAGCACGATAATTACGCGGCGGAGGTGACGTTGTCACAGAATGTTTATGCCGGAAGTGTCGTGCGGAAGCAAAAGGATGCAGCCGTGTTGCAGGAGGCAATAGCCCGTTTGGGTGAAGAATTGACGACGGATAATATTGTTTACGCTGCCGACGTGAATTATTGGACGGTGGCGGCGAACGAGAGCCAGTTTTTTATTGCCCGGGAGTTCGTGATGATTGTGAACGAGTTGGGCAGTATTGTGCAGAAGCGTTTTGATGAAGGGGCGATTAGTAAGACCGATTTGTTGATGGTGCAAACCCGGTTGAAGGAAGCGGAATTGCAATTGTCCACGGCAACAATGAATTACCGGATGGCTATGCAGTCGCTGAAGATTATGATGGGGGCTCCGTTGGATGAAAACGTGGTACTCGTGGATTCTATCCAGCAACCCGTGGTGGTGCCTGCTTTGCAACCTTTGGAGGTAGCCTTGCAACGTAGGGCGGATTACCAGATTGCGGCGCAAAATCTCAATCTGGCAAAGCAACAGACGAAGATTATCCGTTCTAAATATTTGCCGCAATTCGCTGTCGGAATGAAGGAATCGTGGGGAACTCCATTGATTAACGTGGATGGGAAAGAGAAATTTGCCACGACGGCTTTTGCCAAGTTCAGCATGCCTGTTTTCAATTGGGGCGAGAAACGCCAGTATGTCCGCCAGAATAAGGCAATGGAGATGAGCAGGGAGTTGGAGATGAGTAAAATGAAAGATCAGGTGAAGCAGGAATTGGCTAACGCGTGGGTGAAACTTAACGAGACGTGGAAAAGAGTGGAGATTGCCAATTCCACGTTGGATATAGCCAAGGAAAATTTGAAGTTGAACACGTTCAGTTATAATGAAGGGAAATTGCCTATTCTGGATGTGCTTTCATCGCAAGCCACGTGGTTGCAGGCATACACGAGCGTGGTGTCTGCTAATTACCAGTATAAGGTGGCTTACGCGGAGTATGTGAAGATATTGGGAGGAAGGTAGGGATTTTAGATTATAATCAGGTAAATTTTTAGCGTTTTACGGGTATTTCTTCTAATAAATTGTATTTTTGCAGACTAATGGACATTAGTATTTAAAAAGATTAGAGGATATGACGATAGAGAAAATGCTGACCCAGCAAGTGCTGGAAGCCGTGAAGGCTTGTTATGGAGTGGAATTGACCGAGAAAGACGTGCAATTGCAGGAAACCCGCAAAGAGTTTGCCGGGGATTTGACCGTTGTTGTTTTTCCGTTTACCCGATATTCCAGAAAGTCACCGGAAGAAACGGCAAAGGAGTTGGGTGAGTATTTGAAGCAAAATATTGAGGAAGTGGAGACTTACAACGTGATCAAGGGATTCTTGAACGTGGTGATTTCTGCCGCTTACTGGATTGAGGTGTTGAACGAGGTGGCGCGGGAAGAGAAGTACGGGTACGCGAAGGAACCGAGCGGGAAGACGTACATGATCGAGTATTCGTCCCCGAACACGAATAAGCCGTTACATCTCGGGCATATCCGTAATAATTTCTTGGGATGGTCTGTGTCTGAAATACAGAAGGCGAACGGTCATCAGGTGATTATGGCAAACCTGGTGAATGACCGGGGAATCCATATTTGCAAGAGTATGATCGCCTGGGAGAAGTTCGCTAATGGTGCCACTCCGGAGAGTACGGGGACAAAGGGAGACCATTTCGTGGGAGATTATTACGTGCGTTTTGATAAAGAGTATAAAGCCCAGATCAAGGAATTGATGGATAAGGGTGTAGCCGAGGAGGAAGCCAAGAAGCAAGCCCCGATATTGCTGGAGGCACAGGAGATGTTGCGCCAATGGGAAGCCGGGGACGAGAAGACGGTTGCCTTGTGGCGGAAGATGAATGATTGGGTGTTGAAGGGGTTCGATGAAACTTATAAGATGATGGGTATCGCGTTCGACAAGGTATATTTCGAGTCGGAAACTTACAAGAAAGGGCGCGATATTGTGTTGAAAGGACTTGCCGACGGTGTGCTTTACCGGAAAGACACGGGTAGCGTGTGGGCGGATTTGACAGGTGACGGTTTGGATCATAAGTTGTTGCTGCGGGATGACGGGACTTCCGTGTACATGACCCAGGATATCGGTACGGCGTACGATCGTTTCAATGAATTTAATATGGATCAGGAGATTTACGTGGTGGGGAACGAGCAGAACTATCACTTCCAGGTATTATCGCTGGTTTGCAAAAAATTGGGATTCGATTGGGCGGATAAAATAAAGCATTTGTCTTACGGGATGGTGGAGTTGCCGGAAGGTAAGATGAAGTCCCGCGAGGGAACGGTGGTGGACGCCGACGATTTGATCGAGGAGATGATCCACACGGCACGGACGACTTCCGAGGAGTTGGGAAAACTGGACGGTTATTCTGTCGAGGAAGCGGAAGACGTGTACCGCAAGGTGGCTCTCGGGGCATTGAAGTATTTTATCTTGAAGGTAGACCCGAAAAAGACCATGATGTTTAACCCGAAGGAATCGATTGATTTTAACGGAAACACGGGTCCTTTTATCCAATATACTTACACGCGTATCCGGTCGGTATTGCGTAAGGCGGAAGAAGCCGGAATACAGATCGTGTTGGGTGATATACATACCGGATTGACGGAGAAGGAACAGAACTTGATTAAGTTGATCGCCAAGTTGCCTGCCGTGGTGAAAGAGGCCGGGGATAATTATAGTCCGGCATTGATCGGGAATTACGCTTACGATCTGGCGAAGGAATTCAACCAGTTCTACCATGATTATTCGATCTTGAAAGAGGAGAACGCACAGGTACGGAATTTGCGTTTGTTGTTGGCTCAACAATGTAGCGTGGCTATCCGTAACGCGATGGGAATGTTGGGGATTGAGATGCCGGAGAGAATGTAGACCGATTAAGTGATTGGGTGATTTGCGATTAAGTTATTTATGATTAAGTGATTTATGGATATGAGGAAGATTAATCCGAGAGAGATAGACGAGAACGTGATCCGGTTGATCGGTGACGAGTGGATGTTGGTGGCGGCGGGTGACCGGGAGAAGTTCAATATGATGACGGCAAGTTGGGGAAGTATGGGCTTTCTTTGGAACAAGCCGGTGGTGATGGTGTTTGTACGTCCGCAACGGTACACGTTCGAGTTCACGGAGAAAGGGGATTCATTCACGTTATCGTTCTTTGGCGAGTCCTATCGCAAGGCATTGAGCGTGTGTGGTTCTGTTTCCGGAAGGGATACGGATAAGGTGAAAGAGAGCGGGTTGACGCCTTATTTCACGGAGGCGGGGAATCCCGCGTTCGAGGAGGCTTCTCTCGTGCTGGAATGCCGGAAGTTGTATGCCGATTTCTTGAAGGAAGAGGCTTTCGCGGATACGAAGATTGTGGATGCCCAATACGGGCAGAAAGATTTCCACAAGATGTACGTGGCTGAAATTGTTAATGCTTGGGTGAAGAAGTAACGGATGGATTTGTGTACGTATCATAGTCATTGCACTTTTTGTGACGGTAAAGCTCCGGCGGAGGAATTCGTGAAGGCGGCTATCAGTGCCGGTTTCCATAGTTATGGAATATCTTCGCATTCGCCGCTTCCGTTTGAAACTCGCTGGTCGTTGAGCAAGGCGAATCTGGAGGCATATTTGCAGGAGATCGAACGGTTGAAAAAGTTGTATGCCGGGCAAATCGAGTTGTACGTGGGGTTGGAGATCGATTATCTGAATGATGATTGGGGACCGTCTAGTGATTATTTCCAGCAAATGCCGTTGGATTACCGTATCGGTTCCGTGCATCTGGTGACGAATGGAGAGACGGGTGAGATGATGGATATGGATGGTAATTTTGATGATTTCCGGGAGAACTTCCGAAAGGTGTACCGGGATGATCTGAAACATCTAGTGCGGGATTATTTTCGTTCTTCCGCCCGGATGGTGGAGTTGGGCGGTTTTGATTTCGTGGCTCACCCGGACAAGATTTCGATGAATGGTTCGTTGGTGGATTCCTCTCTTATCGAGCAGGAGTGGTATAACGGATTGTTGCGGGAGTACTTCCAACTGATTGCCGAGAAAGGCGTGATGGTGGAAGTGAACACGAAAGCATACACGAAGAAAGGATTGATGTTTCCGAACGTGAAGTATTTTAAATGGTTGAAAGAATTGAATATTCCAGTGATGGTAAATTCGGATGCTCATTTACCCCAGTTGGTGAACGATAACCGGGATTTGGCATTCCGTTGGTTGCGGGAAGCCGGAATAAAGAGTACCATGCGTCTGCATCGCGGTGTGTGGGAAGAAGTACCCCTGTCGGGGAAATAGAAACTAAAGTTAGAAACTGAAAGATGAATAAATATCTGGTCATTTTAGGTTGTTTTTTAGCCTTTGCGTTGAGTAGTTGTTCCGGGGAAAAGGAGGA
This sequence comes from Butyricimonas sp. Marseille-P2440, assembly GCF_900091675.1. NCBI lineage: Bacteria > Pseudomonadati > Bacteroidota > Bacteroidia > Bacteroidales > Odoribacteraceae > Butyricimonas > Butyricimonas sp. Marseille-P2440. Next base: position 1,963,384 of record NZ_LT594610.1, on the reverse strand, counting down.
TGATTTAATTGACGTGCTCGCGTACGAGAAACAGGCGATACATGATTACCTGAATCAATATGCGACGGGGGAGGTTGTCGCTATCCCCTATTACAGCCGTAAAGGATTGTTGATAGATTCCATTTTTATTTTCAATCACAATACTAACGGAGAGGTGGCTAAAGATTCCGGATGGGTGATGATGGATTATGATATGTCCGATTTGAGTGGTAAGATATTGGATTCTTCTGATCTGGGGAAATGGGATTCAACGTATATGCCGGGATATACTTATGGCGGACCTGTCTTGTTTCGGGTGGATACGGCGAGGTATAATTTTTTGGCGGAGGCATTCCGGCATATCGGAGTTGGAGAAAGTGGCGGTGAAGTGATTATTCCATCGGTTTTGGGTGCTGTGGATGGAAAACCATTGCATTACAAGTTGGTTTCCCGCACGATATTTGAAGATGTGGCGGAGCACGAGAAAGAGATGATTCAAGGTTATTTGAATACGTTCCCCGCGGCAGAAACTTTTAAAGATTATCCCGGTGAGGCAGAGTCTGATACCATTACGTATACGCTTCTGATGACGAAAGGTGAAGGAACGCGGAAATTGCAGGTGGGAGATTCTGTGCTTATGAGTAAGCATTTGGTGATATTGGATGATATGGGGGGAGGAATACGATTGAAGTTTATGAATGCCCTTGATACAACCAAGATACTGTTTAACGAGCGGTGGCAACGGGACTTTCCTGCCGGATTTGTTAAGGGGTTGCAACAATTGCAGGAAGGTGATTCCGCCCATATTGTTATTCCTTACGGAATGGGATATGGGGCAAAGGGTAATGTGCAGAGTATAAAAGGAGGAGGCACGTATTATAATGAACCTCCCTATTGTACGTTTGGGTATTGGGTGAAAATAATGAAGATTGTGGCTCCAAATAATGAAGAAGAGTAATTTTTATAACAGCTAAATAAAACGGAAAATGAAAAAGAATTATTTATTAATGTGTCTTTGCCTGTTAGCAGGCAGTTTTGCAGGATGCTCGGACGATGATAACGGTCCGACTTGGAAGGAGCTTTACGATAAAGAGCAAGCGGCTATAAAGGATTTTATGAAGGATAAAAGTCCAAAAGATTCTATTATTCTTGGTACATCAATTAATGGAGTTAAGATTAATCCTGTAGCTTATGTATTTAATTACAGTGAGGATGCTAATAAGAAAAAACCGAAAGACGGGCAATTTATATTGGTGAATTACACGGATAGGAATTTAGGTGGAAGTATTTTAGATGATACAAGATCGTCGGTTATTGGAGGAGAAAAAATAGAATTACCTAAATACCCTATGGGAGGTCCCGTTTATGAGGAAATTATAGATGACAAGGATATATTCTCTATTTTTTTTAAATATTTTTCAGAAGGAACCTCTGGATCAATTATTTTGCCAAGTGTACTTAATTTCAGTACTACTTATTTGTATCGAGAATATAAGGTGGAGAAGGTTATTGAAGGGAGTTTGTTAGATTATGAATACGAATTGATTGACAAATACTTGGAGAAAAAAGGTTTTGATAAGAAGAAGTTAATTCAAATTCCCGCGATAGAGGAGAATGATACTATTACTCAAATTGTAAAATTAATAGAGAAGCCGAGTGGTGATGAAATTTTAGTTTCGGATAGTGTTACCGTGTATGGTAGTGGTTATATTTTGGATGAAATAATGGATAAAGAAAATCTTACCAATCGTAAACTTTTTGAAGATGAAGAGGCTACTTGGAAAGTGTCTGGTTTGATACAAGGGATGAAAGATGCTTTGCTTAAAATGAAAGTGGGGGAGAAGGCTTGTATTCTTATTCCTTCCGGGCGAGGATATGGGAAAGGAATTTTGAACTATTATTATCAATATGTTTTTCCTCCTTATGCCACACTTGCATATGAAATAGAAATTAAGTCCAAAAAAGCAAATGACAAATAGTAAGTAATCTATGAATATTTGTCTAGAAAGCACCTTGGAATTAGCCATTGTTTGGGCGAAAGAAGTGGGAGAGGTACAACGATCTTATTTCAGAAGCGGGCATTTGGATATTGAAACCAAATCGACCGTGCACGACGTGGTGACAAAGGTGGATAAATTAAGTGAATCCATGTTGCTTGAGCGTATCGGGAAACATTTTCCCGATCATAGCGTGTTGGGAGAGGAGAGTGGAGAGCATGATTTGCATAGTGATTACCTTTGGGTGATCGATCCTTTGGATGGGACGAATAATTATAGCCAAGGATTACCCGTGTACACGGTTTCTATCGGTTTGCAATACCGGGGCGAAACGGTGTTGGGTGTCGTGTACGCTCCCTATATGGACGAGTTGTACACGGCTATTCGCGGGAAAGGTGCTTTTCTGAATGGTAAGCCGATTCGTGTAGCGGCTAAGACAGATTTGGATCAAAGCGTGTTAGCAACCGGATTTCCATACGATAAAGGGATAAATCCTATTAATAATATAGATAATCTGAGTCGCATATTGCCGCATTTGCGGGGTATACGACGTATGGGGTCTGCGGCTTATGACCTTTGTTGTGTGGCTGCCGGATTCCTGGATGGTTATTGGGAATTAGGGTTAAAACTTTGGGATGTATGTGCGGGAGTTTTGATTGTACAGGAAGCCGAAGGAACGATAGAGCATTTCCGGTATGACCGGGGGATAGCGATCATGACGGCAAATCCGCAGTTATTACAAAGAATCAAAGAGTATATCAGATAAAGGGGCGAAAGCCCCTTTTATTGTTTTATAGGGGGACGATGTTATGGATTATTAATTTTCTCTCGGGGAGATAAAATATTCTTTTTATTATATACCTTTGTAACAATGGAGTATTCTTTGTTATGGGTATAGATGTGACACAAATTTTACGTGGGGTAAATGATAAGGACGAGAAAGCATGGAAAAGTGTTTTCACGTATTATTATGCCGCATTGTGTTCCTATGCGGATCGGATTATTCAGAATACGGTTGTGGCGGAAGATTTGGTGCAGGAGGTGTTGATGAATATTTGGAAGAGTGATCGGAAATTTCCTACAATTGATGATCTGACCTATTATTTATATCGGTCGACTTATAATCAAGCCATGATGCATTTGCGCCGGGAGAAGTTTCAGGAACGTTACGTGCAGCAGGTGTTACGAGAGGAAAATGAATATTCGGATGAAGAGTTTGCCGATACGGTGAGGGAGGAATTGGTGCGTCAATTGTATTTTCTGATAGATGATCTTCCAGAAGAAAGGCGTAAAATTCTGTTATTGAGAATGAAAGGATGTTCGGATAACAAGATTGCCGAGGAATTGGGTATTTCCATTAATACGGTAAAAACACAAAAGAGTAGAGGCTTCAAGTACTTGCGGGAAAAAATGAAGGATTCTGCTTATTTATTCTGGTTTGCCGTGTTTTTCCATTAAGGAAAAGTTTTTTTGAAAAATAATTTCTTTTTCTGTCACCCTAAATGAAATGTCGTGCATTTTAGAGATGTAATGAACATGGATATGAAGAGAGATTTAGGTAAAATAGTAGCATTAATGCGTAAAGCGTATTCTGAAGTGTTGCAAGGCGAGGAACAGAAGAAGTTCGAGCAATTGCTGAAGGATAAGCATTTACGGGATGTCTATTCGGAAGTCGGGGATGATGCTTATCTGGAAAAGCATTTTGCCCGGTACGAGAAGTATTCTCCCGAGAAAGCGTACGAGATTTTCGAGAGAAATCGGCGGAGAGATAAGAAACGGTTTGTTCTACGGCGAGTGGCTGTTGCGGCTTGTTTCATTTTGCCATTATTGGGACTTGGCGTGTGGATGATGATGCAAGAAGAGAAACAGGAGAGTCCGGTAGTATTGGCAAAGAAAGAAAGCGTACAGTTGAAATTGTCGGACGGACGGGTAGTAGATATTCTCCAAGGAAATGAAATTAAAGAACAGGGAGGTTCAACTATTCGAATGGAGAATGGGCAACTCTTGTATAAACAAGATTCTGTCCGGGAATCCGAACTCGTGTACAATGAGTTGATCGTGCCTCTTGGTGGTGAGTGTTACGTGGTCTTGGACGATGGTACTCGGGTGTGGGTAAATGCCGGGAGTAGAATAAAATATCCGGTACGTTTCTCGAAGAAAGAACGGGTAGTTGCGGTGAAAGGAGAAGTTTATTTTGACGTAACGAAAGACGGTCGTCCTTTTGTTGTCGAAACGGATTTGGGAAAGGTAAACGTGTTGGGGACTTCGTTTGGCGTGAGAGCTTACGAGAGGGAATCTGTGTTGACCACGTTGGTTTCCGGAAAAGTGATGTTCACGGGTAAGAAGGGTGAGAGAGTCACTTTATCACCGGGTGAGCAGGCTGTGGCATCATTGACGGGTGAATTGACGATGCGGGAGGTGAGAGTGGAAGAGTATGTCGGATGGAAAGACGGTTGGTATATATTTAAAGAAAAGCGTCTTGAAGAAGTGATGCATACTTTGGCAAGATGGTATGATGTGTCCGTTTTCTACCAGAATCCGAAAGTAAAAGAAATACAGTTTACGGGGTATTTGAAACGGTATGATTCTATCCGAACTTTCTTGGAAGTTCTTGCCGCTTCGGAAGAGGTAAAATATAAAATAGATGGGAATGTGGTGATCTTATATCAATAAAAAGAAACACGGACAACAAATTTCCTAGGTCTGGAGTCCGCGCTTCATGTATTATCATTTAAATACTTTACAAAGTTATGGAAAAAAGTGAACTATTAAAGTTCTGGGACTTTATTATGTGTAAAAAAAAGACATGGTTGATTATGAAATTGACTTGTATTTTAATTGTGGTATTTAATCTGAGTGTTTCTGCTCTGGTTTTTTCACAGAGTAAAGTATCTGTGGATTTGAAGAATGCGACGTTAGAAGAGTTTATCGCCGCGATGAAAGAGCAGACGGGGAACCAGTTCTTGGTTAATTCTTCTTTGCTACAAATGAAAGAATTGATCACGGTGAATGTGACGAATGAAGACCTGAAGGTCGTACTGGATAAGGTGTTGACACCTTTGAAGTTGACACACGAGTATGTAAATGACGTTGTGGTGATCAAGCGTTTGCCTTACACGGCACCAGCACCCGATAATAAATGGGTGGTCATCGGTAAGGTGATTGATTCGCAAAAAGAACCTCTTCCGGGAGTCACCATCCGCATTAAGGGTACAACTGTCGGTACGGTCTCGAATGGCAATGGAGCTTTCTCTTTGAATGTGCCTCATGCCACCGATACGTTGGTGCTCTCTTTTATCGGTATGAAAACCAAGGAAGTTGTCGTGAAAAAATCCGATAATAAAGAATATGAAATCGTCCTTGAGGACGAAGTGGAAACGCTTAACGAGGTGACTGTGATTTCAACCGGTTACCAGGACATCGACCGTCGTCGGAATACTTCGGCAATCACATCACTGAAAATGGAAGACGTAAACGTGGCAGGTCTTTCCTCCGTGGACAAGATGTTGGAAGGACATATTCCGGGCATGATTTTCATGCAAAACTCAGGTCAGGCGGGAGCGGCACCCAAGATTCGTATCCGCGGTACTTCCACCGTGTTGGGTAACCAGGAGCCCTTGTGGGTGGTAGACGGTATCGTGCAGACGGACCCCGTGAATGTTGACCCATCCGAGTTGAACAGCTTGGACTTCGTGAACCTGTTAGGTAACGCCATTTCCGGTTTGAACCCCGACGACATCGAGCAGATCGATGTGTTGAAAGATGCTGCCGCCACGGCAATCTACGGTACCCGTGCTGCCAACGGTGTCATTGTGATCACCACGAAAAAAGGAAAGACCGGGAAGCCGCACGTGACTTATTCGTTGTCCGGAACCGTCAATCGTCGTCCGTATTATAGCGACCGTGAAATCTATTTAATGAATTCCAAGGAACGCGTGGACGTATCCCGCGAGTTGTTTGCCCGCGGAATGGAATTCAAGGAGTCCAGCAACTGGCTTGGTTACGAGGCTGCCTACGTGGACTACAAGAACGGCCGTATCAGTTTTGACGAGTTTAACCGGTTGACCAATCGTTACGAGACGATCAACACGGACTGGTTCGACATCATTTGCCAAAACTCCCTCTCCAACAAGCACAGTTTGAGTATTTCCGGGGGATCCGAAACCATTAAGTATTACGCTTCCATCGGTTATGCCGACGAGAAAGGGGTGATCAAGAAAGAGTACAACCGCAACTATACCGCCAACTTGAAGTTGAACGGGAATTTCTCGAAAGTGGATTTCCAATTCGGAATCCAATTGAATAACAACAAACGTCGGTACACGCCCAACATCAAATTCGAGAACGGGGGAACCATGGGATTGACGGATTACGCTTACAAGATGAGCCGTGCCATTCCCGCCTATAACGAGGACGGCAGCCGTTATTTCTACCAGCAAGGGACTATAAAAGCATATTCCTATCCTTTTAACGTGGAAAACGAGATGGACAAGACCTACCATAAAATCAACACCTATTCCGCCACGTTGACGGGAACCTTGAAGTACCGGATTTTGCCCGTGTTGAACGTGGAGGGTACCGCTTCCTACACGATCGGTTCCACGAATGATGAAACCGTGTTTGAAGAGGGTTCCTATTATATCCATGCGTTACGCCAGAATGACCTTTATGTTCTCGGTGAGGGAGATGATGTGAAGCACTCGGGGAACAAATGCCCGCAGGGAGGGGAGTTGACGTTGAATGACACGCGTCGGAACAATTACGTGTTGCGTTTGCAATTGAATTACAATCAGATGTTCAATGACTTGCATTTGGTGAACGTTGCCTTGGGAGGTGAGGTTTCCTCTTCCGAATATCACTCCTATCGGAACATCACCCGCGGTTATTATCCCAATCGAGGGAAATCTTTCGGAACGATTGCCTACAAGGACTTATTAAACAAGTACACCGGTTATGCAACATGGCTTGCCTTGAATAAACCGGTTATCGGCGATACCAAGACCAATTTGGCATCCGCTTATTTTGCCGTGACTTACACCTATAACGACCGCTATACCTTGAACTTCAACACCCGTATGGATGCCAGCAACCAATTCGGCAGTCGTTCCAACGAGAAGTTGTTGCCCATCTGGTCGGTTTCCGGTCGTTGGGACGTGAAGAAAGACCTGTTTGCGAACACTGCCTTCGTGAATGACTTGGCGTTGAAATTGTCCTACGGTATCCAGGGAAACATGTTGGACAACCAGACTTCTAAAATGATCATTAATCAAGGCGGGTTGGATAGCTGGTACAATGAATTTTCTTCTTCAATAGCCTATTATCCCAATCCCAACTTGAAATGGGAAACGACCCATTCCTACAACGCGGAAATCAACTTCATGTTGTGGAAAAACAAACTCGGCGGTTCGGTGTCCTACTATTACAAACGCACGAAAGACGCCTTCCTGACCAAATCGATCTCCGACATCAACGGTCGTACATCCTATACCGTGAACCAGGGAGAGTTGACCAACCAAGGAGTAGAGGTGACCTTGAATATCGTGCCGATTAACCAGAAGGTGGATGCCAGCGGCAGGCGCGGTTTCGTGTGGAGAATCGACCCGCAGATCGGGCAGGTGGTGAACAACCTGATTTCAAAAGCCATTGACAACCGCAACAATGTTTTGCGCGACGAGATTAAATATACCGATTACTTGAACGGTACGGCGCAATTGCTTGACAGACCGTTGAATACCTTTTTCTCTTACCGCTTCAAGGGGTTAAGTTCCAAGGACGGAAGTCCCATTTATGGCAACTTGGAGGAGGAACTCGCGGATGAATTATACGCTAAATACTCTCAAATGGAGGATGAGGATGTTTTTGAAATCGTCATGGAAGAGTCCGGTACCCGCGTGCCGACGTTGCAGGGTGGTATCTCCAGTTATTTGGGCTATCGCCAGTTCGGTCTTTCTTTCAACTTCACGTATAGTTTCGGGAACAAGATCCGTTTGTTGAAGTTGTTCGGGAACACGAGTGATTTCCCGCCGTACGGGGAAAAGAACATGCGTCGCGAATTTGTTCGTCGCTGGAGAACTCCCGGGGATGAAACGAAAACCAATATTCCTGCCCTGAGGACCAAGACCGTTACCCCGTGGTGGGCATCGCACGAGTATACATCCAGCGGCTTGATGCCGACTTTTGCCCCGTCTGATGTCTACCAGATGTATGACAATTCCAGTTTGCGGGTGGTAAAAGGCGATTATTTGAAATTGCAATCCTTTTCTTTCCGTTACAACGTGCATGACAAATTCTGCAAGCAGATCGGCATCCAAGCGGCTTACTTGAGCATCACGGGAACCAATCTCTTTACCATTGCCAGCAAAAAGTTGAAAGGACAGGACGTTACCCAGTCCGGTATCACCCCCACGGTGAATATGTCCGTGCGTCCCAATTATTCTTTTACTGTAAACGTGACATTCTAAAAAATAATCTATGAAACTGAAGCATATATATCAAATAGCTCTACTTTGCGGGTTGCTGTTTACCTCGGCAGCTTGCGGGGATTTTTTGAAGGAATACTCCCAAAACCAGGCTTACGTGGAGAATGTGACCAACTTGGATGAATTGTTGATTGGAGAGGGATATTTTAGAGGAGGTCTTACAAGTTCGTATTTTAAAGATGACCAGTCAAGTGGTTTTTGGACGAATCTAAGCAATACCGATCCCTGGTACTTCCCTTACATTCACCTGATGGACGATGACGTGGAGGAATTCGTGAATGGGATTCCCGCAGAAACTTCCAATTATATTCGCTTGAATGCTTATAATATTTACCGTTGGCAACCGGATCCTTTCCGCAATGTAGAAAACAACGAGTTTGTGGATAAAAACTGGACTAAAATGTGGTCGCGTATAGCTGCGATGAACTCCATCATCTACCAGTTGACCCAAATCGACATTGACAAGGACGAGGAGGCAACTGCCTTGCGGGTGGAAGGAGAAGCCCGCTTCTTGCGTGCTCAGTTCTATTTCTGGATGGCAAACATTTACGGGCAACCCTATTGCAAAGCAACTGCCGCCACGGATCCTTGTATTCCTTTGAAAACTTCGGAAGATATAGAGGATATCTATTTCTCCCGGGCGACTGCAGAGAAAGTGTACGGGCAAATGGTGGAGGATCTGACCCGTGCCGCCGAGTGCCTGCGGGGTGTCAGCCAAGTCACGAAATACCGCACGAACCAAGCGGCTGCCTTTACCCTGTTGAGTCGGATACATTTATATATGGAAAATTACGAGGCTGCCGTTGCGGCTGCCGATAGTGTTTTGGCACTCGGTTATGAATTGGAAGATATGCGAGGTCTTCAAGAGGGGGATAAAGTGGTAGAATTGAAATCGACGGAAACCCTCTTCACGCATGGTCTTTATCTGATGCACTTCTTGCATACTGATGCTCTTAAGGGAAGTGTATCGGGAATGGGGTATGGGGTATATTGTTCCGGGTATACCAGTTCGGTGGATTTACTTGATTCATACGATGAACACGACATCCGTTTGAAAACCTTTTTTACTGAGCGAACACAGGCAAAAGGTACTTACCGCTGCGTGAAATCAGCGGACTGGGCAAACGAAGTATCGGACAAATTTGCCATCCGTTTGCCGGAAGTGTACCTGAACAAGGCGGAGGCTTTGGCTTGCCTGCACCGAGACGAGGAAGCGCGCACGACGATTGACGAGTTACGAGCTTTCCGTTTTGAAGCCGCCGACTTTAAACCCATGGATAAGAGCGGTAACGAATTGATTGACGCTATCCGGGATGAACGTCGGTTGGAATTGTGTTTCGAGGGGCATCGCTGGTTTGACCTCCGCCGTTATGCCGTGAACGGGGTTCGTCCTTTCGAGAAAGAAATTTATCACAAGAGTGTTCTCTACTCGAATAAAACCATTACCACGGAAGGGGAGTACGTGTTGAAGCCTTATTCTCAAGACAAGGCTGCTTACGTGTTGCCGATTCCGGATGATGCCATCGATTTTAACAAGGGTAACTTAAGCAATGAAGTACGCCCGGAAAGAACATTACAACCATTAAATAACTAAGGTACAATGAAATACAGTTTTCTTTTATGCCTGTTGGCTTTGCTTTTATGGAATTGTGGGGATGACGAAGGAAATTTATCTCCTTCCGGATTGGAAAAAAATTGGTTCGTTTTGGAAGATTCCGAAGATCCCATTGATAATTTACGTTACAAAATATACAAGGATACGGGATTCCCGATTTATTACAACGACACGATAGGTTCGGAAACGCGTTATTCCCCAGGAATCGGGGAGTACACCTACCACGAAGTGTTGCAGGTGTTCTATTCCCCGGGTAGCCAAACCCCGGCTCGGAATACCGCATGCTATTCTTTGGTTTCCTCGGAAAGAAAGAACGTGAGAGAAGTTTTGGAATTCGTGCGCGATGAGATCATTCCGGAAATTCCGGAGGGCACTTATTTGCCCAGTATCTTACTGGTGGATTCATTGATTACTCCATCCGGAGATACTACCGTTTACAAAGGATTGAACACAACGGTGTTGGCACAAGTACATCATTTCCATGAAATGGATGATGCTGCCAAAAGTCTGATGAAAGGGGCATTTTTATCTTCTGCCATTACTAGCAAGTTGGCATTGGATGAGGCGGAATGGTTGGATGAGAATTTTTACGCTCTGTCATACGCTGTGAATCCGTCTAGTGAGAGAATCTATTCGCAAGATAGTAGATACAAATATATGGTTTCTCAAGCTTGCGGATCAAATGTAGAAGTTCGGCATTTGGGATCTTTGGGCATGATCGGTCCCTTTAGTCCGGCTTCTAAGGTTAGCAGTTCACAACTCTCACTACCACACGATCCTTATCACCCGGAAATGTGGTATGTGCCTACCAAAGAGCAGGATTTGCAGTTATATTGTCAAGCGGTTTTGGCCTTTACCGAAGAGGAGTTTATGGAGCGTTATGCAACGAATATAAAAATTTGGGGATATGACGAGAGAGGTGGTATGTGGCCGAATTATACTCCTGAAGAAGTAAATCCAAGTAAAGACCGTTACGTGGATTTCCCCGTGGTCATCGCAAAATATAAAGCCATAAAGGCAAAATTGCAAGAATACGGTTTTATCTTCAAGTAATCAGTAAATTATAGTGAAGCAGGCGATGCCTGTGGGTAGCGGATACCCACTGGGCATTCCCTCTTCACGCCAAGATATTACAGATGTTTATTATAAATCAGTGTATGAAAAGAGTTAATTTTAGCATGAAATTTTTAACATTATTGCTTTGTTTCCTTGTGGTGGGACAGTATGCAGAAGCTGCCGACCGGAAGAAAAAGAATGACAAGAAGAAAGGCCAACAACCTGCTGTTGTCGTTGATAGTTCGAAGATAGCTCCCAAAGGGATTCCCGCGGTGGAGAGCTTTATCAAGCCTTCTGCCGTGAAGCACATGGGGATGTTTAATATTTACGAGCAAGATGACCGTTATTTCATGGAGGTGCCGGATGAACTGCTGGGAAGAGATATATTGGTGTTCGTTTCTTTGGTGAAAGGTTCCGCCCAAGTGGCAAGAGGAAGCAACGATATGTTCGGATTCGGGGGGGATGCCCTATTTAATAAGGTTATTCGTTTCGACAAGGGGCCGAAAAATAAATTATTCTTGGAAGAGCCGATTTTCACGACAGGCATGCCGGACGAAAAGTCGGATATGCGGGGAGCCGTGGAGGCGTCCAGCATGATGCCGCTGGTGGCGGGTTTCGACGTGAAGGCAAAGACGGATCACTCCGTGCTGGTGGACATCACGGATATGTATAAATCGGATCACGCCTATTTCTCGTTGAAAGGGGTGACTGAGATGTTGAATTTAGGAGCTTACCAGGCTGATAAGTCTTATCCCACGACCATCAGTTCATTCAAGAACAACGTGATCTTCCGTTCCGTGCGGAGTTACGCGCAAGGGAAAGCACCCAAGAACAATCCCAAGGCCAAATTGAATCCCACGACTTGGGAGGTTGCCGCTTCCTGGTACTTGTTGCCGGAAAAACCGATGCGTCCCCGTTATTATGATGACCGGGTGGGATACTTCGCGTATGGCAGAACCGAGTACAAGGATAATTCCACGCAACCGGAGAAAGTGAATGTCGTGAGCCGTTGGCGCTTGGAGCCGAAACCGGAAGATATGGAAAAATTCAAGAGAGGCGAGTTGGTGGAACCGGCGAAACCGATCGTGTTCTACGTGGACCGGAATACCCCGGAATACTTGCAACCTTACGTGATAGCCGCTGTCGAGAGTTGGCAACCCTCTTTCGAGCAGGTGGGATTCAAGCATGCCATTCAGGCCAAATTGGTGCCTACCCCAGAAGAAGACCCGGAATTCTCGATCGAGGATGCCCGTTATTCCGTGATTTCCTATAAGGCTTCGCCGATGCCGAATGCTTACGGGCCTCACGTGGCAGACCCCCGTTCCGGCGAGATCATTTGTTCACACGTGGGATTGTTCCACAACGTGTTGAGTCTGGTGCAATCCTGGTATTTCGCCCAGACAGCCGTGATTAACCCGATTGCCCGTAAATTCCCGTATGACCAGAAATTGACCGGGGAGTTGATTAAATACATCGTAGCCCACGAGGTGGGACACACCTTGGGATTGCGCCACAACTTTGCCAGTAGCTGGACATGCTCGTTGTCTGAAATCCGCGACCGCGAGTTCGTGAAGAAACACGGACATTGCCCGTCCATCATGGATTACGCTCGTTTCAATTATGCCGCCCAACCGGAAGATAACCTGGATTTGGATTACATGATCCCGCGTATCGGGGAGTACGACAACTTCGCTATCGACTGGGGGTACCGTTACTTCGGTGATACGAAAAGCATCGAGGAAGAGACGAAATATTTGAGAGAGTGGGTGACCGCGCAACGGAAAGCCAACCCGAGAGTGTTCTTCGGTACGGAAACCGACAAATGGGATCCGCGTTTCCAATCGGAGGATTTGAGTGCTGATGCGCTTGCTGCCAACGAGTTGGGAATGAAAAACCTGAAGGTGATCATGGAGAACCTGGAGGCCTGGACTGCCGGCGTGGACGACGAGAACTACACGTTGATGAAGAGTTTGTACAATGCCGTGTTGAGCCAGTATATGCGTTACGTGATGCACGCGATGAAATACGTGGGGGGACGCTACACGAACGCGGCATTGCGTTCGGAGGGGATGCCCAAGTTTGTTCCCGTGGAGAAGGAGAAACAGCATCAGGCGATGATGTTCCTGAAGAAGTATTTCTTCCAGGAGTTGCCTTGGTTGTACAACTGTCGTACTTCCCAACTTGTAAGCAGCAATATGGATGCCTATATCGGACGGGTGACCAGCAAGTTGATGCCGAAGGTGATGACCGAGATGACAAATATGCTGAAAGACGAGGAGTATAACGGCAAGAAAGCTTACACGATCCAGAATTTCATGGATGATTTGTACGACGGGGTTTGGAGTTGCATGGACAACAAGACGAAATTGTCGGCTCACGAGCGGATGGTGCAAAACGCGTATTTATTCGTGGCTTCGGTGATCGTGGAGGACGGCCCGATGGACGTGGTGCCGGAAATGGGAGTGATGTATGCTTCTCAGTTGGAGAAAATTGCCGCTCGTGCCAAGAGAAAGGCAGCTGCTGTGACCGACCCGTTGACCAAAACTCACTTGTTGGGTGTGGCCCGTAAAATCGAAGAGGTTTTAAGTGGTGAGAATTACGCTAAAGTGAGTAAGTAATATCGTGAAAGTTAAGAAATGAAAATCATGAAGAGATGTAGTTATATAATCGTACTTCTGGCGGTTTGCATGCCGTTTTTCTCTGTGGCACAAGAGAAAAAGCCGGGAGCGATGAAAAAGGCCCCGAAGAGCTACGAGGCGTTTTTCAAGAAAGATATAAAGAAGCTGGAGGGAACTTTTCCCGTGTACCGGGATGCCCAAAAATGTTACGTGGAAATACCGGCGGCTTCTATCGGTAAAGATTTGTTGGTGAGTGGTGCCTTGACGAAAGGGCAGAACGCGGGCGTGGTTTCTTCCATCACCAGCGTGCTGGTGTTCAACGTGGGTCCGAAAGGGGACCAGCTGGAAGTGAAACAGCAGATTTGTTCCGACCGTGCCAGCGGGGACATGGCGGGAGCCGTGGCTGCCGCTTCGTTGAAGCCGGTGTTGTTCTCTTACCCTATCGTTGCTTACGGGAAAGACAAACAAGGATATATCATCGACATCACGTCGGACGTGAACGCTTCCGGGAAATTGTTTTCATTCCCGAACCAGTCGGTCATAAATACACCTGCCGCGGACCGTTCTTTCCTGGATACGGTGTTGGTGATCAATGACGGGGTGAAGTTTATGTCATTGCGTGCCCAGTCTACCTTTACGCCCGGGATATTCGGGATGCCCGGAAGGGATACGCATAATGCGGCATGGGTGGAATGGAGCTTGCAGCAGTTGCCGGACCGCACGATTGCCGAGCGTCATGCGGATCCCCGGATCGTGTATGACGTGATCTCTTATAATGATTACGACAAAAATCCGAATGGCGTGAAGAAAGAAACGATCGTGAAACGTTGGAATTTGCAAGTGACCCCCGAGGATATGGAGAAATACAAACGGGGAGAGCTGGTGGAACCGGTGCTTCCGATTCGGGTCTATTTCGACAAGACGTTCAGTCCGGCTTTGCGTAGCCAAGTGCTCCGGGGAGTCGAGGAGTGGAATCGTTGCTTTGAGGCAGCCGGATTCAAGAACGTGTTGCAGGTACAGGACGGGGAGCCGGAGGTGAGAATCGCTTACCACCAGATTGTTTACTCGTATGTATTGGGTGCCCCGCAACAGACGATCGTCAGCGACGCGAGAACCGGAGAGATCTTGAGTGCGTGTGTCGGTTTATCTTGCCAGAATTGGAATGACAATATGGATAACTACACCATGCAATTGGGCGGATACGAACCGAAAGTATTTACCGATTCGTTGCCCGTGGTGTTTACCGAATATTTCCGTTATCGCACGTCCAACACGCTGGGACAGGTATTGGGATTGCTTCCCAATTTTGCCGGAAGCATGGCTTACACGACACAACAGTTGCGGGATGCTGCCTGGGTGCGCGAGCATGGGATTTCAGCATCCGTGACGGATGGATGTATTTTCAATTTCGCCGCGCAACCCGGTGACGGGATGACCTTGCGGGAACTCTTCTCCAAGGCTTCGGATTACGACCGTTGGGCTATCGAGTGGGGATACCGCCAGTTTCCCGGGATGGACGCTACCGCCGAGCACTCGGCTTTGAAGGCTATCGCGGCAAAGGCAAAGAATAATCCGGCATTGTATTACGCTCCGGCAAAGAGTTTCGGTTATCGGGTGAACCCGAACGACTTGGGACAAAATAAATTGCAGACGGCCCTGTTAGGGCTTGAAAACTTGAAACGCCTTTCTTCCCGTATTGAAGAGATTGCCGATCAATTGGACAAGAAAGATGATTGGATGCGTTACACGGAATTGGTCGGTGTATTTAGAGCGTGCTACGGGGAATACGTGAAAGTGGCGTTGGATTATCTTGAAAACAGTTGGTACGAACCGGTGCTTGCCGGGTTTAACGACGAGCGTGTGCACTATCTGCCCAAGAGCCAAAAGAAAGAGATGGAGCAGTTTGTGAACAAGTATATTTTCTCGGGCATGCCGGCTTGGTTGGATACGCCGGACGTGGAGAGCGTGCATGGGGCGAATGTTGCCATGGGGATGAACCTGTTGATCATGCCTGTAGCCAAGAATATGTTGGAATACACCCGTCTGATGCGTCTGATGGAGGCTCAGGAAAAAGCGGGCGATCGGGCGTACACGCTGGATGACTTGTTCGCGTTGATTGATAACGGGGTATTCTTGAATTACAGCGCGTCAAAACCTGTAGACTTGTATCGTGCCCGTTTGCAACACAATTTCGTGAAAGAGTTCTTGACGGCCTGTTTGAAATTGAACGTGACCGGAAGGGTGGACCAGCTTTGCTTCTATTTGCAGGACCGTGCGGCGTTCATGACCAAAAAGTTCGAGGAGTTGGGACGCACGCACTCGGATTTGAGAAGCCGTCAATACTACAAAGAGATGGGCGTGATCATGAAAGTGAAATGGAATACGGTTGAAAATGCTGCTAAAAACGCGGTAAAGAAATAGGATAATGAAAATGAAACCATTGAAATACATATTATGGATTTTTTGCTTCTCTCTTGCACTCTACGGGTGCAAGGGAAAGCAAACTGCCACGTTGTCTTTTGACATTCGGGATTATAACGGTACGGCGCCTCGCGTGAAAATCGGTGTGGCGGATCGGCCGGTGGCGATAGATTCCGTGACCGGTCAGGGAAGTATCGAGTTGGATATCCAATCTCCGGTTTACGCTACCGTGAATGCGCGGAAATTTGAGTCGAAATTGGTTTATTTGGAACCCGGCAAGGATTTGAAACTCTCTTATAGCATGAAACCGGGGGAGAAGGAAATCAGGTATAGCGGGTCGTTAGCGAAAGAAACGGAGTTCTTGAACCAGATAAATTTTTACAGTCGGGGAGGGGTTCAGGTCGCTACTGGAGGAATACAGGCATACGTCAATACATCCGATTCTATTTTGATGGTTAATCGGCAAAAATTGGAGGGAACCTCCTTTTCAAAGGATTTCAAGCAATTGGAGCACAAACGTTTGCAGACAAATTCATTATTGCAATTGTTGCGCGTGTTCACGAGGGATACGGCACTGTATTTGCAAACGGTGCGTGAACGGGTGATTGATGATTCCACGTTTATGGTGATTCCTGCCTATCGCGAATTTTTGGACCAGTATATCCGGTTGTTGGTGCGGATGAAAAATGATACGAAGCGGTTGTTGGAGGGAACGGAACTGGCAGACCGGAGATTGGAATCTATTTTTGAAAACATGAAAGATCCCGCCGTGTTGTCCTATCTGGTGGATATCACTCTTTTCCATTTCGGGGCGGACGGTATCGAAAGATATAATAACTTGTATCGCCAGTACGTGCAAGATCCCGAAAGGTTGGCTTTGTTTGCCAAGGCTTGCAAGCAAGCGGAGAAGATCGCCCCGGGACAGCCCTGTCCGGATTTCAGTTTCCAGGACAACAAAGGGGAAACGGTGACCTTGGCGGACTTGAAAGGCAAGTTCGTGTATATAGACATGTGGGCGACCTGGTGCGGTCCTTGCAAGGGAGAAATGCCCAGCCTGTTGGATCTGGAAAAGCGTTTCGAGGGAAAGGATATTTTGTTCGTGAGCCTTTCCGTGGATAAGAATAAAGATATCGAGTTGTGGAAGCAGACGATCGAGAAGATGGGCTTGGGCGGCATCCAGTTGCACTTGGGCGAGAATTGGGCGTGGTTGAAGAATTTTATGCCTGCCTCGATGTCCGTACCCCGTTTTGTATTGTTGGATCGGGAAGGGAAGATTATAGATGCCAATATGTCCCGTCCGTCAGACAAAGCCACGGCTGAGAAATTTCACGAGTTATTAAACGCTAAAAATTAAACGTCATGTACAAATTATTCCTTCACTTCATCTTGTTTTTCAGCCTGTCGCTTCCCGCAGTGGCTCAAGAAAACGAGGGTATCCAATTCTTCCACGGGACATGGGAAGAGGGGGTGCAAAAAGCCAGGCAGGAGAATAAACTGGTTTTCGTGGACGGCTACACGGTTTGGTGCGGTCCTTGCGCCTACATGATGAAAAACGTGTTCCCGCTAAAAGAGGTAGGTGATTTCTATAATAAGAACTTCATCTGCATGAAAATAGACATGGAAAAAGAGGGAAAAGAATTGGCAAAACGCTATAACGTGGTTGCCTATCCCACTTTCCTTTTTGTCACACCGGAAGGCTACGTCGCCCATCGCAGTATGGGGGGGATGCAGGCGGATGCTTTCATCGCCTTGGGAAAAGAAGCCTTGAAAATAGGACATAACGGGCACGAGGAACGTTTTGCCAAAGGCGAGAGAAACGAGGCTTTCTTGAAAGAGTACTTCGAGGAGATGCTTACCCTTCATCTGGCGGATCAGGCGGAAGCCACGTTAGGACAACTGTACAAGGAGCTGGGACACAAAATCCTGCGCGATAAGGATTACTGGACGGCTTTCGACTGTTGCGCGGAAAATATCGACTCCCCGCTTTCCTTGGTTTTCCTGAAAGATTACAAGAAATTGTGCAAGATACACGGGGCATTTGCCGTGGATCAAAAAGTACGCAACCTGTACGCGAGCATTTCCAAAGTCATCGATTTGTACGACCGGAAAGGCCGCAAGGAGGTGTTCAGCGAGGAGAAAAAGCAGGCGTATTTCCAGGTGATGGAAGAACGGAAAGTGCCGAATCGCGAGGCGCTGCAACAGGAGATTGAGTTCATCTACCTGCTCCGGAGCGGTAAGTACGAGGCGGCATACGCCTTGGGAGAGAAGTTCTTGGCAAACGCCGATGCCCGCGTGTTAGGTAACTGGGCAACTTTGGGTGAGCGCATGGTGCGCCAGAATCAAGTCGTGCGGACCCAAATGGCGGAATGGATGAAACGTGCCATCGCGGCCGGCGTGGACGCGAGCCTGCAAGAAGAGGCCCAAAGCGTGCTGAAGGATTTGACGACTTCTGCAACTCCCGCGTACCAGAAAGGCGGTTCTCGCGTCACGATCCCTATCAGAGGGTATTTGAAATAGAAATTACAAGCTCGATATAAATCGAAGGAATATGTATAAGATCATCTATATATTGTTATTATTTACCTATTGCACGTGCGGTGCGTATGCTCAGGAAAATGAAGGTATTCGTTTTTTTGAAGGTACTTGGGAAGAGGCTTTGCAACAGGCAAAGAAAGAGGGAAAAATGATCTTCGTGGATTGTTATTCGGATTGGTGTGGACCATGTGCTGCTATGGTAAAAAAGATATTCCCGTTGAAAGAGGTAGGAGATTTTTTCAATCGCCATTTCATTAATTTGAAATGTAATACAAGAAAAGGTGAGGAGGGGAAAGCTTTCAAAGAAAAGTTTAAGGTAGTTGCTTTGCCTACTTATTTGTTTATTTCAAATGATGGTTTCGTTGCTTTAAGAGGGTCTGGTTATAAGGAAACTAAGCCTTTCATTGCTTTGGCGGAAAAAGCAGTTGCCATCGGAAATAATGGTAAAGAGGCTCGTTTTGTGAAAGGGGAACGGGATGAAACTTTCGTGAAGGAGTATGTAAAGGAATTACTTTCGTGTTATCAAGCTGATGCTGTAGAAAGCGTGTTGAATCAACTTTACGAGGAGCAAGGAACAGGTATATTGAATGATAAATATTTGTGGGCGGCATTTGATGGTTGCGCGCAGGATATTAATACACCTTTGGTTATTGCTGTCGGGAAAGAGTATAAAAAGTTATGCAAGATTCACGGGGAATATGTAGTGAACCAGACGATGCGTAATTTGTATGCCAGTATAAGTAAAACATTGGCGTTATACGATACCGATGGGAAAAAGGAAGTTATCAATGAAGAGAAAAAACAAACGTATTTTGATTTGTTGAAAGATCGTAAATTGCCGAATTATAAGAAAATGCAGCAAGAGATCGAATTTATAACTTTACTTCGGGCTCGCAAATATGAAGAAGCGTATGCTTGGGGAGAACAATGTTTGAAAAAAGCGGATGCCCGGGAATTAAGTAATTGGGCAGCTCTGGGAGAACGTATGGTACGTGGGAATAAAGAGGTTCGTTTAAAAATGACAGAATGGATAAAAAGAGCATTGGAATTGCCTCATAATGATAAAATTAAAGAGGAATGTGAGAATGTGTTGCATGACTTGGAAACAGCCGAAGGACCGGTAGTTTCTAAAAAAGCAAGGCAAAGTATTCCTGGACGTGGATTCTTAAGGTTTAATATTAAATAACAAAGATATGTTGAGATGGTATAGTATATGGATGAGTTTGTTCTTTTTATTGCCTGTTGCGGTTGACGGGCAACAAAAAGCCAACTATAAATTGGCGGATAAATATTCCGTGGCGAACGCGGGGAGTCTGCTTTACTCCCGGGCGGTAAAAGCCAACTATATACCCGATAGCGACTGTTTTTGGTTTTCCTACAAAACCAGCCGGGGGGGGGAATTTTACCACGTGGATCCGCGGAAGGGAAAACCCGTGCACTTGTTCGACCGCGAGAAGATGGCGGCACAGATCAGCGAGTTGACCCACAAGCCGTGCAACGCCCGGGACTTGAGTATCACCCCGTCTTTTGGTAAAGACAAAAACGTATTTACCTTTTGGGCGAATCAGGTGCAATTGAGTTATGACATGAAGACCGGCAAATGCACGGAGGTGCCCCGCCAAAAGCCGGGAACCCAACAGCAGAAACCGCATAATCCGCTTTCCATTCTCTACTCCTATTCTTCAGACAGGGCGTATGTCGCTTACGCCAAAGAGCATAACCTCTGGCTGCGCGAGGAGAGCGCACCTGATTCTCTCGCCCGCCAAATCACCACGGACGGGGTGCAAGAGTTCTCGTACTCGGATGACGCCTCGGGGGATGGGAAAAGGATATTCACCACCCGAGCCAGATGGATAAAAGGCACTCACCGGATGTTTGTCATCCGGGAAGACATCCGCGGACTTGAAACATTACTATTGGTAAGTGCCTCTGCCGCGGGGCGTCCCCGCATGGTCACGTTCATGACCGGGAACCAAAAATACACCATGCCGGGTGACAAAAAAGTGCCCCACTATGAACTCTCTTTAATTGATGCGGAATCCGGGAAAATCACGAAGGTTGCCATCGAGAAGTGGCAAGACCAGTACCTCAATTTCCTGTACGCCACCAAAGACGGCGCCTACCTCTACGTGCAACGCATGAGACGCACGCGGGATGAATTGGATATTTGTCGGGTAGACACGAAAACGGGCGAAGTGACTGTCGTGTTGAATGAGGTATGCAAACCGAATTTCAATGACCGAAACCTATCCATTTCCTTTATCAATGATGACAACGAATTTATCTGGTGGTCGGAACGCAGCGGATGGGGACATTATTATCTTTACTCCGCTGACGGGAAATTGAAAAGAGCCCTCACGGTGGGAGATTGGATGGCGGAAAAAATTGTACGCATAGACACGAACCGGCGGGAAGCGTACGTCATCGGTCACGGGCGGGAAAAAGAGATGCATCCCTATTACGCCTGCCTGTATAAAGTGCACCTCGACGGGAAGAACGATATAAAACTGCTCACGCCCGAGGATGCCAATCACGACGTGACGTTCAGCCCTTCCGGGAATTACTTCACGGACAACTTCTCCCGGGTGGATTTGGCTCCTCGTTCCGTGCTGCGTGATAAAAATGGGAAATTAATCTGCCAGTTGGCAGAAGCAGACTTGTCCGCTCTGTTTGCGTCGGGTTGGAAAATGCCCGAACGTTTCACGGTAAAAGCCGCCGACGGGGTAACCGACTTGTACGGCGTGATGTGGAAACCGTTCGATTTCGATTCCACCAGACAATACCCCATCATTTCTTACGTCTACCCCGGTCCCCAGATGGATGCGCTGGACTTGAACTTCACCGCTACCGGCAATCATAACGCTGCCTTGGCACAAGTCGGTTTTATCGTTGTGAACTTCGGACACCGGGGGGGAACCCCCTTGCGTAGCAAGGCTTACCGCACGTACGGGTACGGCAATCTCAGGGATTACCCGTTAGCCGACGACAAGAGCGGTATTGAACAATTGGCCGACCGATATCCGTTTATCGATATCAATCGTGTAGGCATATTCGGTCACTCGGGAGGCGGATTCATGTCGGCAGCAGCCATTTGCACGTATCCTGATTTTTACAAGGCAGCTGTGGCTTCCTCGGGAAACCATGATAACAACATCTACAACCAGGCATGGGGAGAAACGCATCACGGGGTGACCCAAACGGTCAAAGGTAAAGACACGATCTTCTCGTGTAAAATACCCACCACCGGGGAGTTGGCACCGCGACTCAAGGGACATCTTTTAGTCATCACCGGGGACGAGGACAATAACGTGCACCCAGGACAATCCCTTCGTCTTGTCAGTGCGCTCATCGATGCCGGCAAAAACTTCGAGATGTATGTGTTACCCGGTCAGGCACACTTGTACAAGGGGAAGAAAGATCTTTTCTGGCGATACAAAATCTGGTACTATTTTGCCAAATATCTTCTAAACGATAACCGTGCAGATTATTACACGGACATAGACGATTACAAAAATGAATAAGTCATGAGAAATTTAACGATACGAATTATTTTTTTTGTAGTGATGACGGGAATCCTGTCGGGGTGTCAACCCCGACAGACCGTCTTGACCTTCAAGAGTTATGTCAATAACTCCCAAGAGGCTCAATTGGAAATAGACGGACATACCTTGACCGTTCCCTACGATAGCGTGCGAGGTGCCGTGTTTACCATCAAAGAGTTGACGCCCGGCTATGCGTTTTTCCGCATGGGAAGCGTGAATAAGGTGGTCTTTCTGCAACCTGGAAATGACCTGACCATCCAATACCAACGCCCCGGGGGAAGTTCCCGTTACAAATTCACGGGTAAAGGAGCCGAAGAAAATAATTTCCTCGATGCACACCAGCGTTCTAACATTCCTTTCTCGCAAGACATGGGAGAAAAAGAGGTGTTGCAAACCATACAAGACAGCATCGCCCGTACTTGTGATATACTGGAAGCAACCACCCTCTCGCTGGAGTTTAAAACCATCGAACGGGAACGGTTGCAATACCAAGGACTTTGCCGTATCTTTACTTACCGCCAATGGAGCAAGGAACTGGTGCCCTTCTTGAAAGAGAAGATGCTGGAACAAACAGCCCTCCTGCTCACCGAGGATTACCGGAATTTTATGACCAACGCCCTTTATTTCGTGGCATGGCACGAAGCCGAGAAAGATGATCTGTTCCATGTTGCCCAAAGCCAGATGAACTACATTGACAAGCATTTCCAAAACCCACGAATCACGGATTTATTGATGGAATCCGTTTTGACCAATTATATGCAATGGCGGGGAGCGGAACAGATCGAACCGTTAATGGATATTTTTAACCGTCGCGTATCCTCCACGAAACTTCAGGAAAAAATCAAGAAAGACTACGAGGAGTGGAGCCGGGTACTGAAAGGTAAAACCATACCCGAATTTACCTTCTTGGATATCGACAGCAAAGAAATTGCCCTCTCCTCTTTCAAAGGGAAATACGTGTATATCGATTGCTGGGCAACGTGGTGCGGTCCCTGTCGTGCCCAAATCCCGTACTTGAAAGAACTGGAAAAAAAATACGCCGGCAAGGGAATCGAGTTCGTGAGCATTTCAAGCGACAACGATCAAAAGAAATGGGCTAAAACCGTAAAAGAAGAACAGTTGAAAGGCGTGCAACTCATCGAGAAATGCCCGACCGGTTCCGAGATTTCGGAATATTTCATCATCAAAGGTATTCCTCGTTTCATCCTTTTAGACAAAGAAGGCCGAGTGTACGATGCTAACGCCCCTCGCCCTTCCGATCCGGCTATTCAGGCTATTTTTGAACAGATACTTCAAAAATAAAACGAGTTTTCCGGTTATAACTATAAAACGAACAAAGCCATATCACGATTCGGCACAAGAATCGGATATGGCTTTGTCCGTTACATGAAGTCAACGGGGCATTTTTATCGCGCTATATCAATTTTAGCCCGCGTATTTTTGATCTTCTCCCCGTTAATACGGGAGAGTAACTGACGGATGTTTCCTCGTCGGACAGCAACAAAAGCATGGTAATCTTTAACTTCGATTTTACCGATGTCGTCTTTCTTGAGTTGCCCTTTTTGGCAGAGGAAACCCACGATGTCCATTTTATTCACTTTGTCCTTTTTGCCTTTCCCGATATACAAGGTTGTCCAGCGGGGAACGGCGGGAGAGGTTCTTTTGCCTGTCAGCGTGAAAGTTTCCGGGGCTTCTGTCAGGTATTCCGGCAGGTTTTCTTCGTCGTCAAACAAAAGGAATGCGGTGCCGGAAGCGTTCATCCGGGCGGTTCTCCCGTTGCGATGGATAAAGGCATCTTCTTTTGGCGGCAGATGGTAGTGGATGATATATTTTATTTCCGGGATGTCCAGTCCACGGGAAGCCAAGTCGGTGGATATAAAAATATTGGTACTTCCGTTGCGGAATTTGCATAGAGCCCGTTCCCGTTCGTTCTGTTCCATGCCGCCGTGAAAGAACTCGTTGTCGACACCCCGATCCCAAAGATAATTGCTGACTTCTTCGGCTCGTTCCCGGAAGTTACAAAATATGAGCACGGGAGCTTTGTCCAGTTCACAAAGTAATTTATACAGAGTTTCGAGTTTGTTTTCGCCTCCCGTGTAGACCGATTTTATCGCGATATCAGGAGATTTTGTATGTTGAAAATCCAGAATACAAGGAGAGTTGACCCCTGTAAAAGCGGGTATTTCAACCACATTCGTGGCAGAGGTCAGAACCCGCTTGTGTAAATTCGGGAGGTAGGAAAATATGCGTTCCATCTCGCCTAGAAAACCGAATTCCAACGATTTATCGAATTCATCCAAGATAACTGTAGCCGTAGTGCTAATATCTACTGTTTCATGTTCGATATGATCGAGTATGCGTCCTGGTGTCCCGATAAGTAGTGCTGGAGCGTGTGCAAGGCTTCTGGTTTCCACGTTGATGTCATGACCTCCGTAACAACAAACCACCCGTAAACCGCTTTTTAAGGAACGAAAAACGTTTTCAATCTGCATCGCCAGCTCTCGTGCCGGGGTGAGGATTAACGCCTGTATGCCAGGATTCTTCGCATCCAGAGTTTCCAGCAAGGGCAGGAGAAAAGCTAGCGTCTTGCCCGATCCTGTCGGCGATAGAAGTACAATATTATTCGTTTTTCGATGGGCTTCGAGAGAAGCTTCCTGCATCTCGTTCAGTGAGGCGATACCAATATTTTTCAAGGAGTCCCGAATATCCATTTTCAACTTTTAATTTTCCATTTTCAATTTCTTGATGATTCTCGGGCGGGAGAATACTATTTTGGCTTGATTGTATCCTTCTTCCATGATCTTTTCGACATTGTTGAGGTCGAACATACTGTAACGGCTGATGTGTTTCGGTACGATGACGACATCGCAAAGCCGGGTGTCTATGCTCATGTTGGAAAGAATGCCCATGTGGAAGGAGCGTTCGGCAAGATGCACGATGCTCTTGATATGATTGCTGGGTTCCAGCGGGTCAATATGAACCCCGATGACCACGTCGCAGAGGTCACGTATCGGACGCACAGGAAAGTTCATGAATACGCCCCCGTCGGAATACTGGTGATCGTCAATAACCACCGGTGTAAATACAATAGGGATGGCACAGGACGCCAATACGCGGGGTATGACCTCGCCGCTATTAAAATGCGTGGGAATGCCCAAGTTCATATTGGTGGCTGTGACAACCAATGGTATTTGTAGTTCTTCAAATGTTTTGACCTGGATAAATTCGGATAATCGTTTTCCCATTCCGCTCATGTGCATGATTCCGGTTGTGGAAACGAGGGGACGGGCGAAGTCGAGAAGTTTTCTTCCTTTAAAGAAAGTCACGCTCTCTTCTGCCGTGCGCCCTGCTGCAAACATAACCCCGGCTATCGCTCCCGCGCTGGTTCCTGATATGATGTCCGGTTTGATTCCTAACTCCTGCATAGCCTTGTATACTCCCAAATGAGCGAATCCTCTGGCTCCCCCTCCACTTAATGCCAAACCTAGTCGGTATGGTCGTTTTTGCTGATTATCTGTCATATAATTTATGAAGTTTATAAAGTCTGTGAAGTTTATAACGTTCATAAAGTAGCAAGGTTTGAAACTTTATAAACCTTATGAACTTTATAGACTTTATGAACTAAAAAAGGGGCGATTGCCCCTTTTTTTATTTTACAGTAGCCATGTGAGCGATTAACTCGAGAACTTTGTTCGAGTATCCCCACTCGTTGTCATACCAGGATACGAGTTTCACGAAATTAGAGTTCAAAGCGATACCTGCTTTCGCGTCGAAAATAGAAGTACGTGCATCTCCCAAGAAATCTGATGATACAACTTCTTCTTCGGTGTAACCCAAAATCCCCTTCAATTCATTTTCTGAAGCTTCTTTCATAGCTGCCTTGATTTCATCGTAAGTAGCAGCTTTTTCCAGACGGCAGGTCAAATCAACCACGGATACGTCCAACGTCGGAACGCGGAAAGACATACCGGTTAATTTACCGTTTAATTCCGGGATAACTTTACCAACAGCCTTGGCTGCTCCGGTAGAAGACGGGATGATGTTTCCTGCTGCTGCACGTCCGCCTCTCCAGTCTTTCATGGAAGGACCGTCAACCGTTTTTTGAGTAGCGGTTGTAGCGTGAACGGTAGTCATCAAACCTTCAACGATACCGAATTTGTCATGCATTACTTTAGCTAACGGAGCCAAGCAGTTCGTGGTGCAAGAAGCGTTAGACACGATAGCTTGTCCGGCATAAGTTTTATGGTTTACACCCATCACGAACATGGGGGTGTCGTCTTTTGACGGTGCAGACATAACCACACGTTTAGCGCCGGCTTTCAAGTGTGCTTCTGCTTTTTCTTTTGTCAAGAAAAGTCCGGTAGACTCAACCACGTATTCAGCGCCTACTTCATTCCATTTCAAATCTTCCGGGTTTCTTTCTGCCGTAACACGAATAGCGTGTCCGTTCACAACGAGTTTGCCATCTTTAGCTTCAACAGTTCCGTTGAAACGACCGTGCATGGTGTCATATTTCAACATATAAACCATGTAATCGACGTCGATCAGGTCGTTAATTCCCACGATCTCGATATCGTTTCTCGTCATTGCAGCGCGGAAAACCAGACGACCGATACGTCCGAATCCGTTGATACCCACTTTAATCTTTGCCATTTTTTCTTTTATTATTTGGTTAATAAAGGTGTTAACTCTCTCGTTTAATGTCGTAAACTCACACAAAAGTATGGATAAAAAAATGAAAAACAAAGAACTTTTAGATTAGTTATACGCGAACGTTTTTTTTGTGAAAAAAGTTTGCGCAAACGTTTTAAATAATTATCTTTGTCCCCGTAATGAAAGGAAATGTTTTTTGCTTTTATAAGTGTAGTAAATTTATTGTTAGTGTGTTAAAAAGAGGCTTATGCCTCTTTTTTATTTTGTTTTCCTTTTCACTGTTAATATCCTTTTCGTCGTGGGAGAAACCTTATAGCGGTCGTCGATGCGATGTCCCACGACCCAGATAATGTCTTTGCCCGATTGAAGAATGAGGCACTCTTTCTTTTGTTTGGCACTGAATTTCAAGTCGGTGAAAAAGTCACTCAGTTTCTTTTTACTCCGTTTCATGCCGAGAGGACAGAACCAGTCCCCCGTAGACCAGTGGCGCAGGACGAGAGGATAGGTGATTTTATCCAGATCGAAGCACCCGAGTTCCGCGTCCTGCGGAACCGTGAACGAGTCGTCTATCTCTTGTTCATCGAGGGTGAACGTGAAATCGTCCAAGTGATATTCCCCGCTGTCGGCTAGAAGTTGGCGTTCTTCTTCCTTCTCGAGAATATTGAAAAGTCGCCAGTACACCCGACCTTTCGTGAGCAGGTATTCTCCCGCTTCGAATTGTTTGCCGGGTATGGCTTCGTTACTGTTCAGAATGTCTTCAATCTGCGTGGAGTTGAACCCGTAAGGTTTTAAAAATTCAAACAGGAAGGTATAAGGTGCGGGGGATGCCATCGTTTTTTTGATGTCAATGAGTATCTCGCCGTTTTCCTCGCTGACGATGTCTGCTTTCAAGCAGGAGATGCCGTACTGGTAGATTTGTTCCACTTCCTTCATTGTGTCGCAGTTTTCCCGCATGGTGTGGAGGAAAGAGGGATTAATCTCTTTACAAACGGGTATGATGAGATGGCGGATCTTATTCCGCACGTAATCGAGTGAATTGTTGGTCGAATCGGTACGGTAACCGAGTTGGTTTTGCTCGATATACGCGATGATTTCATCCCGTGAACGGGACAGAAGCGGGCGCAATATTTTATCTTTGACCGGGCGGATTCCCGTCAGTCCTCTTATTCCGGTTCCGCGGCATATATTAATAAAGAGTGTTTCCGCTAGGTCGTCGGCATGGTGTCCCACGACAATATAGTCCATTTTTTTCTTTTGGCGCATTTCCTCGAACCACGCATAGCGTAATTCTCGTGCCGCCATTTCGATACTGATGCCGTTTTTCTTGGCATACTCCTGCGTGTCGAAACGTTTCACGCTCATGGGGATGCCGTAAGTTTCGCAGAAACGTTTCACGAATTGTTCATCCATGTTGGATTCTTTGCCCCGGAGATTGAAATTGCAATGCAAGGCAAAGATGTTTAAATTCAAATACTTGAACGCGTGAAGCAGGGTGATGGAGTCTGCTCCGCCACTAACGGCGATGATAAATCCCGCCTTTTGATCAATATCATGTTCCTTCAGGAACTTTTTTATCGTGTCCAACATAACCTTTCAATTTAATGACTAGCCTAAAATTAGCCATTTTTCCCGATATTCAAAGGAGAAATGGTTATAAAATTTACGGGGGAATCGTTCTTTTGTTCGATAGATTCTGAAAGAGAAGGAATTAATGGATTCCCCGTTTCTTCCGTGAATTTGCGCTTACCATGGACTTGACTAGGGAATATGCCGGGGATGACCTTAATCGCCGAATAAATCTTGTCGAGGATCGGTCGTCCCGTTCTCTCGTGGGATTTATTTTCCGTGTACATAAAAAAAGCATATTTTCCGTTAAAACGTGGGCTAAGTGTGGGCTAAGAGTAGGTGAGTAGTAGGTTAAGACGCCTAATAGTCGCCCAATAGTCAGCCAATAGCCCGACAAAAGTGTTAGTCAACCCGGTCAAGAGGCTAAATCTTGGATTTCTCCCGGGGGGATTCCGGATTGTTAGGGGCTGTTACCAGAATCGTTGTTTGCCGTCCTGTATAGTAAATATTCTTTCTTCTTTTCCGGTGGTGTGGTCTTGAAGCCAATAGACGGCATGGGCGGGAACGGAGTCAAATTGGATCTCGTATCCCGTGGCAATTTTGCAACCGAGCGATTGCCAGCCGTCACGATCGAAATAGAAGAGTTCGTATTCGTTGCCTGGGTAGATGCCGTTGGCATCGTTGCGGGGCAGGTAATGCATTTCCGAGATGCTGGCGGGGTGCCCGAAATCAACGATGAATTGTCGGGAGAGTCGCCCGTAGCTGAGGGCGTTCCCGTCAAAGATATTCTCGGTACGTGCGCTTTCGCCGATGGGATCGATGCCTTTTCCCCGGATGATGTTTCCCCGGTTGTCTTTAAATACCCATTCAGAGAGTTCTGCCATTTTCGTGTGGTCGAATAGCCAGTAGCGGCATTCAAATGTCGTGTCGACGAGAACGATTACCGGGTACATATTGGGATTCTTGTCTACGTGGTGCACGAGTCGGGAAGTCTTGAACGTGGGATCGTTGGTACATCTGAAATTTGCCCCGACAAGCGCGTTCCCGTGATATACTTTATTACTATGTAACGGGTATTTTCGGGTAAGTTTCACGGTTTGCAGGTGTGTTTTATCCGGTCTCAGGGACGTGGTCGTTCCATTGGCATGGAGGATAAAGGGATAAGAGAAGTTTTTTTGATTGTCCTCTTCGAAATAAACGGGGAAATAGATAATACCCCGCCCAAGATTGCGAAATGTGGCTTCCCCGTGTCGTATTTCGCTCCAATCCACGATGCGTAGCCGGCTGTCATTGAAAATGGCGAGGTACGCGTGATAGACCGGGAAACTGCCGCGGGGAATGTCTGTTTTCACGGTGATGTTCGACGTCGCTTGGTATTTGCTCGTTACATCCCGGTTAAAAGGATCCCGGAAGAAAGGCGGGACGTATTCGTTGTCCCGGGGGATGGGGATTTTGTTCACGGCATAAGTACGGCGGAATACTTTCGGGGCGTTTTTGGCTTCCAGTTGCCCGTGGAGGATGTCTTGTTTCTTGGGGTCGATGACGACCGTCCACTCGTGGAATCCATTCATGTCCGCCCAGCAAGGGACGTGGTCAGTCGCGGCGGGAATTCCTGCCATGCGGTATACCAGTAATTGCAAGCGACTGATAAATACGCATTCGGATGTGTTGAACGGGATGTCGACCACGGAACTCACGTTTGTTTGATAAGCTTGGGCATGGTCGCTGATTTGCTGGCTGATGTTATAAACGGAGTATTTTCGGTCGTCGAAATACTGTATCGCTTCTTGGATACGTTTTTCCTGTTCCGGGGCGAGTGAATCCCGCCAATAGTCCAGCGTTTCGTTGCCGATGCGATAAGGCAGGAGGTATTCCAGGAAATCGTTGAAGGATAATCCTTCCAACCACGGACGGGTAGTCCATTGTTGAAACGCTTTTTCGATGTTATGAATGAGATAATCGGCTTTCACGTGTTTGATGTCCGCTTCGATTTGTAATTGTTGCCGGGAACGGGTGTAACGCGCGGGTTGCATGAGGATTACTTTTTTCAACAAGTAGTCTTGTACGCTCGTGTCCACGGCTTGCTTAAAGTTTTGAAGGTATTGCCCGTTGTAAGAGAAGTGTTCCGGCATATTTTTTATCAGGAATAGGGCTGCCTGCCGTTTCAAACTGTCTTTCGGGTCACGGGAATAATGTGTCAGTACTTTTTCGAGTTCATCTCGGTTGTTTTCACTGGCTTGCAGGGCGTATTCCAATCTCGAATCATGATTCCGGCAGGAACAGAACATGATACAGGAAAGGATGATCGTTAGAGTCGGGTGAAGGAATTGCTTGGCAATTTTCATTTTAAATGTAATTACTTCGTTGAAAAACAAAAGTAGGTATAATTTGAAAAATATCATTAATGGTTCGTTTAATAATAGTGGATTAAAGAAAATAAATCACGAGTGGATATTGATCTCACATTCTCGTATGTGCATGATACTAAGCGTGGAATAAAAAAAACACTAATTTTGGTATTTGTGTGGTATTATTGTTATTTTTGAAATCACGAAACGAAGGTTTATTTCTATCCTGGCGTTGGAGGGGAGAAGTCTTGTGTTTCACGGGGGATCGGTAGAATATGATAGAGGATAAAGAGAAAATAATAGCGCATTTGTATTGCAAGTTGAAACACGAGTTACGTGTTTATGCGGCACGATTCTGTCCCGAGGAGGCGGAGGATATCGTTCATCAGGCTTTCGTGAACGGTTACGAGCGTATTTTGGCTGAACGGAACGAATCGGAACAACGCTCTTATCTTTATTCCACGGTGAAAAACCTATGTCTTAATTTCCTTCGCAACGCTCGTCCAGTGTACACGGAAACTCCGCCGGAGTTGATGACAGAGTTCGTTGTTGTCGATACGCACGATTATATGCACGAGCTGATAGACCGTTTGCCTCGGCGGGAACGAGTGATTCTTGAACTTGCCTTGCAAGGGTATTCCACGAAGGAAATAGCCGAGCAAATTGAAATGGAATACAACACGGTACGGCATTACAAGAAAGAAGCCTACACGAAGATTCGGCAAGCGTTGAAAAATGAAATTTAATATTATTTTTGTCTCCAAAGGTGCAACTACTTGATATTTTTCTATTTTTGTGACGTTAGGTGTTTGTTTTTAGAAATTAAAAAAAATATAAAGTGGATAGCAAGGATCGGTTAAGTGATGCCCGTCTTCCGGAGTTGATGAGAAAGGCTCGCATGGGCTGGTGGGAAGCTGATTTTAAAAATCAATATTACGTGTGTTCCGAATTTATTCGTGATTTACTTGATCTGGGAGAGGATGGTATTGTCAGTTTCAAGGATTTTCATTCCTTCATCCGGAAGGATTACCGCCTGCGCACGGTGAATGAATTTGTTTTCGGGAAGACGCAGAACGTTTACGATCAGGTGTATCCGGTAGAGGTTCATGGAGAGATTATCTGGATACGCATGAAATTGTGTTCGAAGGAAGTGGACGAGGAAGGATTCTTGAGAACGTGCGGTTTCATGGAGTGCCTGGATATTCCGGAGAGTATGGATACCAGTACCTCCGCTATACAAAGGGTAAATAATTTATTCGTTCAACAAAATAGCATATCCCGTTCTTTATTGTCTTTATTGCGTTCGGACGACATGAGTGGTGTCGTGAATAAGATACTGGGGGATATTATGCAATATTACCCGGAAGGGTGCACCTATATTATAGAGTATGACTGGGAGAAAGGAACTCAAACTTGTTGCTACGAGGCGGGGAGTTATAAATCTTTCAAGAAAAAGGATTACATGGAGAATTTCCCGATGAAGGAGATTCCCTGGTGGACGGAACAGTTGGCAACGAAGGCTTCTCCCATTATTTTGGCAAGTTTGGACGAATTGCCGGCGGAGGCTTTCGTCGAGAGGGCACGCCTTACCCCCAAGGTGTTCAGTCTTTGATGGTGGTTCCGATGATCTCCCGGGACGGGGTATACGGGTATGCCGGCATCGATATTCTGGATAAGCCTCACACGTGGTGAAATAAGTTTTTACTAGAGGTATTTGGTGATTTTGTTAATTAATATTAAAAGTGATATTTCTTTTCATACATTTTTCTTTCTGGCGTGTATCATGGTTAGAAAGACGAAATAGATGATGAAAGAACTGAGGAAATTAATAACAAAAGATATTTTCGATTGCCTGTCGGAAGAGGATGCCCGGCAGTTGGAAGAGATACGGGCAAGATTGAATATCAGCGACGAGGATTACCGGGAGATGAAGGCAAGGGTGACAAGCCGGGAATTGCACGAGCAGATTGTGAACACACGCAAGCATCCCCGTCGTGTGATGATCGTGGCTCGTTATGCAGCCATCTTGGCATTGCCGTTAGCTGTAGCCGTTTATTTTTGGTTGAATCAAGAATCCCAACCAAAGACAATAGTTACTGCACAGGTCCAGCAAGAAAGTATTTTGTCTGCCCCGGTACGGAAGCAACCTCGCCTGATCTTGGATGACGGAAAAGTGGTGAATCTGGGACGAGAGGTTAAGGACGAACAGATCACGCTTCACGCCGTGAACCGGGGAAATGAATTGGAGTACGAGAAAAATAAAATTGCTGATACCGTGAAAGTCATCAAGTACAATACAGTAGAAGTTCCCAAGGGTGGCGAGTATCATGTTTCTCTTGCCGACGGGACAAAGGTGTGGTTTAACGAGGAAACCCGGTTAAGATTTCCGGTAGCTTTTGCCGGGACGACTAGGGATATTTATCTTGAAAGCGGGGAAATTTACCTGGACGTGGAGCGGGATGAGGAACATCCGTTTATCGTGCACACGGTGAATGGGGATGTGCATGTGTTGGGGACGGAGTTTAACGTGAAATCGAATCCGGATCATTCCGTCATCACTACCTTGGTCGAGGGTAAAGTGCGTGTGAGCCGGGACAAGGCAGAAGCAATACTTCTTCCGAATCAACAGGCTTTCGTGGCTAAAACTACGGCTCCGATATGCGTGGAAAACGTGGATGTCGAGGAGTTCGTGAGTTGGAAAGATAATATCTTCTTTTTCAAAGACGAAGCGTTGGAAACCATACTTGATAAATTGGCAGACTGGTACGGTTTCTCCGTGTTCTACGAGAACCCGGAAGCCAAGGCGGAGAAGTATTTCGTGCGAATTGATAAATATGCCGAGGTAAATAAAATTTTGGAAGTTATTTCGGATGTTAGTAATGTCAAATTTAAAATTAACGGAAAAACGGTAAGTGTATATAAATAGGAAAAGCGAGTGCTACCAACACTCGCTCGGTACTAATGCCTAGGTAGGCATTAATGTTAAATTCTAATTTGCAAATGTATGAAAAAAATGATTGATTCCTGGGGAAGTCATGTCAAAAAAATTCCCCTCCAAGGATTGTTATGTCTTTTGATTTTGTGTTTTAGCTTTTCTGTTTATGCGCAACAAGCGGGTAAGGCTATCGACATTAACGTGAAGGATGCAACCATGAAGGAAATTCTGGAGATTATCAAGAAACATGATTATCGTTTGGTATACTCCACGGCAGTGATTGATGCTTGCAAGAAAAAAGTCACGATGAACTTGAAAAAAGCCACGGTTGCGCAAGTGCTTGATGAGGCTTTCAAGGAAACCGATTTGGTATATAAAGTGGACAACAATTTGATCACGATCAAGGTGGTGCAGAAAGATAAATCTATCGTGGCGAAAGGAGTGGTGAAAGATGAAAAAGGAGAACCAGTACCGGGGGTTTCTGTGATTATCAAGGGGACAACAACAGGTACCGCTACTGATGCAAATGGTAATTTTCAAATTAAAGTTCCTGAGAATAGCGTGTTGCTTTTCTCGTTTGTCGGGATGGAAACGAAATCTGTTTTGGTTGATTCGGATAAACCGGTGACGGTGGTGATGAAAGAGGTGGTGAACGAGATGGACGAGGTGGTGATTACCGGTTATCAGGTTATTAACAAGCGGGAATTGACATCTTCTATTTCAACGTTGAAGGCAGAGGATATTATCGAGCCGGTGGGTAATTCTTTGGACCAGATGTTGCAAGGAAAGGTGCCGGGAATGTCCGTGATGCAGATGACTTCGACGGTGGGGGCTGCCCCTAAAATTCGTATTCGGGGTTCTTCGACGGTAATCGGCAACCGGGAACCGGTGTGGGTGTTGGATGGTGTGGTTTTGACCGATCCGGTGAAATTGGACGCGACGGAGTTGAATAGTATGGACCGGGTGAACTTGATCGGTAACGCTATTTCCGGTTTGAACCCGGAAGATATCGACCGTATTGATGTTTTGAAAGATGCTTCCGCTACTGCCCTTTACGGTTCTAAAGCGGCAAACGGGGTGATCGTGATCACCACCAAGCGGGGAAGGGTGGGAACACCGTCCGTGCGTTACAGCACGTCGATGAGTTTTATGGAGCGCCCGAGCTACAAGGGGTTGGATCGAATGAATTCAAAGGAGCGTATTGAAGTGTCGGAGGAGATTCATGCGAGAGGGTTGGAATTTTCAGGTTTTGCCCCGGATGATGTGGGATACGAGGGTGCTTTGCGTCGTTTGTGGAGTGGCAATATTAGTATGGATCAATTTTATTCAGAGGTGAAAAAAATGAAAGAGATGAATACGGACTGGTATGATTTGTTGTTCCGTAATTCTTTTAGCCATTCTCATTCTTTATCGGTTTCCGGAGGAACGGAAAGGGCAACGTATTATTTCTCTGCCGGTTATTCCAATCAACAGGGCTCCCCGTTGCAGGAGCAAGGAGAGCGTTTTAGTTTCATGTCGAATCTTGATTTAAAATTGTCCGAGAAGTTGGATATCGGTATTAATTTGAGTTCCAGCGTGTACTCGACGGATCGCCCGACAGTGGATTTGTATGATTACGCTTATAATACTTCACGTGCGATTCCCGCTTATAATGAAGATGGTTCATATCATTTTTACAGTGTTAGTGATGTATTAGTACTGATGAATGATAATGTGAATTTGAATTACAATGTTTTTAACGAGTTGGATAACTCGGGAGTTTCCCAAACAATGCGAAGCATAAATTCTCGTTTGGATTTGAATTATAAGATTACTCCTTGGTTACGTGCCAGTGCGCTTTTGTCTTATAACACGAGTGCTTATCGTTCGGAAACTTATTATGACGAGCGTACTCATTACGTGTCACAATATCGTTTGTTACCTTACGGGTATGACAGGAATCATTGGGATAGTGAATTGAATGCGAATTATCACAAGTATTCGAAATTGCCCTATGGTGGGATTTTGAAGTCGGGCGAGAGTTCCAATGATTCTTATTCCCTGCGATTTTCGTTTAATGCGAATAAATTGTTTAGAGAGGTGCATAGCGTATCTTTTTCCGCAGGGTTGGAAATGTCAAGTTCCAAATATAAGGGGTATGATAAAGAAGAGTGGGGGTATTTACCGGAACGAGGCAAGAATTTTGTAGCCTTGGAGAATTTGACCGATTGGCCAGCAGCATCTTTGGCGATGCAAACGATGAAACCTGTTATTTCTGACAATACATCGAATACAATATCTTATTACGGGTTGGTTTCTTATAGTTTTAGAGCTAAATATGTGATTTCGGCTAATCTTAGAGGGGATGGTTCCAATAAATTGGGCGAGAGTGCCCGTTTCTTGCCGATATGGTCATTCTCGGGACGTTGGAATTTGACGGAAGAGCCTTGGATGGACGCTGCGCTTAACGTGTTGTCGAACATGGATATTCGGGCTTCTTACGGGATTCAAGCTAACGTGACGGATGCGCATAATCCCAATATGATTATTTCTTTAGGGAAGTTGTATAGTAATTCGGAAGAGTATTCTGCCTCGTTGTTGCAGTTACCGAATCCGGATTTGGAATGGGAGAAGACGAATAGTTTTAATCTTGGTGTTGATTTTGATTTTTTCAAGGGTAAGCTTTCCGGAAGTTTTGATTTTTATTACAAGAAGAGTAAAGATCAATTGATGAGTGTAGAGGTGGAATCAACGAATGGAGGGAAGATTGTGACGATAAATGGTGGTGATTTAACGAATAAGGGATGGGATCTTTCTTTGGTAACAACTCCTATTAAGACAAAAAATTTTGAATGGCGTTTGACGTTTAACACTTCGAAAGTGTATAATGAAGTGTCTAATGCGGCAGATCGTACTGTAACTTATTCGGATTATTTGAATGGAACGGTGGTCAAGAATGGTTATGCGTTGAATTCTTTTTATTCTTATCAGTTTGATGGTTTGGATGAAAACGGTTTCCCGAGGTTTAAAGGTTTGAGCGATTATGATGAGGATGGGAATGTGATCACGACTCGCGAACAAGCGTTGAGATCCGTGTTAAAGTATAGTGGCAAGCGTGAGCCAGATCTTTCTGGAGGTTTGTCTATGTCGTTTAGTTACAAGAATTTGTCGTTGAATACGAGGTTTGCCTTGTCTTTCGGAAACAAGATTCGTTTGAATGATTTGTACGATTCGGATTTTTTCAGGTTACCTTATCCCGCTCAAAACATGTCTTCCGAGTTTGTGGGACGTTGGCAGGCACCCGGGGACAATACGAATATTCCCGTGTTGTCGGATCAGTCGGTTACTATAGCCAGTATGAATCCGGAGCTTGCTAGTATAATAAGAAATAATAATGAGGTTGCCGCTAATTATTGGCAAATGTATAATGATAGTGATTTGCGGGTGGTTTCCGGGAATTTCGTGCGGTGTACGAATATCTCTTTGAATTATTCTTTATCAAGAGAGATTGCTAAAAAATTGCATATCGCAGGAGCTTCTTTTAGCCTTGGAGTAACGAATCCTTTTGTGATTAAATCAAAAGCCTTGAAAGGACGAGATCCTGAGCAGGTGACTTTAGGTTCCGGTGCGTTGCCTCCGCAACAGAATTATTCTTTGATGTTAAATGTAACTTTTTAAACGGGTAGAGTATGAAAATGAATAAGTATATATTGCCCTTGTTGACAACGTTGTTGGTCGCTTGTGATGATTTTTTGGATTACAAGGACAAAGATAAGGTGATACCGTCTAAATTAGATGAGTATAGCGAATTGATATATGGCGAGTTGATACATGCTTCCGCAGGATCGTCTTGTTATAATATTTTGTGGATGAGTGATGATATCGGTAGTTTGGTCGAGGGAGAGAAAGGGGATTACAGGTGGGAGTATTCGAATTGGTTCACTTGGGCGAAAGAACCGCAGTATACCCCGGATGGGGCGGAAAAAATAGACCCTGCTTGGGAATTTCTGTACCATAAAATATTGATGTGTAATGTTATCGAACATGACGTTATGGCTTTTGAAGATGATCGAGAAGGGGTGAAATATCGTATTCTTGGAGAAGTGCAGGCAATACGGGCGATGTCATATTGGTATCTGGTGAACATGTACGGGGAGCCTTGGAGAAGCGAGGAACAAGCCGCAACAGCCATGGGTGTGCCGGTAAATATGGAAACCGGTATTAAAGATAAGACTTATGCCCGGGAAACATTGGCACGGAATTACGAGTTAATGGAAATTGATTTGAAGAGTGCGTTGGAGAATTTGGGAAAAGGAGAGAGGAAAAACACGGCATTCCGTCCTAATTTAGATGTTGTGCGTTTGTTTTTATCGAGAATTTATTTGGAACAAAGACGTTATAACGATGTGATCACGGTTTGCGGCGATCTTTTGCGGGAAACCCAAAGTATAGTGGTACCTCTGACGTGGATGTCTATGAATCAAGATAGTTGGACGGGAGAACACCCGATGGTGGCACGGGATGCCGGAAGTTTGTTGTTTACTTGGTGGAATCGCGATGTTTTACCGACATTCAGCGTGGATTGGGGGTATGGCAGATATACTGTTTCCCAGGAGTTGATGGCATTAGTCAAAGAGAATTCGAATGACGTTAGGGGAAAATCTTATACTTGTTGGAATTACGATGGAAAGAAAATATATAAGTATGATTTCGAAGGGTTCGGTTATTCAAAATGTTATGGGATGAATTATCGTTTGGAAGAAGTTTATTTTAACCGTGCAGAGGCTTACTTGAGCACAGGAAAACGGGATTTGGCAATGGCAGATTTGAGCAAGGTCTACCGGGAGCGGATTATGTATGAGGAAGATCCGAAGTTGACGGCAAATAATGATGATGAGGCATGGGAAATTTTTAGAAATGAAAAACGTAAGGAGTTCTGTTTCGAGGATATACGTTGGTTTGATATCCGGCGTTGGGGATTATCTATCGAACATGTTTATCAAGATTATAATGATAGGAATAGTTCTGTTACTTATGTTTTGGAAGCAGAGAGCCCCAATTATGTTTTACCTCTTCCGTTGGATGTTGTGCGTCAAAACGCAACGATAGAACGGAATGAGCGAGTGGAATCTATTGTAAAATGATTAACGTGGAATTTGTTATGAGAAGAAAATATGCTTTATTGTTTGTAGCGTTTTGGGGCGTATTGTTGACCGGTTGTTTTAAAGAGGATGATATTAATGTTGGAGATCAACATTATAAACGCGTCTATGATACAACCTCGAGCGATCCCGTGTGGAAATATGTTTCACGGTATTATTTCGATTGCGGAAAGTTGTTGATCACGGATCCGGATAGTTCGGATTACTTGTATAATTTTGACACAAAATACGCTTTGAGGATTACGAAACCAGTTCAAACTCAAGAGGGGTTGTTAAGGAGAATTCAATTTTTTGAAGAGATGTTTTTGAATGGTTACACGGATGAATTCCGTAAGAAATATTTCCCTCTTGAAATATTATTGGCTGATTCTATCGTGTATACTGGTTCTCTGGATGCCTCGAAACCGGAAGGAGAGCCAAGGGATATATATATATCGGATTATTATGTGGCTTTTTCCGTGAGCGAGAATAAAATGAGTTTGTCCGAAGAGAAAAAGGTGGAATTGTCAACAATTTGGAATGCTAATTTTTTAAGCGAGTATTTGACGAAGAAGTCGGGTTGGGTAGTGCCTGAAGAGTTTTATCTTTATTCGACGGATGACGAATTTCGTGCAAATTTCAGTTATCGTACCAATGAAGAGTGGAGTGAGGATAATTTTTGGGAATTAGGTTACCCGAGGGGTAGTATTTATGAATTGTATACTCAAGTAGATGGCAAATGGGGAATGCATAAAGTTGGTTACCAGTTTGCTTCATCTAAAGAATCATATTTGTCGCAGTTTATAAATTTTTTGTTTTCTACGGATGCAGAAACCGTGGCGAGGGCAGTTCAGCATGAGAAATTTAAAAAAGCTCATGATGTGTTGGATCAGTCATTGAAGGAGTATTTGGGAATAGATTATCGTAATATTGGGTATAAGTAAATATAAGATAGGTATTTATGAAAGGATTAGGTATTGTATTGTTATTATGTACTGGCGTGTTGTGCACGGATGTTTCTGCCACGGAGTTGTTCGGGAAGAGAAAGAAAAAGAAGCAGCAGGCGGTGGAGGCGTCGGACACGACGAGGGTGAAGGCGGAGAGTGCTTACGAGAAGTTTGTCAAGGATGCGGAGGTGAAGCGGGGGATGTTTAACGTGATCAAGAAGAAGGACAAGGTTTACCTGGAGATCCCGAAGGCGTTGATGAGCCGGGATTTTTTGATCAGTTCGAGAGTGTCCTCCACGAGCCGGACGTGGCAGATAGACCCAGGGACGATAAATCGGGACCCGGTGTTGATTACGTTTTCGTGTGACGAGAATAAGGTGTACATGCATTTTCCGCATCTGGATTACGAGTGCAAGGAGGGGTCGGAGATGTACGAGGCGTACAAGCGGCATAGTAACCCGCCGATCTGGAAGGCGTTCAAGATAGAGGTGCAGCCGGAGGATTCCACGAGTTGCGTGATTGATGCTACTCCGTTGTTCTTGTCGTCGATAGCGGAGTTTTCGCCATTTCCGAATTTGCCTGCCGAGGCACGGATGATCGTCCCGTTCGGTGGAAATTTCCAGAGTGACCGTTCGAGAATCGAGGAGTGCAAGGCTTTCGAGGATAATGTTATCGTGAAGAGCATGATGACTTACACGACGGATGCCGAGGGACCGTTGACGACGATAGAGGCGCGGAATATCATTATTTTGCCCGAGAAGCCGATGATGCCCCGTTATGCTGACGAGCGGGTGGGGTATTTCTGGGAAATGCGAAAGGTGTTTGACGAGCGTTACGACCAGTTGCAGTATTATAGTATTATTCATCGCTGGAATTTGCAACCGAAGGATATGCAGAGGTATTTGGCGGGAGAATTGGTGGAGCCGGTGAAGCCGATCGTGTGGTACGTGGATCCGGCAATCCCGGAGAAGTGGAGGAAGTACGTGAAGCTGGGGATTGCCGACTGGAATATCGCTTTCGAGGCGATCGGGTTCAAGAATGCGATTGTCGTGAAGGATTACCCGACGGATGACCCGAATTTCGACCCGGATGATATTCATTACAATTGTTACCGTTTCGTGACTTCGGCCAAGGAGAATTCGATGGGACCGTCGTGGATAGACCCGCGGTCGGGGGAGATCTTGTGTGCGGATGTGATTTCGTGGTCGGGGGTGACCAGCCTGTTGAACAAGTGGATGTTGATTCAGACAGGGGCGGTGGACGCCGAGGTGCGCCGCCCGGTGATGACGGAGGAGAAGATGGGTGAGGCGATGCGTTACGTGGCGGCTCACGAGATCGGGCACA
The DNA here is from genome assembly GCF_900091675.1 of Butyricimonas sp. Marseille-P2440. Classification (NCBI taxonomy): domain Bacteria; kingdom Pseudomonadati; phylum Bacteroidota; class Bacteroidia; order Bacteroidales; family Odoribacteraceae; genus Butyricimonas; species Butyricimonas sp. Marseille-P2440. Next base: position 1,922,229 of record NZ_LT594610.1, on the reverse strand, counting down.
CGCTGGGGTTGATGCATAATTTCGGGGCGTCTGCCGCTTATCCAGTGGAGAAATTGCGGGATCCGGAGTTTACGCGGGTGTACGGGACTACGCCGTCGATCATGGATTACGCCCGGTTTAATTACGTGGCGCAACCGGGCGACGTGGAAAAGGGGGTGAAATTGACGCCGCCGCTGGTGGGGGTGTATGATATGTTTGCCATCAAGTACGGGTACCAGGTGTTGCCGGACGTGAAGAGCCCGGATGACGAGAAGGAAACTTTGCGGGGATGGGTGAGAGAGAAGGTCGGGGATAAGATGTGTTTTTACGGGAAACAGGTGTTCCGTTTCCGTTTTGACCCGCGTTCGCAGGCGGAGGATCTGGGAGATGACGTGGTGAAGGCGAACACGTACGGGATGGAGAATCTGAAGTACGTGATGGCGAATTTCACGGATTGGCTGGCGGTGGACGACGAGGGGTACGCGGCGGTGGAGTCGATGTACAAGGAGATCGTGGAGCAGTTCATGCGGTTCATGAGTCACGCGATGGTGAGCGTGGGGGGGATGTATCTGAACCCGAAATACCTGGGCGATCCGGTGAAGTTGTACGAGTTCGTGCCGCGGGAGAAGCAGAAAGCCGCGCTGAAGTTCGTGTTGAGCAATTTGAATGGCGTGGAGGATTGGCTGGTGAACGAGAAGGTGACTGCGATAGTCGGTCCCACGGCATTGCATTACCGTGCCGCGACACAGATGTTCGCCAGTTTGCTGGAGCGGGAAACCGTGGGACGCTTGCTGATCAGCGAGGTGGAAGGGAAGAACGTGTTCACGCTGGACGAGTATATGGCGATGATTTTTGACGAGATGTTCGTGAAGAAGACGGGTAACTTGAAAATGATAGATATGGCTTACCAGAATTCTTTCGTGGAGGGATTGGCAAATTTCGTGGAGAAAGGGGAGTTCGCCAACGGGAAGGGAAATATGTTGCAAGCGTTGGCGAACGAGTCTACTTGCAGTTGCCATAAACATGGACGTGAACAAAGTCTTGAATATGAAGGGGAACAGATTTTAGCAGAGATCGTGATGTCGCCTAGAATAGATAAAACGGCAAAGCGTCCGGTGGTGATGAAGTATTTGCGCAAGGTGTACCAAATGGCCAAAGCAAGGTCGAATGCCGGGAACGATAAGATTCGTGAGCATTATCGTTTATTGGTGTTGAAATTGAATTATCTGTTTGATTAATCTGTGTGAATAAGTGTGATAGGGAGGTGTGTTCTGACACACCTCCTTTTTCGTTAGCTGCAATATGGCTGTATAGTCTATTTTTTGAATGTCGTGTTGATTTTATCTAAATTATTGTTAATTATATGTATTATAAATTGTGATGCGGAATGTTTTTGAATTCGGGGTTGATTTGGAATTTTTTTGTATATTTTTAATAGACAGTCGTTTGAGTTTTGAGCTGTTACTGTTTTGCAAGAAAATTTTAAAAAATCGGGGTGATATTGTAACGATTTTTATTTTGGTTTCGTATAACGATTCAAGCGTATTTTTAAATTTGAAGATATAATGTATCTTTGTATTCATTTTAAAAATAATTAGTTGTGTGATAGATGTGAAACATAATATAGTGTAAATTATTGGTATGGCAGACGAGAAAAAAATTATTTTTTCCATGATGGGCGTGAGTAAGACGATACCGCCACAAAGAAAGATTATTAAGGATATTTATTTATCCTTTTTTTACGGAGCGAAGATTGGTGTAATTGGTTTGAACGGGTCGGGTAAATCTACTTTGTTGAAGATTATCGCCGGGTTAGACCCGAATTACGAGGGGAAGGTGATCTGGTTGAAGGAGCATTCTATCGGTTATTTACCTCAGGAGCCTCAGCTTGATGATTCGAAGACGGTTAAAGAAGTCGTGCAGGAGGGCGTTCAGCAGGTGATGGATCTGTTGAAAGAATACGAGGAGGTGAATATGAGGTTTGCCGAACCGATGAGCGACGATGAGATGGATAAGTTGATGACCCGGCAGGGTGAGTTGACCGAATTGATCGAGCATCACGGCGGTTGGGAGATTGACCAAAAGCTGGAACGGGCTATGGATGCCCTGCGTTGCCCGGAATCGGATGCTTTGGTGAAAAACTTGTCGGGAGGCGAACGGCGGCGGGTGGCTTTGTGCCGTCTGTTATTGCAGGAGCCGGATATCTTGTTGCTCGACGAGCCAACGAACCACCTGGATGCGGAGTCGGTGGAGTGGTTGGAGCAACATTTGCACCAGTACGAGGGTACGGTGATCTGTGTCACGCACGACCGCTATTTCTTGGATAACGTGGCGGGATGGATACTGGAACTGGACCGGGGAGAGGGTATTCCATGGGAAGGCAACTATTCGTCCTGGTTGGAGCAGAAAGCCAATCGTCTGGAACAGGAGGAAAAGCAGGCGAGTAAGCGGAGAAAGACGTTGGAGCGGGAGTTGGAATGGGTGCGGATGGCACCGAAAGCCCGTCAGGCAAAGAGTAAAGCCCGTTTGAAAGCATACGACCGGATGATGGACGAGGACGTGAAGGAGAAAGAGGAAAGACTTGAAATATATATACCGAACGGTCCGCGTCTGGGGAATAAAGTGATCGAGGCGGAGCACGTGGCAAAGGCTTACGGGGATAAGGTGCTGTTCGATGATTTGGAATTCCAGTTACCGCCAGCGGGTATTGTCGGGGTAATCGGACCGAATGGTGCGGGAAAGACTACTTTGTTCCGCTTGATTATGGGTTCCGAGACGCCGGATAAGGGAACTTTCGAGGTCGGTTCGACGGTGAAGATTGCTTACGTGGATCAACAGCATAAGGCTATCGACCCGGAAAAGACGGTTTATCAGGTAATATCCGGGGGTAGTGACATGATTAATCTTGGCGGACGGGAGGTGAATGCCCGTGCTTACGTTTCCAAGTTTAATTTTTCCGGAACCGACCAGGAGAAGAAGTGCGGGATATTGTCCGGCGGGGAGAGGAATCGCTTGCATCTTGCCATGGCTTTGAAGGAGGATGCCAACGTGTTGCTGCTCGACGAGCCGACGAATGATATTGACGTGAACACGTTGCGGGCTCTGGAAGAAGGTTTGGAGAACTTTGCCGGGTGTGCCGTGGTAGTGTCGCACGACCGTTGGTTCCTGGATCGCATTGCCACGCATATTCTTGCATTCGAGGGTGATTCCAAGGTGGTTTATTTCGAGGGAAGTTACTCCGAGTACGAGGAAAACAAACGGAAGCGGTTGGGGGACGTGACCCCGAAGCGTATACGGTATAAAAAATTAATCGGATAAGAGAAAAGAACGTGCCTAAGAAGAAAGAAAAGAAAATTGTAGATAACGGCTTTGTGCCGGGTATCTACAATTATTGCGACAGATGGTGTGAACGGTGTAAACTCCAGATTCGCTGTATGAGTTACATGATGGGGAAGAAATTGAAGGAAAGAACGAGGGTGAATCTGGGGGAGGATATGCCTGACGATGACGAGTCAGCGTTAGCTCGTCTGAAGAATATATTTGACTCGACTTTTGACGTGTTGCGTGAGTTAGCGGATGAGCGAGGTGTGGGGATCGAGGATATTTATTCGGCGGAAAAAGTGGACAAGGGCTTCTGGGGAGAAGACTACGAGGATTTGGAGGATCAGGACGAGGAAGTGGCGAGGCAGGTCGAGAGCGAGGATATGATGAAATGTGAACGTATTTATCACACGCTGGCGGACAAATGTCAAGAGGATATTTACCGGTGGTTTGATTCTGTGGAAATACCACAGGGGAAGTCGCCCCGGACACGGGAGGTGGAGGATGCCTTGTTGGAAGTAAATTGGTACATGGATTTGATTCGCTCCAAGATGAAGCGTGCCCTTTGCGGGTACTTTCTTTACGCGGACAAGTTGAATGCCACGCAGGAGGAGGAGGATTACAACGGGTCGGCAAAGGTGATGTTGCTTGCTGTCGAGATTTCCCGTGTGGCGTGGGCGGTGATACGGGATCATGTACCCGGCTTCGGGCTGGAGGCATCTCGGGCAATCGTGGTGCTGGAACAATTGGAAGAAGATATTGACGCTTTCTTCCCGAATGCCCGTTCTTTCAAAAGACCGGGATTTGATGCCTGAAAAGTCGTTGCGGGGGAAAAGTATTACAAGAGCCGTTTTCATTCGGGGTGAAGTTGATAGCCGGGTGAAAGCGGTTATTTTTATGCCTTCTGTTCGGGAAACGGGTATACTGTCGTAAATATTGTTAAAGAAATACATTCGATTTTTTAGAAACAAAAACCTGTTTTGTTGTTTTGTCTTTTCGTGCAAAGGCTTTCATGGCTTTTCTGTATCGTATTTCCTTCTCTTGGATGTAAAATGTGTATATATAAAATATGGAATATAATTCAAACTGTATTGAAAAATATATATATTTGTAGCTCAATAAATGAACAATTATAAATATCGTAAAATCGACCACAACAAGCTATTCCTGGTAAGTGGTTAATTCCATAATAATCATTTAATTATAAATAATATTCCGATCTTTTCTTGCCGTGTAAATCCTCATTTATTTAACAATCAAAAAACGTTGGTTTAATGATAGCGTAATGTTACATAAAAGAAGGAGTTATATGTCTGTAAACAAGTGGATTGTGTCGATAGCGTGTGGGATCGTTTTTTTCTCGTGTGCTTCTAGTAAAGATATTGTTTACTTGCAGGACGTGAAGGAGAATGGACGGCTAGAATCGGAGTTCGAGTATAAAACGGTTATCCATATTGATGACTTACTATCTATCGTGGTTTCATGTGACGACCCGGAGGCGGCTTTGCCTTTCAATACTCCGATGATTGGTTTGGGAAGAGAGGTTGCCTCGACGGGACAGCAATCCCCTCCGGGCTATCTCGTGGATAAAGAAGGGTACATCGATTTCCCCGTGTTGGGAAAGTTGCGTGTGGACGGGATCTCTCGAGTTGAGTTGTCGGAAATGCTAAAGGAGAAACTTGCGGTGTACTTGAAAAATCCAATCGTGACGATACAATTTCAGAATTTCAAGGTGACTGTCTTGGGAGAAGTCCGGAATCCGGGCAGTTACAAGGTGACCAGTGAGCGAGTGTCCATATTCGATGCGCTGGGCATGGCGGGGGATTTACAGATTAATGCCAAAAGGCGGAACGTGCTGGTCATGCGCGAGAACGGGAAAGAGAAGACTTTTGCCCGTTTGGATTTAACCTCCGGCAATCTGGTTTATTCCCCGTTTTTTTACCTTCAGCAGAATGACGTGGTGTACGTGGAGCCCAGCAGGGGACGCATTGTGGGAGGGAATGTGGGAACTTTTTTGCCTTACGTGCTATCCAGCGTGTCGACATTCGTGGCGGTGTTAGCTCTGATTCTGAGGTAGGTTGCGGCGGTTCTCCGGGTTGGTTGCATTTTTTAATTTTAATGAAACAAGCGTGTATGAACGTGAATGGTAATGAGATTCCTGTGTCCGAGCAGGAAGAAACGATTGATTTGAGGGTGTTGTTTTACAAGATTATGGCACGATGGAGGTGGTTTCTCGTGTCCATTCCCTTGTGCGTGGGTGCGATGTTGTTTTATTGTGTAACACGGGAGCCTATTTACAATGTCTCGAGCAAGGTCATGATTAGTGATTCGAAGAAAGGGGAATTAGGTACAAGCGTGATGATGAAAGAGATGGGGTTCTTTCAGGGGGACAAGTACGTGGAAAACGAACTGGTTGAGTTGCAATCCAAAAACCTGATGCGGGAAACCGTGAGTGATCTGGAATTGAACGTCCGCTATTTCGAGGAGGGGATATTGAGGTTTACGGAATTGTACAAGGACTCTCCTATTAAGGTGCTTGTAGACAACCCCGGGGCAATAAGGGATACTTGCTTCACGGTGGCGTTCTCGGGCGATACGGCGGTCGTGACAGCCCCGTCCGGGGAGATCATTCACGCGGGGTGCTTTTCGGAACGAATCCCGGTGGATGGGTATGCGATTTCGGTGGAGAGGAACGGGGAGTGTCCGTCAGGCGTGGTTCGTGTGTATTTATATTCTTACGCCTCGGCAACGAAGGATTTTTACAAGAAACTGGAAGTGGCTCCTCTCGATAAAAACACGAATGCGCTTCGCTTGGCGGTAAAGGATGCCGTGCCGAGGCGGGGAAACGACTTGATTCGTGCGTTGGTTGATCGTTATAACGAGAATGGGGTGGCAGACAAGCAGGTGGTTTCCGCCAAGACCGTGGAGTTTATCAATGCCCGCCTGGAAGTGATTAACCGGGAGTTGGGTACGATAGAGGATGATGCCGAGCGTTTCAAGCGGACGAACAAGTTGACGAACATCGTTGCCGATGCCGAGTTCGTGATGGAACGTAAGAAATTGGCGGGTACGGAATTATTGAAATTGCAGACCGAATTTGACGTGGTACGTAGTATCCGGGTGTTATTGGAAAAGTGGGAGGATGCGAGTTTCGGCTTGCTGCCGGAGAATTTGGGTATTTCTGACGAGGGAGTGAACGGCGGTATATCCCGCTATAACGAGATGGTGTTGCGGAGAAATAAACTTTTGCTGAGTGCCCGGGAGGACAATCCTATCGTGACGGGCTTGGATGCGCAGTTGCGGGAGATGAGAATGAGTATCCGCGAGGCTGTTGCCAACGTGGAAAAAAGGTTGGAGATCAAGATAAATACGATGGAACTGGAGAATATTTCCGTGGATAAACGTTTGACGTCCGTGCCCGCCCAGGAAAAGCAATACCGTGCTATCGCCCGCCAACAAGAATTGAAGGAGAACCTTTTTCTTTTCCTGATGCAGAAGCGGGAGGAAGCGGAGATCGCGAAGCTGGTGTACGTGCCGACAGCGAAAATCATCGAGGATCCGGATACCGGGGATGCACCCGTGTCGCCTCGTAAAGCCATGCTGTTGCTAGTAGGGATGGTGTTGGGTATCATGTTACCGGTCGGGGGCGTGTTGGCTAGAGATATGCTGGATAATAAAGTGAGGAATGTTGAGGATATCGAGAGGGGAATTGGGGTTTCCCTGCTCGGGACGTTTCCCGAAGTGGTTGGAGAGAAGTTGATTACACGGGAAGATTTCGTGCAGTCGGAATCCATGCACCTGATACGTGAAAAGTTGAATTATATGTTGAAGCAACAAGCTTGTCCCGTGATTATGGTTACGTCGACTATTCCTGGCGAGGGGAAATCATTAATCGCCACGCATTTGGCGAATGCGTACGCTAAGACAGGGAAGAAGGTTTTGTTGATTGGTTGCGATCTGCGGAATCCTAGCCTGCATAATTTCGTTGGGCAGAATCGCGATAAAGGTTTGTCCGCTTACCTGGCAGGGCTTGTGGACGATGTGGCGGGGTTGATTTGTCCGGTGGATGACCATTTGGACGTCCTGTTCGGTGGTGTGGTGCCACCCAATCCGGTGCAATTGCTCGCTGATTCCCGCGTGAGCGAGTTGCTGGAAGCGATGAAGCAACGTTATTCGTGTATCATCTTGGACACGCCCCCGGTAGGGATTCTTGCCGAGGGATTCGCCTTGGGCAAGTTGTCGGATGCTTGCGTGTATGTGGTACGGGCGAACGTGTTGAGGAAGGATGCGTTGAGGATTGTTGCGGCGATAAACGGGGAAGGACGTTTGCCCGTGATGGGAATATTGCTGAACGGCGTGCGTGCCGAATGCGGTGGAGGCTATGGTTATTACAGTTATGGATACGGTTACGGGTATTACCGGGAACATGATAATAAATAAGGTATGTTATTTTTTAAGCGCCACGAGAAATTTATATTCGATTACCGGCGGGATATTCATTCCCACCTTTTGCCCAGGCTGGACGACGGGGTGCGGTCGATGGACGAATCCGTGCAGGTCATCCGGCGGCTGGTGGCGTTGGGATTGCAGCATCTGACCTGCACGCCCCACGTGGCTTATCCGGCGTTGATGAACGGGCGTCGGGATATAGAGAGTATGCTGATGTTGCTGAAGGCACGATTGGCGCAAGAGGGGATAAGCCTCGCCGTGGATGCGGGGGCAGAGTACCGCATGGGCGAGTTCATGTTGGGATTGTTGTTGCAGGACGAGATTATCGCTTCTCCCGGGCGGGAAGTACTTGTCGAGCATAGTTTCGTGGCTCCCTCGATCCACGCGGATGAGATCATCTTCGGGTTGCTTGGTCGAGGATACGTGCCCGTGATGGCTCACCCGGAACGCTACGCTTTTTATGCAGCCGACCTGGTGAAGCATTGCGAACGCCTGAAGGTGTTGGGATGCCGCATTCAAGTCAACCTGCTCTCGTTCGCGGGGTATTACGGGAAAGAAGCGCTCGCCGGTGCCCGAAAATTGTACTGTACGGGTCTGGTGGATTATTACGCGGGCGATATTCATAACTTGCGACAGGAGATGATTCTGGAAAAATTGGTAGGAGGAGCCCTTTTTTAATTACTTTTTTTAGGATATTACTTTTTTGAATGTTTTCGGCTCCTCCTATTCTTACCCGTTTTTCACGTTTATCAAGTCCAAATCTGTTCGTATCATAGAATGCTCTTTTATTGTATAATAGATTTTTTTGTGAAAAATTCCCCTCTTGGCAGGGTAAAAAAACAAAAAGACAAGTAATTCTGTCGTTTATGCCCCCGTTTTTCACGGTTTTGACGGCGATAGTCCGGGGGGAGGTGAAAGCGTTGCGGTTATTGCAAAAAGGCGTCAGCGTGTCGTTGTCGTGTCGTTAAACAGTTCTGCCGGGTTAAGACCAATTCACGGGCAATTTAAGAGTAGGTTAACGCAAAGCGTAGTAGTGCTGTATCCCGCGTGTGGCAAGGGGAAAGCCGATATCTGAAAAAATCGATTAAAATTCAAAAAAACGGTCAATTGTAAATGAAGTATAAAACGGGAACGATTTTGTGGGGGTGAGGGGGAAATTTTTGCTTTTTTTATATAATAAAGGGGCCGTCATTCGCAATGTTCCTATGGAAGCCTTTTTTGATTGTTTGCATCCGAAGCTAATACGGAGGAATAGAATTATTATTAACTAAAAAATGAGTTATGGCAGAAGTTAAGTCAGATTTCCTGTTCGAGATACGTAGGAGTATCGGGGACAAAAAGTATCACATGAGTCCTTCCGGAAAAATTATCAGTTCCAAGAAGGGGGGGGCGAAACCCACGTTCAGGAATGACGAGGATCGGGAGGCATGCGATGTGCGTATTAAAGGTTTCGGGGGATGCGGGCATATGGCGCCGGTCGTGTTCGACGCCATTCTTGTCGGGTTAGTAGAGCGTGCCCGCGGGAAATTCGCCGGGAACCGGTTTGTGCAGCTCAACGCACGCACCCTGTGCAAGGCTGTTGCCGGGGAGGACGGCAAGTTGGTTCGGGAATACGATTTCAAGGCGATGGTTATCGCTAATATTTACATTTATATTTTTGCGGTGTTTCACGACAATAGGCGTGCATCCAATTCAAAGTGTATCTATCCGGTAAGTGATTGATACAGGCGCCTCCTTCCCATCCGGGAAGGAGGTATCCTTCTATAATATGCTCAAGATTAATGAAATAGTGTTTTTTATGCTGGTGAAATTTTTGTATAAATAAACGATCGTTTATTTATACGCGAAAATATTAATAATTTCGATAAACGACAATGATAAATGTTTATTTTTTGTTCCTAGCAAATAATAAGTTACGAAATTGTCTGTTTTGATATTCATTTTTTATTGACGATAGCAATAAACGATGGATTATTCATACGTTTACGTCCGGTTTGGGGGGGTACATCTCTTTCCCTATGTTCGGAGGACGTGGTGGAAGTAATTGAAGAATTAAAACAAAGAAAGAACTAATGATAAGGAAGTGCGTGTTAATGATAGGAATCTTGGTGTTGCTGGCGGGTATGAAGACAAGTACGGCTGGGGTCGTCGTTCCATTGGCGGATAAAGAGAGAGACGGTTTACTTCCGAGTGCCGGGGAGCATATGTCCGGAGAAGAGAGTTTTCTGATCCCGGACACGGTGTTCCGGCGTTATTGCATCAGCTTTGGGTATGCTGACGAGAAGGGGTACATTATCCCGAAAGAGGTGGCAAAAGTCACGTGGCTTAATGTCGGTAGGATGAATATCAAGTCGTTGGAAGGTATTAAATATTTTACATCGTTGGAAAAATTGATTTGTTACTATACCCCTCTCGTTTCGTTGGATGTTTCGGGGTGCAAGGCATTGAAAGAGTTATACTGCAATCATAATACTTCACTTGTTTCGCTGGATGTATGCGGGTGTACTTCCTTGGAAAGATTGTATTGCTATAATACCTCACTCTCCGAGCTTGACGTCACGGGATGTCGGGCGTTAGAGTGCCTGAGGTGTCATGATAATATTTCTCTCGCGTCGTTGGACGTGAAAGGATGTGCGGCGTTAAAAGAATTGTATTGCCATAACGATCGTCTCATTGGGATGGACTTGTCCGGGTGTGTCTCGTTAATGATTTTGTATTGTTATGGCAATCATGTCGCCGCTCTGGATGCTACCGGCATGGTGTTGGGGAAGGAATTCCGGCTTTTTTGCGGCAACCAGTTCTCGGATGAAGCGGTGGAGCAGACGCTGGAATTGACACTGACCGCCCGGCAGAAAGTCCGGTGGGACGATTACCAGGCGGCTAACGGCAGCAATGCTCGTGTTAATGTCACTGTGAAATGAAACTTGTCTTTCCTTTTTCTCGTTTACATGACAACTTGGCTACTTTTCGGGTAACCGGTGTTGTTAATTAAAATGAAGAAATCATGAAAGAGAAAGAGGAAGAAAGAAAGGAACACGAAGAGAAAGATCGCCGTGCGGAGAAGAATATTCCATCCAAACAGGACAAGAGTTGGGTAGGCGAAAATCAGATGCCGCAACAACAATTTGACAAGACCGAATTCGAGGATGAAAAGGGGGATGGTTTGGACAGAAAGTGCCGAAAATGAAAGTTTTATCACTGTGGAATAATTTTTTCTGCGGTATTTGTTTGTTTGAATTATTGTTATAAATTTGCAGTGATATTTGAGTTTTGATTTGATAACAGAGTGTTTGCCTTTCATCGTGTTTTAAATGTATCGTTAAGCAGACTTTCATTAGGCAATATTCAACCTCAAAGCAGTTATTAATTATTTTAAAGTTTGTATTAATGAACATTTACATTTCAAATCTAAGTTACGACGTGACTGACGCGGACTTAAAAGAATTATTTGAAGAATACGGTGAAGTTTCTTCAGCAAAAGTTATCATGGACAGAGAAACCGGACGTTCAAGAGGTTTTGGTTTCGTGGAAATGCCCGAAAACGAACAAGGACAAAAAGCTATCGACGAGTTGAACCAAGCTGAATATGACGGCAAGGTAATCAGCGTGAACGTGGCTAAACCGAGAACCGATAGACCTGCCGGGAATCGTGGCGGTGGTTTCAACCGTGGCGGTGGCGGCGGACGCGATCGTCGTAGCGGAAACGGCGGCGGACGTAGTTTTGATAGAGACAGAGAAAGAAGATTTTAAGAAAGTCTTTACAAGGATAAAAAATAAACGGTAGCTTTTGAGCTACCGTTTATTTTTTATCCTTGTAAATTTTAGATTTAATCGGCAATCGCTGAATGCTTTAACTTTTAGTTTACTTCCCTGTCCGTGAATACCATTGCTGCAGGCGAATGAGCGAGGATGTAGGATGCGGGGTATTCTTTTGCCTTGTGGGCGATTTGCTCCATGATTTCTTGCTTTTCTTTACCGATCACGGGAATCAAGATAGCGGAACTTTTCAGGATAACGGGACCCGTCATGGTGATGCGTTGTTGTCCTGTGATAGGATGTTGTGACACGGCATATACGCGACGGTCAGTAAGTAGGTTTATGTCATTGGGGAATATGGATGCCACGTGCCCGTCTGTTCCCACGCCGAGGATAACACAATCGAAGCGGGGAGTGCTGGAATAGCCGGGAAGTTCCCATTTCACCATCTCGGAATAGCGTTCTGCCTCTACCTTGGGTTCCTGTTCTCCCCAGATCCGGTGGATATGGTTGGAGGGGATTGCCAACGGGGTGAATAACAACTGGTCGGCGTGCTTGTAATTACTTTCGTCGTCATCCGGCGACACGCAACGTTCGTCAACCCAGTAGAATCGGAGATTGTTCCACGGGATAAGTTCCTTGTATTCTTCCGCCCACAATTTGAACAACGCTTGCGCGGTTGTTCCCCCGGACAATGCCAAGTGGAACGGCTTCGACTTGCTCTTTTTTATCACCGAGGCGAGTGCTTCGCTGGTCGCACGCAACGCTTCTTCCGGTGTTTTATAAGTCTCTATCTTCATGATGTATAGTATATAAGTCTTAGTATTATTTATGTAATTTATACGATGCAAGTTACATTTTATTCGTCATTTAAACAATAATGTTGCCTTGAAAGTATAAAAAAATCTTAACGGGACATCATTTGACGGCAACTCTTGTTGAATCGGCGGATAAAGAGCGTGGCGGCGAACATTAACCCGCCACAGAATCCGGAAAGTAACCCGGAAGCCCCGAAGCCGAGCAGGATGCCGGTGATGTAACCGAGGGGTACGGCGACAAAAACGTAGGAAATGAAGGCATACACCATCGGGTGCTTCACGTCGGTGATTCCCCGCAAGGCGCCGAGGGCGGTGACTTGTAGCCCATCGAATATTTCGAACACGGCAACGACGAAGAACAGTTGGCGGGCAACCTCGACCACCTCCCGGTCGGGCGTGAAGACGGAAGCGATTTGTGCGCCGAAAAGGGCGTAGACGGCGGCGGCTCCCGCCATGAAGACCATGGCAAGACGCAGGGCGGCATGGGCATAACGACGCATTCGGGCGAAGTTATGACGCCCGTACTCGTGGCTGACGAGTATCGTGGAAGCCCCGGCAATACCGCTGGATATCATGAACGTGAGGCTGATCATGGATTGCACGATCTGGTTGGCGGCAAGTGCCACCGTACCCAACCAACCCATCATGACGGTGATGAGGCTGAGGGAAAGGTATTCGACCACCATTTGCCCGGCGATGGGATAACCCACTTGCAGGAGCTGGCGGGTCTTGCGACCGCTGGTGTTCGTCCGCCGGAAAAACCGGAACACGGTGGAGTATACCCCGGAACGGCGGATGTAAAGAAAGAACGCGACGGGCATCATGAGCCTCGATATAAGGGTTGCCAATCCCGCACCAGCCACGCCAAGGACGGGAGCCCCGAATTTACCGTATATAAATATGTAGTTCAGGATAATATTCATGACGTTGCACGAGATCGTGATGACCATAGCTGCTTTCGTGTTGCCGATGCCTTCCATGTATTGCTTGAAAGTCATGAAAAGAATAAAAGGGATAAGGGAGAGGGAGGTCAGCACGTAGTATCCCTTGCTTAACGCCACCACTTCCTCGGGTTGTCCCATCATCGACAGGTAAGGCATGAGTATAAAAAGAAAAGACGTGAGCAGGAGGGCAACCGCGGAGTTCAGCAAGAGGGAGTTCTGGAAAAATCCCGCCACCCGCTCGTGGTCGTCCTGCGCGTGGGCTTGTCCCACGAGGGGAGTCAGTCCCGTGGCAATTCCCATGCCGATCACCATCGTGTTCATGATGATCGCCCCGGCAAGCGACACCGCTGCCAGCTCGGGAGCCCCGAGTTGCCCGACCATGATGTTGTCTGCCATCTGCACCACCGCCTGTCCCGCCAGCGAAAGCATAATCGGGAAAGCGATCCGGACGTTGTCCCTATAATACAATGAACTTATTCTCATGCCTTTGTTTTTAAACGGGTGCAAAGATATGAATTTAGTTTATAAATCGGAGTCGTTCGTGAAGATTGTAAGATGGTGTGGCATAAACCGGAAAGGAAAATTTGTAAGATGAAAAGTTGGAAAGTGTGAAACAAACATAACAGGCTTTCTCGTATAAGAAATCAAAAGGCTGAATTTTAAGTAATTTAACCTTAATATTAAGCTAAAAAAATTTGCAGAGATAAAATAAATAGTTATCTTTGGGATACTAAAAGAGAGAAATGAAAAGAACAGTATTTCGATATTTTTCACTGTTACTCTTGCTTTTAACAATCGGGGTAAACGCCTTTGGAGACACAGATTCCAAGGGAACTAAACCCGAATCCCCGGCTCAAAACACGGAACAATCCGGCACTTCCCAAGTGGCAACTTCTACTACCGATAAACATTGGGCGGTGGAACGGTCACGGGTTCTTTCCAGCCAAGAAATTTCCACCGCGAAAAGTCGGGAGCAACAAATCACTTTTTCTCTCTATCGTAAAATGCAACTCGCGAATCACAAGTCGGAGTACAGTATCCGGGAAGAACATTCCATCGAGAGTTTTTCCGAGTTATTAGGTATTCGTCATATACAGGGGTTCTACCTGTTCGACTTGTGTAAAATAGTCATTTAGCCATACATAGGTTTAGTCTGTCCGTGCCATGTCATTATGGTACAGGTGTTTCGTATGCCTGTATAAAATGATAAAGGGGGATGCTACACTCTGTTTTACAGGTGCTTATCATGAAATCGGTATTCGTGTCGGGATACGGACAGGTATTTTGCATCCTTATTTTTAATACAACAATTTAAAAGAAATAGACCTATGGAAACTACAAATACAAAAATGAGTAAAGTGACAAAATCAGCATTGTTTCAGACAGTATACCCGATAGCTATCATGCTTGTTGTCTTCGGGTTAGTATTCTTGGCTTTATATTCCGCGTTATAAAAATTCAAAATAAATTTGTTATGAAAAAGACTGCAACATCTACAAAAGGAACAAAGAGAAATTTTGGTATTTCTGCATTTCCGATCATCATCTTGTGTTTTATCCTGGCGATGATTATTTATCATTTCGTGTACGGCAACCCGGCTAACTTCATTAATAATGACCCGAACAATCACCCGCTACCGGGAAACCTGTTGGGTACGATATATAAAGGTGGTGTGATCGTACCTATTATACAAACGTTATTGTTTACCGTGTTGACCCTGAGCGTGGAACGTTTGATCGCCCTGCGTAAGGCAAAGGGGAAGAAGAACCTGCAACAATTCGTGACCACGGTCAAAGATCAGTTGGAGCACGGGGACATCGAGGCTGCCCGCCAATCATGTGACGAGCAGAAAGGAACCGTGGCAAACGTTATTAAGGCGTCGCTCTCGACTTATACTCAGGTAGATACTTGTGATACCTTGACAAAAGAAGAAAAGCAGCTGGCTGTACGGAAAGACCTCGAGGAGGCGACCATGTTGGAATTGCCTACTATGGAACAGAACCTAGGCGTGATCGCGACGATCACCACGCTCGGGACGTTGATGGGATTGCTCGGGACGGTGATCGGTATGATCAAATCGTTCGCGGCACTTTCTTCCGCCGGGGGGACGGACTCTATCGCCTTGTCTACCGGTATTTCGGAGGCGCTGGTGAACACGGCGTTCGGTATCGCCACCGGAGCCTGTGCCGTTATCGCTTACAATTTCTTCACGAGCAAGATTGACGGCATCACGCACAGTATCGACGAAATCGGTGCTTACATCGTGCAAACATTCTCTGTGAAAAAGTAGCTTGAAACCGTAAATACTCGAGTCATGAGCCAGAAAATAAAGAAGAAATCGACATTTATCGACATGACTGCCATGAGCGACGTGACGGTGCTGTTGTTGACGTTCTTCATGCTGACCTCGACGTTTATCCAGAAGGAGCCGGTGAAGGTGAACCCGCCGCAGTCGGTTTCGGATATCAAGATTCCCGACAACAATATCGTGTCGATATTGGTCGAACCGTCCGGGAAAGTGTTTATGAGCTTGGATAAGCCGCAGGACAGAATGGAAGTATTGAAAAAGATGGGCGAGAACTACCAGATTGAATTTACCAACGAGGAGTTGAAAAAGTTCAGCCTGTGCAATTCTTTCGGGGTACCGATTCAAGGGATGAAACAATTCCTTGCGTTGTCCCCCGAAGATCAGGACAAGGTAGTGATGAATTACGGGATTCCTTGCGATAGCACGAACAACCAGTTCCGGTCGTGGATGCAGTTTGCCCGCGAGGTGAACAAAGAGCTGGTGATCGCGATCAAGGCAGACCAGAACACGCCCTACCCGTTGATTAAGGATATCATGGCAACATTGCAGGATTTACGGGAGAACAGGTACAACCTGATTACCTCCCTGCGCAATATGCCCCAAGTGTGACGAAAGTTACAGGTTAAAACTTGAAACGAATATTATGGCAGAGATAGAACAAAACGGAAGCGGGGAACGCAAGAAAGGCAAGCAGAAAAAATTCAGTATCCGGGTGGACTTCACGCCGATGGTGGATATGAATATGTTGCTGATTACTTTCTTCATGCTCTGTACTTCCATGAGTAAGCCCCAGACGATGGAAATCAGTATGCCGAGGAAGGATTTGCTGAACGAGCAGGAGCAGAACAAGGTGAAGGCTTCCAAGGCGATGACCGTCTTGCTGGGAAAAGAGGGAAAAGTGTATTACTACATGGGTGAACCGGATTACGAGAACCCCGATATGATACAGGAAACGGACTTTTCCCCGAACGGTCTGCGTGCGATACTATTGGGACGCAACCAGATGGTGATGCAGAAAATCCGGGAACTGAAACAGAAGAAAGCAAACCTGGAGATCACGAACGACGAGTACATGACGGAGGCGGCGGAAGTCCGGAAGGACAAGGATTCGCCCGTGGTATTGATCAAGGCAACGGATTTCTCTAATTACAAGAACCTGATAGACGTGCTCGACGAGATGCAGATATGCAATATCGGACGTTACGCCATCATGGACATCACGCCGGGCGACTTGCGCCTGTTACAGGATAAAACACATGACGGGTACGCCGACGATCTGAAAGAAGTTGTCGAGTACCGGGAGTTAAAACAGTAGGTTATGGCAAAAGATATTCATATAAATTCGATGGAGTGGTGCGAACTGGTGTTTGCCGGGAAGAACAAGGACTATGGCGCTTACGAACTCCGTAAGCAGTCCTCCCGGCGCCACCTGGTAGCCTATATCGTGATTATAGGCTGTATCGTGCTGGCGATGGTGCTTCCTGCCTTTATCCGATTCCTGACCCCGGTGAAGGCACAGGAGAAAATGGTAACGGTGACCGAGCTTTCCAATATAAAAATGGAATTGCCGGAGGTGAAGGAAGAGAACAAGATCGTGGCGGTGAACGTGCCGCCTCCCCCTACCTTGAAGACGACGATCAAATTTACAGCCCCTGTAATTAAAAAGGACGAGGAGGTGAACGAGGCGGACGAGATGAAGACGCAGGAGGAAGTGAACCAAGCGAAAGCGGCTATTTCCGTGGCTGACGTGAAAGGAAACGACGAGGATAACGGGCAGGACATTGCCGACTTGGAAGATCACAAGTTGATCGTGGCGAGCGACGACGAGGTATTTCAGGTCGTGGAACAAGCCCCGGAATATCCCGGTGGTATGGCAGCCCTGATGAAATGGATAGGTAAAGAGATACACTACCCGTCTATCGCACAGGAAATGAATGTAGAGGGAAAGGTCATTGTGCAATTTGTCATCGGGCGTGACGGTGCGGTACGCGACGTGCTGGTACTTCGTTCCGTGGACCCGTCTTTAGACAAGGAGGCGATCCGGGTTGTCAAAGCGATGAAGAAATGGATACCCGGAAGACAGCGGGGCGAGGCGGTATCCGTTCGGTTCACGTTACCTATTTCCTTTAAATTACAAAAGTAGGAATGTTGCAGTCGGGAGAGCCTTCGGCAGGGTGAGGTGAAGGGATGTTATCATCCGGAATCGGTATCTGCCGAAGGCATATTTGAAGACTGGTAACTTAAATAATAACGATCATGAATATTCGAATCGGTTTTTGGCTGTTGTGCCTGATGTCCCTTGTGGCTTGTAAAGGGAAAACATCGGGAGTCCAGGATACCCTGTTTAGCGGGGTTATCCGGGTTGCTGTCGACGAAACGTTGTCCCCGCTGGCGGAGGAAAGCATTAACGTTTTCGAGGCACAATACAACCAGGCAGGTGTCATTCCGCTCTACATGAGCGAGGTGGAGGCGATTAACCTATTGTTGCGCGACAGCGTGCGGTGGGTGTTGGCAACACGACCTTTGACGGAAAACGAATTAGAGTCATTCCATAGTAGAAAGTTTTTTCCGGAGTCGGTGAAAGTAGCCACGGACGGGATTGCCTTGATTGTCAACAGGCAAAATGCCGATTCGATATTTAACGTGAGTACCTTGCGGAAAGTGTTTTCCGGGAAGATCACCCGTTGGGATGAACTTACCCCGGCTTCCCGCGCGGGAGAGATACAGGTCGTGTTCGACCATCCTAATTCGAGTACCGTGCGTTACGTGATCGACTCGATCTGCGGGCAAGAGAAATTGTCTGATCGTTGCCACGCCGCCGGGACTAACCGGAAGGTGATCGACTACGTGGCACACACGCCGGGAGCCTTGGGGGTAATCGGGGTAAATTGGATCAGCGACGAGAGGGACTCGCTTTGCCGGGATTTTCTCCGGGAGGTACAGGTAGCCCGTGTCAGCCGTGCCGACCGCCCGACCTACGGGAACAGCTACCAACCTTACCAGTATTACCTTTACACGGGACAATACCCCTTACGCCGGGATATTTATATTCTCTTGAACGATCCCCGGAGCGTGTTGCCCTCGGGGTTGACGTCCTTCTTTACCGGTTCGCGGGGGCAACGTATCATCTTGAAAACGGGATTGTTGCCCGCCACGATGCCCGTGAATATCGTGAACGTGAGAGACCAAATCTAACTTAAAACTTGAAAACGATGAAAACGAAATGGATATTATACGGATTCTTCTTCTCGCTCTTTTCCGTGAGCGCAAAAGCGGCGGACAACCGGGTCGGGATAGATTTCTACGAGTCGGGAATGATGGGTTCTGCGAAGATATTTTTCCTGAATAATTTGCCGGCACTGACCGACCCGTCGGCACGGGCGGAGGCGTATTATTACCTGGGTGAATGTTACCTGACACTGGGACAAAGAGATTCTGCCCGTTTCTATTATGACAAAGGCGTGGCGGTACAACCGGATTATCCTTACAACCGAATAGGGCAGGGGGGATTGAAACTGAAAAACGATCCCTCGGGTGCGGAATCCTTGTTTAAAGAGGCGCTCGGGACGAAAGGATACAAGAAAGATGCCACTTTGCAAGTCGCTATAGCCCGGGCTTACCTGCACGAGGGGGATGTCGCGAAAACGATGGAGTATCTGAACCGGGCGAAGGAATTGGACGACAAGAGCGGTTTGCCTTATCTCGTGGAGGGGGATGTGTTGGAAATGCAGGGGCGCACGGGTGATGCTTGTGCCAAATACGAGATGGCGGTTTATTTTTCCCCGAATTGTTTGGGCGCATACTTGAAGCAGGCACGGCTCTATATGTCTACCAATCGTTCACTTTCCCTCGAAAAGTTGAACAAGGTGTGCGAAATATCGCCTGATTTCTGTGGTGTTTACAGTTCGTTGGGGGAATTGCACGAGATGTCGGGAAATAGTAAAGCCGCGGCAGAGAATTACACGAAGTTTATTCGTTCCGGTTATTACGATACCGAGAATTTGTTGCGGTATGCCGGAATCCTGTATTTTGACAAACAATACTCGGAGATGCTGCCGGTGTTGGAGCAAGTGTTGAAAGAACGACCGGACAATCTGGTCGCCAAACGTCTGTATGCTTATTGTCTGGCAAAACGGGAGGACGGGGAGAAGTGCTTGGAGGCTATCCGTCATTTTATCGAATCGACTCCGGAAGATCACCAGATTTACCAGGATTTTTTATGTTATGCCGAACAACTTGCTGCGAACAAGAATTATGAAGATGCACAAGTGTATTACGCGAAGGCTTTACTGGCTGATGACAAACATCAGGAGTTAAACAAGGAGATTGCTGATATTTTCGTGAAGACCAACCAGTTGGATTCGGCTGTCGTGTACTACAACCGGTATATCGATTTCGTGAAAGAAGCCTCGGCGGAGGATTTGTTGAAACTGGGGAGATGTTATTACAACATGGCTTGCCGGGACACGGTAGCCGTCGAACAACAGGCGGAGTTGGTGAAAGCCGATAGCCTGTTTGCCTCGTTGAGCGAAAAAGTACCGGGCAGCTACGTGGGATACTTATGGCGTGCCCGTGTGAATTCAATGCTCGACCCGGAAACCGTGGAGGGTTTGGCGAAACCTTATTACGAGAAAGTGGTGGAGATCGCTTTGAACAACCCGGAACGTTACAAAAGGGAATTGATAGAAAGTTATAAATACCTGGGTTACTACCATTACGTCATTGCCGATGGCATCACCACGAAGAATAACGGCAATCCGGATCCGGCAAAGGCTGAATACGGGGAAGCAAAGGAGTTCTTCTCCAAAGTGTTAACATTGGACGCCAAAGACGAGATTGCCTTGAAGGCGCTGGAAAGCATCAAACTTTAAGCAATTTTCAACTTTCAATTGTTCAGAAATAGTTCTTCAAATGAAATGTTTTGGTATGGAAATTGCACTATTGCTCACGAAACAATAAGAGAAACGGAAAATGAAGTTGTGGCTAAAAATATTGTCGGTCGTTGTTATAACGTTTTGCTTCGGGAGTCGGGTGATGTCCGGAGAAGTGACGTTGGCACAGGACGTGGATGCCACGGCGGAATGTCCGGTTCCTGTCCGTTTGAACGGGAGATTTACCCTCGGCGATCTGACCAAGGCTTACGATTTCATTAGTAGTTCGTTCATCCTTCCCGGTCAAATAGATCTGTCGGGTGACACGAGTACGGATAAGGAGAAAAAAGTTGGTTTCTTGAAGTCGTTCTCATATCAGGATTCGGTATTGAAATCTCTCCACGTGATCCGGTTGGAGAAATTCCGAGACTATTTATTTAAGAAACACGTCCAGGGTTCTTACATCCATTGGATTGATCGTCTAGTGATTTAACAGTATTGCCGGGATATAATTATCGTGCACGTGATAAAAAAAACGTGTAAAAAAGAGCAGAAAATTCGATGGAAGGAAAACCATTCCCGGTGAAGATACGTTAAAGTTAAAAGCAAGCATTTAAAGAACGTTTTAAAATCTATATTATGACACAGAATGTCGGGTACGTGACGCAAGTGATTGGTCCTGTTGTGGACGTAATCTTCGAAAATGACGGGGGAGATTTGCCGCCAATTTACGAGGCTTTGGAAATCGAGAGGGATAACGGGACGAAATTGATCGTCGAGGTGGAGCAGCACGTGGGGGAAGACACCGTGCGCTGCGTGGCAATGGATACAACCGACGGGTTGTACCGCGGGATGAAGGTAATTGACCTGGGACGAACGTTAACCATGCCGACGGGCGACCAGATCAAGGGACGCCTGTTGAACGTGACGGGTAGTGCCATCGATTATCTGGCGCCGCTGGAATACAAGGATACGCTTTCCATTCACCGGGAAGCCCCGAAGTTCGAGGATTTGTCTATTCAGGAGGAATTGTTGCTCACGGGTATCAAGGTGATCGACCTGTTGGAGCCTTATTCCAAAGGAGGAAAGATCGGTTTGTTCGGTGGTGCTGGAGTAGGTAAAACCGTGCTAATCATGGAGATGATTAATAATATCGCCAAGGGACATAACGGGTATTCCGTTTTTGCCGGAGTCGGTGAACGTACCCGTGAAGGAAACGACCTTTTGCGGGAGATGATTGAGTCGGGGGTAATCAACTACGGCGATAAATTCCGGGAGAAAATGGCGAACGGGGAATGGGATCTGGAAAGCGTGGACATGGAAAAAGTTAGCCAATCGCAGGCTACGCTCGTGTTCGGGCAGATGAACGAACCTCCCGGTGCACGTCTGCGGGTTGCTTTGTCGGGATTGACCGTGGCGGAAATGTTCCGCGACTCCAACGAGGGGGGAAAGGAGATTTTGTTCTTTATTGACAATATATTCCGTTTCACACAAGCGGGTTCGGAAGTATCGGCTTTGTTGGGACGTATGCCTTCGGCGGTAGGGTATCAGCCCACGCTTGCCTCGGAGATGGGTAAATTGCAGGAACGTATCACCTCCACCAAGAACGGGTCAATCACGTCTATTCAGGCAATATACGTGCCGGCGGACGACTTGACCGACCCGGCGCCAGCCACGACGTTCAGTTTCTTGGATGCCACGACAGTGTTGAGCCGTAAGATCACGGAATTGGGTATTTACCCGGCGGTAGACCCGTTGGAATCGAGTTCCCGTATCCTCGACCCGGCGATTGTCGGCGAGGAACATTACCAGACGGCACAGCGGGTGATCGAGTTGTTGCAACATTACAACGAGTTGCAGGATATTAT
Source organism: Butyricimonas sp. Marseille-P2440 (assembly GCF_900091675.1). Taxonomy (NCBI): domain Bacteria; kingdom Pseudomonadati; phylum Bacteroidota; class Bacteroidia; order Bacteroidales; family Odoribacteraceae; genus Butyricimonas; species Butyricimonas sp. Marseille-P2440. The sequence continues at coordinate 1,899,915 of NZ_LT594610.1, read as the reverse complement.
CGCTATTTTGGGAGTGGACGAGTTGTCGGATTCGGATAAGATCGTCGTGGCTCGTGCGAGAAGGGCACAGCGTTTCTTGTCGCAACCTTTCCACGTGGCGGAACAATTCACGGGTATCCCGGGAGTCATGGTGCCGCTGGAAGAAACAATACGCGGTTTCAAGATGATTCTGGATGGCGATATGGACGAGTATCCCGAGCAAGCCTTCATGAACGCCGGAACAATCGACGACGTGATCAAGAAAGGCAAGGAGATGATGGAGAAAGCGAAAACAATTTAGTGATTGCCGATTAATGGATTAGGTGATTTATAATCACAGAATCGGAAATCATTGAATCACAAAATAAGCGTTGGCTAGTGCGGTTGGAATCATTTAAAATCTAAAATTGTAAAGATGGTTTTAAGAATAGTATCTCCGGAAAAAGTGCTTTATAAAGGTGAGGTGCAAATGGTGAAATTGCCCGGTACGGTGGGACAGTTCACGATACTGGATCATCATGCTCCGCTGGTATCCACGTTGACGGTAGGGAAATTGATTTACCGGGGAACGAACGGGGAGAAAAGCATCGATATAAAAGGGGGAGTCGTGGAGGTTCGGGACAACAACGTGGTGGTATGTATAAATTGATACACGAATGAAAAGTTATGCAAGACATATATTGACGATATTCTTTCTGCTGGCAGGGGCATCGATGCTTTTGGCACAGGATAATATTGTTACGCGGGTAGATTCGCTGGGACAGGAGGTGGAGGAAGAGGCACAGGCGTTTAACCCGAAAGAAACCATTTTCGAGCATCTGGGTGACGAGTACGGTTGGAAGATCGTGGGACGGGTAACCCTTCCACTGCCCGTGATCGTGGGGGGAGAGGACGGAAGTTGGCACGTGTTCAGTTCCCGCCGCCTGAAGGACGGGAAGGTCTACGAGGGGTTCTATATTGCCCGTGGCGGGAATCACGAGGGGAAAGTGGTCGGCACGGATGCCGCGGGGAACGAGTATCGCCCGTATGACTTCTCGATCACGAAGAACGTGTTCTCGATCATGATTAGTGCCTTGATCACGTTGTTGATCGTTTTTTCTCTGGTGCGTTTTTACCGGAAGAACAAGTATAAAGCCCCGAGAAAAGGCGTCGGAAGCGTGGAAATGGTCGTGGAAATGTTGTACAAGGAAGTTATCGTGAGCGTGTTGGGGAAAGAAGCGAGGAAATACGCTCCCTACTTGCTGACGTTGTTTTTCTTCATTTTCATTTCCAACTTGATGGGCTTGGTCGCTTTCTTCCCGGGAGGGGCGAACGTGATGGGAAATATGTCTATCACGCTCGTGCTGGCGGTTTGTACTTTTGTCGTGGTCAATGTTTCGGGGACGAAGGAATACTGGAAAGAGATATTCTGGCCGGACGTGCCGGTTGCGTTGAAATGCCCGGTGCCCCTGTTGCCGATTATCGAGATCTTCGGGGTGTTCACGAAACCTGTTGCCCTAATGGTTCGTCTTTTCGCGAATATGCTGGGAGGACACTTGATCGTTCTGGTACTGATTTCGCTGATCTTCATATTTAGTGCGATGGGACAGGTCGTGGTGGGAGTGACGACGATATTTTCGGTACTGTTCGCCGTGTTCATGAACTTGATTCACGTGCTGATCGGTTTTATTCAGGCATACGTGTTTATGTTGCTCTCCACGATATTTATCGGGTTGGCAAGAGTGAAACGATTGAGTGATTCTCAATCACAGAATTAATAAAATCAATAAATCTAAAATAAGTAAGGTTATGGAAAGTTTAATTTTATTGGAAGTTGCGGCAGCCGGGATGAGTCTGGCAAAGATAGGTGCTTGTGTCGGAGCAGGTTTAGCAGCCATTGGTGCTGGTATCGGCATCGGTAAGATCGGTTCCTCTGCGATGGATTCCATTGCCCGTCAGCCGGAGGAAACGAATAATATCAGAACGAATATGATCGTGATTGCCGCATTGATAGAGGGTGTTGCCCTTTTCGCGATAATCGTTTGTTTGTTAGCATTGTTTGTATAAAAAGAAGCTATGTCATTGTTTACACCGGAACTCGGATTAGTGTTTTGGATGCTGGTCGTCTTTTTGATTCTTTTCGGCATCCTGGCAAAATACGCCTGGCCTGCCATTGTCCGTATGTTGGACGAGAGGGCGGACTTTATCGATAAAGGTGTGGTTTATGCCCAGGAAGCGAAGAAAGACCGGGAAAAGGCGCAAATGGACGCCAAGGCGTTGCTGGCGGAAGCCCACAAGCAACAGCTGGACGTGTTGCAGCAGACCGAACGACTGAAACGGGAGATGATAGCGGATGCACGCAAGTCAGCGGAGAACGAGGCGCAACGGGTGAGGGTGGCTGCCAATTTATCGATAGAGCAAGCAAAACGGGAAGCAGAACGGCAATTGCGGGTACAAGTGGCATCATTGTCTTTGCAGATTGCGGAGAAGGTGATGCGGAAAGACTTGACTTCCGATAAATCTCAGGAAGAGATTATAAGCAAGTTGTTGAACGAGCTTGAAAATAAAGAGTAAAGGAGGAAGATATGGACGAAGGATTGATTGCTCGTAGATACGCGAAGGCTTTGCTTCGATACTCGCAAGAACTGGGTGCTGCCGATTTGGTTTACGAGAAGATGAAATTGTTTGAGGCAAACTACATCGCGCATCCCGATTTGCAAAAAGCTTTGTTGAATCCGTTATTATCACCCGAGGATAAGGAAATGCTTCTTTCCACGGCTATCGGTATCGAGCCGGGAGAAGCCTATATCAAAGGGATTCGTTTATTGATAAGGAATCACCGGGAGATGTACGTGAGGCAGATTTGTTTGATGTTCCAAAAACTCTACCGGGAAGCCTACGGCATTGTCCGGGTAAAGATAACCACGGCGGCAGAGTTGCCGAAAGGAACGATGGAACGGATAGAGGATTTCGTGAAGCGCCGTTACGCTTCCATGAAGATCGAATTTGCCTACAAGATCGATTCGACAATTATCGGCGGTTTCGTGTTGCAGATAGGTACGAAGCAATTGGATGCCTCGTTAATGAAGGAACTCAAAGAGATAGGTGACGGGCTTGGCTTGGGAGAAGTTTATTAATTTTCAATTGTAAAAATTTATGTTGAAAGCGAATGAAATATCGGACATATTAGAGATGCAGCTCAAGGAGGTGGATACTCGAATGGCTTTTGAAGAAGTGGGGCGCGTGATGGAAGTAGGTGACGGCGTTGCTCATGTCTTCGGGTTGGATAACGTTCAGGCGAACGAGTTGCTCGAATTCGAGAATGGAGTTCGGGGTGTTGCGATGAACTTGGAAGAGGATAACGTGGGGGTAATCCTGATGAATGCCGGTGACCGCGTGAAGGAGAATTACACGGTGAAACGAACCGGGAACATCGCTTCCATTAAAGTGGGTGAAGGACTGCTCGGGCGTGTAATCAACACGCTGGGTGACCCCATCGACGGTGCCGGGGCTATCCCGGGCGAGTTGATGCAGTTACCGCTGGAACGTAAGGCTCCGGGGGTGATCTACCGTCAGCCGGTGAAAGAACCTTTGCAGACGGGTATCAAGGCGATCGACTCGATGGTGCCTATCGGGCGGGGGCAGCGGGAGCTGATTATCGGTGACCGCCAGACGGGAAAGACCTCTATTGCTGTGGACACGATATTGAACCAGAAAAGGAATTTCGATAAGGGTGACCCTGTTTATTGTATTTACGTGGCTATCGGGCAGAAAGCATCCTCGGTGGCAATGCTCGTGAATACCTTGCAGGAGTGGGGAGCCATGGAGTACACCGTGGTGGTAGCCGCCAACGCTTCCGATTCGGCAGCCATGCGTTATTACGCCCCGTTTGCCGGAGCCACGATTGGCGAGTATTTCCGGGATAGCGGGCGCAATGCGCTCGTGGTGTATGACGACCTTTCAAAGCAGGCGGTGGCTTACCGGGAGATTTCCTTGATTCTGCGCCGTCCGTCCGGTCGTGAGGCTTACCCGGGTGATATTTTCTACCTGCACTCCCGCTTGCTGGAAAGAGCGGCACGTATTATTTCCAGCGATGAGATGGCACAGGCAATGAATGACCTGCCGGAAAACCTGAAACCGATGGTGAAGGGTGGAGGTTCCCTGACCGCTTTGCCGATTATCGAGACGCAGGCGGGCGATGTGTCGGCATATATTCCCACGAACGTGATTTCTATCACGGACGGGCAGATTTTCCTCGAATCGGGATTGTTTAACGAAGGAGTACGCCCGGCAATCAACGTGGGGATTTCCGTGTCCCGTGTCGGTGGTAATGCACAGGTAAAGGCGATGAAGAAGATTGCCGGGACGCTGAAGATCGATCAGGCACAATACCGCGAATTGGAATCGTTCTCCAAGTTCGGTGGCGACATGGATGCCGTGACGGAAATGGTGATCGACAAGGGACGGAAAAACGCCCAGCTGTTGATTCAGCCGCAGCACGCCCCGATGTCCGTGGAGGAAGAAATTGCCGTTATTTATTGCGGCACACAGGGATTGTTGCGCAACGTGTCGTTAAAGCATGTCGCCGAATTCGAGAAGATGTTTTTGGAAATCCTGCGTTCCAGGTATCAGAAAGAAATTCTCGACCCGCTGAGCAAAGGTATTCTGGACGAGAACGTTTCCAAGCTGCTGGAAGAAGTGGCGGGCGACGTGGCACAAACGTTTAATTAGTTTATAAAGTTCATCGAGTTTGTAAGGCTTAAAATGGCTTTACAGGCTTTACGAACTTTATAAACCTTATGAACTTATAAATATGGCATCAACACGAGAACTGAAAGGGAGGATAGGTTCGGTACATTCTTCTCAAAAGATTACCGGGGCGATGAAGATGATTTCGTCGGCGAGGTTAAGGAAGGCTGAGAATGCGTTAAACAACGCTCGACCTTATATGGAGCAATTACAAAATATATTGGATCACATCGCGACAATGACGTGTGAATATCAGTCGCCGTTGAGTCAGGAAAGAACGGTTCAGCGGGTGGCAGTTGTTATTTTTGCTTCCAACGAGGGATTGTGTGGTGCCTTCAACTTGACGCTGTACAAGAAGTTGTTGGAAACGTTGAAGGAGTATAGCACACAAGTAAAGTCCCCGGTACAGGTCTATCCGGTAGGCAAAAAGATCGTGAACGAGGTAAAACGGACTGCAGGAGTGGAAACGATGGAGATTCCCGAGTTCTTCGATGCGAAACAGTATGCAGAGGGATGTACGGCGTTGGCGGACGAGTTGATCCGTCGTTTTATAGTCAAGGAAATCGACCGGGTGGACGTGATCTATTCCCATTACAAGAGTATGGGGACGCAGATTATTACCCGGGTACAATTACTCCCGTGGATTCCTCGAGAAACGAAAACCCTTTCCGGGAGCGAACTGAATAAGGTGTATATCTACGAGCCGGGGTGCGAAGAGATTTTAGAAACGGTCTACCCGTTGGTGATTCATTCCATCATGTACCGGTACCTGCTCGAGAATCAGACCTCTGAGCAAGCATCCCGTATCCTTTCCATGCAGATGGCAAACGACAATGCTATCAAGCTATTGAAGAGCCTTCAGCTGGAATACAATAAACTTCGGCAGCAGAATATCACCGCCGAGTTAATGGACATCGCCGGGGGTGCGCTGGAATAAAAAATTTATTGATTTTAGATTTTAAATTGATAAGTTTTCAATTGTTTAAAATTTTAATTTTGTGAGGTTTAAGGTGAGATTTAGAAACATAATGCTGCAAATATAATAGTATATGGCTGTAACCCTGATTATTTTAGCCTTATCGGCTTTCTTTTTTGTGAATGGTAAAATCCGGTCTGATGTCGTCGCCCTTTGTGCTTTAGTTCTTTTGATTTTATTTAACGTGTTGACCCCGGAAGAAGCGCTTTCCGGTTTTTCCAATTCGATCGTGATTATGATGATCGGGTTGTTTGTTGTCGGGGGAGCGATATTTCAGACGGGATTGGCTAAAATGATTAGTAGCAAAATATTGAAACTCGCGGGAGAGAGCGAGTTGAAGTTGTTCATTCTGATTATGCTGGTGACCTCGGCTATCGGAGCTTTCGTGAGCAATACAGGGACGGTAGCGTTGATGCTTCCCATCGTGGTGAGTATGGCGGTGAGTGCGAAGGTCAGCCCGAGTCGTTTTCTGATGCCTTTGGCTTTTGCCAGTAGCATGGGAGGTATGGCAACTCTGATCGGTACCCCGCCGAACTTGGTGATTCAGAATGTTCTGGTGGGAGCTGGATACGAGGGGTTGTCGTTCTTTTCGTTCACGCCCGTGGGTATTATTTGCGTGCTCGTGGGTATCGTGGTGTTGATCCCGTTGAGCCGGATTTTTTTGGTGAAGAAGGATAATAAAAAGGTGGAGAAGAAAGTAAAAAACAAGTCGGTGAAGGACTTGGCTTACGAGTATCAGATTGCACAGAACCTGTTCCGGGTGGGGGTGAAGAAAAGTTCGGCATTCTGCGGGAAGACGCTGTCAGAATTGAATATAACGGGGAAGTATAACTTGACAATCTTGGAAATCCGCCGGGAATCGAATACCCAGAATCCTTTTATGAAGACGATCGACCAGCGATTGGCAGGTCCGAATACGGCATTGCAGGAAGGTGACGTTCTTTACGTGTTGGGACAGTTCGTGCGGGTAGAATTGTTGGTGGGCGAGAACGGGTTGGATTTGCTGGATGCGCATACCGTCGAAATCTCTGATAAGCACACCAAACGGGATGTTAACTTCGGGGAAATCGGGATTGCCGAGGTGTTATTGATGCCGAATTCGCAGTTGATCAACCGTGCCGTGAAGGATTCCGGTTTCCGGGAGAAGTATAGTGTCAACGTCCTGGGAATACAACGGGGCGGAAGGTACATATTACAAGATCTGAAGGACGAGAAGATGCATTCCGGGGATGCCATCCTGGTACAGGGCACATGGCAGGATATTGCCCGTCTGAACGAGATGCAGTCCGAGTGGGTTGTGGTCGGTCAGCCGTTGGCTGAAGCGGCTAAAGTTACCCTCGATCACAAGGCTCCTGTTGCGGCGGTGATTATGTTGTTGATGATCGTGGCGATGGTTTTCGATTTTATACCGATTCCTCCCGTGGCAGCGGTGATCGTGGCGGCATTATTGATGGTACTGACGGGGTGCCTGCGGAACGTGGAGGATGCGTACAAGACAATCAACTGGGAGAGTATCGTGTTGATTGCCGCCATGCTCCCAATGTCGTTGGCTCTGGAAAAGACGGGAGCTTCTTCTCTGATTTCCTCCGGACTGGTAAGTTATTTAGGGAGCTGCGGTCCCGTGGTCCTGTTAGCAGGTATTTATTTTACCACGTCGCTGATGACCATGTTTATCAGCAACACGGCGACGGCGGTACTTTTAGCCCCGATCGCATTGCAAGCTGCGGTAAGCACGGGGATAAGCCCTTACCCGTTCCTGTTTGCTGTGACGGTTGCTGCGAGTATGTGTTTCGCTTCGCCTTTCTCCACGCCGCCTAACGCACTGGTAATGTCAGCTGGAAAATACACGTTCATGGATTACGTGAAAGTGGGTCTGCCCTTGCAGGTCATCATGGGCGTGGTGATGGTACTCGTGTTACCGCTGTTGTTCCCGTTTTAATAATTGAAAATGAACTCCTCTGTCAGCGTAGCTGACATTTTCTCTATAAAAAGGGGGCTGAAAAAATCCTTACAGGAAATTCGCCACCCGGTTGAATATGCTCTCGAAGGCGGCATATAGCAATTCCGGGGTTGCGCCCGTGTTCGTCGGGAACGGATTCTGGTGCGAGTATTCATACGGGAAGTCCAGTTCTTCCAGAATCTTCCCGGCGCTGCGGGAGCCTAGGGCTTCCACGACGCCGCAGGTTGGCATGACCGAATCTTTTTTCAAGCTGATGATCCGCAGGCGGTCTTGTGCCCGTTCAAAGAAGGTTTCCCGGTAATCTTGCATGATTTCAGGGCGTATCATCGCTTTGAAGGCTTTTTCCATGAAGTCTTCTTCGTATAGGACGGGAAGCATACGATGTTCTTCGTCCTGCTTCAGGAAATCGTTCATGAAATAGTTTTTCACCCGTCGATATGCCTCGTAATCCATGATGTCCCGTGCGCTGCCGTCCATTTGGCTGAATATCGAGCCCCCGCAAAACAGGAACAGGCGGCTTGCGTCCAGTAGCCCGTCGGGGTTCGCTATCATCAGTATTTGTGCGAGGAAAGCCCCGATAGAGTAAGCAAAGATGTTTACCGAGGTATCCCTTTTGAACAAGGGATGCTGCCCGGTTTTAATCTCCGAGAGTAGTTGCCACAGGTTAAACATGGATTCCTTGCCGGAAATAAAGAAGCGGAGGGGTGTAGCCGAAAGTCGGTAACTTAATGCCACATTGACAAAGGTGGAATTATCTAGGTATTTCACTTCTTGCTTCCGCCGTGCCACCCAGGGCATCAATGCCCGCGGGTTGTACCAGTTGCTCGGGGTACGATTCATGTGGAATGCAATTGGGAATAGAATTACAGCTTTGCCTGTGGCAAGCGCCAGGTATTCTGCCCACGTCAGGTATTTATCCCAATTTCGCTCGTTCAGCCCATGCAAGAGCAGGATCGCCTGATTCATCTTTCGGGCTCCTTTCGGGGTAAAAATAGTGTAGGGAAAACTTTTGTTCTCTTGGATATTGTTGTCCGGGACGGAACAGAATTCGCTCGTCGGGATTAATTGCTGGTATTGTTCGATCTCCTTTACCCCGATGTTCTGGGTGAAGTGATACGGGCGGATTTCTAGAGGTCTGTTCTCTATTTCTATCTTCCTTTCATAAGAGAAAATAGCTTTTAATTGTTTATTCCTAGTGTTGATTTCCATGGTGTTACGATTATATTTTAAAACAAGGACGAATATGGGGTCCTTGTAATGAAATTTACGTGTAAAGGGTAAAATTGTTGGCAAAAAAATGTACTTTTGTGGAGAAAAAGTTAAAATTATAAAGCCCGTGGGGAGAAAAGACATAACGGTTTCGAATAGAAGTGAGAGGCGGAAATCACGTTCACCAAGAAGATTAAAGGTTGTGAAGCGTATTTTCGTGTACGCGTTCGTGTTGCCTCTTTTGCTTTGTTGCCTGGGGATTCTTTTTTGCAATTACCGGATTACCGGTTATGCCAAAGGTCGGATTTTCCGTGACACGACGCTAATCCCGTACAACAAAGTCGGATTGTTGCTCGGTACTTCGCCCCGTGTCAGAAGCGGGAGGAGCAATCCTTATTTTGACAACCGTATTGCTGCTGCGGCAGCTCTGTACGAGGCGGGCAAAGTGAAATATATCCTGATTAGCGGTGACAATCGTCGCCATAATTACAATGAGCCGCAGGCAATGAAAGATTCCTTGCTGAAAAGGGGCGTGCCGAAAGAGGCACTCGTGCTCGACTTCGCCGGGTTGCGCACGCTGGATTCCGTGGTGCGTTCCAAGGAGATATTCGGGCAGGATAGCGTGACGGTAATTTCCCAGCAATTCCATAACGAGCGGGCCATCTTTCTCGCCCGGCATTACGGGATTCATGCCATTGGCTACAATGCCAAGGACGTCGATATTCAACAAGGCTTTAAAACCCAACTACGCGAATTGTTGGCTCGGGTAAAAGTGTATGTTGATTTCTTCACCAGCAAACAACCCCGCCATTTAGGTGAGAAAATAGAGATTCCGGAGTGAAAAAGAATAAAATGAAAGGAGGTGTGTCAAGACACACCTCCTTTCATTTTCAATTGTTTATTTGACCCACACGTTGAGGATTTCCCCGATGAACATCTTGTGCATGGCTTTGCCCGCCCATTGTTTTTTGAGTTGCGGGTCGGAGATGCCGTCGATGTTGATGGTTTGGGAGATCATTTTGCGACACTCGATAATCATCCATGCTTCTGAGAACGCCTTGCTTCCGGAAGGGGTGGTGATGGTGGTCAACCCGGCTCCTTTCACTTTGTCGGCGTCTTTGCCGGAGTTGTGACCGCAATAGTTCAACGCTTCCCGGTAGGTTTCCGTGTAGAAAGTGAGCGTGTAGGTTTCTCCGTTATCCATGAGGTCGTAGGTATAGCGGGCGGGGGAGATGAAACAGAAAGCCACGGGTTTGTTGTACAGGTATCCCAAGCCGCCCCAGCTTGCTGTCATGGGATTGTATTTCTCGCCGTTGCCTCCGGTGATAAGCATCCACTCCTCGGAGAGCATTTTGATAATGTTGCCGGGGATTTTGTCCGGGGCTATCCGTTTGTATCCTTGCAGGGCGTCGCCCGACGTGGCGGCAATGTTTTCCACGGTTTGTGCCGGAGGGGTCACTACCGGGGCTGCGGCTATCGCTTGGGGTGCCGAGGGTTGTACGCCGAGGCTCTTTTCTGCGCCTTCGAATAGGCTCTCGACCATATCCACGGTTTTGATGCGGAATTTGGCGATTCGCTTGATTAGTTTCGTCTGGTCTTTGTTCATGGCTTGCTCGTCGGTGATCCAATCTTCGGCGGGAAGGCGGTCTTTGCTGTCTTCCGGGTAGATATAATGGATGTTCGTGATTTCCATGTCACATTTGCCGGGGGTGCAGATGAAGTTCACCCGGTAGTTCACTTTTGCCCGGTCGAGGGAGAAGGTCTTGTCCGCGAATACCATGTGTTCGCTGCCGTAGCAGGCGATTTGCCCTTCTTCCTTGTTCGAGTACGCTACTTGTCCCCAGTTGCCCTTGTCGGTTTTGAACCGGGTGTTCGCCCATGCTTGTACGGCGTCAAAGATTTGGTCTTTGGATAGGTTGGGAGCTTTGATTTCTTTTTTGAACAACACTTTGCCATTCACTACCGGAACGGCTCCTGCCATGTATTTGATGTCGGTTTCTTCCTGCGCGAACGCGAATGCCGGAAGGAGGCAGAGAATAAATAAAAGACGTTTCATCATAGTATGTCTGTTTTAATAAATATTTCAGTACGGGTAATGCCCTACACCACTTTATTGCCGCCCCGTCAGACCGGGCGAAACAATAGAAGCTGCACTCAAAGTTAAAGAAATATTTTGTATTCAGCCAATAGAATTTGTAATTTAAGATTTATGATTTACGATTTACGATTATAGACGGTTTCGGGCATATTTTTTGGTACGTGGGGAAATTGAGATGTTTTTCCACAAGTTGCGGGGAGATTCCACATCTTCCTGCGGATTCTTTATTTTATATATTATTGAAGTCAAGTTCGTTGTATTCTTCCTGTTATTCACGGTACAATCTTTGAGCGATACTCGAGTAAGGTTATAGAAAATAGATTATAAAAAATTGTATGAAAAAAGTGAAATCTACATTAGCCAATTCGTTTTTATGGATCTTTCTTTTATCAGCATTGCCTTTCACTTTATCCGCACAAGAGGGTGAAGCGAAAGAATTGCGACGTTCCATAAAAGGCAGGGTTCTCGATGAGAATAGGGAGCCTATGGCGGGAGTTCTTATTTTGATAAAAGGAACGACAAGAGGAAGTGCTACCGGAGAGGATGGCAATTATACCTTGAATTTAATGCCACAAGACAGTATCCTTGAATTTAGTTTCCTGGGATATGAATCCAGAACCTTCAAGTTGTCGAAGTCACAGAAAACGTTGAACGTGACCTTGCGCCCCGTCCGCATCCGGATGGACGAGGTGGTAGTGGTGGGTTTCGGAACGCAGGCACGCGAGAAGGTAACTTCCGCCATCACGAAGTTGCCGCTGGCGGCGTTGGAGAACGTGCCCTACACGAATCTCGCGTCAGCCATGCAAGGAAATGTTTCCGGGGTGCAGGTGCAGAGTATTTCCGGGCAACCGGGGGCGGCGCCGCGGGTGATTGTCCGCGGGGGTACTTCCATTAATAACATGAACGGCGCGACGCCGATTTATATCGTGGACGGGATTATCCGTACCGACCTTGCCGACTTGAACAGCAATGACATTGAGTCGCTTCAAGTGTTGAAGGATGCCGCTTCCACGGCGATCTACGGGGCAAGGGCTTCCAACGGGGTGGTTATCGTGACCACGAAAAGCGGGAAGCCGGGAAAGATACAGGCGAATTACTCGTTCGGGCTGACGGTGTCCGAGCCGGGGGAAAAGTACGATTTGGCTTCCGGGCGGGAGTATATCGAGTTGAACCGGAAAAGTATGCAGTATGCTTCCCGCTACAATGCCAGTGCGATGGGGCGGCTCGGGGCGGCTCTCGGTTTCGGGACGGGAAACGACCTGACGAACAACACGGCTTACACGACGCAATACCTGACGGACGCGAACAAGCACAAGCTGAATGAGGGGTGGGAGAGTATGCCCGACCCGATCGATCCTTCCAAGACGATTATTTTCAAGGATACGGATTACCAGGATTTGATCTACCGGACGGCTTACACCTATTCCCATAACCTGACCGTGTCGGGAGGGAACGATAAAGCCTCGTTCTATGCCGGGCTCGGGTACATGGATAGCGAAGGTACGGTAATCACGACAAAATACCGCCGTCTTACGTTCAGTTTGAACGGTAGTCTAAAATTGCGGGATAACCTGAACGTGTTGGGACGGGTGATGTACACCACGTCGAGCAACAACGAGGTGTACGCGCTGGCTGATATTTTCTACCGGGCGGCATCCCTTCCTCCCACGGCGAAATACACGTACGAGGACGGTACGCTGGCGCCCGGGCAGAATCGAAGTATCGGTAATCCCGTCTACCACCTGAATAACGATAAAGCGAAGAACAGCAAGGATAACCTGGCTCTCTCGATTGCAGCCGACTGGGAGTTCCTGCCGGGATTCAGGTTTACCCCGCAATTATCTATGTACAAGTACACGACGGACGGTTATTCCTTCATCCCTTCCTACTGGAACGGTTCGATGACTTTCAACGATACGCGGGAGGCGAAAGGTTTTTTCACGAAGACGTTGCAGGGACAGATGGATTTGGTGTTGGGGTATAACAAGCTGTTTGCCGAAACGCATAACGTGGACGTGAAAGCCGGGTTCTCTTATTTTGGCAGGGAAAAGTCGACGCTGAACGCCGTGGGACAGGGTGCGGCAACCGACCTGATCCCCACGTTGAACGCTTCCGCCTCGGCAAAAAGCGTGAAAGGGGATGAAAGCACGCAAGTGATAGCCGGATTTTTCGGTCGCGTGAATTACGATTACAAAGATCGGTACTTAATCTCGCTGAGCGCCCGTTTCGACGGGGCTTCCAACCTAGGTGAAGACCATAAATGGGGATTCTTCCCGGGGGTATCTGTGGGTTGGAACGTGCACAACGAGAAGTTCTGGGAGCCATTGAGTGCTTTCCAGCTGAAATTGAGAGGTAGCTACGGGGTGACTGGAAATATCAGCGGGTTGGAAGATTTTCAAGCCCGGGGCACCTATGCCGTGGGTAAAATCTATGACGGCACCTCGGCAATACAGAACACCGTGATCCCGAACTCGGAATTGAAATGGGAGCAATCCAAGACATTGGATATTGGTGCGGATATCGGTTTGTTCAACCAACGCGTGGGTATCCTGATCGATTACTACCGCCGCGTAACGGATAACCTGATTACCCAACTTTCTTTGCCTCCTTCCACCGGATTCCCTAATATTTATACCAATTTGGGACGTTTGGAGAATAAGGGGCTCGAGTTGGAAGTGAACGCTAATATTCTCCCGGGGTGGAGTGCCGTGCAATGGACTATGGCTGCCACGGTGACGAAGACAAAGCACAAGATATTGAAATTGCCGGAAAACGGGGTAGAGAATAACCGCATCGGCGGGGAATACGTGTGGGTGCCTTCCCGGGGTGAATACGCCTGGATGGGCGGCACGCAGGAAGGCGGGCGCGTGGGGGATATATACGGTCACGTGATCGACGGCATTTACGCTACCGACGAGGAGGCACAAGCCGACCCGACCGTGAATACCTTGATCCCGGGTAACGATAAGACCAAGTACGGCGGTTATTCCATATTGCGGGATGTCGACGGGGACGGGCAGATCGATTCCAAAGACAAAGTGTATCTCGGGAATTATTATCCCAAGTGGACGGGAGGTTTTTCAAGCAAACTCTCGTTCCGCCGGTTTACTTTCTCTTTCCGTTTCGATTACACGCTGGGGCACAAGATATACAATTACGCCGCCCGTTTCATGAACAGTAACTTACAGGGTGACGGTAACCTCACGAAGAATATGGCGGTGAATTCGTGGAAAGAACAGGGCGACGACGCTTCCATGCCTTGCTATATCTGGAACAATTCGTACTGTCTGCCGGAGAGAGTGAATATTTACGTGGAAAAGGGTGATTTCCTTTGCTTGCGGGAGGTTTCCTTGAGTTACGAGTTCCCCAGGCGGTGGTTGCGGAAAGTGGGGCTTGCCGGGGTGCGCGCGCACGTGACGGGAAATAACTTGCACTATTTCACGAATTACTCCGGATTGAACCCGGAAGAAGGCGGAGAGGACAAAGGACGTTATCCTATCCCGAGAAATATCATTACAGGAATCTCTATCACATTTTAAACGAATCGAGCCATGTGTAAATTGAAAAGACATAACTATTTGGTAGCCCTAGTAATGGGTATGGGACTCACGATGGGGGCTTGCGACATACTGGACGTCGATCCCACGAGCGTTATCACGGCGGATTCCTTCTGGAAGACCGAGGCGGATGCGGAAGGCGGATTGGCAGGAATGTACGTGTACCTGCGGGATAATACCACGGATAATCTTTTTATCTGGGGGGAGATGCGAAGCGAAACGCTGGAATCGGAGGCTATCGTGGGCGATAATTACAAGAAATACCGGGATAACGACTTGAGTGCCAGTTTCGGTCCGACGTGGGAGAAATTCTATGCCACGGTGAACGCCGCGAACCTGATCTTGACGAAGGTGCCGGAAATTCCTTTCACGGATGAGTCCAAGCGTAACTTGATTCTGGCACAAGCCCATGCCATGCGGGCGTACGTTTATTTCACGATGGTGAAGATATGGGGCGGGGTTCCCCTGCGGACGGAGGCAATGGAGGGATACGATGCCTCGAAAGTGCAAAAAGCGAGGGCCACCGAGGAAGAGTTGTTCACGTTTATCAAGGACGATATCGAGGACGCCTTGAAGTTATTCCCCTCCACGGATTTCGAGAAGGGAAGAAACCATTGGTCGAAAGCATCGGCTTACGCCTTGAAGGCGGATGTTTACCTTTGGACGGCTCGCAGGAAAAACGGGGGTGATACAGATTTCTGCGAGGCTCTGGCGGCTTGCGAGGAAGTGCAGAAGATCGCGGGGATTCGCCTGTTGCCCGAGTTTAAAGACGTGTTCGCTTACGAGAACAAAGGGAACGACGAGATATTGATGGCCGTGAGTTACAAGTTGAACGAGGCGGATAATAACTATTTCGACATGATGCATATTTCGCCGGCTACCGTTTCTCCCGATATTGAACCGGATATACTGGCGACAATCGGTGCCGGGGGCGGGCTGATGGAACAGTCGCCATCCAAGCACTTGCGGGAGCAATACGCCCCGGGGGATAGCCGGAAAGATGTTACTTTCTTGGAAATATACAAGAATATAGAAGGACAACGCACGTATTACGGGACGATGGCTATGAAGGGACGAGGTACGGTTGTTTCGGGGGTACGTTATTTCGTGGACGACATTATTCTCTATCGTTATGCCGACGTGTTGTTGATGAAGGCGGAAGCGAAAAACGGGTTGAAACAAGACCCGACGGATGAAATGAAAGAGATACGGGAACGTGCTTACGGGGAAGACTACGGGAATCACGAGTTCGTGAACGGCAGCCCCGAGGAAAACGACGTTGCCATATTGCAGGAAAGATTGCTGGAATTCGCGTTCGAGTGCAAGCGTTGGTGGGATCTGGTGCGTTTCGACAAAGCATTCGAGCTGGTGCCCTCGCTCGTGGGACGCGATGACCCGGATTTGCTCTATTTCCCTATTCCTAACACCGTTCTGAGCCTTGAACCGCTGGTGGAACCTAATCCGGGATGGCCGTTGTAATGCGGGCTAAGGCATTAGCCCGCTATTGACTTTACGAACGAATCGGTCGGAAGTTCTTTTTGAATTTTCGACCGATTTTCATATTTTAGCACTTTGAAATAACTGAAAAAAGATGTAACTATGAATGTAGAGGTGCTTGAAAGGCTAAAAGAAGAATACGGGGAAGACGGCGACGTGATTCAATTGTACGAGGATTGGGGGGATACTCCCTATTTACACGAGATTTTCCAAATCTTGGATGGCATTGAGCCCGATTGGACGCTGGAACGGGAGTTGGGTAGTTGGGCGGCTGAGTTTATACTGGATATTTTACAAGAGCAGGAGGACGAGTTGGATAGTTTGTCCGCGGAAGAGCGGGTAAAGTTATTTCAGGAAGAGGTCGACGAACGCTATGCCGATTTTAAAAGTTGCCACCAGTTCGCGCGCGTGAACAATCTCTCCATGCAATTTGAAGAAGACGAGGACACCGATTGCCAAGAATTGGACGAGTATATTGCCGAGGACGGCGAGGAAATAGGTTTTCCCAGGTATTAGCTAGAATCCTGTGTGTTTCCCCGTGTCTTCTCCTACTCTTCTCCAACTTTTACCTATCTTTTAAACGGTTGTTATTCGATTGTTATTCGATTGAAAAACGAAATAATGCGTTTAATACTTGTTATATAATGGAATTTTTCCTACTTTTGAGATAGGGAAGAGTGGGGGAAGGATTAGGGAAGTGAGCGGGAAGAATGAGTAATAACCTTTAAACGATAAAACGATGGCAATCATAAAAAGCGATCTTTTCAATGAAATGTCGGGACGTGTGGGGCGCAACCTGTTCGCGTATACCCGTATGGGGCAAGTCATCCTGCGGCGGGGACCGGGACCGCGAAAGAAAAGTAGCCAGGCGCAGGAGGTATGCATGAGTTCCGTGACGTGCATGAATATGTTGTATTCGGCTGTGCGAAGGATCATGAAGTGGGAGGTGTGGAAATTAGCGGGAGCCCCGCACGGGAAGATGGCGAACAATTATTTCGCGCGGGTAAACAAGGGAATATTCGACGAGCGGCGGCAAATCAGGAGCTATTCCCAGCTGGTGCTGACAGAAGGAACGTTATGCAATCCCGCGGGGATGGCGGTAAACTACACGGGGCAGGGACTACGGTACGAGGTAACCTGGGTGGCGGAAGACGGTCCCGGGGCGAGAGCGGGGACAAGTGAGTTACAGGTAATCCTTCTGTTGGATCACCCGCGAGAAGATTTTTTCGGCTTTTACCAAGATTGGGCGATTGATGTGGAGGGAACGAGGGACGGAGGATGCGGCGGCTTCACCGTGGCGGAGGATTTTGCCGACTTAGCTCGCCGGAAAGGCATAGCGACGCTGCAAGTCTATTGCTTCTTTGCCGCCCCGGACCGGAAGGCTTTTTCCCGGAGCACGCATTTTGAGATACGGTTGGACAACGTTGCTGTTATTCACCAGGAATAATTATCTTCGCGTCAGTTTAAATTTATGTGATTATGAAACGAATTTGTAGTATTTTATTCATTGCTTTTTTCGCGTTTTTTGTGTCTTGCTCGGACGACGACAACGACGAGGTGCCGGTACCCGACCGGAAGGCGGAACAAATTCTCTCGACGAGTTCCCTGTACCAGTCCTTGAGCCGCCAGCCGGAGATGTCCGGGAGTTTGATGATTGCTACCGCCAAGCTGGCACAATACGATGACATCACGGCGCTTCTCCCCTTGGACGACAAGGCGGAGGAGGAGCGGGGGATCGCCCGCGGGCGATGCCTCTCCGAGTGTTTTGAGGCTATCGCACGCCAGCCGGAGGCTTACGACCTGATCGACAAGGCGGCGGAGAAATTCCTGGGGAGTACGGCGACGGAAACTATGTCCGCTAAGATACTGGAGTATTCCCGCCTTTACGCGCTGGCGGGCTTGAACTCGGGTTTGTCACGTGACCCGGAGATTGTGGAACTCTACGGCAAGTTCAGCCAGAAGTACCTTGGCGTGGCGCTAGAGTTATAAAGCTTATAAATTGTTGAAAAGTGAATAGGGTGTGTTTTTGATACCACACCCTATTTACGTTATAAATTTCGTTGAACTTGTTAATCGAACCTGCTGTTTGGGAGGAGGAAGGGAAACTTGTGCTCCGTGCCGTCCTTGAACGTGCATATCCAGTTATCGGATTTGTCTCCGCTTCTCCGGATTATCATTCGCCACTCGCCGATTTTCTCGTCGCGGTCGGTGAACACGACCACGTTTTGGCGCATGTTTGCCTGGAAGAGCTCGTCGCACATGTCTAGGGTGCGCTCGTCGTCCTGGCCAAGCACGTTATTCAGTAACGAGACGATGTTATTGAACTGGAGAAACTTCGAGCGGAGGCGGACGTTGTTGTATTCCATCGTGATGTTGGCGTCGTTCTCCGTGGAGTCCAGCCGGAACAAGTAGGAGCTTCCCCCTTCTTTGCTGTAGTTTATCTCGTTGATGGTGTATCGGGTCCTGGAAACGATGTCGCTAGAGGATATCGTGTGCTCGATGTGCATGTAATAAGGGGGATATTCTCCCGTCATGCCGGTTGTTTTCCCCGAGTTCGTTTCTTGACGCGTGAGCGCGCACAGGAGTTGCCCGTCCTTGAATGTCTTTTGCGTCACGCGTAACCCGGAAGAGTGGTCGACCGCGAAAACGAATTCCAGGTCATTCCTCGAGTCGTCGGTGACGGACGAGGGGAGCAGTGCGGTCATGAACCCGTTGGCGTCGATCGTGGTGTCGAAGTCCTGCTTCTGCCTGTTCCAAGTCAACCGCACGCCGGTGAAGCCCGTCGTTGCGCTTGTTTCCGGGGCGGCGGAGCGTGCCAAGGAGTATATAGGCATTTCCAGCCCGTAATGGTCGATGACGTCTTGCAACTTGGTGTCGGTTTCCCTCATGTGTTCGTTTATTTCCTTGTATAGCTCCTCGCACGAGTGGATGTTTCCATTGATGAGCTCGATGAGTTCGGCGGGGGTGTGGTTGCCGTACGGTTTGTCAAAATCGGTGATGACTTTCTCGTCATCGTCGTCGTTGCATGCGGCGAAAGCGAGCAGGCATAACGCGTACAATAGTTTTCTCATGAATGTTCCGTTTTAAATTGTTTATCAATACGTGTGATCGGGAGGCAAAAATAACGATAATTATTGGTATCATGAAATTAGGGGTTGTGTTTTGACACAACCCCTATTTCTATTTTGGAAGTTAAGGTTATAGTTTTTCGATTTCGATTAATTTAGCCCCGGCACTGACTGATTTGCCTTCTTGGGTAAGAATACGTTTTACTTTACCGTTGTAGTCGGATGTGATGTTGTTTTCCATCTTCATGGCTTCGAGTACAAGCACGTTCTGTCCTTTGGTCACCATGTCGCCCGGTTTCACCAGGATCTTGAAGATGTTTCCCGGCATGGGAGCCTCGATAACCTTTCCCGTGATGGGTTCGTCTTTTTGAATATCTTCTTTCTGTTGAGTTTGTCCTTCCTTGTGTGTGGCCAGGTAACGGGCTTCTTTTTGTTTCGTCAGGAAGGTCTTGGCAACAGCGGGGAAGAGTTCCAGCAAAAGAACTTCTTTTTCGTTCTCGGCTAATTTCACGCCACCGAATTCGGTCAATACAGGATTTTCTTGCATTTTGTATTTAGAAGTGTCATACGGGGTTTCCTCGCGGGTACCGGCAATTTTCAGACGGAATTCCGGATCAACCGGCACGGGAGTTTTACCGTATTCTCCTTTTACCAGGGCAACGAATTGGTTGGAGGTGTTGGAGTACATTTGTTTTTTGTTTTTGATATCCAAAGCGCAGTTCACGGCTTGGGCGCCCACGATCTGGCTGGTCGGGGTTACCAGTGGAGGAAGACCTGCCGCCAAACGAACGGTGGGGATCAATTTCATGGCGTCCTCGAGAATGTCCATGGAGTTCAGTTGTTTCAATTGGGCAACCATGTTGGTGTACATACCCCCGGGGACTTCGGCTTTTTTCACGAGTTCGTTCGGTTTCGGGAAGTTGAAGTAAGCCTCGATGGCGTGGCAAGCTTGCAACAAGGCTTCTTCGTTGTTGCTCTTGGCGGCGGCGATGGCATCGTCGAACAATTTGTCGATGTTAGCCGGCAGCGTGTCCGTGAGCGGGTTGAACGGATTCGGGAATTGTTTAACAGCGTCGAACGCTTCCAATTCTTTCCGGATGTTGTACAGCTCTTTATTGATTTTGGCAACAGCTTCCATGTTAACGTCCATCTCGATGCCTAATTTCTTGCAGAAGATGTAAATCAACTCGATAGCCGGGGCCGCGGGACCACCCGCGAAGTTCCAGATATTGGTATCCACGATGTCCACGCCGTTCACGATAGCGCTGAGCACGGCGCCCAGACCGTAACCGGGGGTACAGTGGGTATGGAAATCTACCGGGATTTTCAGGTTTTTCTTGAAAAGCGGAAGTAATTCGGCAATGCGGCTCGGGTTGATCAATCCACTCATGTCTTTGATGGTAATCATGTCAGCGCCGAGGGCTTCCATTTCTTTTGCCTTATTCAGGAAATATTCATTCGTGAAAACGGGTTCCGGGTTCTTTTTGCCTTTCAGCTTGTCTATTAGGCTAAGCTTCGGGTATTTGGGGTCGATCGTGTAGCAAACGGCGCAATCCGCCATGCCACCGTATTTTTTCACGTATTTGATGGTGGATTTCACGTTGTTCACGTCGTTCAAAGCATCGAAAATACGCATGATACCTAGACCGGATTCGATGGCGTTCTTGCAGAATCCTTCGATAATCTCGTCGGTATAAGGAGCGTAACCGAACAGGTTACGACCTCTGGATAGGGCTGTCAATTTGGAAACATCACCGACAACAGCTTTGATTTTTTCCAGACGGTCCCACGGGTTCTCGTTCAAATAACGCATCACGGAGTCGGGTACAGCACCGCCCCATACTTCCATCGCGTAGAATTTAGCGTCTTTATAGAAAGGTAACACGCGGTCCACTTGATTTTGATTCATTCTGGTAGCGAATGAAGATTGTTGACCGTCTCTTAATGTCAAATCTCTGATGAGTAATTTTCGTGTCATGTTTTATAAGAATTTAATTGTTATGTGTTTATTCTATTTTTAATGCTTCAAATCTATTGAAAAGAAAGGAGTTTTCCTAATAAAATTCTCGAAAAAACGAAGAAAAACTAACAAATTTTTGGATAATTGACAAAGATGATTTTAATTTGTAACTTGAGATCGGATGTTTTATTTTAAAGCATCAAGTGAATTATAAAAAATGCGTCATGGAAAGAATTGCTGTGTTCCCGGGATCTTTTGATCCGTTTACTATCGGTCACGAGGAAATCGTGAGAAGAGGGTTGAAAATCTTTGATAAAATCATTGTTGCCGTGGGTATTAACGCTGTAAAGCGAGAGTTCTTGGATGTCGATACCCGTATCGCGATTATCGAAAAGGTATTCAAGGGTGAGGATAAGGTAAGCGTGATGAGTTATTCCGGTTTGACTGTGGATTTCTGTGAGCAACAGCATGCCGGTTTTATTATCCGGGGATTGCGTACGGCTGCCGATTTCGAGTACGAGCGGGCGGTGGGACAGATTAACAAGGCGATGGATTCCAATGTGGAGACCATGTTCTTGCTGACGTCGCCCGAGCATACTTTTATCAGTTCGACGATTGTCCGGGATGTGTTTATGAATGGTGGCGATGCGACTAAATTTCTGCCTTCTCATGTTACAACGGAGGATTTACGACAATAAGGAGACCTTTTGATTTAGATGGGTTATTATCGGATATAAGCTAAAGAGGGCGTTCGGAAACGCCCTCTTCACGTGTGAAATTGAGTTATTGAATATTAAACGAGAGTATTTATATAGTTATCTAGAAACTAAATCCGCTCTGGAATATATTCGACTGGCTATATGGAACCAGATTGCCCGAGAAGGTTAATTCCCGTCCGTTCGTGTTGGAACTTACGGTGGCGGTAGCGTAGTTACTGCCGTAACTCATACGCACGGTTACTTGGGCAAAAAGGGCGGCTCCCATGACGTTGAACGTGTAGGTGATGTTGCCGTTTTTATCCACTCTCTGGTTGATGCTGGAAGGCCAGCCGGTCAACGTGATTCCGCCTAGCCCGTTTGGTCCGGGGTTAAACCCGTTGAATGCCAGTTGCACGGATACTTGGTTGTTGTCCATGGCCACGAAGTTCGTGTTGTTGGTAACAGGTATTGCTCCCCCGAAATTGTTGAACAGGGTGTTGGCTTGTAATACCCAACTGTTGCTTTTGAGGGCTTTTACGGCATCCTGATAAGCGATCATATTTTGTTGTTCACGTACCATTTTCCGGTGCATACGCATACATGCCCTGTGTGCTTTTCTCTTTTCCCTTGTTTCTTTTTTGGTTTGTGCCTGCATGGCAAAGTCACTGAAAAGGAATGTAGTCATTGCCAATAAAAAAATAACTTTTTTCATAGCGTCTCTTTTTTGTTTTTATTAATTAGTTTAGCTTGTTCTATGGCATATACGGCAATAAGAGCGAGAGGGTTTAATTTCTCGTTGAAAAAAAGTTTAATAATTTATGGTTTCTGTGTTTTAAAGCGGAAAAATAATTTCTAAAGTTGGAAAGAGAGGAAAAAAGTCTATTTTTGTATTCTTGATGAGGGATAGGTTTCGGGGGTGATGATTTGGGGTCGTAAATCGATGGGCTGCATGGAAGAAGCGGATAAAATATTGGTGCTTTTGAAGCAGGGGGATAAACATGGGCTGGAATTACTTTTCCGGCATTTTTATCGTCCCTTGGTGATGCATGCCTTGAAATTTTTGCCGCGGCAGGAGGAGGCGGAGGACGTGGTGCAAGAAGTGTTTATCAAGTTTTGGGAACGGAAGCGTTTCGATATGATCGATCATTATTTGCGTTCTTATTTGTACCAGGCTGTGCGGAATCGTTGCCTGAATATTTTGGAGTCCCGGGCGGGAATAACCATGAAGCCGGTGGAGTCGCTGCTGGAGTTTTCCGACACGGAAACCCCGGACGATGCGGAATGGAATGACCGGGTCGAGGAGATCTACCGTGAAATTGACCGCTTGCCCGACCGTACCCGGGAGATTTTTACGGCAATCGTTCTGGATGACAAGCGCTATAAAGAGGTGGCGGAAGAATTGGGCGTTTCCGTTAACACGGTGAAGACGGCGCTTTCCCGGGCTTTGGCTACATTACGGTCTAATTTAAGCGAGGGGGCTTATCTTGTTGTTTTATTGGTGGTTTTAGGAGGTAATTGATTTTTTTCGTAATTTTTTATTGATTTTTGTCACCCATTTTTTTCTTTTTCCTGTCGTAGGGGCAAATTTATAGGATAACCAAAACCAATAGGATTATGAGAAAAAATAGAAAATGGTGCTTATTTTTTGTGTTTTCCGTATTAGCAGCGGCCTGTACGGTAGATGCTTATAATGTATCCTCCTCGAAGTCGGAAGCAGAGGAAAACAAACCTTTGAGTGAAACCTGGAGTGCGAGCCCGGAAGATCATTATTGTCTGAATGTGGTGTATTACGTGCCGGCGGATATGGACACGTTGAAATTGTGGCACAAACGTTTGTCCGGACTTACCTTGAACACGCAAGCTTTTTTCAAGGATAATATGGCGCGTTACAAGTACGACAAGACGTTCGGGTTGGTCGTGAACGACTCGAACAAGAATTATATCCAGATGTCGTATATCAAGAGCAAGCGGGAAACTGCCAAGATGAAACTTGCCGATGCGCGGGAGATGGCGAATGAGGTGATGGAATATTTCACGACGAATCCCTCGGAAAAGCGGAGCAATCATTTTTTGGTGTATCTGCCCTCCTATACCGGGTCGTTTATCAACACGGTGTACTTGGACCCGAGCGGGCGTGGGGTACCGGACCACGCGATCACCTTTGCGGGGTGTGACGGCGAAAAGTTCGATTCCAAGTTTTTGAAGTCTGCCCGGGGGCGTGCGGCTTATCTGGGGAGTTTAGGGCAAGTGATGTACGAGCAGCTGTATTCCTTCTTGATTGCCGGTAATAATGGCCTGGTGACGGATTCCCGTTTTTCTCTCGGGGGAAATATCGGCAATACTGGTGGTGGCATATTTAATTATACCAAGTATTATGACATTCCGGACAAGATTACCTTGACGCCGATCGACGCCTTTTGGCTGAATGAGATACAAGTGTTTAATAAAGTAAGCGACCAACACGAATATATACCCGTGGAAGACGTGGAGGTGGAAGGCGTGAAGTTCTCGTGGCTGGATGCCGAAGAAGGTATTTTCGGACGGGATTCCTTGTGGGTGGAGTGTACATTCCGTAGTTCCGATGATTTGATTAGTGCGGTGATGTATCTTGATCCGTGGAGAGGCTTAACTGACGTTGCGCATAAAGACCCGAACCAACGGACGGATGAGGATGCCATGGCTTATTTGAAGAATAGCAGTGAGTTTGAAAAGGTGGGTGAGAATACGTATAAAGTTTCCTTTTTGTTGCTGTGGAGCGAGATGAATCCGAGGAGTGTCGATTATGTGCCGGGGGTAAGAGATCCTTCGTTATCGAATGTAGACGATCCGTCGACCCCGTATATAGAAACCAATCAAATTTGTAAAGCCGAAATCCGTTTCCGGTTTATCGGGAAAGGCGGAATGGCCTGCCCGCAACCGGGTGTATCGTTGAAAGGTGATTGGGACTCGAATTTCCGTTGGTATTTCCAGATTCGGCGTTACAGGACAGATGATTATTCGATAAATATTAATGTGCCGGATATTGTAGAACGTTATACAGAATAATTTAATATTAAAGGGATGAATAGAATTTTGATTTTAGTCGTGTTCGCGTTTATCGGAGGTGGTTTGTACGCGAACAGCGGAAAGAGTTTGTCAGAAAGAGAGTGTAAATCAGTTGCAACGGATACGGTCAAAAAGGGAAGTATCGATTTCCAGAAATTGTTCCAAGCGGCTGCGGCTTCGGGGCAAAAGCCTATGATCCGTTTGACACAGAATATTACCCCGGTGAATGTCTCTTCCACGAACAAGCAGGTGAAGGTGTTGAAGTACGTGATCAACGATACGATTTGCATGGTTTGCCTGGATGTGAGCGGTTGCAAGGGAAAGCTGAGGGGAATTGACACGACTGCTTATTTGCAGACGGGAAGCCCGGATCGCACGTATAAGATTAAATCCGTGCAGGAAGGGAAGTTGCCCGCGGACACGAAGACGGCGTTGACGTGGGATGCCAAGCATGGCATGCTGACGCTGGTATTTCCCCCGGTAAAGATGGTGTCCGGCGAGTGGGACTGGGATCTGGTGTTATCGACGGCAAAGGATGGCGTGAAAATGAAGACGACGTTCCAGAAAAGGTAGAGTCTTGGTAAAGATAGAGTTAAAGAATTAGCATGATGAATAAAAGTATTTTTGTTGTGCTGCTGTTACTATCCTGTTTCAGCGGCATCGGGCAGACTCGTGTTATCGAGAAGCCGTTGTTCACGTGGCGGACGGTGGACGACGTGGAGGTCCGCAAGGTGACGTTGGGCCCCGAGGAAACGGTGGTGACCTTGGACGCCTCGGCTTGCGGGGGACGGTTGACGAAGGTGAATAGCGGGCTTTACCTGCAAGCGGACGGACAGCATTACGCGTTGCGGGAGTGCCGGGGCGTAACGTTGCCCTCGAATATCATGAGTGGGGTGGAGATCGATGCGGCTAACCCGTGTTTCGATCTGGTATTCCCCGCTTTGCCGGAGTCCGTGAAGTCGGTGGATTTAGTCTTTTACAAGAGTGGTAAAGGGGGATCTTATGAAATCCTGGATATCCAGTTGGAGAAAAAGCGCACCGACGTGTTGAAGCGGGTGCCTGCAGATTTGAGAAAGTATAAATTTGACCATACCCGCTCGTGGGAGAAGCCGGTGTACCGCTCCGGGCGGACCCGGTTGGAGGTGCATTTGCTGGGGTACAAGCGGGAGATGGGCGAGTTGCTGGCGATTTCGTGGGACGGGCTGATGCCGGGAAGTAAGGAGATGCTGGTGGGCGAGGACGGTTCGGTGGTGTTGGAGGTGAACCAGTATATGACCACCTTGTTCCAGGTGCATTGCGGTGCCCGGAATATCGGCGTAGTGGTGGATCCGGGGGAGAACGCCGAGTTGTATATCGATTTGCGGGAAGCTAATTTGCGGTACAGCACCTATTTCCGGGACGGGAAGCGCCGTGCTGCGGGGTATTTCCGGGGCAACCGGATGGATTTGAATCAACGGCTGTTGGCTCGCCTGGATTTAAACGCGGATTCCGGTGATTTGTCTTGGGACAAGGATGTTGCGGTGGATTTCGACAAGTATGTTGATCTTTGCCTGAAGGCGTACCGGGAGGCCTTGGAGGCTTTGGAGCGGGACCGTTCCTTGAGTGAGGAGTACCGCTATTATGCCGGGTTGGAGCTCCAGCTGGCTTGCGTGAACCGGATTCAACGTGTTCGGGCGTGCATGGTGAACGTGTATGGCTGGGGCATGGGTGATGCGCGCTTGCCTCGGGTTACCGCGGGGTGTTTTGAGCGGTTGGCGGGGATTGATCTGAATAATTATGATTTGATGCTGGCGGAGTGGTCGGGGAAAGACTTTTTTTTCCGGTTGTTTAAGTCGGAGGATGAGGTGAAGGGCGTTTTCGGGACGGGATACGTGTTGGATGCCTATCGGGCGTTGGCGTGCCAGAACCGTATCGCTCTCTGTTTGCCGTTGCGGGAACAGGAGATGGCGGTGGTGCGTACGATGTCTAATCCGGATGTGGTGAAGGCATTTGAGACGGCATACGCGGAGGGACCGGCATTATGGAAGGAGCATATTTCCAAACCGGGATACCGGATATGCACGTTGCCCAAGGAGGTAGCGGGCGAGCAGGTGTTCGAGGAGATCCTGAAGAATTACCGGGGACGGGTGGTGTTTATCGATTGTTGGGGGACGGCTTGTGTGCCTTGTATCAAGGCGATGAAGATGATGCACCCCGTGGAGGAGGAGTTCAAGGACCAAGTGGCTTTTGTGTTCCTGACGAACGAGGCTTCGCCGGATGAGTTGTGGCAGCAGATGATACCCAATATCGGGGGCGATCATTACCGGTTGCCGAAAAAGCAGGACCGTGCGTTGGTGAAACAATTTAACATTCAAGGGAATCCTTATTACATTTTAGTAGGGAAAGATGGGAAGGTACGGTACGAGTCGTTGGGGTTCATGGGATGCGAGACGTTGCGGGAGAAGTTGCGGGAGGCAGTGGAGGATTTGTGATTTATGATTTACGATTTATGATTTACGATTTATGAAGAAGTTTGTATTGTTGGTATTTGCGGTGATGTTTGTTACCGGGGTGATGGGACAGGAGAAGAGGGATTGGTATATTGAAAAGGGGTTGGTGAAGTCGTTTTTGAATAAAAAAGCTCCTAAGTTAGTTGTGGAGGAGTGGGTGTCGGCTAAGGCGGATACGGCGGGGAAGTTTATCGTGTTGGAGTTTTGGAAAACCAATTGTAACCCGTGTGTCAAGAATATGCCTCACATGAATGAATTGAACAAAAAATTCAAGCAGGAGGTGGTTTTTATCGCTTTGGGGTCAGAGTCCGCGGAGAAGGTGAAGATGACGAATTGGGTGAAAATCATCGAGTTTTTCATTGCTGTAGACACGAAAATGACAACCAAGCAGGAGTTAGGATTAAGGTTTGTCCCTCACACGCTGGTGATTGATCCCAAGGGAATTGTGCGTTGGGAAGGGGGACCGGAGAACTTGACGGAAGAGATATTGCAAGAAATTATTAAAAAATACAAGAAATGATGAGAAGGATTGTTTTGCTATTGTTTGCCTTGATTTTAGGAGTGTCTGTTTCCGCCCAGGAGAAAAAGGGTAATAAAGATCAAGTGTACAAGTACGTGAAATCTTACTTGAACCAGCCGGCGCCGCCGTTGGTGGTGCGGGAGTGGCTTACGGAGGTGCCGGATACGACAGGCAAGTTCATCTTGTTTGAGATATATGGAACAGTTTGTCCCGGTTGCTGGAAAGCGGTACCGAAGTTGAACGAGTTTCACGCGAAGTATAAGGACCGGATGGTGATCATCGGGGTGAACAGTCATAAGGCCCGCATGCCGCAGGAGCCGGATGCTGATTATTACAAAGGGGTGGATAAAGATAATGTAACACGTGAAGCATTAGTATTGAGAGTGGTTCCCTGGGCGTTGTTGATCGACCCGAGCGGTATCGTCCGCTGGGAGGGAAACCCGAATGATCTGACGGATGAGATTATCACCAAGATATTGAAGAAATATAAAAAGAAGAAAAGCAGAAAGTAGTGTTTCATGGGATGCGGTGGAGGATTTGTGATTTATGATTTACGATTTATGAAGAAGTTTGTATTGTTGGTATTTGCGGTGATGTTTGTCGTCGGGGTGAAGGGACAGGGTATTTATTGGGGTGAAGGTATGGTGAAATCTTTTTTAGGAAAAAAAGCCCCGAAGTTGACCGTTGAGGAATGGGTTTCGGCAAAACCGGATACGACGGGGAAGTTCATCGTGCTTGAGTTTTGGAAAATCAATTGCGGACCGTGTATTAAATATATGCCGCATATGAATGAATTGAGCAAGAAGTTCAAAGATGGGGTCGTATTTATCGGAATGGGGTCTGATCCGGCAGAAAAAGTGAAAGCGACAGAAAGGGTAAAAATAGAGTTTTTTAGTGCGGTAGACACGAAAAAGAGCATGATCGGCGATTTGGAATTGAAATTCGTACCCTACACGATGATTATCGATCCGAAAGGAATTGTACGTTGGGAGGGAACTCCGGATAGATTGACGGAAGAAATATTGAAGGACATCATTAAAAAATATAAGAAATGAAACGTATTGTATTGATATTGTTTGCTGTTACCTTGGGAGTGACTGTTTCCGCTCAGGGAAAAAAAGATCAAGATGGCGGTAAAACGGATAACGCTAAAATATTTGAACGTGGTTTTGCAAAGTCTTATTTGAACCAAAGGGCTCCGGAGTTGGTGGTACGGGAGTGGTTGACGGAAGAACCGGATACCGTAGGAAAGTTTATTTTGTTTGAGGTCTACGGTTCTCGATGTCCTCCTTGTTGGAAGGCGGTGCCCAAATTAAATAAATTCCATACGAAGTATAAGGACCGGATGGTGGTTATCGGGGTAAATCATAGCAAGGTGCGTTTACCCGAGGAGCCTGATGCCGATTATTACAAAGGGATAGACCCGGAACGGTTGACATACAAGGCTATGAAGTTGATATTCGTTCCCTGGGCGTTGTTGATCGACCCGAGCGGTATCGTCCGCTGGGAGGGAAGCCCCAATGATCTGACGGATGAGATTATCACCAAGATATTGAAGAAATATAAAAAGAAAAAAAGCAGAAAATAGTGTTGTTATTGGAACGCGGATTGTAAATTTTGTATGTGATGAATAGATATTTGTTATGGATAATCCCTTGCCTGTTCGCCCTTTCGGGAATGGGACAGCATGCCAACTACAAGTTGGCGGAACGGTTCACGGACCGGAGTTTGAGAGCGCTGGTGGGCAGCACGAAGGTGAGTCCTACTTTCCTGAAGAAGAGCGAGAAGTTTTATTACCGTTACACGACGACGGAGGGGACCCGTTATTATTTTGTCGATCCGGAGCGGAAATCCCATCGGGAGATGTTCGACCGGGAATACATGGCGGGGGAGATCAGCAAGGCAACGGGGGAGGTGATGAACCCGACGGATTTGAGATTGGTATTTAAGTTTTTTGAAGGCAATGATG
Source organism: Butyricimonas sp. Marseille-P2440 (assembly GCF_900091675.1). Lineage (NCBI taxonomy): Bacteria > Pseudomonadati > Bacteroidota > Bacteroidia > Bacteroidales > Odoribacteraceae > Butyricimonas > Butyricimonas sp. Marseille-P2440. The sequence goes on along the minus strand of NZ_LT594610.1, from coordinate 1,870,162 downwards.
ATGTCTGTTTCTTTGAGGTCGCCAAGAAACCGTTCAAGTACGACCTGAAGAGCCGGAAGGTGGTTTGCCTAGATTCGATGCCCCAAGAACCTCGGAAGGTATCTGCATCCAAGCCGAAGAAAAAGACGTACGTGGGGACGTATTCCCCGGACAGCACGTACGTGGTGTACGTGAAAGAGCATAATCTTTACCTGCTTTCCGTGGCAGATTCGGTAGAAACGCAATTGACGACGGACGGGGCGAAGGAGTGTTCGTTTGCGGTGCATGACAAGGGGAAAAATCCCGCCAAGGGGAATGTCACCTGGTTTGCCGGGGGAAAAAGTTTTATCGCGGAACGTACGGATTACCGGAATTACAAGTCGCAGAAGTTCGCCGTGGTGAACAGTTTGGGGAAGCGTCCCGCGTTGAATGAATACGAGTTTGCCGTCCCGGGGGATGATTTCGGGAGCCGGCCGGAGGTGTTTTTCTTCCGGGTGGACGAGAAGAAGCCGGTGAAGGTTGCCACGGAGAAGTGGAGTGGACAGAAATACCAGCTCTATCTGCCGGTCAAGTACGCGACCGTGACGAAGCACGTGTTCTTCACCCGGAAAAAGCGTACTTGCGAGGAGATGGAATTTTGTAAAATCGATCCGGAGACGGGCGAGGTAAAAGTGATGTTCAATGAGGTGAGCAAGCCTTATTGGAATGATGATTATTTTCATGTTTCATTCTTGCGCGAAGGGAATGACATTATCTGGTGGTCGGAACGTACCGGTTACGGGCACTTGTATCACTATGACTGCGACGGGCGTTTGTTGAACGCGATCACCGCGGGCAATTGGACGACGGGCCGGGTGTTGAAGACCGACACGGTGCGCCGGGAGATTTATTTCGAGGCTTACGGGCAGGTGAAAGGAGGCAATCCCTATTGCGCGCGGGTGAACAAGGCTTCGATCGACAAGGGAAAAGTGGTGGTGTTGACCCCGGAAGAGGGCATGCACGATGTCACTTTCTCGGAGTCGTTTCGTTACCTGGTGGACAATTATTCCCGTCCGGACCTGGAACCGCACAGCGTGTTGAGGGATAATAACGGGAAGTTGATATGCGAGTTGTCTTCACCCGATTTGTCCCGCTTGTACGCGACGGGTTGGAAGATGCCGGAACCGATCCGGGTGAAGGCCGCTGACGGGGTGACCGACTTGTACGGTTACATGTGGAAGCCGGTGGATTTCGACTCGACGAAGAGGTACCCGATTATTTCGTATGTGTATCCCGGTCCTCAGGCCGATGCGGTGCCGCGTTATTTCACGCTTACCGGGTATTTCAATATGCCGTTGGCTCAAGTGGGATTCGTGGTGGTGACGTTCGGCCACCGGGGCGGAGTGCCTTTCCGGGAGAGATGGTATCACACGTTCGGGTACGGCAATTTGCGGGATTACGCTTTGGCAGACGATAAATACGGCATCGAGCAATTGGCTGACACGTATTCCTTTATAGACCGTGACCGGGTGGGGATATTCGGGCATTCCGGGGGAGGATTCATGTCGGCGGCGGCTATCTTGACTTACCCTGATTTCTATAAGGTGGCGGTGTCGGCTTCCGGGAATCATGATAACACGATCTACAACAAATGGTGGGGCGAGACGTTCCACGGGATCAAGGAGGTAGCCGAGGGTGCGCCGAAGAAGAACGCGAAAACCGCCAAGGATTCGAGCGCGGTGAGCGGGAAGACGAAGTTTGAATTCAAGGTACCCACGACCATCGAGTTGGCGAAGAACCTGAAGGGCCATTTGATGCTGGTGACCGGCGATGTGGACCAGAACGTGCACCCGGCACACACGCTTCGCCTGGTGAATGCCTTGTTGCTGGCGGGAAAGAATTTCGATCTGGTGATTTTGCCGGGGCAGGAACATGCCTACAATGGCACCCATTTGGATTTCTTCGAGCGGAAGATGTGGTTCCATTTTGCCAAATACCTGTTAGGGGATTATTCGTGCGAGGAGTTTATCGAGTTGGATGATTATTTAAGAAAGTAAGATATAATGGATACGAGAATATTTATATCATGTGTTAGTTTCATTTTTGCGGCTTATGCCGCTTCTGCCCAGCCGAAAGGCGGGCAGAAGCCCAAAGTCTTGCCGGCGCAATACTGGCAGATGGGATCCATGGATACCGAGAAATTCTTCGGTGCGGAGATTTGGAAAGCGTATGATTATTTGAAAAAATACGAGCCGAAGGCAAAGACGGTCGTCGCGATTATCGACGGGGGGGCGGAATTGGACCATGAAGATTTGAAAGACGTGCTGTGGGTGAACCGGGGCGAGATTCCGGGAAACGGGATTGACGATGACGGGAATGGGTACGTGGACGACGTGCACGGGTGGAATTTTGCGGGACGGAAGGATGGCACCCAGCTGGAAACCGGGAGTCTGGAGGCGGACCGGGAATACCTTGTCCTGTCGGAAAAGTTCGATGGAAAGGATATCGCCCGTTTGTCGAAGAAAGAACGTCGGGAATATCGTTATTTCAAAGAGGAGGTAGAGCCGTTCTCTTCTATCGGCCAGGCAAAGCAAAATGTAGCCGACGCGGAGGTAGCCGAGCGGTACACGGAGCAATTTGAAAAGGAATTGCGGGCGATAGACACGGATCGGAAAGCCTTTTCCGGCAGGGATTTGGCCTCGATCATGAAGGAGGATGAACCGGATGCCGACCGGGTTGCGGCTTACGAGTTCTTTCTCAGGAAATTGCGAAGCAATCCGCTGATGTCCTGGACGAAATTGTATGCCCAACGGGGCAGTTTCGTGCAGGAAGCCGAAAAGGAGTACCGGAAACGGATCGAAGTGACGAAGATTTCCGAGCAGGAGCGTGCGGCTTTGGGTGACCGTCTTCACGATGGTGCCGACCGGAAATACGGGAACAACCGTCTTGACGGGAAAAAGAGTTCGTTGCACGGGATGCACGTGGGAGGTATCGTGGGGGCTGCCCGGAATAACGGTGTCGGCATGGACGGCGTTGCCGACGTGGAACTGATGTTTATCCGCCTGCACGAGGGAGATGGCGACGAGCGGGATAAGGACGTGGCGGCGGCCATTTATTACGCAGCGGACAACGGCGCCCGGGTGATCAACATGAGTTTCGGGAAACGTACTTCTCCCGGTCAGGACATGGTGGCGAAAGCGTTGCGCTATGCCGAGAAGAAAGGCATTTTATTGGTACACGCGGCCGGGAATGACGGAGCATCGATCGAGAAACATCATTTGTACCCGTCGAAACATGCGGCCGGGAAAAAGGATTTGAAGCATTGGATTGCCGTGGGTTCTATCGGGATGTCGGGACAGCCGGCAAGATCGTCCAATTACGGGAAACGGGAAGTCGATCTTTTCGCTCCCGGGGATGGCGTTTATTCTACCGTACCGGGTAATAAATATAAGAATTTACGGGGAACGAGCATGGCGGCTCCGGTGGTGACGGGAGTGGCAGCCCTGATTTGGAACTATTTCCCGGAATTGAGCGCCCGGGAAGTGAAACAGGCCATACTGGAAGGGGTGACATCCCGGAAAGGGGAGAAGGTGACCCGACCGGGATTGAGCGGTGCATCGGAGCAAGTTGATTTCGGGGAGTTGTGTGCCACCGGGGGCGTGTTGAATGCCTTGGGAGCCGTGAAGATCGCGGAAGAGATGTATGTAAAAAAATCAAAATAGACGGCAGATGAAGCGGACATTATTCATTATCGGAATAGTTGTGCTTGCCGCTGCCACGGTTGCCGTGTATCGGATTTGTACCCGGGAGAAAGGGGCGGAGGTGGAGGATGTTGCTCCTCTGCTGGGTATTTACGAGGGGGAAGCGACGATCGTGTTGCCCGATCATTTGAAGAAAATGGCGGCCAATATGACGGCGAACGGGCAGAAGCTTTTGCCGGACGGACCGATTCCTTGTAAAGTGGAAGTGAAGTTGAACGAGAAAAAGGAGGTGTGCATGGAACTGGTAGATTTTAAGATGCCCGTGGAGGGGATTGTTCTGGAACCGTCTGTCTGCACGGTGACTCAGGCTGAATCGATTTACCGTTTGGAGGGGAAGGGGAGCGTGAGTTATAACACGCAAACCTTGAATTATTCCCACCAGGGAAAGATCCAAAACCGGGAAATGGAGGTCCAGTTGACTTTGGTGGTCGTCCCGATGGTGGCGGAACCGAAAGTCGTTTTTAAAGGGAAAAAAGTATAATGTGTTGATATCATGATGAAAATGGATGTTTTATTTTAACCAATACATACTTATGAGAGAAAATTGTACCTATTTTTTACACGGGAAAAGTTCGGCAGCTGCTCGGTGGAGCGGGATGGTGAAACTGATCGTGGCATTTGTGATGATTTCCGTCGGGACGCTGGCCCACGGTTCGACCGGAGCGGGGTATTCCACCCTGAAATTTGACGGACAGGCATTGCCGCAAGCGAAATTGAAAGTATTGACGGGCGTGGTACTCGGGCAAGACCGGGATACTTTGCCGGGAGTGAATGTGGTTATCAAAGGGAGCACGCGGGGCGTGGTCACGGATGCCCATGGGAAATTTGTACTTCCGTTGCCGGAGAAGACGGACGGAATAATTATTTGTTTCTCTTTTATCGGAAAAAAGCCAAAAGAGATTAAATTTACCGGGCAAACCGATCTGAAAGTAATCATGGAAGATGAAACCCAGGAAATAGAAGAAGTGGTGATCACCGGATACCAGACTATCGAGAAACGGCACTTGACGAGTTCTGTGACTTCATTGAAGATGGACGACATCATGATGCCGGGGATTACCACGGTGGACAAGATGCTGGAGGGGCATGTACCGGGCATGATCTTTATGCAGAATTCCGGGCAGGTGGGTGCCGCCCCGCGATTGAGGGTCCGGGGTACTTCCACGATACTGGGGACGCAGGAGCCGTTGTGGGTTTTGGACGGTATTCCATTGACCGACCCCGTGAACGTGAGTCCGGAGCAGATCAATGACTTGGATTTCGTGAATCTGTTGGGTAATGCGATTTCCGGGTTGAACCCGAATGATATTGAGCAGATCGACGTGTTGAAGGATGCTTCCGCCACGGCATTGTACGGTACGCGGGCGGCAAACGGGGTGATAGTGATCACCACGAAACAGGGAAAACCCGGTCCCCCGACCGTGTCTTACGGTTTTACAGGAACTTACACGAGGCGTTCCCGTTATTCGGACCGGAATGTAAACGTGATGAATGCCTTGGAGCGTATCGATTATTCCCGCGAGGCGATAGAGAAAGGATTGAGTTACTCGAACATCAGTTCGTGGGTGGGGTACGAGGCTGCTTTGAGGGATTATTATAGCGGTAAGATCACTCACGAGGAGTTTGTGGAGAGGGTCAGTTTTTACGAGAGCAATAACACGGACTGGTTCGATATTATTTGCCGGGATGCGTTCTCTCACAATCACAGCCTGTCAATTTCCGGAGGGTCCGCCAATATGAAGTATTACGCCTCCTTGGGATACAGCCGGGAGAACGGGGTATTGAAAAAGGAACAAGGTGACCGCTATACTGCGATGATGAGGTTGAATTTGAATTACGATAAATTCACCATGTCATTCGGTTTGTCCGGAAATGTACAGGAAAAGCACTATACCCCCAGCGAGGTGGGGTTAATGGGGTATGCTTACAATACCAGTCGCGGTGTACCTGCATACAACGAGGACGGGTCGATGTGGTATTATCCCAAACGGTTTGACGGGAGAAATTTTGATGTGAATTATAATATTTTGCAGGAACGGGACAACACGTCACAGGAAATGAATATGAGCGGACTCTCTTTGACGACCCAGTTAGGATATAAGATTTTCCCGAACCTGAAAGCGGAAGCGACTTTCTCGTACACGATCAACAATTCGGACCAAGAAACCTATTTCGGGGAGAAATCAGCGTATGCAGCTGCCTTGGCGGGTAAAGTATATGACGGAAGCCAGTTTAAGGAAGTGTTGATGCCTTTCGGAGCCGAATTGCGGAAAGAGAACACGAAGAACACGAACTATATGTTGCGCGGGCAGTTGAATTACAATATATTCCTGGATGAGGCGCAGGATCACCTGATCACGGCTTCCGTGGGAGGAGAGCTTTCCTCCACGAAGTACACGGGGATCAAGCAGACGCACCGGGGATACCTGAAAGAGCGGGGCATGTTGATTTCCACGTTCGATGCGGAGAGTTATCCGGATTTCGAAAAGTGGCTGGTGTCCACGCAGGATGCCCGCGGCGTGTTGAAAGATGAGTTGAAAAATGCGGTGTCGGGGTATGCCACGGTGTCTTATTCCTACCAGAACAAGTATATCCTGAATGCCAATATGCGTATCGATGCTTCCAACAAGTTCGGTAGCCGGGCGAACGATAAATTGTTGCCCGTGTGGTCGCTTTCCGCCCGTTGGAACATGAAGGAGGATTTGATGCCGAATTGGGGATGGGTGAATGATCTCTCCTGGCGGGCTTCGTTCGGGTACCAGGGAAATATGTTGGATTCTGAGAGCCCGGAATTGATCATCAAGAAGGGGGATAGGCATTCCCAGATGGATAGTTACCGGTCAACGATTCATAAATTCCCCAACCCGAATTTGTCGTGGGAAAAGACAGCCAGTTTTAACACGACGGTAGATTTCAGTTTTTTCAAGAACCGGGTAAGGGGTAGTTTCTCTTATTTCTACAAAAAGACGAAAAATGCTTTTCTTCAGAAAAAAATATCTATTGTTAACGGTGTACGCCAGTACACCGTTAACCAAGGAACGGTGGAGAACACCGGGGTGGAATTTGCCTTCCAACTCTACCCGATCCCCCCGGGCATAGGTGCTGCCAGTGGCGGGAAACGGGGTTTTACTTGGCGTATCGACCCGCAGTTGGGACAAGTGTTGAATAAGTTGATCAACAAGGTGACGGAGAACAAGAAAGGGGATCGGACTTTGCATGATGATTACACATATGAAGATTACCTGAACGGAAGTGCGCAGGTGGCGGGAAGACCGTTGAATTCCTTCTTCTCGTATGAATTTACCGGCTTGGACCCGCAAAACGGGGCGCCTACTTTTGCCCGGATCGGGGAGGAAAATTGGGAGCAATATGCCGAGATGACGAATGACGGGGTGTGCCTGACGGTGATGGATTATTCCGGGTGCCGGGTGCCTTATTTGCAAGGGGGTATTTCCAACACGTTCGGTTACCGTCAGTTTACCTTGAGTTTTAATTTGGCTTACAGCATTGGTTCCAAGATACGTTTGATGAAGCTGTATGACAACACGAGTTCCAACGTGAGCGCCCCGCAACCGGTGCAGAACTTGCGCCGTGAGTTAGTGGACCGTTGGAAAAAGCCGGGAGACGAGAAACGGACCAATATCCCGGGCATTTTGTCCTCGGCGGATTATGCGAAAACCGTAGACAGTCCTTGGTGGAAAAATGAAAACTCTTATAAATTCGGGGAGAATATCTGGCAAATGTACAATAACGCCGATATTCGGGTCGTGAGCGGCAATTATTTGAAATTGCAAAGTCTCAGTTTCCGGTACAGTTTGCCGGATGACTTGTGCAAGAGGATGCGAGTGAGCGCCATGTATCTGTCGTTCTCGACTTCCAATCTCTTTACCTGGAGTTCCAAGAAGCTGAAAGGACAGGATCCGACCTCCCAATCGGGCTCTGCGTCGTCGATTTCGGTTCCGGTGCTTCCTAGTTACACGTTAAACCTGAATGTATCATTTTAAATAGGGAATTATGAAAAAATATACGATTTATATATGGTGTTTTTGGTTCCTGTTGAGCGGGTGCGGGGATTTTTTGGAGGAGCAGTCACAAGATTTGACTTATGCCGTAAACTGCACCGACCTGGAGGAATTGTTAGTCGGGAACGCTTACGCGTACGGTTTGCCGGATATGATAAGATTATCAAGTGGAACTTTGAAAAGTACGGACCCGAAGTCCGGTGGGTTTTATTTCCCGGGCCTTCATGTGATGGACGATGATGTTGTGGCGTCAGTGTACGGTCAGGAACCGAAAGTTTCAACGGAACCTTATTCGCTTTTGGGCGCATATTACCGGTGGGATGAGAACACGAACCACGACGGCAGCTCGGAGTATGACGACCCGAACTGGATCCGATTGTACACGCATATCGGTGTGACGAATGCCGTGTTGACAAAAGTGGATGAGTTCACGGAGGAGCCGGAGGCGGACCGGAATCGGGTAAAAGGTCAAGCCCTCTTTTTGCGGGCGTATTATTACTATTTTCTGGTGAATTTGTACGCGAAACCTTATTCAGCCATCACGGCGGATACGGACCCGGGAGTTCCCTTGAAGACGTTTGCTTACGTGGATGACCGTTACTGGAGTCGGGCTTCGGTGGACAGCGTGTATCACCAGATCGTGCGGGATTTGCAAGGAGCGGTGGCTTGTTTGGAGGGCATAGAGATGAAAAACCGCTATTGGGCGAATGAGGATGCCGCCCGTTTGCTATTGGGACGGGTGTATTGCTACATGGGCAAGTGGGAGCTGGTGCCTGAATTGTACGAGAAGTTGTTTAGAAAATATGCATTGGCGGATATTGTAGCCGATAGAGAAGCGCCTTATATCTCGATCACGAGTCCGGAATTGATATTTACCATGGGAAAATGTTGTCGGGGAGCAGTTTTCAATAATATGAATTTCGGGGTTTCGTCTTTTGCTATGTCGAGTGAATTGCAACAATTGTATAAAACTGGAGATGCGCGTTTAGCGGTTCGTAGCAGTACGGATTCGCAGACCGGAAGAGTTGCCCCGAAAGGCATGGACGAAAATGTTTCAGATATGTTCACGTTGCGTATTTCGGAGGCGTATTTGAACCAGGCGGAGGCTCTTGCCATGACGGGGGATGAAGCCGGAGCGCGGGCATTGATTCAACAGTTGAGAGAAAAACGGATCGCGGTAGGAAACGTGGGTACCGTGACGGAGAGCGGGAAACAGTTGATCCAATTTATTCGGGAAGAGCGGAGGAGGGAACTTTGCTTCGAGGGGCATCGTTGGTTCGATTTGAGAAGATATGCCGTTTGCCCGAATTACCCGGAGAGCAAGGAAATACGCCATATATCCTACGTGCACACGAGCGGGTCTCAATATCAACAGGGAATGAACGAGGGGTATTATTTGCTGGACGCTTACCCTGCCAAAAACTGGGTGTTGCCTATTCCAGCCTTTGATGTCGAGGAGAATCAAGGCAGATTGGAACAGAATGAACGAAATAGAAGTATCCTTTACTAAAACGAACGCTTATGAAAACAAGAATATTAGTGATTAGCCTGTTATGCCTGCTGGGGTTCGCCGGCTGCGAGGAGGATGATGCTTTGGCGCCTTCTTACAAGGACCGGAACTGGTTGACGGTAGAAGACGACTCGAATGACCCGTTGACTCATCTGCGGTACCGGGTTTACACGGAGCAGGGGGTGAATATATTATACAATGACACCTTGGGAAGCGAGGAACGGTATGACTCGCAGGGAAACCTGTACACGTATTATGAGGTGTGGCGGCCGGGATATGCTATATCCAGTAATAGTGTTCCAAAGTACGTTTTGCCAGATGACCGGGCGGATGTGCTGGCTATGGCGGAGATGATGGATAAGTATCTGTTTGATTATTTGCGCAAAGATAAACGTCCGCTGGTTTATTTCTTGGTGGATACGTTGCGGCAAAATTCTTCTTCCGCGACAACTCCCCCGGAGCGGTATTTGAAATTCCTGACCACGGTTTGTGTCGGGAGAATCGAGGAAGCCCGGCAGATGAGCGATAGCGCGCAGAAGAGTTTTATGGCGGAGTTGGCCGGTTTGGAATACGTGGACGACTTGAAAGGATGTGAGTTGAATACGGATTTGTCTGTCGAGTATGATTCGATCAGGTATAGGGTGCAATTGTCGAATGACTATAGTCCGGTTAACTGGTACAAGGGGATCACGAGCAAAGGGACAAGTACGGTTAGAAAAGTGCCGGAGCCGGAGCTGTTCGGATTCCTGTTTTATTCTTATCGGACAGTAAATCGGATATATGCTCCTTCGGATCAGCAAGATAAGGCAAGTTATATCGGGTTGATATTGAGTTGCACGGATGCGGAGATCCGGGAGAGGTACAAAAAGTATCCTGCCGTGATCGCCAGGTACGAGGTGGTGCGGGAGATGATGGTGAATGCGGGTATATTGGAGAAATGATGAAGAGCATAAATCGGTTAAGGCATCCTTTGGCGGGATGCCTTAGCAAAGCCCTTGGCCTTTTTTTCGGGATTTTAGTCAGTGGTGTACCCGGACGGGTGGTTGCGCAGGAGCGGATCACGATAGAACAATGCCAGCAATGGGCCCTGGAGAATTACCCTGCCATCCGGCAGCACGGGTTGTTGGAGCGGGCGCGGGAATACACGTTGTCGAATATTTCGCGGGCGTATATGCCGGAGTTCAGCCTGACGGGGGTAGCATCGTGGCAGTCGGAGAAGACGGAACTGAAGTTGAAATTGCCGGAGAAGGTGAATATCGCAGTGGATTTGAATCAAGTGGCTTCTGATAATAATACGATGTTGCCCGGTAATGTGACGACGTTGCCGACCGTGAATGTGCCGGTGTCGATCCCGAATATGACGATTCCCGTGAGTGACCAGGACCGTTACAGCGTGTCGCTGTCGTTGAAGCAGGCGTTATGGGCGGGAGGAAGAGTGAAAGCCGGCAAAGAGATGGCAACGGCGGAAATTGAGATGATGCATGCCGGGCTGGATGTGCAATTGTACGAGATCAAAGATAAGGTGAAACAATTGTATTTCGGGTTGTTGACGATAGACGGGCGGGAAAAGCAATTGAACCGGGCGGACGAGATCCTGGACAGTTTGCGGAGGCGTGCCGAGATCGCGTTGAAAGAGGGTATCATTTATGAAACGGACTTGGACGTGATCGACGTGGAGCGCATTAAATACAGGCAGTTGCGGATGGAGTTGAATGCCAAGCGGGAGGCTTGCCTGGGCGTGTTGTCGAGTTTGATCCATCGCCCCCTGACGAAAGAGACCTTGCTGGAGATGCCCAAGGGAACGGCTTCTTTGAGGAAGGAAGAGATCAAGCGTCCGGAGCTGGAGTATATGGACCGGAAGATCAAACGCCTGGATGCCGACCTGAAAATGGTGAATGCCGAGAATATGCCGAAGCTGGGGCTGTTCGCCCTGGGAGGATACGGGAAATCGGGATTGAACACGTTCGACAGTGATTTTAAACCTTATTTTGTCGGCGGTGTATTGCTGAGTTGGAATTTCGGAAAGTTGAACACGTTGAGGAATGACCGGAGGCTGGTGAAAGTGCAGCAGGAAAGCGTGGAGATCATGAAAGAGAGTTTTGTGTTTAACACGCGGATGGAGGTGTTGATGCAAGATGCGGAGATCCGGAAGTTGCAGGAGATGGTGAAAAGTGACGAGGAAGCCGTGCGTTTGCGAGAAAATATCCGGAAAGCGTCCGAGGTGAAGTACGAGAACGGGGTGTACACGATATCGGAATTGATCATGGATGTGAACCAGGCATTGATCGCGCAGCAAGAGAAAGTGCTGCGGGAAGTGGAGCTGGAGATGATGGTGTATTCCAAGAGGGTTACGATGGGGGTGTTGTGATTGACGATTTACGAATTTAGAGCTAAATATTTGGGGAGATGAAGAATAAGATTTTGAGTATAGTGGTTTTGGTTGTTCTGGGAGTTGGTTGCAAGGATCAGGCGGAAGAACGGGATGGTTCGGGAATGTTCGAGGCGAGGGAGATCATCGTGTCGTCGGAGATTAGCGGAAGGCTTGAACGGCTGGATGTCATGGAGGGGGATTATATCGAGGCGGGCAAGGTGGTCGGTCTTGTTGATACGATGCAGTTGCATTGGTTGAAGGTGCAGGCGCAACAGGCGGTGAAGGCAGTAGACGAGCGAATTCCGGATTTGAATAAGGTGCTGGAAGTGTACCGGTTGAAATTGGCGAAGGGGGAGAGAGAGTTGAAGCGGGTGGAGCGTCTGCTACAAGGAAAGGCGGCGACACAAAAACAGTACGATGACGCTAAGGCAATGGTGGACGAGGGACGTTCGATGTTGAAGGGACAGACCCATCAGGCGGAAGTCATGATTGCCGGAGCCCAAGCGGAAAGTGAGGCAATCGCCTTGAAAATCGATCAGGTGAATGACCAGATCCGGCGTTGTCTGGTGGTGAATCCGATAGACGGCACGGTGCTTGCCAAATATTCGCAAGAGAAGGAATTGGTAGCCCCGGTGAAGGCGTTGTATAAAATAGGGGATTTGAAGAACATGCACCTTCAGGTTTATTTGGAAGGGAAACGCATGATGGGTTTGAAAGTGGGGGATCCGGTACGGGTGTTTGCCAAATTGGGGGGCGGTCTGGAGCGGGAGTACCGGGGAAAGATAGCCTGGATTGCCTCGGAAGCGGAGTTTGTACCGAAAACCGTACAGACGGAAGATGACCGGGATAATCTGGTGTATGCCGTGAGGGTACACGTGGAGAATGACGGTTTCCTTCGGGTAGGTATGTATGCTGACGTGAAGTTTAATACGTTATAAACGGTGTATGATTGTAGCGGAGAATATCGGGATGATTTACCGGCAGATGCTGAAAGAGGTGGTTGCCTTGAAAAATGTTTCCCTGGAGGTGAAAAAAGGGGAAGTGTTCGGTCTGATCGGTCCCGACGGCGCGGGAAAAAGTTCGTTGTTCCGGATATTGACGACCTTGTTGTTGCCCACCACGGGGCGGGCTTTCGTGGGTGGGTATGACGTGGAGGACCAATTTCGGGAAGTGCGGAATATCGTGGGATATATGCCGGGAAAGTTTTCTCTGTACCAGGATTTGTCGGTGGAAGAGAACCTGCGTTTTTTTGCCCGGGTATTTGATACCACGGTGCAGGCGAATTACGGGCAGATTAAGGATATATACGAGCAATTGGCACCTTTTAAGAACCGGAGGGCGGGAGCCTTGTCGGGAGGGATGAAACAGAAGCTGGGGTTGTGTTGCGCGTTGATTCATAAACCGGAGGTGTTGTTCCTCGATGAACCGACAACGGGGGTAGACCCGATCTCGAGGAAGGAGTTTTGGGATGTGTTGAAGCGCCTGAGCGGGGATGGAATTTCGGTGTTCGTGTCGACTCCTTACATGGATGAGGCTCGTTTGTGTGATCGAATCGGGTTGATATTCAAAGGGGAGATTCTTGCCGTGGATGAACCGGACAAGCTGGTGAAAAGGCATGACAAGAAATTGGTGGCTTTCCGGGGACGGAATATGTACACGTTGTTGCAGGATATTCGGAAAGAGGCGGCGGTGTATTCCTGTTTCACGTTTGGTGATACATTGCACGTGACATTTCATGAGCGGGAGTATGCTGTCGATGAGATGGTCCGGCGTTTGGAGGTGCGGGGGCATGAAGGTGTGGAATGGTGGCCGATAGAAGCGGGCATAGAGGATTATTTTATGAAACTAACTAATGACAGGTGCGATGGAAAAGGTGATTGAGGTGGAACGCTTGGCGAAGAAATTTGGAAGCTTTACGGCTGTCGACCATATCTCGTTCGAGGTGTACCGGGGAGAAATCTTCGGTTTTCTCGGGGCAAACGGGGCAGGGAAGACGACGGCGATGAGGATGTTGTGCGGGTTGAGTAAACCGAGTTTCGGAACGGGAAGGGTCGTGGGTTTTGATATTAGCCGGGAAGCGGAAAAAATAAAAAGTCGAATCGGATACATGAGTCAGAAATTCTCTTTGTACGAAACGTTGACGGTGAGGGAAAATATACGTCTTTACGGGGGAATTTACGGTATGAGCCGTACGGATATCCGGAAGAAAATGGATTTGGTTTTAAGTGATCTCGGGTTGTCGGAGGAACGGAGTACGCTGGTGCGCTTGTTGCCGCAAGGGGTGAAACAACGGTTGGCGTTTTCCGTGGCAACTTTTCATGAACCTCAGATCGTTTTCTTGGACGAACCGACTGGCGGAGTGGATCCTGCCGTGCGGAGGATGTTCTGGGAATTGATTTATCAGGCGGCCGCGAACGGGATTACCGTGTTCGTGACGACTCATTATATGGACGAGGCGGAGTATTGCGACCGGGTGTCGATCATGGTGGACGGGCGTATTGAGGCGTTGGATACACCGTCTGCATTGAAACAGCGATATGAGGTTCCGGGTATGCAGGAGGTATTTTACTTGTTAGCTCGGAAGGCACAGAGAAAAGACGGATGATATGAAGATAAAGACATTTATAGATCAGTTTTTTGCTTTCACGCAGAAAGAGTTTTTCCATATATTGCGTGACCGGAAGACGTTGTTGGTGTTGATCGTGTTGCCCATCACGCAACTGTTGATCTTCGGGTTCGCGCTGAATAGTAATTTGACGGAGATGCCCACGGCTGTACTGGATTTGTCCAATGACCCGTTGAGTCGGCAAGTGGTGGCGGAATTGGATGCCAGTACCACGTTTCACGTGATTGGGCGGGTGAATTCGATGGAAGAGGTGGACGAGTTGTTCAAGGCGGGCAAATTGTCGCAGGCATTCGTGTTTATGCCGGGGTTCGAGAAAAGTATCAAGCAGACCGGGACGGGAAATATGCAGGTGATCATGGATGCCAGTCTGGGGATCAATTCTTCTACCTTGGAATCGCATATATTAGTGATTTTACTGAAGTTCCAACAGCGGATGAATGCCGACCGGGAGATCCCGATACAGATCATTCCGGAAGTAAAGATGCGGTATAACCCGGAGTTGAGCAGCGCCTTCCATTTCGTGCCGGGAGTGATCGGCATCGTGTTGATGCTGGTGTGTTCGATGATGGCTTCCCTTGCCATCGTGAAAGAGAAAGAGTCGGGGACGATGGAAGTGTTGCTCGTGTCGCCGATACGTCCGCCCGTGATTATTCTGGCGAAACTGGTACCTTATTTGATCGTGGGAATGTTCAATATCGTGATCATCCTGTTGATATCGGTATTCATATTGAAAGTGCCGATCGCGGGGAATATTATCCTGCTTTTCTTTATCGGCACGATATTCACGTTGTCGTCCTTGGCATTGGGTATCATGGTGTCGGTGTTGACCAAAACGCAGCGGAGTGCCATTATCGTTTCCATCGCGGGATTGATGCTCCCGGCAATCGTGATGTCCGGGTTTATATTCCCGCTGGATGTGTTGTCGCCCGTGATGCGGGTCATCGTGCATTGCATGCCGGTAACTTTGTTTATCTCGGCGGCAAGAAATATAATGATCAAGGGGTTGGGGATGGTTGCCGTTTACCGGGAATTGATCTGGATGGCAGTGATAACGATTGTTTTGATTGTTATTAGTATCAAATGTTTTAAAAATCGGTTATCATGAGAATGTTGGGCTTTTTGTTGCAGAAGGAATTTATTCAGATATCGAGAGATAAAATGATTTTATTGCTTTTGTTCCTGATCACGGTGATCCTGTTGTTTATCCTTCCCCCGGCGGCGAAAGTGAAAACGTCGAAGATTGCTTTAAGCGTGGTGGATCATGACCGTTCAACCACATCGGCAAGTTTCTTGCGCAAGCTGACCAGCTCGAACCAATTCGTGATCGGGGCTTACGTGAATTCTTATGACGAGGGATTGGCGGTGATGGAAGAAAACAAAACTTCCGGTATTCTGGAAATCCCGAAGGGGTTCGAGAAAAATATCATGGAACGAACCGCAGCTCCGATCCTGTTGGAGATTGATGCCGTGAACGGGGTGACGGCAGGACTTTCGTCATTTTATTTCCTTCAGATCATGGAACGGTACATTTGGGAGTATATCGATGGTTTTGGATTCCAACCGGGATTCCGGTTGGAGTCGCAAGAAGAGATATTGGCACGGGTGGAGGCGGAAGCCCAGGCGGAGATGATGAAACGGGCCCGTGCGGAGGCCGAATCGCAGGCTCGTATGGCCCGGGATCAATCCTTGATGATAGCCCGGGCTGAAGCCGAGCAGGCACAGATGGAGGTAGAGGCAAGTCAGCAAAAGATGCCGGCGTCAATAGAAACAGCGATGACAAGGAAGGTGAACGAGGGGATGGGGGCGGAAGCGGTTGCCGTGCCGGGATTCGCGATGAACACGAGCGTGCCGGATGTCAATATACCGCTTATCGAGAAACCCGCGGAAGCTAATTTCGAGCAGGTAAGAATGATTGTCAACAACCGGTATAACCCGGACGGAGAGTCGAGCCTGTACCAGATCCCCTCGATATTGGCGATTCTGGTGTGTCTGATTGGGACGGTGTTGTCGGCCTTGAATATCGTGACGGAAAAAGAAAACGGAACGATAGAACAGATGAACGTGAGCCCGGTGAAGCGGAGCGCTTTTATCTTCTCTAAGATCATTCCTTTTTGGGTGATCGGGATGGTGATTTTGACGATCGGCCTGATTATCGTGTGGCTGGTGTACGGGATTGTACCGCGAGGGAGTTACGGGAGTATATACCTTGTTTCTTTCTTGTTTCTGGTTGCCATGGTGGGATTCGGGATATTGATCTCCACGGCTTGCCGGAATCAGCAACAGGCGATGTTGCTCTGTTTCTTCTTTTTGTTGATTATCTGTTTGTTATGTGGTATGTGGACGCCGATAGACAGTATGCCGGCATGGGCACGGGTGATTGCTGATATCAATCCATTGCGATATTATGTCCAAATGATGCGACTTTTTTTTGCCTATGGCAGTGAATTGCGTCACGTGTTGCCTCAGATCGGAATGTTGTGCGTGTTTATAGTTGTGTTTAACGGATGGGCGATTTGGAATTTTCGAAAAGCAAAATAGTTTAATATTAAATTTTAAGAGTATGAGAAGTATTGTATGTTGTTTGATTTTCACGTTGTTTACTTTCGTGGGATTTTCTCAGGAAGGTGGGGTCGTTTTCGAGGATTTGACCTATAAAGAGGCTTTGGAAAAGGCAAAAAAAGAGAACAAGTTGGTATTCCTGGATGGTTACACGCAATGGTGCGGACCTTGCAAGGGAATGGCTCGGGCGATTTTCCCGTTGAAGAAAGTGGGTGATTTCTTTAATCCCCGGTTTGTTTGCGTGAAATATGATATGGAAGCGGGAGAGGGTATTGAATTGGCAAAGAAATTCAATATAAAATCGTATCCTACTTTTTTGATTATTCGACCGGATGGAACCGTGCAGCACCGGATTAATGGGGGGACACCCAGGGCGGAGGATTTTATCGCCTGGGTAGAGATGGGATTGAACGAGGAAACTGCCTTGTATCCTTTGTCCCAAGTGTATGCCTCCGGGAAGATGACGAAAAAGCAAATGGCAAATTACCATGTGGCGTTGGTCTATGGCGGATTTAAGGAAAAAGATGCGGAGATTAAAAAAGAATTGGCTGGAAAACTGACAGACAAGGAGTGGTTGCAGAATGACTTTTTCTTTTTGTTGAAAGAAAACGGGTACGGCACGGAGAGGTTCAATTTCGCAGTAAAGAATATATCCACCTTGCGGAAAAATATGGAAAACCCGGAAGAAGTTGATTCTTGGCTGTTCTATGTTTACCAAGGGGCGATAAGACCTTATTTCTCGTCAGAAAAGTTTAAGACTCCGGAAGGAATAAGCGATCTTAAAGAAATCGGCAAGAGTATGAAATCTGTCAAAGCGGATCAACTGGAGTTGTCGAAATCCCACTATGCTTTGGTAAACGGGTATGTAAATAAAAATGTAGAAAGCGTTATGTCCGCACTGAAAGATAAAAAGTTTTGCATGAATGGGGATAATGTACGGGTTGTCATGAAAGTGTTGGAGTATATGGCGGACCAAAGTCAGGAGCAAGCCCAAAAGTTGGTAGCCGCGGGAGAAAAAATGGTACCGGAATTGGATGTGAGATTGAAAAAGAATTTGAATGACTTGATAGCTAAATACAAACAGTAATTTCAAGAAAAAACGACATAGCGCCGGGTAACAAGTGTAATTATCGATCGAATCCCAACAATCTTTTTTTTAATTTTACGAGTTGGCTTTTCATTGGGTTCGCGGGAGGAGATGGGGAATTGCACGGGTTACCCGGTTGCTTTTCCAAAAAAATATCTATATTTGTTGTCACCCATTTTAGGATTTTTCCTGTCGTAGGGGTGAGAAGAAATATATTGTTATGAGCGAGATGCCGGAAGATATAGTCCGTTTGGTTTTGAAATCTTTAGAAGAGTGCCTGACGGAGGACGAACAGAAACATATAGACGAATGGTTGCAGGCTAACCCCGGAAGGGTGGAGGAAATGCGACAATTGAAGCGGTATGCGGCAGCGGGGCGTGATATCCGGATTTTTAGACAGATTAATATAGATGATGCCTGGAAGCGGATAGATCGGCGAACAGAAAAGGCTCCGGGATGGAAGCGCAGGCGTATGGCTCCTTACTGGTGGAGTGCGGCGGCGATTGTTGTGTTGGTTATCGCGGGAGTTCTCTTTATGAATCGTCCGAAAGAGCCCGTGAGTACTACGTTGATAGCTTCCTCGGCGGGTTTTAAACCGGGGTCACAGAAAGCCACGTGGGAATTGCCGGGAGGAAAACTGATCGAGTTGGAAGAAGATGGGGTTCGCTTGCTCACGGGAGAAGACGGGAGTGTACTGGGGCGGGATTCTGCAAATACATTAATTGTCGGGAAAGGTAGAAAAGGAGAGGTGGAACAAAGCGTGATCCGGGTTCCGCAAGGAGGTGAGTATGGAGTGGTGTTAGCCGATGGAACCAAGGTTTGGATTAATTCGGAGAGCGAGTTGAGCTTTCCTTCGGCTTTTGAAGGAAAAGATCGTGTCGTGGAATTGAAGGGGGAGGCTTATTTTGATGTGGTTAAGGATGCCGGACATCCGTTTATCGTGAAGACTGGAGAAACAGCGATACGTGTGTTAGGGACATCATTCAATATATGCGGTTACGTCGAAGACGGGTACCAGCAAACCACATTGGTATCGGGTTCGGTAGAAGTGGATTACCGGGGAAAACAGTATCGGTTGACTCCGGGAGAGCAATTGGAAGTTCGGGAAGAAGGCGGGGAACCGGAGATCAGAAAGGTTGATGTCCGGTTGTACACTTCTTGGAAAGACGGGATGTTCCGTTTCTTGGATATGCCTTTGGATGAATTGACCGTGAAATTGAAGCGGTGGTATGATGTGAATTTTGTCTTTGAAAATGAGGCTTGTAAAGCCTATCGATTCTCGGGTGCCGTGCGAAAGGACGTTGATTTTAACGAATTTATTCAATTGGTGGAAACAACCACGAATGTGAAATTCGAGATTGACGGGGATAATATTGTTATAAAAGAAAAATAAGGAAATTAAAAATATTGAATAGTCCCTGTTTATAGCTATATTTGTAATCAAAATGTTCGCTTGCAGGAGTGAATAATAAAATACTTTACAGTAAAGCGGGAGTATTATGAGATGGACATGGGTGTGGGTCATCGTGCTCGTTTTTGGAGTATTAGGAAAGGGAACTGCGCAGACGGTAAAAATGACAGATTCGGTGCAGACCTTACGAATGGTGTTCGACGAAGTCGAGCAGCAGACAGGTATGCTCACGCTGTTCAGCAATAACGAGTTGGATATGTACCGGGAGGTGAAACTGGAATCCCGGGAATACACGCTAAAAGAGTTGTACGAATACTTGTTGAAAGGCACTGGTCTGGAATTCGAAATATTGAATCACTACGTGGTCATCCGTCCTGTCCGCCGGAAGAATGAGGACGGGAAAATGCTGGAAATAAAAGGAAAAGTATCGGATGAAAGGGGCGAACCGTTGCCGGGAGTAAGTATCGTGGTCAAGGGTTCGAGCCGGGGTGTGATTACTGATGCTAACGGCGAATACCGGATTTTATTGCCGAAAGTAAAAAGTGTAATATTGCTTTTTTCTTTTATCGGGAAGCGAATGAAACAGGTGATGTATTTGGGCAAGGGAGATTTGAATATCGTTATGGAGGATGAGAACCAGGAAGTGGAGGAGGTGGTTATCACGGGGTTCCAGAATGTTTCCAAACGCCACCTGACGAGTGCCGTGACTTCGATGAAGGCGAGCGAGATCATGTTGCCGGGAGTGACGACGATAGACCGGATGCTGGAAGGACAGGTGCCGGGAATGATTTTCATGCAGAATTCCGGGCAGATAGGAGTTGCCCCGAGATTGCGTATCCGGGGAAGTTCCACGATATTGGGAACGCAGGAGCCTTTGTGGGTGATTGACGGCATTGTGCAAAACGATCCGGTAAACGTGGATGCCGGACAGATTAATGATCTGGATTTCGTGAATCTGTTGGGGAATGCCATTTCCGGGTTGAACCCGAACGACGTGGAACGGATCGACGTGTTGAAAGATGCTTCGGCAACCGCTTTGTACGGGGTGAGGGCAGCAAACGGCGTGATCGTGATCACGACGAAAAAGGGGCAGGAAGGTCCGTTGAAAGTAAATTACAATTTCACGGGCTCATTAACTACACGTTCCAGGTATACGGATGCTTCTGTTGACGTGATGGATGCCTTGGAGCGTATTGATTATTCGCGGGAGATCATAGAAAAAGGGATTGTACTCTCGAATATCAGTTCGTGGGTAGGGTATGAAGGGGCATTGATGGAGTTTTACCGGGGTGAGATTTCTTTTACGGAGTTTCAGGAGAAGGTGGGATATTACGAGAAAAATAACACGGATTGGTTTGACGTGATTTGTCGGGATGCTTTTTCGCATAATCATAATTTGTCCTTGTCGGGTGGAACGTCTTTAATAAAGTACTACGTGTCGTTGGGGTATAACCGGGAGAATGGGGTGTTGAAAAAGGAGCATGGGGATCGTTATACGACAAGTGTATGTTTGTCCGGAAATTATAAGCGTTTCGGTTTTTCGTTCGGGATGACCGGTAACGTGCAGAAAAGGCATTACACGCCATTGGAGGTGGGATTGCTGAATTATGCTTATAACACGAGTCGTGCCGTCCCTGTTTACAATGAAGACGGATCACTGTGGTATTATCCCCGGCAGGGAACAACGTATATGGTGAATTATAACGTGTTGAATGAACGGGATCATAGCGGGCAGATTGTGGAAGGGAAAGGAATATCGTTGAACATGAGTCTGGATTACCGGTTAACGAATACATTGAAAGCGGAAACAGTGTTGGCTTATCATTGGAATAACACGGATCAGGATATTTATTTCGGGGAGCAAACGGCTTATGCGGCTGATTTGCGGGGGAATTTGTACGACGGGGGACAGGTGCGGGGTGTACTTCCTTTCGGGGGAGAGTTAAGGAAGGATGACACGAAAAGTTATAGTTATACCCTGCGGGGACAATTGAATTATAGTCCCTATTTGGATAAAGCCGGGAATCATTCTTTCTCGGTTGTTATCGGGGGAGAGGTAGTTTCCTCAAAATACACGGGAAGGAAACAAATATATCGGGGAGGACTGTCTGGGGATGGGAAATTGATTGAACCCGTGGATGTGGAGGAATATCCGGCATTTGGCAAATGGTCGTCGGAAACCCCGGAAGCACAAGGAATAGCAAAACATCAGGTGACGAATATGGCTTCTTTGTACGGTTCGCTAACCTACTCGATACGAAATATATATATTTTTAATATGAATGCACGTATCGATGCTTCCAATAAATTCGGGAAGGATGCCAACAAGAGGCTTTTGCCTATCTGGTCTGTATCCGGGCGTTGGAATATGAAAGACGGGGTATTGCGTAACTTGAAATGGGTAGATGATTTTTCGCTTCGCTTGTCTTTCGGTTACCAGGGAAATATGTTGGAGTTGGAAACTTCGGAGATGGTCATTGAAAAAGGCGAGTGGGATGATCGGATGGAATCGGATAAGTCTTATATTTATAAGTTCCCGAATCCTAACTTGGCTTGGGAAAGAACTTCTTCTTTAAACTTGGGAACAGACTTTTCGTTTTTCGAGGGGCGGTTGCGGGGAACGGTTTCCTATTTCTATAAAAAGACTCGGGATGCCTTCCTGAAAAAGAAAATATCTGTTATCAACGGAGTTCGGGAATATGTCGTGAACCAGGGAACGATAGAGAATCAAGGGGTAGAGCTCGGGTTAAGTTGTTATTTGGTTGCCTCGAAAGGAAAAGGAACTTTCTCGTGGCGGGTGGATCCCCAGTTGAGCAAAGTGTTGAATAGGTTGGTGAATGAGGATAAAGGGCGAGATCAAGTGATGCACAACAGTTACGGTTATCAAGACTATATCGATGGGAATGTTCAGATCGTGGGACGCCCGTTGAACTCGTTCTTTTCTTATGAATTTACCGGGTTGAGTTCTAAAGATGGTAGACCTACATTTGCTAATATCGGGGAAGAGAATTGGGAGAAATATGCAGAAATGACCCATGAAGATGTTTTTCAAACCGTGATGAGTTTTTCCGGTTGCCGGATGCCTTATATTCAAGGGGGTATCGGGAATACGTTTACTTATCGGAATCTGGCATTAAGTTGTAATTTCACGTATAGCGTGGGATCGAAAGTTCGGTTGCTGAAATTGTACAATAATATAAAAAGTGTTGTACCTCAACCGGCAGAGAACCTGAGACGGGAAATGTTGAATCGCTGGAAACGACCGGGTGACGAGAAGTACACGAATATACCCGGGATTTTGCCGAATGCCGAGTTTTCCGAGACGGTGAATGCCCCATGGTGGAGAAACGAATCGTTCAAGTTTGCAGAGAATATTTGGCAGATGTATAATGACTCGGATATTCGGGTTGTTAGCGGGAATTATTTGAAATTGCAACAAGTGAGTTTGCGTTATGCCCTGCCGGAACGTTGGTGCAAGGCAATGCAAATGGATTCCTTGCAACTTTCCTTCACGACACTTCATTTAGCGACATGGTGTCACCGGGCGTTGAAAGGACAAGATCCGGGTACACAGACCGGCACGTCTTCTAATATTAATGTTCCGGTGCGTCCTTCTTACACGTTTAGTTTGAACGCAACATTTTAGTGTGATCGTGCAGATATAAAAAGGAGAGGAAAATTAATTCCAGACCTTTTTATAATTCATGTGCCTATTTGCTTTTTTTGTTTTTTAGCGGTGTTTCATGCGTCGCTTCTTCTGCCACGTAAGATGGTACATGTTTTTTGTCTTTGCTTTTTTTCGGTTTTTTGTTACCAGCAGCACCCATAATAAATCCTCCTAATAATTTAAAAATTAAAACTATAAATTTAAAATGAGTAGAAATCGGTTATTCGGAAATAGCTGTTCTATTCACGGGGAGGGGAAAGCAAAAAATATGCCAAACAGGGATGTGTCGTCAAGTAATTAATTCGTATATTTGTGGTGAAAATTAATCTATATGAAGCATAATTGGAAACCGGGGAACATGATCTATCCCTTGCCGGCAGTGTTGGTAAGCTGCGGAAGCGAACCGGGGGAATATGCCGTATTGACAGTAGCGTGGGTGGGAACGATATGTACCAATCCGCCGATGTGTTATATTTCCGTGCGACCAGAACGGAATTCTTACCCGATCATTCAGAAAGATATGGAATTTGTGATTAATCTCACGACCAAGGATATGGCGTATGCCACGGACTGGTGCGGGGTGCGTTCCGGGAGGGATTACAACAAATTCGAGGAGATGAAGTTGACACCCGTGCCGGGAAAGGTTGTGAAGGCTCCCATCATCGAGGAAGCGCCCGTTTCGATCGAGTGTCGCGTGAAAGAGATTGTACCGCTGGGGTCGCACCATATGTTCATTGCTGACGTCGTCAACGTGCAGGCGGACGACCGTTATCTGAACCCGGAAACCGGCAAATTCGAACTCGCCGATGCGGAGCCCTTGGTATATCTGCATGGCGGTTATTTTGAATTGGGAAAGAAAATTGGTAAATTTGGTTGGTCAGTGGAGAAGAAAAAGAAACGATGAACGATATAACTTGAAGTGAATGATAGATACAATAGAAAGACACCCTTTGGAACCCTTCCTGCCTGCTAATGCCCGATTGTTGATGCTTGGGAGTTTTCCCCCGCCGCAGGCACGTTGGTCAATGGATTTTTACTACCCGAACTTGCAGAATGATATGTGGAGGCTTTACGGGTTGTTGTTTTTCGGGGATAAGGACTATTTTCTGAAAGAGGGGAAAAAGTCTTTTGATAAGGAACGGCTTATCGCTTTCCTGAGTGAAAAAGGTATCGCCTTGTTCGACACGGCAATGGAGATCATTCGGCACAAGGGGAATGCTTCCGACCAGTTTCTGGAAGTAGTGACCCCGATCGATCTGAAACGGGTGTTGGATCGGATTCCCGGGTGTTGTGCCATCGTGACCACCGGGCAGAAAGCCACGGATACTCTGTTAGAGCAGATTGAGGCGGTTTCACCGCGGGTGGGAGGGTATAGCGAGTTCATGTATGACGGTCGCCCGATGCGTCTTTACCGGATGCCCTCGTCCTCTCGGGCTTACCCGAAACCGTTGGAGGAGAAAGCGGCGGATTACCGCGTGATGTTTCATGATTTAGAAATGTTGTAGGGATATGAAAACACTGTTGTTTATCGTGGATATGCAAAACGACTTTTGCTCGCCCGGCGGTTCTCTTTATGTGCCGGGTGCGGAAAAGGACGCAGAGCGGTTGGGAAGGTTGATCGACCGGAAGGGAGAGGAAATCGACAAGATTATTCTTACTTTGGATCAGCATCACGTGATGGATATAGCCCATCCTGCGTATTGGCAGAATGCCAAGGGTGAACACCCTGCGCCTTTCACGACCATATCGTGGTGGGACGTGTTGTCCGGAGCATGGATACCCTTTGGTGACAAAACGTATGTCGTGGAATATTTGCGGCAACTGAAAGAGACGGGGGAGTATCAACACATGATCTGGTCAGAACATTGCCTGAAAGGAAGCGAGGGGGCAGCCATCATTCCGGAGTTGTTTGAGGCTGTTGTCCGTTGGGCTCGCGGGGGACGTTATTACGAGACCATGGAAAAAGGGCTTCACCCGGGCACGGAGTTCTTCGGTGCATTCCGGGCAAACGTGCCTGTAACGTCTGCACCGGAAACCACGTTTAACATGAAGTTGAAAGAGGAAATGGAGCAGTACGACACGATCTGGCTGGCAGGGGAAGCCCGGACACATTGCGTGGCGAACACGTTGAAACAGTTGTTCGATTTCCCGGAAATCATCCGCCGGATGGTCATCCTTGAGGATTGCATGAGTAATATCCCGGGATGCGATGAACTGGCTGTTCCGATATACGGGACGGCAGCACGCCTCGGGGCACGTTTCGTGAAGTCCGATGCCTTGTTGTTGGAATAAAATAGAAAGATGATAATACATGACTTTTTAGATAATGATTTGTACAAGTTCACGACGATGAACGCCATCCAGAAGAAATTCCCGGATGCGGAAGTGGTCTATCGGTTCGTGAACAGGGGAAACACACTATTTCCTCCCGGTTTTGCTGAGGCGGTGAAAAAGGAAGTGGACGCAATGGAGAATTTGGCGTTATCCCGTGAGAACGAACGTTTCCTGCGTGGGAAGTGCTATTATTTTGATTCTGTGTTCTTCGATTTATTGAAGGGCTTCCGTTTCAATCCGGAAGAGGTGAAAGTAAGTCAGCAAGGAGGTGTTCTGGATGTAGAAATCCGGGGATTATGGTACCGGACGGTATTATGGGAAGTGCCTTTGCTGGCAATTATCTCGGAATTGTATTTTCGGCTGACAGGACAGGAAGCGCGAGGCATGGAGGAACGAGCTGCGATGAAAGCCCGGGCTTTCGCGGAACTGCGCGCGGAGATTTCCGAGTTCGGCACCCGTCGCCGCTTTTCTTTCGAGGTGCAGGATCGGGTGATTGGCATACTGAAGGAAAATATGAAAGAATTATTGAACGGCACGAGTAACGTCTACTTTGCCATGAAATACAACCTGACCCCGATGGGAACCCACCCGCACGAGTGGTTCATGTATCACGGGGCGCATTTCGGTTATCGTTCGGCGAACGCTATGGCACTGGCGAACTGGGTGGATGTGTACGACGGATCTCTCGGAATCGCCTTGTCGGACACGTACACCTCGGATAATTTCTTC
Organism: Butyricimonas sp. Marseille-P2440; assembly: GCF_900091675.1. Classification (NCBI taxonomy): domain Bacteria; kingdom Pseudomonadati; phylum Bacteroidota; class Bacteroidia; order Bacteroidales; family Odoribacteraceae; genus Butyricimonas; species Butyricimonas sp. Marseille-P2440. The sequence goes on along the minus strand of NZ_LT594610.1, from coordinate 1,844,127 downwards.
AATAGTTTTGACACGAAGTACGCCAAGCTCTTTGACGGTTTGCGGTGGGATAGCGGTGATCCTTTCGAGTTCACGGAGAAAGCGTTGCGTCATTACTGCCGGCATCGGGTCGACCCGACGAGCAAGACCGTCGTGTACAGCGATGCCCTCGACCTGGAAGGCGTCAAGAAGATCAAGGAGTATGTCGCCGGGCGGCTGCACGACGTGTACGGTATTGGCACGTATCTCACGAATGATGTGGGCGTGACGCCCTTGAACATCGTGATTAAATTGTTCGAGTGCCGCCCGAAGGGAAGCGACGTGTTCCTGCCCACGGTGAAATTGTCGGACGTGGCAGGCAAACACACGGGCGATCCGGATGAAATAGATTTATGTTTGAAAATGTTGAGATTGGAAAAATGAAAGCGTATTTGTTTATAGAGTATCCGGCGTGTGGGACTTGCCGCAAGGCTAAAAAATGGTTGGACGAACAAGGTATCGGGTATACGGATCGCCACATCGTGGAGCAACGCCCCTCGGTGGAAGAATTGAAAGAGTGGCAGGTGCGGAGTGGTATGCCATTGAAGAAGTTTTTCAACACGAGCGGTTTGTTATACAAGTCCATGCAACTGAAAGACAAGTTAGACGGGATGAGTGAAGACGAGCAACTCTGCTTGTTAGCTTCCGACGGGAAGCTGGTAAAACGTCCTCTGGTGATCGGTGATGGTGTGGTACTCGTCGGTTTTAAGCCCGAGGAATGGATAGAACGGTTAAAATAAAGAAAAAATGTTAGTTACATACGAGGATATTCGGAACGACGAGAGTATCAAAACATATATAGATGAGGCGGACAAGGTGTTGCTCGCCATGGGGTACACGGAACATTCTTTCCCACACGTGGTGAAAGCGGCGAAGATGGCGGAGATGATTCTGTTGACGTTGAATTACCCGCAGCGCACGGCGGAGTTAGCCAAGATCGCAGGGTATATGCATGACATTGGCAATATCGTGAACCGCATCGACCACGCCCAAAGTGGAGCGGTGATGGCATTTCGTTTGCTTGACCGCATGGGAATGGATCCGGCAGAGATCGCCCAGGTCATTAGTGCAATCGGTAATCACGACGAGGGAACGGCGGCCGCTGTCAATCCGATCGCTGCGGCACTGATCTTGGCAGACAAGACGGATGTACGCCGTACCCGGGTGCGCAATCAGGATTTTGCCAGTTTCGACATTCACGACCGCGTGAATTATGCCGTGGAGGAATCCCGCATTTACTTTAACGAGGATAACACGTCTATTATTCTGGACTTGAAAATTGATACCTCGATCTCTGCCGTGATGGATTATTTCGAGATATTCTTGGGACGTATGCTATTGAGCCGTAAAGCCGCCGAATACCTGAAGATACGTTTCGAGTTAATTATTAACGGGCAAAGACTGCTATAACCCCGATTCATTTTAGATCTCACTCATTTCCATCCCCCTCCAAGGGTAGAGTACAGGTTGACAACGGAAATCAGTTCATCACGGACAGCATTGTTAAGGCTGATTTGGGCGTCGAAGTAACCACGTTGGGCGTCGAGAACATCGAGGTAACTGATAACACCGTTGATGTATTGCAGGTTGGCAAGTTCCATGTACGAGCGGGCGGCTTGTTCCAGTCGTGAGCGCGATTCTCGGATTTCACGTATCTTGTAGAAAGTGGTTAGGGCATTATCCACTTCCTTGAATGCTGTGAGGACAGTTTGTTGATAGTCGTAGGTGGCGGCTTCGAGGGCGGCACGGGATGCCCGGAGTTTTGCTCGGTTGTTGCCTGCATTCAGCAGGGGAGCGAGCAATTTGCCACCGACGTAGAAGTAAGGGGCGGAGAGAAAGTCGCTCAGTTGGCTATCCTCTCGTCCGTAGCGGGCGGTGAGTGTCAGTTGTGGGAACATACTCGTGTAGGCAACGCCCACTTTGGCGTTGGCGGCTTTTAGTTTGTATTCCGCTTGCCGTAAGTCGGGACGGCGTTCCAGCAGGGACGAGGGCAGTCCCACGGGTAGTTCGGTCGGCAGGGTTTGTTCGTCGATGTTCTTGCCGCGGGGAATGCTACCGGGATAGTGCCCCGTGAGCAGGGATATATCGTTTTCCTTAAGGCGTATTTTTCGCTCGAGGTCAGGGATGAGGGTGCGGGTCTTGGCAAGCTCCACTTCTGCCTGGCGGTATGCTGTCTCGGAAGTCAACCCGCCCTCGAAACGGAGTTTGGCGAGGCGTACGCTCTCGGCTCGGGCGTCATAAGTTTGCCGCACGATGGAGAGTTCCATATCGAGAGCCTGCAACTCGAAGTAGGCTTGTGCCACTTGTGCCACGAGAGTCATTCGCATTGCCCGTTGTCCTTCCACAGTCTGAAGATAGGCGGCAAGGCTGGCTTGTGAACCCCAGCGGAGTTTCCCCCAGAGGTCGAGTTCCCACGAGAGAACGGCTTCCACGTTGTAGGTATTGCCCGGCGAACGGTCATATTCCCGCTCTCCCAAGGCGTCGGCACTCAACTGGGGAAACAATTTTGACTTCTCCACACGGTGGGCAAATTGGCTTTCTTTTACCCGTGCCGCTGCTACCAGCAAATCTTTGTTATAGGCGAGCGTGGTGCGAATCAAACCTTGTAGCACGGTGTCTGTGTAGATTTCCGACCATTGGATGTCGGCGACCGTCAGCGTGTCGGTGATAGGCTTGTCGGAGATTTTCTCCGGCAATTCGAGTTCCGGGCGGGTGTACTCTTTGCCTAGCTTGCAGGAGGAAAAAAAGGTGACTCCGGCAAGGAATAAGAGTATGATGGTGGTATATCTTTTCATGACTTTTTCATTTTGTGAACTACTTTCTCTATTTGCACGAAGAAGAAGGGTACGAGGACGATGCCCACGGTGATGGCGACGAGCATACCGAAGAAGATTCCGGTACCGATGGAATGGCGGCTGGCAGAACCGGGACCGCTGGCAAGTACCATCGGAAGCATACCCAGCACGAAGGCGAGGGATGTCATCAAAATAGGACGGAAACGGGCACGTGCGGCGGTGATTGCGGCGGTGACTGCATCAATTCCTTTGTCTACCTCAACTTTGGCGAATTCTACAATCAAGATGGCATTCTTCGCCGCAAGACCGATCAGGGTAACTAACCCGATCTGAAAATAAACGTCGTTCTCCAACCCGAACACCCACACGCCGAGGTATGCGCCTAAGGCGGCAATCGGCAGGGAGAGCAACACGGCAACGGGTACCAGCCAACTCTCATAGAGGGCGGCAAGGAAAAGGAACACGAATATAAACACAAGTGCCATGACCATTCCGGTTTGTCCCTCGGCTTTTTTCTCCTGGAAGGACAAGCCGCTCCATTCAAGTCCGATATTGTCGGGCAGGTGTTGACGGGCTATCTTTTCTATCGCCCGCATGGCATCGCCGGAACTGTACCCGGGGGCGGCTTCACCGTTAACGACGGCGGTCGAGAACATATTGAAACGGCGGATGGAGCCAGGACCTGTGGTGTATTGCGGGGCTCCGAGCGCAGTGAGGGGTACCATGTCGCCTGCCGAGGTCTTGACGAAAAACATGTTCAGGTTTTCCTTCTGCATCCGGTAGGGTGCTTCCGCTTGCAGGTACACTTTGTATACCCGGTTGAACATATTGAAGTCATTGACATATACCGAACCGGTGTATGCTTTCATTGTCGAGAAAATATCCGCCAGCGGGATGCCAAGCAGTTGTGCCTTGTCGCGGTCGACGTCGAAGTAAAGTTGCGGGATTTCCGCCTGCAACGACGAGGATACCCCGGCAAGTGCCTTGTCTTGTGCTGCATATTTCACCAGCGTGTCTACGGCGGAAACAAGGTTCTCGAAGGTGGCTCCGTTACGGGCTTCCACTTGCAGCTCGAAACCACCGGACGATCCCAGACCAGGGATGATGGGCGGCGTGGAGAGGAAGACCTGTGCTTCCGGGTACTTGAAGAACTCGGCGCGGATGTCGTCCATCACGTCCTCGATAGACATATCACCTTTTTTCCGGTCTTCCCACGGTTTGAGAATCACGGTCAGCTCGGCGCGCGATTGTGCCGTCCCCACGCGGGGGCTGCTCCCCGTCACGTTCTGCACGTGGGCGACGGCGGGATGTTGTTTGATATATTCTATGGCTCGGTCAGTCACCTTACGTGTGCGTTCGAGCGTGGCTCCTTCCGGCAAAGCAAGTTCTACTTTAAAGTATCCCTGATCTTCCTCGGGAAGGAAACTGCTCGGGATCACCCGGTTGAGCACGAAGATAAACACCATGGCTATCCCGAATCCGGCGACGATGCGGCGGGGGTGGGAGAGTGCCCTTTGCAGAAGGTGTATGTATTTGTTATTCCCGAGTGCCAGCCATTCGTTGATCTTGCGGAAAACGTAGCCTTTTTTACCTGTCGAAGGGCGCAATAATAGGGCACACATGGCAGGGCTTAAGGTTAGTGCCACGACCAGCGAGATCAGCACGGATACGACGATCGTGATGGCGAACTGGCGGTAGAGCATTCCCGTGATACCGGGCAGGAAACTCACGGGCACGAACACGGCACCCAGCACGAGCGAGGTGGCGACAAGCGCACCCGTCAATTCCTTCATAGCTTTACCCGTTGCTTCACGGGGGGATAATCCTTCTTCTTCCATGATGCGTTCCACTCCCTCGACGACGACAATTGCGTCATCGACGACGATACCGATAGCCAGTACCAACCCGAGCAGGGTGAGCATATTGATCGAGAATCCGAACGCCAGCATAAAACCGAAGGTACCGACCAGCGACACGGGCACTGCCACGAGCGGGATCAACGATGCCCGCCAGCTTTGCAACGAGAGGAACACGACGAGGATCACGAGGAACAATGCCTCGAACAAAGTTTTGTACACCTCATGAATGGATTCGGCTATATAAGTGGTGATGTCGAACGGGATATTGTATTCCACGCCCTCGGGGAAGTCGCGGCTGATCTCTTCCATCGCTTTTTTCACGTTGTTGGCAACTTCCATAGCGTTTGCCCCGGGTAGCATGAAAATACCGAGGATGGCGGCATTCTCACCGTTCAAACCGCTCTCCGTGTTGTAGGAACTCGCCTCAAGCGATACCCGGGCGATGTCCCGCAGGCGGATGATGGAGCCGTCCGGGTTGGCACGCACGACAATATCTTCAAATTCTTCCACCGAGGACAAACGTCCCGGTGCGGTGATGGGAATGGTGATGTCGACGCCGGTCATGGGTTGTTGCCCCAGCACACCCGCTGCCGACTCGCGGTTTTGGTCTTTGAGCACGCTTTGCAGGTCTTTGATGGTTAACCCGAAGTTCGCCATACGATCGGGAAGAATCCATATCTGCATGGCGTAATAGCGGCTACCGATGTTGGAAACCCGTCCCACGCCGGGGATACGTTTCAACACGTCGAGCACGTTCATCGTGGCGAAGTTACTGAGGTATATCTCGTCGAAACGGGGGTCTTCGGAGGTTAGCGCAAGGGTCATCAATTGGCTGGCGGATTGTTTCTCCACCTTGATACCGTTCTGTACAACCTCGGCGGGCAGGCGCGATTCAGCTAGTTTTACCCGGTTTTGCACGTCCACTGCTGCCAGTTCGGCGTCGGTGGAGATGTCGAAAGTGATTGTGATGGATAGCCCTCCCGAGTTGGAACTGCTCGATTCCATGTATAGCATACCCGGCGTACCGTTTAATTCCTGCTCGATGGGGGTAGCCACGGCTTGCGACACGGTGACGGCGCTTGCGCCGGGGTATGATGCCGAGATCTTGACCACGGGAGGCGTGATCTGCGGGTATTGGTCGACGGGGAGCTGAAACAAGCCGATTACGCCGACAATGACAATCAGTATGGAAAGTACCGCCGAGAAAATCGGTCGGTCTATAAAGAAGCTCGGTTTCATGGTTGTACCTCCTCTTCTTTCTTGATAGTAGCCATGATCGGGTCTACCAGCGCACCCGGTGTCAGCTTGTGGTATCCTTCCACGACGACAAGTTCGTCCGCTCCCAGCCCTCGTTCAACGACGGTGGTATTATTTACCTCGGGTCCGATCTCGATAAAGCGTTTTTCCGCCGTGCTATCTCTTCGCACAACATATATATATGCGCCGCCTTTCTCGATAATAACCGCTTTCGTAGGCACGACGATAGCACTTTCCCGCACGTCAAGCAATAGTTTCACTTTCGTGAACTGACCGGGAAGCAGTTTCCGGTCGGGATTCGGCAATTCGGCTCGCACGCCGAAGGTTCCCGTCTTGGGGTTTACCTGCGGGTCGGCAAAGTCGACGATACCCGTGAGCGGGTAGACCGAGTTGTCGGCAAGCGTGATGGTCACGTTGGGCTGCCAAGAACGGTTGGCGTCTTTTTCGCCGAGCGTCACGTTACGTTTTTGGCTTTTCAGGTAGTCGAGTGCGGGGAGGCTGAAATCCACCAGCACTTCGTCGCTCTCCACGACGGTTGCCAATTGTGATTTCCCGCCGGGACCGACGAGCGAACCGATGTCGGCGTTCCGTTCACTGATATACCCGTCGATGGGGGAACGCACGGTGGTGTAGTCCAGTTCCATTTCCGCCTGCTTCAAGTCTGCTTCGCTCATCGCCACGTTTGCTTTGGCACTCTCGTGAGCGGCAACGGCGTTGTCCAGGTCAAGCTGGCTTGCGGCTTTCTGCTCGTATAGCGGACGCAAGCGTTCCTCATCACGTGCCGACTTAGCAGCTTGCGCCCGGTCTTTCGCCAGCTGCGCCTTTGCCTTGTCCACCCGTGCCCGATACAAGTCGCTGTTTATTTTAAAAAGAGGCTGTCCCCGCTTCACGCGTTTTCCTTCCTCGAAAAGCATCCCCTCGAGATATCCTTCCACGCGTGCCCGGATTTCTACCGAACTCTTGGCACGGATCTGCCCCACGTATTCACCATAAATCTCTACATTGTCCGTTCCCGCTTTCTCTACCGTCACGATTTGCCGCACGGGAGTCTGTTTGTCTTTACAAGCCCCGATGACTACTATTACCGCAAGAACTATTGTTGCACGTTTTATCTTCATGTTTCTTGTATTTTTCATTTTGTGTATTCTATTGAAAATTGTATGCTACATTGTACGTGAAAATGTAAAAATAGGTTATTTGGTTGATAGCCAATAGATGTTTTGTCATTTTTCTTGAAAATTCTCTATAATCGTAAATCGGGGAATCGTGGAATATTGCCACGGGGTGTGGAAAGAAGTGTTGATTTTATTCATTGTAACATCACATATTAACCTTGTCGCAAAGGTATTAATATTTTAGATGTATTTTCCTGATTTAATAATTGCCGATTTTGTAATTCTCATGAATGAATCACTAAATCGGCAATCAACAAATGTATTAATTCTTACATCCCAAAGCTGAACGTCCCGATGCTCTCGTAGACGATGCTTAGAACGCCCACGCCGAGGATACCGGCACTGCACGCCAAGAGGCTGATGCGGGTGTAGCCGTCGGAACGGAAGGATTCGATGGGTATTTCGCTTTTGTTGATAAACATGGCTTTTACAACCCGGAGATAGTAGTATAGCGAAACGATCGTGTTCACCAGGGCGATGAATACCAGCACGTAGTATCCTTGTTGGGCGGCAGCTGCGAAGATAAAGAACTTGCTGAAGAACCCGGCGAACGGGGGGATACCTGCCAACGAGAAAAGGGCAATCATCATCACGAAGCTAAGGCGGGGATTGGTACAGTAAAGTCCGTTATAGTCGTCGATCGTGATCTTGCCGGAACGGTGTTCCACGATAGCGATCACGCCGAAAGCTGCGAGGTTGGAAAGCATATACACCAGCACGTAGTACACCAGTCCTGTCATACCCATCGCCGTGCCGCTGATGACACCTAGCATGATGTATCCGGCTTGCGAGATGGAGGAATAGGCGAAGAACCGCTTCAAGTTCTGTTGGCGTAGTGCGAAAAGGTTTGCCAAAGTGATGGTGGCAATGATTACCCAATAGAGGATGCTTTGCCATTCGTACACGAGCGGGGCAAATACCTTGTAAAGGATTGCCATAAGCACGAAGGCTGCCGAACCTTTGGAAATCACGGAAAGGTATGCCGTTACGCTTGTCGGGGCTCCCTCGTAAACGTCGGGTGTCCACTGGTGGAAGGGAACAAGCGATAGTTTGAAGCCTAGTCCCACGAAGAAGAACACGAACGCCATCAGTTGTATGGGACTACCGGTGATGCCGGCGGGAATATCCTCGAAATAAAGGGTTCCCGTGGTGCCGTAGATCAAGGATATACCGTACAGCGATAACCCGGATGCGAAAACGGCTGTAAGGATATATTTCGCTCCCGCTTCGGCTGATTTTTGCTTGTACTTGTCGAATGCGGCAAGGGTTGCCATTGGGATAGAGGCTGTTTCCAACCCGATAAAGAACATCAGGAAGTTTCCGGCAGAGATCATGAAATACATACCAAGCAAGGTCGCAAGGGTAATCATGTAAAATTCGCCCCGGCGGATGATGGTACGTTCACTGGCAAGCCAGTTGTTCGCCTGCATGAAGACGAGCAGCGTCCCGATATTGAGAATGGTCTTCATGACGCTACCCATGGGCACGTTGTGGTACATCCCCCCGAATGCCGTAATCTCGATGTTGGGCGAGAGGTTCAGCAAAGTGTGGATTCCCACGAGCACGCAGGCGATGGGCTGGAAATACTTCAAGCTCTTCTGCGAACCGAATATATCGTAGACAAGGAGTATGACAATCACCGCAACGAGTGATACTTCCTCTTTCATTAGTAAGAAATTAGCGTAAACCATGTTGTTATTTTAGATTTAACGATTTTATTGATTCTGTGATTTAGTGTAACATCGAGATGAGCGATTGCAACGATCCGCTAATCATGTCGGATAACCACAGGGGAGCTAGACCTATGCCAGTGATGGCGAGAATGAGCACGATGGTTGAAAAACGTTCGTACCAAACGGCATCGGTGAGAGCCAGGTGGTGATCGTTAACCACTTTCCCGTAAAGCAATTTGCCAACTACCCGCAGGATATATACCGCCGTGATGACGATAGAGGTGCAGGCAATGATAGTAAATACCCGGTGGAATGTGTCCGTGTTTTGGAATGCCCCCACGAAGACGGTCATTTCAGCCACGAATCCGCTTAATCCCGGCAACCCGAGGGAAGCCAGACCGGCGATCACGTAACAAACACCGAGGAAGGGCATGATACGCATCAATCCGCCCATTTCCCGGATGTTCCGCGTGTGGGTACGCCCGTAGATCATGCCGATTAACGCAAAGAACAGCGCTGTCATCAACCCGTGGGAGAGCATTTGCATCACTGCACCCGTCATGGCGGTCTGGTTTAGCATAAGGATGGCGAAAAGCACCAACCCGCAGTGGCTCACGGAAGAATAAGCGTTGATATATTTCAAGTCTGTCTGCACGATGGCGGAATAAGCCCCGTAAACGACACTGATACCCGTAAGAATGATAAATATCCATGATAACTCCTTTGCGGCTTCTGGCATGAGGTAGATAGCTACCCGGAAACACCCGTATCCTCCCAATTTCATCAATACCCCAGCGTGGAGCATGGAAACGGCGGTAGGGGCGGAGGCATGACCGTCGGGCGACCACGTGTGAAACGGGAACAAGGCCCCCAGCACCCCGAAACCGATAAATACCAACGGGAAGAACCAGCGTTGCAACGCTAACGGCATGGCGTGGGAGTGTGCTATTTCCAGCAAGTTCATGGACGGCATTCCGGTACCTGCGGAATTAAAGTATATCCCGAGTATCCCGACGAGCAGGAAGGCAGAACCACCCATCAACATCAGCGTTAATTTCATGGCGGCGTATTCCTTTTTGCCACTGCCCCAGACACCGATCAGCAAGTACATGGGAATCAGCGCAACCTCGTAGAACATAAACATGGTGAATAGGTCTATCGAGATAAAGAACCCGAACACCCCGATGGATAGTAGATAGAACCAAAGGAAGTATTCTTTTTGCAGGAACTCCATTTTCCACGAGGCGAATGTCCCGGTGAAAACGATGATGGCAGAGAGTAGCAACATGGCTACCGAGATGCCGTCTACCCCGACGGAGTAGTGTATGTTCAAAGGTGCGTACCACATTGTGTCGGCAGTGAATAGCATCTCGGCAGTGTTGCCGGCACCTCGTTCCCCCAGATAGGCGAATACCAATCCCACGGCGAGAACCAGCAATAGCGAAGCACCCGTGGCAACCGTTACACGAATCTGTTGCAGGTTTTTCGAGAAGAATAGCCCGCACATCGTGAGGATCGGTATTAGAACGAAATAGGATAAAAAGTTCATATTTATTAATTTTAGATTTCTTCAATTTAAATCAATACCAGTATTAAAATCAATATCGTTCCGAACAAGATCACGTAAGCGTATTGCTGCACCTGACCCGATTGCAGGTCCCGGATATTGTAGGACACCCATTGTGACACGGAAGCAAGTCCGTTTAGGCTTGCGTCGATCACGTGGCGGTCGAACCAAGCGATGGGACGGGAAATACAATTGAAAATAATCCGCTTCGTGATAAAGAGATATACTTCGTCAATGTAGAACCGCCGGTATGCCGCACGGTGCAATCCGCTGAATGTCGTAGCCAGCCTATCGGGTATCGGGTTCGCTTTTCTGTAAAAATAAGTAGCTAGAGCAATGGAGATACAAGCCACGATCACGCTGGTGATAGCTACCGACCAATCGAGGTGGATGATGTACTCCTGACCGTTGCTGCTAACGAACTTACCAAAAGGTATAAAACCGGCGAAAAGGGTCACTACGGCAAGGAACACGAGCGGCAGAGTCATGAACTTCGGTGCCTCGTGCGGGGTATGCTCGTGTGCGCTCTCTTTTCCCCAAAATATATTATAGTATAACCGGAACATATAGAATGCGGTAAGAGCGGCGATGAAACTCATCACGACTCCCATTACCGGACTGAACATGAATGCGGCGGCAAGTATCTCGTCTTTACTAAAGAATCCGGAGAATGGCGGAATACCCGAGATGGCAAGGCAAGCCACGAGGAAGGTGATGTGCGTCACGGGCAGGTATTTGCGCAGACCTCCCATGTGGCTCATCTCGTTACTGTGCACGGCGTGGATAATAGCTCCCGCCCCGAGGAACAATAGTGCTTTGAACATGGCATGCGTGAACAGATGGAACATAGAAGCCATGTATCCCAGCCCGGCGTGTCCGTCCATGCCGGAAACCCCGAGAGCTACCATCATGAACCCGATTTGCGAGATCGTGGAGAACGCCAGCACCCGCTTGATGTCTGTCTGTACACAGGCTACAACGGCGGCGTAGAGCGAGGTGACCGCCCCGACGACGGCTATAAGTACCAGCACATCCGGAGCTTCCAAGTAATAGACGGGGAACAACCGAGCCACGAGGAATACCCCGGCAACCACCATTGTGGCGGCATGAATCAATGCCGATACGGGGGTAGGACCTTCCATGGCGTCAGGTAACCAGATGTGCAAGGGGAACATCGCCGATTTTCCGGCACCTCCCATGAAGATCAGCGCCATTGCCCAGCTTATCACGGAGCAACCCATGAACGTAGTTCCTGCTGCTCCGGTGAAGATGGAAGCATCGCCCGAGGTCAATATCTCGAACGAGAACGTCTTCGTGTAATAAGATAATAATAGTATTCCGATCAGGAAACCGAGGTCTGCGAACCGGGTGACGATAAAGGCTTTCTTGGAAGCCGCCACTGCCTCGGGTTTCGTGTAATAGAAACCAATCAGCAGATAGGAAGAAACTCCCACGAGTTCCCAGAAGATATACATCTGGAAGATGTTCGTGGCAACCACCAACCCCAGCATGGAGAAGGTAAACAGGGAGAGGAATGCGTAATAACGTTGGAAACCTCTTTCCCCGTGCATATATCCCAGACTGTAAACGTGTACCATAAACGACACGGTAGTAATGACGACGAGCATCATGACCGAGATCGGGTCGAGCAGGATACCCAGGTCGATATGCAGGTATTGCGTGAAACGCAACCATTCAAAGTTCAGCGGAATAACGGGTGCGTGTACCCCGTCTACCCGTGGTATCGAGAAATATTGCCATGCCGTGCTATAAGCCAGCAGAACCACTACGGCTAACGAAAGCGTCCCGATACATCCGGCTGTGAAGGGCTTCAGTTTTGTCCCCAGCAGTCCTAACACCAGAAACGTTAGCAGTGGTAGTATTAATATGAGTGTTGTGTATTCCATGTTTTAATTTTAAATTTAACGATTGTAGATTTTAGATTTCTCCCCGCTTGCCAACGCTTCTTTCATTCTACATTCTTAATTTTTATTCACCGACTCCGGGTCGAGTCACTAGTTCCTCCTCTGTTTATGGAGGAGGTGTTGGCGTGCCGACGGAGGAGTGCATTTTCAATTATTTAGTGTTTCATCTCACTCAAGTTCTTCACTTGTATATTCCGGATGTTCCGGTATATGTTGATAATGATGGCTATGGCAACAGCCGTTTCGCAAGCGGAAACCCCGATAGCGAACAGGGTGAAGAAAAAGCCTTCCATCTGTTCGGGAAAGAGATAGCGGTTGAACACGGCGAAGTTAATATCTACCGAGTTTAGTATCAACTCTATGGAAATCAGCACAGCCAGCAGGTTCCTCCGGGTAATAAAACCGTAGATTCCCGCGAAAAGCATAATCGTGCTAATCACCAAGTAATATTCCATGTGTAGTTCCATATTCTGATTTTAGATTTAATGATTCTGTGATTTAGTGATTTTAGGTTCGTGATTAATCTCTTAATCATAAATGGGCAATCACTGAATTGTTTCATCTTTTTCTCGCTATCATAATTCCGCCGATAATACACGTTAGCAACAGGACACTAATTACCTCGAAGGGGAGAAGGTATTGATATTTCTCCGTACCCATGAGGGCAGTTCCGATGACTTTCATGTTTATTTCCCCACCCACGAAGCGGGATGGTCCGAACGAGTGGGTTAACGTGATGTAAACACATATAGCCGCACCTGCCAGCGCCGTGATTAATCCGGCAAACATCTTGCTGTTTTTCAGTTTCGTGACTTTCGTCTTGTCGACCGTGGTCAACAAGATCGAGAAGACGTACAAGATGATGATACCCCCGGCATAGATTGTCAGTTGGACAGCCCCGAGGAAGGAGTATTCCAGCTGGAAATATATTCCGGCAGTGGCAAAAAGCACGAAAAGCAGGTAGGTCGCCGATCTCAAGATTCGGTTTGTCGTCACGGTCAGTATCGAGAAGACAGCGATAGCCGCTGCTAGGATGCAAAAGACCGTTTCTTGTAATTCTGCTGTACTCATATATTCATTTTAGATTTAATGATTATGTGATTCTGTGATTTCGGATTTTGTGATTAATCACTTAATCGGCAATCACTTAATCGCTTATTTTTTATTATCGTGGAGCATCTTCACCAGCTTATCTCTCGTGAACACGGCGTGCTCGAATGTTGGCACGAAGTGGATGGCGTCTTGCGGGCACATCTTCACGCAGAGTTGGCAGAACATACAACTACCCAAATCGTAGCGGTACTTCACCAGCACCTTTTTCTTTTTCCCGGCTTCGTCGGTGACGAACTCGGAAGTGATCTTGATCGTACCGTTCGGGCAATTCATCTCGCATATCCCGCAAGCGATACACTTGTGGTTGCCTTGTTCGTCGTGTGGCATCACGAGTTCGCCCCGGAAACGGTCGAACATCTTCAACGTTGCCCGGTTCTCCGGGTACTGTTCGGTCGTCTTCTTGGTAAAGAACTCCCGGAGAGTCTCCTTCATTCCTGTCAGTAACGAGAAAAGTCCCTTGAAGAACGAGGTAAAATATCTTGCTATACTACTATTCATATTCTTCCGTCTTTAAAAATGTAGTTTAAACACGACCACGATCACCATGAGGAAAAGATTGAGCAAGTTGAGCGGCAGCAGGTAGCGCCACTCCAATCGGAGTAACTGGTCGATACGCAACCGCGGGAACGTCCATTTAAACCACATGATAATGAATATCACCACTCCGGTTTTACCGAAGAACCAGAAGATAGAAGGAATATAATCCATGATCTGGTTGAAACTCTCCCAGCCGGGAACGTGCAGCGGCATCCATCCGCCGAGGAAAAGCGTGGTTGCCACGGAAGCTACCACGAACATATTCAGGTACTCGGCAAGGTAAAAGAAGCCGAAGTGCATACCTGAGTATTCCGTGTGGTATCCTGCTGTCAGCTCCGAGTCGGCTTCCGGTAAGTCGAAAGGTCCCCGGTTCGTTTCGGCAGTTCCGGCGATCAAGTAAACGATAAAGGCGATGCACGCCGGGATATGTCCCTTGAAAAGCAGCCACCCGTCAGCCTGTCCTTCCACGATGGTCGAAAGCTGCATACTTCCGGTAAATACAACCACGGTAAGAATCGACAACCCGATCGACAGCTCGTAACTGATCATCTGCGCCCCGCTTCGCATGGCACCGATCAACGAGTATTTGTTATTACTAGCCCATCCGGCAAGGAGGATACCCACGATACCGATGGACGATACGGCGATCAGGAAAAAGATTCCCACGTTGAAGTCAATCACGTGCAGTCCCTTCGCGAACGGGATACACCCGAAGGCAAGTACCGAGGCGATGATTACCACGAAAGGAGCGAGGTTGAACAGGAAACGGTCGATATGGTTAATATCGATCAACTCCTTTGTCAACATCTTAATCATATCGGCTACACTCTGTATTGTCCCGTAGGGTCCCACCCGGTTCGGTCCGATACGGCATTGAAAAAAGGCACAAACTTTACGCTCCGCGTAAATCAGCACCAGTGCGATAAGGGCATATCCCAGTAGCAGGCACAACCCGATGAGTATACACTCCACCAGTGTTGCTGTGGCGTGAGGAAGGAAACTTCTCAGAAGTTCATCAACCCAATGTGTTATTGTTGCAAAGTCAAACATTATCCGTTTTATGATTTAGTGATTTTAGATTTTAGATTCCCACCGCACAATCCACGTTCTTTCTAATCCTAAAACCTTTTTACATTTTCAATTCTCAATTGTTTGTTATCTGTCCAAGTCCGGTACCACGTAGTCCAGCGTTCCCCCGATGGCGATCAGGTCGGCAATCTTGTTGCCTCTTGCTAGCTGGTCGACGATAGACACGAGGGGTAGGCAAGGGGAGCGGAACTTCACCCGGTAGGGGAATTTGTCGCCCCGGCTTTCAATGTACACCCCGAACTCGCCTCGGCTGGCTTCCACACTCTTGAAATAGTGACCTTCCGGCAGCTTGATTAGCGGTTTCGTCTTCACGGCGTAATCGCCCTCGGGAATGTTATCCACGAGTTGTTCCAGGATATGCAGGGATTCCATGATCTCCTCCACGCGCACGATGTAACGGGAAAACGAGTCACCCTCGGTATGGATGATCTCCTTGAAGTCCACCTTGTCATACACCCCGTAAGGCGTGTGTTTGCGGACGTCGCACGACCATCCGGCGGCACGTCCCGTCGGTCCCGAAGCCCCGTAAGCGATAGCGTTTTCACGAGTAAGGATACCCACGCCTTTCAGGCGTTGTTGTGCGATCACGTTACCCGTGAATACCTCGTGATATTCCTTAATCATCGGGGGCAGGTACTTGAGAAACTCTTTTACGCGGTGTATCAGGTTCGGGTGGATGTCAGCCATCACCCCGCCGATTACGTTGTAGTTCTGTATCAGGCGTCCGCCCGTGGTTTCTTCCATGATGTCCAACACCTTTTCCCGGTCGCGGAAACCGTAGAAGAAAGCTGTCAGCGCCCCCATGTCCATGCAGAGGGTCGACCAGAACAACAGGTGGGATGAAAGGCGGTTTAGCTCGTCCATGATCGTGCGGATATACTTCACCCGCTCGGGCACTTCCAGCCCCAAGGCTTCCTCAATACACATACACAGCGCGTGGCGGTTCTGGTGAGCCGCCAGGTAATCCAGACGGTCGGTCAGCGCTAGTGTTTGCGGGTAAGTCAGGCTCTCGCACATCTTCTCGATACCCCGGTGTATATACCCGCAGTTCACGTCCACTTTCTTCACGATCTCGCCTTCCAGCGACACGCGGAAACGAAGAACCCCGTGTGTGGCGGGATGCTGTGGTCCTATATTTACCACGTACTCGTCTTCCTCGAAAAGCACGTTTTCTTTTTCACTCACTTCGCCCCCGTGTGACGTCGCCTCGAACGAGGGAGTCACGTCGAAGGTTTCCTCGCTGTACAACCGTACCGGATTCACCTCCGGGTTTGCGTCATAATCCTTGCGCAGGGGATAACCCACCCAGTCGTTGCGCAGGAATAACCGTCGCATATCGGGATGGTTGATAAACCGTATGCCGAGGAAGTCGTACACTTCCCGTTCGTTTAGATTCGCCGTTTCCCAGATGTCCGACACCGTGGGTAATTCCGGATTCTCCCGGTTGGTCGTGAAAGTTTTCAGGAACAACTTGTGTTCATGCCTCGTGGATTGCAGTAGGCTGATTACGCCCAGTGAATCGCCCCAGTCTATCCCCGTCATGCAGATCAGGAAGTCGAAAGCCAACCCCCCGTCGTTCTTCAGGTATAAAGCCAATTCCCTGTAACGCCCCGTTTCCACGGTAATGGTAAAGAGTGCGCCTTCCTCGATCGACGCCTCTGGGAATTTATTTTTAATATTCTCTAGTATCATACTTCTTCTCCCTTCTCGTTTTCACTTCTTTTTTCTTTCCTGTTTTTACCACCCAAAAACCTTTCTACCTTCACCTTCCGTTGCAGCTGGATCATCCCGTACAGTAACGCTTCCGGTCGGGGAGGGCATCCGGGGATGTAAACGTCTACCGGGAGTATCGTGTCCACGCCTTGCACCACGTGGTAGGAATTGCGGAACGGACCGCCCGACACGGCGCAACCGCCCACGGCAATCACGTATTTCGGTTCTGCCATCTGGTCGTAGAGGCGTTTTAGCACGGGCGCCATCTTGTGGACGATCGTCCCGGCAACCATGATGAAATCGGCTTGCCGCGGGCTGGCTCGTGTTACCTCGAACCCGAATCGGGAAAAATCATAACGTGCCGCTCCCACTGCCATAAATTCGATACCGCAGCAGCTTGTTGCGAACGTGAGCGGCCATAGGGAATTCGAGCGTCCCCAGTTGATAACCTCGTCGAGGCATCCCACCACCACGTTGGTGCCGGATGCCCGCAATTGTTCAAGATATTCATTATCGTTGAACTCCTCATATTTCATGGATTTGATTTTTACTTCCATTCCAAAGCTCCTTTCTTCCACGCGTAAGCCAATCCCAGGATAAGAATCAGCATAAAAAACAATACATTCAGCAATCCGTCAATCCCCGCATCCTGCACGGTGACCGCCCACGGGTAGAGGAACACGGTCTCCACGTCGAACATCAGGAACAAGATGGCGAACAGGTAATACCCCGCCTTGAATTGCATCCACGATTTTCCTCGTGTTGGCACGCCACACTCGTAGGCTTCTCCCTTTTGTTTGTTGTAGGAGCGGGGAGAAATAAGCCTGGCAATACTCATGGCGGCGACTACTAGCACGATAGCCGTGATCAATACGACCACAAATAATGTAAGATTCATAATATTAAAAAGTTACAGGTTGCAAGTTAAAAAATTACAAGTTAAAAGGTTACAAACTATCTATCCCGCAAGTTGCAAACTTGTAACTTGCAACTTACAGAGCCGGAGGCTCCGGCTTGTAACTTGTTTCGCGTCAGCTAAACAATGATTTTCCTCAGGGCGAAGACGTAGTATTTGGTTTTGCCCAAGGTCGAGAAAGGGTGAAAATACCAGTTCCGTTTGGAATGATCGGAAACGGTTATCTTGTCTTTATTGTATTTCTGTATGAAGAACAACACGAGGTAAGTCTTCGTGTCGGGAGTGAAATGCGTGCTTCCGAGTATGATCTCGCACTCCTCCGTGAGGAACACGATAAACGGAATCAGCGACGACGTGCTGAGTACCTCGTTCCTGCATGAACCTCCCGTCTGTATTTCCTGAAAGGATAGTTCTTGCCCCTGGACTGGCTTGCCGGACAGACCTACGACGGCTAAAAACAGGATTAATATACTACTCTTCAACACGTTCTGCATACTATATCTTAACTTAAGGCACGCAAATATAAGCTAATTTTAAATCATGCCTGAATATCCCGTGATAAAGAATGTTAATCTTTCATGTTAAAGCAAGCGGATACACTTATACTTATTCTTCGACGAATCCTTTCAGGTGCAACAGGTGGCGTTCGGGTTCCGTGTTGCAGATCATCTCCACGGTTTTATTGAACTGTCCCAGCGAGTTCGCCTTAAAATCGACTGCGAGCGAGTCCGTCTTACCCGGTGCAATCGGTCTTTTGTTCCACGTCACTTCTGCGCACCCGCACGACGACACCACATTTTTGATAATCAGCGGTTGTTCGCCCGTGTTGCGGAACCGAAACACACAGTGTTTCGATTCCGCGTAAGGAAACGTGCCGAAGTCCGTGCTGTCGGTAGATAATTCTATCGTCGTGCGAGGTGCGTTCGCCTCGCTATACATATCTCGTTTCCCCCAAAAAAGATAAATTCCCCCGGCAAGCAGGATACCTATTGTGATTATAATAGTAACGATTTTTTTGTTCATCTTGATCTATCTTATAATTTGAAATCAAAAGCCTCCCTAAGCCGGATTAGTATTCCAGCTCCTCCTCTGTTTATAGAGAAGGTGGCACGAAGTGCCGGGGGGAGTTCAATCTAAAATTCGTTTTTCCTTTCCGGTAAAGATAATAAATTTTCATAAACTTTCACGCTTCCCTATATGATATATCCGTCGTTTTTTATTAATTTTGTAGCCACTAACAATCAATATTTATGAGTGATACCATCCATCATGAATGCGGCATTGCGCTGATTCGCTTGTTGAAGCCGTTGGATTATTACCAGAAAAAATACGGCTCATATCTTTACGGTTTAAATCGGTTATATATTTTAATGGAAAAACAACGCAACCGTGGGCAAGACGGTGCGGGAGTAGTGGGAGTGAAGCTCGACATGGAGCCGGGCTACAAGTACATGGATCGAATGCGATCGTGTGATGCCAACCCCATTCAGGAAGTGTTCGATAGGATTCATGCGAACTTTCAGTCCGACCTCGTGCAAGGCAAGGATGTCGCTTGGGCGAAGCAGAACCTGCCTTTCGTGTCTGAAGTTTACCTCGGGCACTTGCGTTACGCCACCTTCGGCAAAAACAATATAGACTACGTTCATCCGCTGAAACGGGCGAGCAACTGGCGGAGCCACAATCTGGCTCTTGCGGCGAACTTCAACCTGACGAACGTCGACGAGTTATTCGACAGCTTGATTCGGGCGGGGCAACACCCGCGGAATTATTCCGACACGGTGACTTTGCTCGAGAAGGTAGGCTATTTCCTCGACGACGAGATACAAGACCTTTATCATTTCTTCAAGGACAAGGGATTCTCCAAGCAGGAGATCACCCCGTTGATCGAGCAGGCGATCGACCTCCCCAAGGTGTTGGCACGGAGTAGTGCAGACTGGGACGGCGGTTATGCCGTGGCGGGCGTGCTCGGTCATGGCGACGCTTTCGTGGTGCGTGATCCGTGGGGAATTCGTCCGGCGTATTATTACAAGGACGACGAGGTCGTGGTGGTCGCTTCCGAGGGATCGGTGATACAGACCGCTTTTCAAGGCATGAACATGGATATTCAGGAGATCAAACCGGGCTACGCCTTGATTATCAAGAAAGACGGCACGGTCACAGAGGAACTCGTGCGTCCCCCATTGAAACGGAGCAGTTGTTCCTTCGAGCGTATCTATTTCTCCCGCGGCAATGACCGCAATATCTACCGGGAACGCAAAAAGCTAGGCGAACTGCTCACGCCGCAAATCATCCGGGCGGTGGACGACGATCTTGACAACACTGTATTTTCTTTTATTCCCAATACTGCCGAAACCTCCTTCTACGGCATGGTGGCGGGTGTGCAGCAATACATGGTGGAAGAGAAGAAGCGGCTGATACGCGAGGGCAAAGCTTCGTGGTGCGAGGAAACACTGGATGCTATTATTTGCCGGGAACCTCGTGTAGAAAAGATCGTGATTAAGGATGCCAAGTTGCGCACTTTCATCACCTCTGATTCCGGGCGTGACGGGTTAGTGGGGCACGTCTATGATGTTACCTACGGGGCAGTCGGGGAAAACGACAACCTCGTGGTGATCGACGATTCTATCGTGCGCGGTACCACGCTTCGGCGGAGTATTTTGCGTATTCTCGACCAGCTGGGACCCCGGCGGATCGTGGTGGTTTCTTCCGCCCCGCAAATTCGCTATCCCGACTGCTACGGTATCGACATGACCCGCATGAACGAGTTTATAGCCTTCAACGCCGCTATCGAGTTGCTTCGCGAGCGAGGCATGGAAAGCCTGATTGACGAGGTGTACCGCGATTGCAAGGCGCAACAGGGTTTGCCTAAGGAGCGGATCGTGAACCACGTGAAACGTATATACGCCCCCTTCACTGACGAGGAAATCTCCGACCGGGTGGCGCTGATGGTGCGTGACGAACGCCTGCGTGCCGAGGTAAAAGTAGTCTTCCAGACTGTCGAGAACCTGCACCGGGCTTGTCCTAACGACACCGGCGACTGGTACTTTACCGGCAATTATCCCACTCCAGGGGGCAACAAGGTTGTCAACACAGCCTTTATCAATTGGATGGAGGGAAGGGATGAAAGGTCTTACTAATTTTAGATTTTATGACCTGCTAATTTTAAATCGCTGTCCTTCTGGGCGGAAGTGAAGAATCTCCCGCCAATATCTTGTGTTGTGGCGGGAGATCTTTTGCAGGCTCAGGGTGACAGCAATCTAAAATTGATCCTTGTCTATCTCACGAAGGCGTAGATGAACGAGGATATTCCGGCGAAGATGAAGCTAAGTCCTGTCCAGACGATGATGTTCAAGATACCAAATATGGGGTAGAACACGATCATGAAGGAGAAGACAAGGGTGACGATACCTGCAAAGAGTATCCAGCCCCAGCCTCTGACCTGTAGCGAGGACATCTCGAGGGATTCGGAAATGAAATCGATGCTCTTGAACATGAGGATGAACCCGACGATATAAGGAAGAATATCTTCGGCGATGGCGGGATGGATGAGCAGGACGAACCCGATGATGAAATCGATAATCCCGACCACGACTCCCCACCCCCAGTGGCGGGAACTTCCGCCTGCGAGAGCGTTCATGAATTCGCAGACACCGATCACGATGATAACGATGCTAAAGTATAGTGCCAGCCCGAAGTAGGAGGCGGCAGGGTGGCGCAGGATGCCTACGCCGAAAATGAATAGTACGATAGCCAGAAGGATGTATAACCATCTGAAACCCCTGGGGCCAGCTGTTGTAGTCGCAATTCTTGTTGTCATATCTCTTAATTTTTTGTTTAGTTTATATCCTTTATATGTGAATTGTCCTCGAAAAGTTGTTGTATTGTCTTGAAAAATGAATAACTTTATCAGGAGGAGATACGTTTCACGATTTAAAACAAGGTTATGAAAAGAGGATTGGTGATATTGATGTTGTTTCTGGTAAATTACACAATTATGGCACAAAAGAAAGAATTGACGGCAGACGAGAAGCAGGTGATACTTCATAAAGGGACAGAACGCCCGTTCACGGGTAAGTATTATGATTTCAAGGCGAAAGGCACGTATGTCTGCAAGCAATGCGGGGCGGCGTTGTACCGCTCGGAGGACAAATTTGATTCGCATTGCGGGTGGCCGAGTTTCGACGACGAGATCGAGGGGGCGGTGAAGCGGGTGCCAGATGTCGACGGGTTGCGTACGGAGATCATTTGCGCTCGTTGCCGGGCGCACCTCGGTCACGTGTTCATGGGCGAGGGCTTCACTGCGAAGAATACCCGGCATTGCGTAAATTCGATCTCGATGGAGTTCGTGCCCGCCGCAGATGTGAAACTGGACACGGCGATATTTGCGGGAGGATGCTTCTGGGGTGTGGAGTACTACATGAAAAAAGCCCCCGGGGTGCTTGCCGTGGAGTCCGGCTACACGGGCGGCACGGTGGAAGACCCTTCCTACGAGGAGGTGTGCGAGGGGGGTACGGGACATGTGGAAGCGGTGCGGGTGTTGTTCGACAAGTCGAAGACGGATTACGAAACGTTGGCAAAGCTCTTTTTCGAGTTGCACGACCCGACGCAGGTGAACCGGCAGGGACCGGATTACGGCGAGCAGTATCGTTCGGAGGTATTCTATAACAGTCCGGAGCAAAAGGCTATTGCCGAGAAGTTGATCCGGCAGTTAAAAGAAAAGGGATACAAAGTGGTTACGAGGCTTGCCCCGGCGTCTACTTTTTGGGTTGCCGAGGATTATCACCAGAATTATTACGAGCGAAAAGGGACTCAGCCGTATTGCCACGGGTACACGAAAAAATTCGATTAATTTTAGATTTAATGATTAACGATTGGGTGATTTTTAATCACTTAATCATTTAATCATTTTCTTCCTGTAAGTACCACGTCCAGCCGTTGAGGATGACGCTTACGCTTAGCCAGGGATTGGTGGAACCGGAAAGGTAGAATACCACGTCGTAAGAGTCTTTACGATCAAGATACTCTTGGTCTCCCCATTTGTTTTTGTGCTCTTCATGACGGAGCAGAAGGAAGAAATCTGTCAGGTCTACCTTGAAGACGGTATTGCCGGAAGTTTTGTCTTTCACGGCGAAATGATTCAGACGGTCGGTCATCAGCCGCATGGTGTTGAGTTCGATAACACCCGTGGTGGCGGAGGACTGTGCCATGTAGTAAGGTTGGTAACTCAGCACGTCGTCAGGCTTCAAGGCGTTGTCGTGCCCCATGTAACCGTTCGATTCGGTGAGTTCGTAGGTGTAGTCGTTCACGTTGAAATTGCTCCTGCCCTGGTTCTCGAACACGAAACGAATCGTGTTTGTATTCTTGATCAGGTTGATGGTGGTTGTCGTGTTTTCTATTCCGGTGAAGTCCACGTCTGCCAGTTCCCCGTACCAGAGGGGTTCAACTTGTTTGTCGACGACGAGCGATGACTCGCGTTTCAACTTGAGTTCCAGCTCGGTGAAGGTGGACGTGCCGGGTTCGAGGTCGGTCACCTCGTATGATCCGTGTACTCCCGCCCACGCGAGTAGTTTGTATTGCCCGATAGGGAGAAGCAATTCCATGCGGTAGTCGCCGGTTGTCAGTGGAGTGCCTTCCTCGGATTTCATGAATAGAAACTTGCCCTCTCCGTCAAACACGTATAGATCTACTTTATCGACTTGCGTGTGGAACGCATCGGTGGAGAGCATATTGTAGTCGTACTTGAACCGAACAAGTAAGCGACACTCGTCGAGGTCTTCCCGGATACTGTCGCAGGAATGAAATATTCCTGGGATTAGTACAAGAATACCTAATGCTATTTGACGGATTAGATTTCTAAGTTTCATTTTTCTATCTTTCTATTATGATTAAAGGAAATAAACGTTTGGGTAAATTAAGTATGGGACGAATCCCATACTTAATATCACGCATAGAACGCTTATAGATTTTCTTCTTGAACGTACCATGTCCACGGGTTAACACCGATTTCGATAGCTAACCAAGCTTCAAATTCATCTTTCTTGTCCGGATCCGGCTCGATAACGATCGGGTAGCCCGGATTGTTGAATGATTTTACAGCGATGTCGTACATGGAGTTACGAACCACACCGAATTCTCCGAATTCATTGTTAGAGTTATCTGTGTCGTTATCGTGTTTGATAGCGATCGCGTAGTAACTGATACCGGATTTGTAGTATTTCACGATAGGGTCACCATTCACGTCCTTATTCACGTCCGCGCCGTGAGCCACAACACCTGCTTTTTGGTTTTCAAAATCCTGTACAATTTCTGCAACTGTTCTAACTCCGGCTACATCCGGGATAACTACTTCCTGCACGGCAGCTCCCTTGCCTTGGAGATACTTCAGGTAACTGTTGAAAGCGGTCGTCACGTTTGTAACGTATCCTGCCGGGTTTTGGTCTATGTATTTGTTCGTCAATTCTCCCTCAATCCATTCCATCATCACGGCGTAGGTGTAGAAACCACCATTGATGTCCATCCAGTCTTTGTTACCTTCTTGTACATCGGTCATGCTGCCGTCAAACTTCTTGTACTTGGGCAAGTAAGTTGCTTTCAGCAATACTTGGGTCGTGTAAGCATACGTGTTGTCCTCCTTACGCTGGGTGTTTTCCGCACAGTATTGGGGTTTTCCACCTTGATTAGGATCTGTCGCGTGGCAGGGGGCAATCCAGACAATGCTGTTATTATCCACGTCTGCTTGCGTGTAGAAATTGTATTGCTCGTCAAAATCTGCTGACGGGTAAGGAATGTTCGTGTGATCGAAGTTCGGGTCTTTACGGTATGAACCTAATCCGTATTCGTCGAATGGGGTCGCTGTACCCAAGAAAGTTTGAGTTCTCTCGGACACGGGATAGTACCATTTGTTCGTGAGGTTTACAACCCAACTTGCGTTCTCTATCACGGCAGCCTCGGTAGAAGCGTAGGTTACGAATACACGTACTTTTGCCACAACACGGTCTACATTGATTTTTAAAGCATTACCCGGTAACTCTGCATCGTTTTTAGACGTGAACAATGGCAAGCCGGCAGCGGGAGAACCGTCAGGTAATGAAGGTTCCAAACCACCTTTGGCGTTGGTCATCATGAATTGTTTGTCCGTGTAAATGTCCGGAATTGTCTTAATAGCAGCATTTACCGTGGCAAAGGGTTGACCTTTGGTGAAATCCGGGAAATTGCTGGGCGGGTTTATAACAATCAATATAGATTTAGAGTTATCCGCAACAAGGAATGCATCGCTGATATTAGAAGCGTTGAGTGTGATTTTCTTCACGTCGGTTACCACGCTTGTCGCATCATATCCGTTAAAGAAAATAGCTCTGACTTCTTTTATCTCTGTTTCCTCGGGACTAGTAGAAGGATACTGGTCTGGGGTGTTCAATGCACGTCCCAAATTGGTATTGGGGTTGATTATTCTAAGTGTAGTCCAGGCTTCGCCGGCGGGTGCGATTTCGTCGCCGTCCTTTCCGGTCTTGTCATCGTTACATGCTGTAAATGCAGTGAATGCTAACGCTGCAAATACTAATGTAAAAAATTTGTTCATTCTTTTCATTTTACAAATTGTTTAAGATGTGATTAATAATTGATTTTGTTATCTATTCTTTTTTTAATTTCAATAGCATTGGCTTTTTTCTTTGCCAATTCTTCTAGGTTCTGCTTGGCGACTTCCAGCCCTCGGGCGGCTGCCGTTTGCAGATAGGTTTCCGCTTTCTCGTAATTACCTTGCAACAGGGCGAGTACGCCCATCACGTTGTTATATTCTGCCGGATAGCCTTCCGGGGTTATTCTGTTCAGGTAATGTTCAGCCTGTGCCAAGTCTTCGCGTGCGATGGCAGCGACGGCGGCGTTCAGGTTGGCGATCTCGTCCTTCGGGAAGATACGGACTGCCGTCTCGAACACGTCGACGAATTCCCGAGAACCGTACTCGTAGGTGTTAGCCACGTGGAACATCTCGTTTAAGCTCAGGTTTTGCGGGCTGGTCCCGATGACCGCTTTCGCTTCTTCCACGTCGAAGTTCTTCACGTTGTAGTCCACCTTGCAGATGGCGACACGCAAACTCGGGTAGATCGTCCGCAGCATAGTGCGGTAGGGGATACCCCCGGCTAATTGTTTCAGCTTGACTTTCCTATCCTCCGAGGAAGAAGTGTATTCCAGTATATCGAGAATCTCGTTTTTGTATTCCATGTGACCTGCTTGCACGGCTTTCGTCAGACCTGCCCAGTTCTCGCCCCCGAAGAATATATGGTATATATTGTGCGGGAAATCGTACTGCGAGGCAAGGTAGTTTGCCAGTGCTCTGGAGCGTCCTTCCGACAGGCGCTGGTTGCCTGCGTAGGAACCTTCCGGGGAAGCGTATCCCGTGATGTCCAGACGGTTTACCGTGACACTGGCATCGTTTTTCAAATCGTCGATCATGTCATGGATTTTCGCCAGTTCTTTCGGGTTGTTCATGTAGTCCGGGCGGATCACGGTTTGATTGACCACGAAGTCAAGGAAACATTCTGCCACGATCTCCCGGCGTTTGATCTCCTCCTTTGGCGGTTGGATATATACCAGGTAAGGGGTCACGATGTATTCTTCCACGGGCGGGATGGGATTCAGAAGGCGTTCCACTCTCATCAGTTCCGTGTCGCCGCAACCGCATTCATCGTATTGCACGTCGAGTGCTGCGTCAGCCATCCACGCCTCGTAGGGAAGCGAGTAACGGTAGTTGAGCACGCCGTTTTTCTTTTTCGTCACTTTTTCCACCACGTAAGCCTTGTCCGTGTCCACTTGCGGGTTGTAGCCGATCAGGGCTAGTTTGCGCTCGTGGGACAAGTATTCGTCCCGTCCCTTGAAGGACACCTTCGGGAGGTTGTACGTCCGTTCCGGGGTTACCAGTTGCGGGATGATATCCATGCCATGTGCCGACTTGATTTTCATCTCGTTGAAGATGAGATCCAAATCCACGTGGAGTATGTTCTCCTCTCGTTCCATCCGCAGGGCTTTCACGGTGACCGTCCCCGTGTAGGAACGGGTTTGAGCTGCCGCGGGAGCTATGTCCAACTGGAACATTACCAGTATCGTTGCTATATAGAGTATAATCCTGTTCATCACTTCCTTAATTATTTAATGAGATACACTAATGTGATTCCTACTTTCGTGGGACCAAAGTAATTTTTGCTGTCCTTTTTCAGTTTAAGCCCACAATCGGCGCACGGGTATTTGTCATATTTTATATGCGCGTATCCCAACCCGACGACGGCTTCGATGCTCCAGCGTTTCTTCAGAATCCACGACCGACCGAAGCTGAATCCCGCCCCGTAGAGTTCGCCTTGGTAGCGGTTGTTCTGCATATTCTTGCTGATGAACGACCAGTTAGGCCAACCGCCCACGTTGAAATCTGCGTAATGCGCGTGCAGCCCGATAAACGTGCGGGTGAAGCGCTCGCAGAACCAATAGCGTACTTCCGGTTGAACGCCGAAGTGTGCCAATCGCCTGCCGTTAGCGGGTTTCCACGGGTTGTAATTGAAGGGTACTTCCAACGTCCACTTGCGTGCCAAACCGATTTCCACCCCCAAATTCATTGTTGCCGTGGCGTCGTACAACAGGTTGCTTTTCACGGCAACTTTTTGTGCGTTTGCCTCGGGTAGAATCCACCCGACTATGAACAATGCTGCTATCAGTACCTTTTTCATTAATATCGTCATCTTTATTCTTGTTTACACGTTGATTACTTCTCTTTGCGTTATATATATTTTGATCCGGATGATCTGGCTTGTCGGCGATCCTGGGTCTTTTATCGTTGTCAGGTAAACCGTACCGTATCTTTGTCCGCTGCCATTTCTTTCCACGCGTATGTTTATAACCCCGTCTTCCACGATAATTTCGTCAGTAACATCCCGCATACCCGAGGAAGACATCAGTTTCAACCAAGTTTTGGCATCATCTTCTTCCACGTAGGCGGAGAGGCAATAGAATTCCGGGAAGGTGAGCGTGTTCTCTAACCGGCTTATTCTATCCCGTCGCTCGACACTCACTGTCTTTTCCAGGTTACCCAGTTCCAGTTGAACGGTACCGGCGGAAAACCCGGCTCCCAGTTGTATCTTGACCTCTGTCTTTAGCGGACTGGTGTTCGTCACGATAGGTAGTGCCACGCTGGTGCCTGCCGCGGGACTGCTGATTTGCAACCCGGTTGATGCCGTGATGGTTCTTTTATCCGGGAATGGGCGTATGCAGTCCGTCGCTAACGTAAATGCGTGAAATTCTTTGGTCGTACCTGCATCGGCGTACACGATGTAGTGTGAATTGCTGACTCCCATATAATAATCGTTGTTGGAGATGATTTCATAGGAGGCTTCGTCCCGCACGGTGATCGTGTAATCCACTTGCGTGTTCGACGGCAGAGATACTTTCGCGTCACCTACCGTGGAATACCCCGGACCCTTGACCTTCGTGATCGTGAATATGTATCGGTGGTTTCTCTCGATGTCCAAATGATTCTCGTTCTCGCCGATAAACGCCAGTTTATAAAAATATTCTTTACCATCATATATCCCGCGGATAATGATGTACATATCGTATGTTGTACTTGCCTCGTAAAGGTATACGGGATTTTCCGTTGTGGTTTGTTCCGTGCCGTTCACGACAGCTTTTGCAATATCGTCCGAATATGAGTTATTGTACCTGTATTCCACCCGATTGCTAGCCGGGGTAATCGCATTTCCGTTTTGCTTGTGTAGTAAACCTTGTTTGGCTGCATTTGCCACCATCGTTATTCCTTTAAAGTCAAAGCCGGTTTCCTGGTCTATCACTTCCACCCGAGCCACAACCCGAAGCATTTCCAGTTGTTGGGCATCACTTCCGATTTTGGTGTTTTTATTTATTCCACCGGGAAGGTCAACCACGTGACTCATCGGTAGTAATTGTAAATTAGCAAACGGGATTGAGGTTTGCGGGTTACTCAGCGGTTCGGTACACAACGCTTGGCAGGCGGCATCCAGGGACATATTCTGCAATGCTGTTGCGAATGTACCGGACGAAAACGTGTAGCTCTGTGTTGCGTTCATGTAGAATCTTGTCTGGGGATTAGCCAGTATCAGTAATTTGCAGGCTTCAGCCTGTTTGGTCAGTATAACATATCGTTTGTTGGTACTGTTGATTGTCAACGCTTGAGCGGCTTCCACGAATTTCATGTCGTTACCCTTGAACACTAGCACCCATGGGGTCATATCCACGCCGTCTTCGTTTGCAGAAGAGCGGGACTCCGGAATCTTATACGGGTCGATCCTCGTGAACAATTCGAGTTGCACTTTATCATCGACAACGATGGGCTCTTTTTCGGGAGCTACCGTTTCGTCGATACAGGCAAAACAAATGATTCCAAGGAATACAGTTATCCCTATTAATATATTCTTTCCCATTTTACTAAAATGTCCCTCCATAATACTTCAAATTCCCGATCTTTTTTGTCGAATGCTTCATGCTATTTGTTGTACTTCGACTTTTTGCTTCCGGTTTCGGGAAACTCCCGGAAGGAACCTTACCCTTAATAATTTGTCAAAAATACGCTATGAGTATTAATTAACGATTATCAATATTTCCCTTTTTGTTTGCAATTTTCTCCATTTATATAATGCTAGCCCTAATGTTACTAGGGGTTTTGCCTAATTCTTTTTTGCAAAATTTCGTGAATTGTGCAATGGTGCTGAACTCGTTTTCGAAAGCGATCTGCTTGAAAGGCTTTCTAGTAGAGGTTATTTCGGCATGAATTATCTTGGCTCTTCCCGCTTTCATCCACTGGTAGGGCGTTTCACCGAAGATGTCCACGAACTTTTTGGCAAATTGTTTTGTCGATAGGTTCATGGCATCTGCTATTTCCTTTACTGTCCGGAAACGTTGACTGTTAAGTCGCACGTATTCCGAGAATATCGTGTCTTTTGTCAGTATTTGTTGAAAGAAATCGTGAATTTCCTCTTTCGAGTAGTAGGTACGCAAGAGTAAAAAGAATTCCTTGATCTTTAACTCAAAATAGTAATTACCGTCGATCCCGTCCCTGAGGCAATTGTTGATCCCATCCAGGAAATGCCACAAGTGCGAGTTGATCTGTAACATATTTAGCTTCTTCATCCGGGATTTGCAATTTTTACCTGAAGCGATAGTTTTTAAATCAAATAGTTTTTCCACGGGATAATTGTCACATAACTTCAAAGGACCATGTAACCTGAACACCATAACAATAGCATTCACGGGTGCCCGATAGAAGTAACGTCCGCCGACAGGCAGGAATAGGATGTATCCTTTCTTGCTCTCGTGTTCGTGGAAATCCCCAAAAATGAATTTCAGGCGTCCTTCCATGAAGAATGCCACTTCATTGTGATGAAGTTCAAGACATCCTGTCGCTCCTTTCGGAATACGAACCATCTCTACCTGTGGCGAATTCGAGTTGTTCATTGTATGACAACTCGGATATTCTATTATTCCCTTGTTCATACCAGTCATAATTATCTGTTGTTTCTTTAAAATTTTGGCACAACAATCCCTGTTCACGAACATTTGTTGTTAAAATCCTACAAGCGTAATTTCCAAAAACTGTTAATTGTTACTTGTTTGTCTTTTAGCCATCCTGTACGTTAAATTATTCTCAAATGAATTTGCTATATTTGAATATTAATTTACCTCTACTGCATTTTAATGTTTTGGTGTGTATTTTACTTCCATTTTGTCCCTCCTTTCCGAAGTAAAAACATCACGTTTTTTAATTTCTTTCTCTTTTAAATTCATCCCGTGAAGCTGCCTTTTTGAAAGCATTTATGCGGTGTAATTATCTTCCCAATACAAAGTTATAAATAATAATGAATATCGCAATACATTGTATGGAATGAGAAAATTGGTAATCAGATAGTTGCGAATACAGTGTTATTTTTATAAAAAAATGTATCTTGATTCGAATAGAATAAATATACAGTTTCGATTATTGATACAATTCCGGGTTAGGAGGGAAGAAAATGCTTTTTCCTTGTTTTAAATAAAAAAGCACTACCTTTGCTCCATATATGATAAAAGGTGATTTTTTTCAGTAGAACAATTATAAAAAGAGAGGAATTAAACCATGAAGATTGCTGTACCAACGAGAGATAATATGGTAGACGACCATTTCGGACATTGCGAGTATTATACTTTATTTACTACCGACGATGCGAAGAACATCACGGGGGTAGAAACTTTGCCATCCCCGCAAGGTTGTGGCTGTAAATCAGATATTGCAGCCGTGTTGCGTGAAAAAGGGGTTTCCGTTATGCTTGCCGGGAGCATGGGCGACGGCGCTTTGAATAAATTGAGCGAGCAAGGCATAAAAGTCCTTCGCGGCTGCAAAGGCGACGTGCGGAAAGTCACAGAAGGATACCTCAAAGGATTCTTGCTCGATTCGGGGGTTGCTTGCCATCACGAGTGCGGGGAGCACAAGGAATAAATTTAAGTGTTAAAACGTTTTGTAGTATTTATAGATTATTCTATATTTGAAAAGTTTTAAATAGCAAGTCGTTTTTATACAAAAGATACCATAAAGACCAATAATGTTGCAAGGTGTTGATGGTGTGAGAGTAAGGAACTTGATTCAAGTCCTTACTCTTTATTTATTTTAACGAGTACCTTGTCGATTCGGGCACCGTCCATATCGACGATTTCCAGCTCAAAATTGTACCATACCAGTTTTTCTCCCGTGCGAGGGATGTGTTCCAGAATTTTTAAGATCAACCCGCTGAGCGTGTTGTAATAATGGTTCGTGTAGAGGAATTCCATGTCGAAATAAGCAAGAAAATCGTAGAACGGGCATTGACCGTCAACAAGATAAGTGCCGTTGTCACGTCGTATGATGTCTGGCTCCTCGCCAATCTCGGGTACGTCGCCAATCAAGGCTTTCACGATGTCTTTCAACGTGACGATTCCCTCGATGCTCCCGAATTCATCCGTCACTAGCCCGTACTTGAGATGTCCTTGTTTCAAGTGTTCCAGGGCATTGTACACGCTTTGGTTCTGTGGGAAGTATTGCGGGGGACGTACAAGTGCTTTCAGGTTGAAGTTCGGGGCGTCGATCTTGCCGAAAAGGTCTTTCAAAAAGACAACCCCGACAATGTTATCCAGTTTGGTGTCCGACACGGGGTAAATTGTGTGCAAGTGCGTGTGAACGGTTTCACGAATTTTATCATTGGAGTCCGTGATGTCAAGCCACACGAGATCGCTGCGGTGGGTCATGATAGAAGCAATATCCCTGTCACCGAGGTTGAAGACGCGTTCCACGATATCCTGTTCTACTTCTTGAATCTCACCTTCCGCGGTACTCTCCTGAATGATAGCCTTGATTTCTTCCTCGGTGATCTTGTTGTCATTCATTTTATTTAAACCCAAAATCCGCATCATGAGCGAGGTACTTGCTGAAAGCAACCACACGAAGGGAGAAGCTATCCGGGAGAGTATATCCATGGGGGCGGCGATGATCTTTGCCATGCGCTCGGCTGCCACCATACCGATGCGCTTGGGCACCAGTTCCCCGAAAATAAGGGTGAGATAAGTCACCACGATCACGATGATCGTTTTGGAAATAAGCAGGGCGTGGGGTTGCAATGGCTCTATTTTTTCTACCCACACGGCAAGGTCGCCAGCGAGAGCCTGCCCCGAGTAAAGACCAGTCAGTATACCGATCAGAGTGATACCGATCTGGATCGTCGACAAGAAACGATCCGGTTCATTGGCGAGTTTCAATGCTCGCCGGGCGGATTTATTGCCCGTTCTGGCTTCCGTTTCCAGACGGGATTTACGTGCCGATACCATGGCGATTTCCGACATGGCAAGTACTCCGTTTAATAAGATAAGCCCTATGATAATGAAAAATTCCATATTTAATTGTTTGTGTTTTCTACATTAATTTGAGGTCGTATAATCAGAAGCGAAGGCAGTTTGGCAAACGTGTTCTGATCTTTCGATAATTTTTGGCAAGTGGCGTAGCTTAAAACCAGCAGGCTTTCTTTTTCCCCGACGAGGGGATTGGTTGCCAAAGGTTCGTCCAGAATAAATTTAGCGGGATCCCGTTGCACAAAATCTTTTGTAATCCGGGTGAGTACAGATTCATTCGGGTGCTCGTTGATAAAGCAGATCCGGATAGTCATACTTTCTTCACCTAGCCGGGTTTGTGCGTAAGTGAAGAGGAAAAGATCTGCTTCATTGTCCACCAGCAACAGGATGTAGGATGCATGCGTGAATCCCCGGTTGACAAAGATACCCACGGAGCAATCCACATGCTCCATGATAGATTCCAGTTTCTGTCTTAGCAGCGTGCCCGGCAAATGCAGCGGGTGGTTTTTTAGTTGTTTCAGCCAGCGGGAAACCGTCGTGAACTTCTTCCCGAATGTTCCCGCCGGAACGTCGTTCCCCATCATAAATTGTTGCCCGGCACCCAGGAAAAGGTAATCCACATTTTCCTTCCGGGCTATTTTCACCATTTCGGGGATAAGGTGGTCTGTTACCTGATAGCGTTCCTGCACTTGTAGTTGCAATTGTTGCGCTTCTTCCCGCAAGGGAATGAAACTCTCCTGTTCGTACTCGTCCGCTTTTGCCGGGTTGAGGTCTGTGCCCAGCGTGAAGTGGTTTCCGATGATCTCGCTGGATTGCAAGCGGTGTCCCAACATCAAGTCGGCTATATTCAACAAGGTTCTTCCCGTTTCCGGTCGACCGAAAGAGAGCAACACTTTCTCCCGGTGTCCCCGGCTTTCCTTCTTTTTCGCGAATACCCGTTCGACGAGCGATAGCATCGGGGTTGCCATGAACGTGGTTAGCAGCGACATCAGCAGCAACACGACAAACATCTCCGAGGTGAGGATACCCATCTCGAACCCGATGTTGAGTGCCACGAGTTGCATCAGTCCCCGCGTATTCATCAGCGTTCCCACGATAAGGCTGTCTTTCCAACTTTCACCGACGGCACGGGCGGCAAGTGTACATCCCCCGAACTTCCCGGCTATGGCTACTACAATGAACAGCCCGCAGACGTACCACAATTCGGGCGTGTTAATCAAACCGATCTCCGTGTGCAAGCCCGAGAAGGCAAAGAACAGCGGAAGGAAGAACACGAGTGCGATGTCTTCTACTTTTTCCATCATCACTTTGCGAAACCCAATATTCGTGGGCATCACCACCCCGGCGATAAAAGCACCGAAAAGAGCGTGAATGCCTATAATCTCTGTCGTTACCGACGACAAAACAAGGATGATGAAAATGAACCCCACGAAAGCTTTGTTGATGACTTCCGAATATGCGTAGGTTTCCCCGATCTTTCGCAGGAAAGGACGCATCACGAGGAACATGAAGGTGATATAGACCAGCGTTAAACCGATGGTGTAGAGGGCGCTGATGAAAGACCCGGCTTTGGCGAGGGCGATGACAATAGCCAGCAGGCACCATGCCGTCACGTCGTCGTTGGCTGCCGAGGCGATGGAAAGCATCCCCACGGAAGTTTTCGTCATGTTGCGTTCCTGCACGATGCGTGCCAGCACGGGGAATGCAGTGATACTCATGCATATCCCGATGAAAAGGGCGAAGGGCAGGAATTCTGTTTGTCCGGAAGCGTAATCCTCGTATACCCAGATAGCCGCCACCACACCCAAGAAAAAGGGCACGACGATGCCGGCATGGCTGATGACGAGCGTTTCGTTCAATTTGTTCTTTAATACACTGAAGTCCAGTTCCAAACCGATCACGAACATGAATAGTATCAACCCGATCTGGCTGAGCAGGTTGAGGTTGTCCAACGACTCGGCGGGAAACAGGTTTGCCGAGAATTCCGGGAAGAAGTATCCCAACAGGGAAGGACCGAGGACTATACCCGCCACGATCTCACCCATAACGCCCGGTTGCCCGAGGTATTTGAAAAGAAAGGAAAATAACCGGACCGTGAGCAAAATCACGATAATTTGTAGCAACAAAATAGTCAGTGAATTTGTCATGTTGTCGGCGACGATGTTGGCAAATAGCTCGAATGCCCCGATATTCGGGTTCATCGTGCCGTTTCTTGTCTGGTGGTCAAACCGCTCGCCCGAACAGAGGGCAAGGTAGATCAACACCCCGAACACGGTAATCATCCCGAGATATATCCAGTAGTTTGTCCTGTTTCTTTTCATGGTTAATTAGTTTATATTTCCTCATTTCCCATCTTTCCTCCTTTTTATTGCCCTGAATATTTCGCCTACCCAGAGCACGAGTGAAGTGGATGCCGTGATCCATATCCATTCCGTCCACGAGAGGGGAACTGTCCGGAACACGCTGCCCCCGAAGTTTACCACGAGGATTTGTCCCACGACAATGGCAAGCCCGACGGCGAGGAATCCTTCGCTCTTGAAGAGGTTCTTGAAGGCAGATTCGTTCGTGCCGAAGGTTTTAGCGTTAAACATATTCCAGAACTGCAACATCACGAACACCGTGAAGAATATCGTCAGGTTGTCCAGCCCTTCCGGCGTGGAAGCGTCGATGCCTCCCGCGTAGTGTGAAAGCACGTAGAGCAATCCCAGCAAGATGCCGACGAAGAGGATACCCGTGGCGAGAATCAGCGTCCTCATTTGGGGCACGATGATAAACGCGTTCGAATCTCTTGGTTTCCGTTTCATCACGTCCGGGCTGGGCGGAAGGGAAGCGAGAGCCCCGGCGGCAAAGGTATCCATGATCAGGTTGACCCACAACATTTGCGTCACCGTGATCGGCAATTCGGAGCCGAACAGGGAACCTACCAGCACGATGATTAGGGCTGCCACGTTGATGGTCAGCTGGAACAGCACGAACCGTTGTATGTTCTGGTACACGGAACGTCCCCACATGACGGCAGAGGTGATGCTGCTGAACGAATCGTCGAGCAGGGTAATGTCACTCGCCTCCTTGGCTACCGATGTACCGCTACCCATGGACAATCCCACGTGGGCGTGGTTAAGGGCGGGGGCGTCGTTTGTCCCGTCGCCGGTGACTGCCACGATTTGTTTCTTCTGTTGTAATAGTTGTACTAACCGTTGTTTGTCTAGCGGGCGAGCTCGTGACATGATTTTCAGGTCGAGCACCCTGTCGAGGGCTTCCTCGTCAGTCAGAGCGGCAAATTCCACCCCGGTAATCAAATTGCGTTCCGTGTCTTTTTCCGTCCACAGCCCGATTTGCCGCCCGATCTCTTTAGCCGTTCCGGGCGTGTCGCCCGTTACCATCTTGACTTGGATACCTGCGTCGAAACAGCGGTGCACGGCGTCCGGCACGTCCGGGCGGATGGGGTCGGATATGGCAACGATGCCGAGGAAGGTCAATTCCGTGTTATACAAGCGCCCGTCCTTGAAGTGCGATTCGTTGTCCTCTATGATCTGGTAAGCAAACCCGAGGGTACGCATGGCTTGATTCTGGTATTCCAGCAATTGTTTTTCGATTGTTGGTTGCTGGGAGGCGAGGGGCACGGGGGTGCCGTCCACGATCACATCCTTGCAGTGACCAAACAGGATTTCAGAGGCACCCTTGACGTATAGTACCTTTTTCCCCAGCGCGGGCGATTGCACGAGGGTCGCCATGTATTTGCGTTCGGTGGAGAAGGTCAGTTGCTCTACCACCGTGACGCTTTCCCGCGCTTCCGCGTAGCTGATCCCTTGGTCGTTCAGCCACAGTAACAATGCCGCCTCGGTAGGATTGCCGAGCGTCTTCACCCTTTCCGGGTCACTGAAGTCCAAGAAGGCGGTCGTGTTCATCGCGATACCTTCCGCCAGAATCTTAGAATATTCATTATCGGATAATTGCCCGTCCTGCAACCCGTAGAAATTGGTCTGGTAGACGGTCATTTGATTCTGAGTCAGCGTGCCTGTTTTGTCCGTGCAGATCACGGTTGTGGCGCCCATCGTTTCGCAAGCGTGCATTTTTCGCACGAGGTTGTGCGATTTCAACATCTTCCGCATACTCAGCGCGAGGCTTAGGGTAACGCTCATGGGCAGACCTTCCGGCACGGTCACCACGATCAGCGTGACGGAAGCCATAAAGGCTGAAAGTATCTTTTTCCCCAACCCGAGGGGTATCCACGCGTGCGGGTCCCAGGGTTTTACACCGAATGCCAGACCGATGGCGAGCATAACGGCTAACGCCACCAACCCGTAGAGAATCCAGCGTCCCCAGTTTCCTTCCCCGACAGCACGGGGGAGAGGTTTGTCTTTCCCTTGTAGCGCGTAAACGTCATATACCACGGGCATCCATACTTTGGTCAGCATGATGACAGCCGCAATGATAACGGCACCGATCAACCCTAGTTGCCCCAACCCGGGGGTGGGGTAAACCGGGTTGAAGAACAATCCTTTTATAAACAGTATCGTGAACATCAAGGCGGCTCCGCAGAAGCCGATGATCCCGATAAACTTGGCAAGTGATTCGAGTTGCGTGTCAAGCGGGGTAGGTTCCTCGCTCTTCTCGGACGATTTCTCCGCCACCCGCCCGAATTCGGTAGCGTCACCGACGGCGAGCACTTGCATCACCCCGTGACCGTCAGCCACGGTGGTACCCCGCATCACGTGGTTGGAGGGGTAGGTGGCTTCCATGCTGAATTCCGATTCGATCGTGGTCTTGTTGGCGATCGGTTCTCCCGTGAGGCTCGATTCGTTGACCTGCAACGAGAGCGCTTCCAGCAGTACCCCGTCAGCGGGAATCTCTTCGCCTTGCTCGAGGATCACGATGTCGTCGACCACAATGTCCTTCTTGGGCACCTCGTGCACGTTGCTGTTGCGGATGACTTTTATCAGCGTGTCGTCATTGACTTGGTTCAGCACGTCGAATTTCTTGTTGGCGTCCCACACGAACCACGTGGCAACGCCCGTTGCCAGCAGGATGGCTATGGCGATACCGATGGTTTCGGCTATCTCGACAATGCCTTCCGAGAAATACATTGCCGCGGCAATTCCCCCGGAGAGAAATACCGCTACCATTAATATACGAATAACCGGGTCTTCGAAATTCCCGATAAATACCTGCCACAAGGAGTCCCTTTTCGGGGGAGTCAGCACGTTTGCCCCGTGCTTTTCACGACTTTCCTGTACTTGTTTA
Organism: Butyricimonas sp. Marseille-P2440; assembly: GCF_900091675.1. Lineage (NCBI taxonomy): Bacteria > Pseudomonadati > Bacteroidota > Bacteroidia > Bacteroidales > Odoribacteraceae > Butyricimonas > Butyricimonas sp. Marseille-P2440. The sequence continues at coordinate 1,806,381 of NZ_LT594610.1, read as the reverse complement.
TCGGAGAGTCCCGTGTAGTGTTTGCGTGATTCCATTTTATGATTTTGTGTTTGATTTGTTTTTTTTACGAATATTCTTCAAAATAAGATACCCGAAAAAGCAAAAACCTACGATTAACATTGCGACAGATATTTCCGTGAAATACCTTTCCAGTAGCTCTTTTCGGGTGTATAAAAAATAGCCGGCAGTAGCGAGAACCAAGTTCCATATGCCACTTCCCGCTGCCGTGTAAAATATAAAACTGTTTAACGGCATTTTTACAATCCCTGCCGGGAGGGAGATAAAACTCCTTACCCCGGGAGTCAATCGCCCGATGAAGGTGGAACTTTTGCCGTATTTCAAGAAATATTGTTCGGATTTCTCTATTTTTTCTTTGCTTAGCCCGCATATCTTCCCCCAGCGTGATTCCGCCAGAGTGTAAATAAATTTCCGCCCGAGCGTGTAGGCTAACACATAATTAGCTAGTGCGCCGAGCACCGAGCCGATGGTGCTGAATACAACAACCAGAATGAAACTGAGCTCCCCGTTTGCAGCTTTCCAGGCTGCCGGGGGCACGATTAGTTCCGCGGGAAAAGGGATGATGGAACTCTCAATGGTCATACAGACGAGAACGCTCCAGTAGTTCACGTTATGCATATACCAATCGAGAATGGATTGAAGCCAATCGACCATATTATTATTTCAGTTTACAATATCTTATATTCAATTAATTATACGTTGCAGCAAGTATAATTCCCGTCATAACAAGAGTTCCTTTAGCGAGTAGATATAGAAACCTTGGCTATGACGAATGGTCAAATATTGAATAAAATGTTTTGTGTTTGCAAGGGATGCCAACTTGGGCGGTTTGTTTTTCAATTCGCTGGCGTGGTTCCGGAAATACACGTTCGTTTTCGTAGTTTTGTTCAACCCGAAACGCCGCCCGTGGGTTGTAGTGATCCCCTCGTCTGCTCCCAATTGATGAAAAAATCCGGGATGGGAGTGAAGGTCCGCGTGGTTTTCCGGGATGGAAAGTTGTTCGTTCGGGCTGTACATGGTAGTTTCTCCCTCGGTCATTGCCTCTCGCAGTCCGGTGACAATGAAGAATAAAGAAAAGAGAAAGATAGGTATGTATAGCAAAAACAGCCTTTTCATTACGATGTAATTTTCAGTCCCAAAAGTAATATAATTTATTAAAACTATAAAGGCTTTTCTTTCTTTTCACGTTTAAAGCCTGTTCCCGTACTTTTACCCCATTTCGTCGCGAGCCAAAGAGGTGGTGCGGCGGATAAAGTCCGTCTTGGCATTCGTGTAGGCATCTCGGTCGTGTTTGTACTTGACGGCGAGTTGCTGTTTCAATTCACCGTAGGTTTTTGCTGCCGCCGGGTGGGTTAGCAGGTAATCCCTGAAATAGAGTTCGTCCCAGTCGCCCGGGTAGCGCACGTGCAGGTGGATGACTTGCCCCCGGAACCCTTGCGGCGTGTATCCTTTCATGAACATGAGGTGGGGAGCCGGTTTTGACGGCTGTTTATCACAAATATACCCCGTGGCGACTAGTGTGGCGATAAGTTTTTGGATGTCCGTGCCGGGACGGATTTCCAGTAAAATGTCTATCGTCGGTTTGGCAATCAGACCGGGCACGACAGTACTCCCGATGTGGTTGATGCGAGTAATGTTTTCTTGCCCGATGGTGTCGCGGATGAGTTTCTGTTCTTTCCGGTACTCTTCTTGCCATTTGTCTTGGTGTTCGCTCAATAGGATCGGGAATAGCGCCCAGCGTTCCTCGTCAGTCATGTCTTGAAGTGATTTAGTCATGGGGTTGTGTATATCTTTGTTTGTCGTGTAAAAATAATGAAATAAGGGAAATGATACGTGGGGCGTGTTTTTCGTGTACGTTAAAAAAGTATATTTTTCGTAAAAACGTGGGCGAAGAGTGGGCGAACAGTAGGCGATGAGTGGGCAATGCCGCCTAAAAGCCGCCTAAAAGCCACCTAAAAGTCGCCCGACAATATAGATAAAGTATTGTTTATTCCCCGTTCAAGGGTACGGAAATCTTGTTGGCAGATTTAATTGATAAGTCCTTTTAATCGCGTACTTTTGCGATAGAATAAGTAAAATACACAGGTCATGACAGTAAAAATGATATTAGGATGTATCGTGGCTCTTTTGGCGTTAGTAAACCCGGTACAGAAAGTATTAATAGTAACCTCTTTGCAGGAGAGATTCTCGTTGAAGGAATTGCGCTATATTTCTATAAAGTCGACCATCACGGCTGCGGCGATCCTGATATTTTTCCTTTTCCTCGGGGAGATCACGTTTAACTATGTCTTCCATGTTGAGCTGTATTCTTTCCAGATTACTTGCGGTGCCGTGTTGATGTACAACGGGTTGTCCGGTCTGTTGAAGGGATTCTTCTTGAAAGTGGACGAGCATATCAAGTTGGCTGACCTGACCACCGTGCCTATTGCCATTCCCATGATAGCGGGACCCGCCACGATCACGGCTGCCGTTACTTTCCCCGTGCAGTACGGGAGGGAGATTACCATCATATCCATATTGCTGGCGCTTGCCGTGAATCTTTTCTTTATGCTGCAAGCTCGCCGTATCGGAAACTTTCTGATTAAGTATAATTTCATGAATCCCCTGATTCGCATTATCGGTTTAATCGTCGCCACGATCGGGTTGCAGATGATATTCGACGGGATCACCTTGTTTATAAAATCTTTGACTGCAGGAGTGTAGATCGATGATGTGATTTAGTGATTGCCGATTCTATGATTAAGGAATCGGCAATCACTAAATTTATTCGCTTTAAATTTTAGACTTTTAGTTTAGTTGGAGATTTCTGCCACGCAACGTACCGCTTGTGCAAAACCTTGGTATGAAACCCTGAAATTCATGGAATTGTACGCGGATTCGAATGACCAAGCACCGTAACGAACTCTCCGGTCATTCGGAGCTACGGTTAATTCACTTCTCGTGTATGCCGGACTAGCGCTGGCAGACCAATAATAGCCGGTACTGCCCGGACTTTCCAACTTCCCGGTAATGTTATTTAGACGCCCGGTAGCGGGGAAAAAGACCGAAGCGTAAGTTGTGGGATTGAAATACAATACCCCTTGGTAGCCAACCTGACTGTTGTCTATCGATACGCCGTAATTGCCACTTGAAGGTTCTTTGATCGGTCGTCTGTCGAAGAATCCGTCCGAATAAAAAGTAAAGGTCGTGTTTCTCAACTGCTTGCGGGCGATACCACTTGTGCCGTAGGGATACGTTCCCGGACCGGTTTTCGTTCCCACCACGTTGTCGTACACGGTTTTATAATCCGCGCTTGAAGCGGCATTACCCGCGAAGGGTACATTAAATAAAGAAACCCTGAACTCGGAATATTCCACGTCTGTTAAATGATTTATACCGGGAGTACTGGCGGCGGGCAAATAGTCATAATACCCGTTGTAAGATATTTGATTGGTATATCCATCGGTTGGACGGCGGTAGCCCGTGGGGCAAATCTCGAATGTATTTTTGTATACGGCTATTCCGGTTGCCCCGTCCCACATGATGGGGAACTCGGGGTAATCCCACGGGAAGCCTGTTACAAGAAACGAGCGGCTCGGGTTGAAGCCTCTCCGGTAATAATTAGTCATACCGGTTATCGTGCCGTTTAAATCGACAGCCCATTGGAAAAGTGCTCCTGCTTGCGACGGGAAATCGACAAAGCGAGCTCCCTTGATACCCACGTTCTCGTAATCCGGATCTGTGTACCCGGATAACTTGGTCGTGGTTAGGTTATAAGGCGCAAACTTAGCCGCTTTTCGGCGTGTATTCGATGAGGTAAGGCGCATATCCGACCGGACTTGTGCCGTAATATCCGTGTTGCCGTTCCATCCGTTGTGCACGACATCCGGAATGGGATCGGTGGACGTGTATATGTACGCGGGTGCTTCGCCTTGGCGGACGTAAATCCTCATGGTGGTTTGCCAGCCTCCGGGATAATATGTCAGATCGACATACCCGAACTTGGGTGTGGAAGTTTCACTGGGCACGTAATTGGCGCTCTCCTTGACGCCGATGCGGAAATAGATGCGCCCGTTGATATTCTTGATTTCTTTACCATCTTTCTCTACCCTGTATTGATTAGGGATCACTTGATAGTGTTCGGCATCTCCGGGGTATTCGGTGCCGACCGCGGGGTCGAAACTAGGCGTGGCACTTACTACAAGCCAATCTTGAAAGGCATCGGGAATCTTTACTGACCACGGACGATCCACGGCGTGTTGCCCGGTGATGATGCGTTCGCCTTTCTGGTCGTGCTTGAAGAATACGGCGTTAAATAACCCGTGCTGGTTTGCCGTGGGGTTATGCACGAACCGTAATCCGGTCTGCGTTACCGTGACAGTGATCGTTCTTTGCAACGGGTTTTTACCGTTAGCCTCTTCAGCCGACAGGATCAGCGTGTATTTGCCGCTCATGTTCTCGGTTCTGTCGTGCGGGGTACCCGATATTCGGTTGGTGCCGTCAATCAGCAAGTCCATATAGCCGCTACCCGTGGTCGGGTCGAATTCAAACCGGTAAGGATTGGGGTTATTGGCGTCCACGGTCAGGCAGTTGAATACCTCGTTGGTGGGACGTTCGGCTGCTTCTCCTTCTTTTTGCACGGTGGCAAGGACTTTGACTACCGGCATATTCGACCAGAAAGAGATTCTGACCCCGTTCTGGTCGGTCATCTTGACGTCGGTTTGCGACACGTTGAGTTTGCGGATACCCGCTATTTCCCATTCTTCCTCGATCCGGGTCCACGGCGCAGGCTTGATGTTCACTTCAAGCGGTTCTTGTATGTTCCCGATCAATTCGAGCCGGGCGTTGGCAGGCAGCCTGTAATCCGGGTCGGACAGAATTTTTAATTTGCACGACGGGCTATATTTATTGATTAAATTCACCGTGAAAATTACCGCGTTTCCTTCAGCCGATTTGGTGGTGAAGAAACTGGAAGGTATGATTACTTTTTTTACTTTCACTGCCCACACGAAGCCATTTGCCTTGTCGGCTGCCGAGAGAAGGGTGGGGTCTACGTCGAAATAGTCGGCATTGTCCGCCATCGTGAACTTGCGTTCCACGCTTCTGGTTATAGCCGTTCCGTTGTATGTTTGGGTAGGATCGTCATATACCCATGTTCCCGCGGGATGGTCACTGGGTAAGCCATGCACGAGCGGCACCCTGTCCGGGAGGTTCGTGAAAGCGATACCATCAAATTCACTGTTGTTGTCAATACCCCAGTCAATCTTTGATTTAAGCACGACATCGACACGGGCGGCAAGTCGCCGGAGTCCTATCGTTAGTTCCGAATTTATGTTGCCGCCGATCTCGAATTTCCCGTCGGTCAATATTTTTACCGCGTTATTTTCCGCGATCATCGGGATAATTTTGTCCGAGTTGAAATATTCCGCCGGGAAGGAGATGGATTTTATTCCGTCGTAATCGGCAATGTTGTCGAGAATCGCCTTGATGCCCGTGTTAGGGGGCTCATTGGCTAAAAAGATAAAGTTATACTCGCCTTGGTCGATAGGGTGGCGCAGCGTGTTCTCGGATAACGCGGAACCGTAGTACAGAACGTTGCTCTCGAGTGTCCCGTCCGTTTTGAACGCGATAATACGAAGTGTTTCGACTTTGCTGTCTATTCCGTCGCCCGGGAAGCTTCCCTCGTAACTACGGGAGTTGATACCTGAAAATGTTATAAATCCTTCCTGTGTGTCATTTTGCAATTTTTCGTCAATACAAGACATGAATAACAAAACGATGGCAAAAAACGGCAAGCGTGAATAGTGTTTCAATCCGTTGATAAGCATATATACTCCTAATTTTTCATCCTACAATATTACCTCCCCGGGTATAGCATTCCCCCTCTCTGTTCTATGCTAAAAGACCCGTCCATCCATTTTTCCTGCATTCTCTTTTGCAGGTCGTGTTTCAGATGGTAAATATCATTAAATTAGCGTGAACAAAAAATTATAATTGTTTCTAATAGAAGTAGCCAAGCGGGTGAGATGAGACTAATAATAAAACCGGGATAAATAATTTCTTGAAAATAGATAAATCACTGGCTTTTGAGAGATGATTTTTTGTTATTCAGTGCGAATGAATATTCATGTTTCGTTAAATGAAAAAATAGATAAAAGAAATACTTTACCAATTAACATCTTTGAGCAAGACAGAAACACACAGGGGTAATGCGACAGTAGTAAGTCCACGTGATTATTAATTTTGTCTTGTTGTCAAGAGGTACACCAAGAGTATTAGGTAGAAACTTAGGCTTGATAGTGCGCAAATAAACCTGTGATTTCTTTTTTTGTGTTGGACTTGCGAAAATTTGCATATGAAATAAAATACAGGCTTTCGGATCGAGTTGAACCTTGCATTAATGATTTTCTTCTATGTTATTCTGTAACATTATTCTCATAAAATCATCGGCATACGCCCGTCCTATTGGAATTTCAGCAAAATGACAACTCAATATTAAATTTCTTTTTGTGAAACTGATTATTTTATGAAGCGAAACAATATATGATTTGTGTACCCTTATAAATTATTCACGAGGAAGCATTTGGCTAATTTTTTTCAAATTCATTTGTGAAACAATAGGACGAGAATCGATCGTGTGTATTTTAATGTAATTATCCATAGCTTCTATATATTGTATATCCGCAATTCTGATATTCTACTTTAATCGTTATTTCCTTACTTGCAGAAAGTTTTTCTTGTACAAGTTTCTGCATTTGAAGCAAGTCTCTTACTTTCTGAACAGCTCTTTCAAAACGAGAAAAAGAGAATGGTTTATACAAATAATCAACCGCATTAAGTTCAAAACCGTCTAATGCAAATTGGGCATAAGCTGTTGTAAAAATCAAATAAGTTCCCTTGGGCAAGGATTTGGCAAGTTCAACTCCTGAAACTCCATTTATATCAATATCAAGAAACAGAATATCAGGATTGGTTTCGATGACATTATTTATTCCTGAGATTGGGTCGCTATATACCGACAATTCAATATTCCCTATACGTTTGCAATATTGGCTGATAATGGAAAGGGCAACCGGTTCGTCATCAATAGCAATACATCTCATGTTATATCAAGTTTATGGTTAATGCCACTTTATGAATCTTCTCTGTTTTTACAATATTCAACGTGTAAGCCCCCGAATAGAGCAAATCTAACCGCTTACGACAGTTACTAATTCCAATTCCCTTTTTCGGGGGCAATAGTTTTTTCTGTATTTGATTATAGGTCGCTAGTGAAAGAATGCCATTTTTCATTTGTATATCTATTGATATAACACCATCTGAATAAGAGGATGTACCATACTTGAATGCATTTTCTATAAATGTTATTAATATCATAGGTGCAATTTCGATTGAAGCATCATCTTCGTTATGTGTAAAATATACTTTAGTGTGCTCGTTAAGTCGAAGAAGTTGTAAATCAATATATTTTGATATGTAGTTAATTTCTTCTCCAATTGATGTTTTATCTTGTGTACTATTGGAATAGATATATCTCAACAATTCGGTAAACTTTAAAAAAACGGATTCTGCTTTCTCTGATTGCGAAATCATTAAACCATAAATAGTATTCAATGTATTAAATAAAAAATGCGGATTGATTTGTGCCTTGTACAACGCTAGTTCTGCTTTGTTTTTTTTCATGTTCTACAGCTTGGTGGGCTAAGGTACGCTTGTGTAGCTCTATTAAAAAACCGATCATGAAGCTGAAACAGGTAATCATGAAAAAAATGAACCAGACGCTCAATCTGCGTATCCGGCCTATTGCCTTGTTGGCAAAAGGGTCTTCCAAAGGTGAAATGTCACGAGAGTAAAGGATAAAGCAATATGTGACAATAATCGTAAAACACACCCATAACAATGCTTGAAAAATTTGTTTCTTTCGAAACAACATTGGCGTGCAAATTCTTCGGTTAATAAAATAAATTCCATACAGCCATATTATAATCAGTACCACAAATAAAGGCTTATCCGGAAACCAATATTCTACGGGCATAAACATAATCATTGCCGGAAGAAGAATAACGCAGCAGGCAATATCAATGGCAATCAGTACTTTTTTATCAGTCATAACGGTAGCTATTGAATACATTGCAAAGTTACATAGATTTTGTGTGATAATTAAGTGTTTGACAGTCCGTTTACAACGACATTGGTGTCGTTCACAACGACATGCTTTTGTAAAATATTGTCTCTCTTTATTTTTACAGCAAATAAAATTCAAAAATATATGGAAAAGACAAGCACTCATCGTATTTTTTTAGTTATGATTGTTGCCATAATGGCATCATGCAGTAGTGAAAAAGCACAAGAAGAAAAAACGGGCAACTATCAGATAATGGTTGTCAGCCGAGAAAACAAAGTATTGGAAACTAATTATACGGCTATTGTCAGAGGGAGGCAGAATGTGGAGATTCGCCCACGGGTAAACGGTACAATTACGGAAATTTGCACAAGAGAGGGGGCGTTCGTGAAAAAAGGAGAAATATTATTTATTATTGATCAAGCCCCTTACGTGGCTGCTTTAAAAACAGCTAATGCCAATGTGAAAAGTGCAGAAGCAAAATTGGCAAATGCACGTCTTACCTATGAGGGGAAAAGAATTTTACGTCAAGAAAATATCGTTTCCGACTTTGACCTGCAAACAGCACACAACGCCTTATTGGAGGCAGAAGCTTTTCTGGAAGAAGCTAAAGCACGGCAAAGCAATGCTGCAACCGATCTTTCATACACAGAAATAAGAAGTCCGGTAAATGGCATTGCAAGTATGATTCCCTACAGGGTTGGTGCTTTGGTAGATAACAATATTACGGAACCCTTGATTACCGTATCTGATGATGAAGAGGTACATGTCTATTTTTCTATGACAGAAAACCAAATGTTGGATATCATTCAAAGGCAAGGAGATTTGAACATGAATGAGGTTAAAGAAATAAAATTTCGTTTAAGTAACGGAAACATTTATAACCATGTAGGAAAGATTGATGCTATTAGCGGGATGATTGACTATAATGTCGGAACAATCAGTATTCGTGCTACATTCCCAAATCCGAACAAAATGTTGCGCAATGGTGGAACAGGGCAGGTTATTCTGGCAATACAAAAGAAAAATTGTATTGTTATTCCACAAAGTGCTACTTATGAAATCCAAAACCGCTTGTTTGTCTATAAAATTGTGAACGGGAAGACCAAATCAACGAGTATTGAGGTAGAAAGTATCAATGACGGAAAAGAATATGTTGTTACTTCCGGCTTGCAGGAGAGAGATACGATTATATCCGAAGGTGCCGGATTGGTACGTGAGGGAATTGTTGTTTCAAACAAATAAAATCAAACAGATATGAGTGTACAAACTTTTATAAATCGTCCTATACTTTCAGGAGTGCTTTCGGTGTTGATTGTCATTTTCGGTTTAATAGGATTATCCCGTTTACCATTGGAACAATTTCCTGAGATAGCACCACCTACAGTACGCGTGTCGGCTACTTACACGGGTGCCAATGCGGAGACCGTACAAAAAGCGGTTGTCGTTCCGTTGGAAGAAGCAATAAACGGAGTGGAAAATATCAATTACATGACATCTTCGGCGTCGAATAACGGTTCTGCTACTATCACCGTCTATTTCCGTCAAGGAACAGATCCGGATATGGCAACCGTCAACGTACAGAACCGCATTGCTTCTGCACAAGGATTATTACCTGCGGAAGTGATAAATACTGGTATTACTGTCCGGAAAAGCCAAAACAGTACTGCTAAAATCATAGCTTTGTACAGTCCCGACAATTTCTATGACCAAAAATTCTTATACAATTATTTCAAGATAAATATAGAACCGCAACTCGCCCGTATTAAAGGCGTGGGAGATATTACCGTATTTGGTTCGGAATATTCATTGCGTATTTGGTTGAAACCACATAAAATGGCTCAATATAAATTAGTTCCGGCAGATATTACTGCCGTATTGCAAGAACAGAATGTAGAAGCTGCAACTGGTACATTAGGGGCTGATGCAGAAAACACGTTCCAGTATGTATTAAAATATAGGGGACGATATGATCAAGAAGAAGAGTTTGAAAATCTTATTATTAAGTCGCAGGAAAATGGCGAGATTCTACGCTTGAAGGATGTTGCAGATGTAGAATTAGGGTCGTTAAGTTATATGGTAAAAAATGAGTTGATAGGATATCCCGGAACGAATTGCATGATTGCCCAAACACCCGGTTCTAATGCAAATGAAATTGTAAAAGATATTGATAAAGTAGTTCGGGAAATATCATCAAATCTGCCACAAGGTATGAAGCTGGTTGATTTAATGAGTATAAAAAGTTTCTTGGATGCTTCTATTAAAAATGTGGTAAGAACTCTGTTTGAGGCTATTTTGTTGGTAATTCTGGTTGTCTATGTTTTTTTGCAAAATATTCGTTCTACATTCATCCCGTCAATGGCTATCATAGTTTCTTTAATCGGAACATTTGCGTTCTTGTATATTGTGGGTTTTTCATTAAATATGCTTACTTTATTTGCATTAGTGCTGGTTATCGGTACTGTGGTTGATGATGCAATAGTTGTGGTTGAAGCAGTACAAGCGAAATTTGACGAAGGGTATGAATCCTCTTATTTGGCAACGGTCGATGCCATGAAAGGGATTAGCTCTGCGTTGGTGACAACCTCTTTGGTTTTTATGGCGGTATTCATTCCAGTTTGCTTTATAAATGGAGCAACGGGAACTTTTTATACACAATTCGGTATGACTATGGCGGTAGCTGTCTGTATTTCGACCTTTAATGCCCTGACATTAAGTCCAGCACTATGCGCTTTGCTAATGACACCGCATAAAGAAAACGAATTAAAGAAAAAAATGAGCTTTTCCTCTCGTTTCCATATTGCATTTGACATCGCTTTTAATCGCATTGTTGGAAAGTACAAACGAGCTATTTTATTCTTTCTTAAACGGAAATGGATCGTCGGTATTTCGCTTGGCATCGCTCTGTTAGGATTCTTTTATCTATTGAACACAACAAAAACGGGATTAGTACCAGATGAAGATACCGGAACGATTGTGGTTGATGTACAAACAGCACCGGGTAACAGTCTTGCCCAAACAGAAAAAATATTGCATAAAATAGAGAAACGTATAAAAGATGTTCCGCAATTCCAAATTTATTCCAAATCAATTGGAATGGGAATGATTGCAGGGCAAGGGGCATCTAACGGTACATTTATTATACGTCTGAAACCGTGGGACCTGCGTACGGGAAAGTTTGATGATAACAGATCAGTAATTGCACAAGTTTATAAACGACTTGCAGATATAACAGAAGCAAAGATTATGGTTTTTGCTCAGCCGATTATATCGGGCTATGGAGTTACTAATGGCTTTGAAGTACATGTACAAGACCGCATGGAGGGTAACGTGGAAAATTTGTTCAATCATACACAACGGTTTATAACAGCTTTGAATGAAAGACCCGAAATTGCAAGGGTACAAACCAATTTTGATGCAAAATATCCGCAATATATCGTGGAAGTTGATGCTGCAAAATGTAAACGTAACGGAATTTCTCCGGCAGAGATTTTGAACGCTTTATCCGGTTATATCGGTGGAACTTATTCGTCCAATATGAATAAATACTCCAAACTTTACCGGGTGATGGTGCAGGCATCACCCGAATATCGTCTAAATACGCAATCTTTAGACAACATATTTGTGAGGACAGCAGGTGGAAAAATGTCACCGATAGGCGGATATCTGACTTTAACAAGAGTGTATGGTGCTGAAATGCTTTCCCGATTCAATCTGTTTTCTTCTATTGCTATCAATGGAACTCCGGCTACCGGGTATAGTTCCGGTCAAGCTATCAAAGCTATCCAGGAAGTAGCAGCACAAACTTTACCTAGTGGTTATAGCTATGAATTTGGAGCAATGACAAGAGAAGAAGCGATTACAGAAAATACTTCCATTTTTATTTTTGGCATTTGTATCGTGTTCATTTATCTTATTTTGTGTGCATTATATGAAAGCCTATTTATTCCAATGGCTGTGATTTTGTCCGTTCCATTTGGATTAGCAGGTAGTTTTCTGTTTGCTAGATGCTTCGGGGTGGAAAACAATATTTATATGCAGACAGGTGTGATTATGTTGATTGGACTTTTGTCTAAAACGGCTATTCTGCTAACGGAATATGCTTCACAACGGAGAATGCAAGGGGTGAGCATAACAAAATCTGCCATGTTGGCTGCTAAAATGCGCTTGCGTCCAATTTTAATGACTTCGTTGACAATGGTGTTTGGACTAATTCCGATGATATTTTCATCAGGTGTCGGTTCTAATGGGAGCCGTTCGCTTGCAGTAGGAACGGTGGGTGGAATGTTGACAGGAACACTTGCCTTGTTGTTTATCGTGCCAGTATTATTTATCTTCTTCCAATGGTTAGAAGAAATTATCCGTCCAGGCAAATTTGAATACGCAAATAAAGCCATAGCAGAAAAGCAAGAAAACAATTTATAAAAGAATGATGAAAAAGATATTAACAATTAGTGTTACAATACTGTCATTGACAGCTTGTAATGTATATGAACCATACACTCGTCCTAAAATGCAGGCTGAAAATCTATACGGTATGGAATACTTTCCCGAAGACACACTGTCTATGGTTTCTTTGTCATGGAAAGAGATTTTCACGGATACGCTTTTACAGGATTATATAGAAAAAGCCTTGTCACAGAATGTAGATGTCCGATCAGCACAACTTCGTATAGATGAAGCGAAAGCCCAACTTTCTGCTGCTCGTTTGACGCTTTTGCCCTCATTCGCATTAACCCCTCAAAGTCATATCAGAAGTCTAAACGGAGAGAAGGCAACACAGGCCTATCAATTACCCGTAACTGCTAACTGGCAGATTGATATTTTTGGCAGGCTATCTAATGCTAAAAAACAAGCAAAAGCCTTGTTTCTTCAAAGTCAGGATTACGCACAAGCTGTACGCAGTCAATTAGTGGCTAATGTGGCTAACACCTATTATACATTGATGATGCTTGACCGGCAACTTGATATTGCCAAATCCACAAAACGAAGCTGGTTGGAAAATTTAGCATCCACTCGTACATTGAAGTCGATCGGAGGAGCAACCGAAATCGCCGTAAGCCAATCGGAAGCAGCTTGTCAATTTATAGCTATTTCTATTTTAGATTTGCAGGAACAAATCAAACAAGTAGAAAATAGCTTTTGTTTGTTGTTGGCAGAAGTACCACATTCTATAAAAAGAAATTGTATCAAGAACCAATACCTGCCAACTTCCGTTAAGATAGGAATACCAATGCAGTTGTTAACCACCCGTCCGGATGTTCGTGCGGCTGAACGCTCGCTTGAAAATGCTTTCTATGCTACCAATCAAGCCCGTTCTGACTTTTATCCAAATATTACATTAAATGGAATTGCCGGATGGACAAATGCGGCTGGGGAATTGATTGTTAATCCGGGGAATTTTTTGGTATTAGCCATAGGTTCTCTTGTACAACCTTTGTTTGCTAATGGGCGATTAACCGCACGGTTAAAAGTTGCTAAATCTTTACAAGAAAGAGCGACTTTAAACTTTCAACAAGCATTACTGAATGCGGGTACGGAAGTTAATGATGCTTTATGTCAATATCAAACGGCACATGAAAAATCGAAACTGTATGAACAGCAAATAGCGTTTTTGAATGCTATTGTAAGAAATACGGAATTATTAATGTCTTATGGGAATACAACTTATTTAGAAGTTCTTACTGCACGACAATCACTTTATAATGCAGAATTAAACCAAGTAGCTAATCAAATGAAAGAATTGCAATCTGTTGTAAATCTATATCAAGCGCTTGGTGGTGGAGTGTGAATATCATAAAGATAGAGTGTTGTGATGAAAGAAGGGAAGGACAAATATACAAAGAGAGTTAGCCTTCGTGGGCTAACTCTCTTTTTTCGGTCGATTTCGCGGAGAGGGAGGGATTCGAACCCCCGGAACCTCGCAGTTCAACGGTTTTCAAGACCGCCGCAATCGACCACTCTGCCACCTCTCCAAATGCGGATGCAAAGATAACGACTTTCTCTGGCTTTCAAAATTATTTTTGTGTTTTTTTATTCAACATGTGTTTTAAGTATAAGTAACCGCATACACCCGCGAATAGCGAGCCGCCGATGATTCCGATCTTAGCTTGGTTGAGTAGCATGGCGCCTTCTTCTCCCATGCCCGAGTACGAGAGGTTGGCGATGAACAGGGATACTGTGAAACCGATTCCCCCGAGCAGGGATACCCCGAAAAGGAGGCGGTTATCCATCTTGTCGGGCATCGTGAGCCAGCCAGCCTTGATGCTAAGGTAGGTGAAGGAGAATATGCCGATGAGTTTACCGAATACTAGCGAGATAAAGATGGTGACAGATACTCCGTGTAGAGAGGCGAACGTGAAACCTTCGAACGAGATGCTGGCGTTGGCGAAAGCGAAAAGCGGCATCACGATGTAATTCACGAGGGAGCGCAGGTCGTCGTCCATGGCTTGTAAGGGGCTGACTACCTTGTCTGATGCTGACTCTATGCTTTTCAGTATGGATAGTTCTGAATTACTTAATATGGGATCGTCTGATTTTTCTGGCAGGTGTTTGAGGCTTTCGCGGATGTTGTTGACGTATTTGTATATGTGCAACTTTGGACGGGCGGGTACGGTGAATGCCACGATGACCCCGGCGATGGTGGGGTGTATTCCTGCGTTGAGGAACAGGCTCCACACGGCGATCCCGAAGAAGATGAAGAATAATTTGTTGTGAATACCTCGTCGTCCGCCGATGTATAGTAGGGTGACGATCACGGCGGCAGCAATGAGGTAATTGACCACGAGGTGTGAACTGTAGAAGAGGGCGATGACGATGATGCCCCCGATGTCGTCAACTACGGCGAAGGCGGTAAGAAATATCTTCAGGCTAAGGGGTACTTTTTTCCCCAGCAAGGAGAGAACTCCTAACGAGAAGGCGATGTCTGTTGCCATTGGAATGGCGGCTCCCCGCATGGCGAGACCGGGTTGACCGATCAGCCGGAACAGAATAACTGGGAGTATCATTCCCCCGCAAGCGGCAACGACCGGGAGAAGGGCTTTACGTGGGGTGGAAAGTTCCCCGACGAGTAGTTCCCGTTTGATTTCCAACCCGACGGAGAAAAAGAAGATTGCCATGAGGGCATCATTAATGAAGTCCAGTAGCGTCATCGGGTTACCGTCATGGCGGTCGAAGAGGTTAAAACTTCCGATGGTGAGGGAGATGTTCTTCGAGAGAAGGGCGGTATAATGCTCTTGCAGGGGGGAGTTCGCAACGAGCATTGCTACGACTGCCACGAATAGAAGAATGATACCCCCGTTTACTTTGGTTTGTATCAATTTCCTGATGGAGAATTTGAATATTTCTTTGACCATTTTACAAGTAGTTTATGGAATTAAATTCGTCGCGAAATTAATAAAATTGCAAACAAATTAAATAATTGAAAATTGAAAATGCAAAGATTGCCGAAGCAGGAAACTATTTCAATTTTCAATTGTTTCATTTTCCGCTCTCTCCGTGTATATTTCTTCTAGTTCGTGTTGGTGGTAGAGATAGCCGGGGTCATCGTAGTATTTAGCGTTTCGAGGGCATTTTTTGATGCAGGCTCCGCATTTGATGCAGATGCCCGTGATTTCTTTCACGTTGTCGGGGTTGATGGAACCCATGGGGCATACTTTGACGCATAGCCCGCAGTCGTTGCAGCGGTCATTCGTGAGAGGTTTCACCTTGCGGATGTCTACCGGGTTGCCATGGCGATCCCGTGGGGTGTAGTATCCCCGGTAAGGATAAGGAGTGCCAGGCACTTTCACTAGGGGTGGGGGAGTCTTGGCGTCGAGCGTGCTGCATTTGGCGGCGATGTCGAGGGCGAAGGCGGTGGCTGTTTCGATGTCTTTCGTGTCGGGGCGGTCTTTCGCTAGCATGCGGGAGAATGAATGTTCACCCACGAAAGCGGCGGCAGCAATGGGGTATAGACCTCTCCGGTAGAGAATATCCCGGAGTTCCACGAGGGCGTCGTCGTAATTGCGGTTGCCGAACACGGTGACCGGCACTGCCAGCGCCCCGTTGCCCGTGATCGTGTCGAGGTATTTGAGCAACACGTTGGGCACCCGTCCGGCGTAAACCGGGGTGCCGAAAACGACAAGTTCGTTGTCGGCAAAGGTCAGCGGAGTGGTTCTCGCCCGGGGAAGGGTGAAGTCATATTCCTCACAAGTGGCGTGCAGCGCTTTTGCGATGCCTTTTGCCACGGCTGTGACCACCCGTCGGGTGGTGCCTGTCGGGCTGAAATAGATTGCCCGTACCCGTTGTATTGTTCTCATTTCTTGTAATATTCTTTGAACCATCGTGCGAAGCGGGCAATCCCCGTTTCCAGTGAAGTATAAGGTGTGTAGCCGTAGTCTTCTTGCAAGCGGGTGGTATCCGCCCATGTTTGGTAAACGTCGCCGGCTTGCATCCCCACGAATTCCTTGCGAGCCTCTTTCCCCATGTTCTCTTCCAGCAGGCGCACGAAGTCCATGAGTTGCATGGGATTCCCGTGTCCTATATTATATATGGTGGCAGGTGTGCCGGGCACGTCTTCCCGAAGAATGCCGGGAGTGGTGACGATCCTTTCGATGCCCGTGACGATATCATCGATATACGTGAAGTCACGCGATAGGTTGCCGTTGTTGAAAATACGTATCGTTTCGTCGTTTTGTATGGCGCTGGCGAAAAGCATGGGAGCCATGTCCGGGCGACCAAAAGGTCCGTACACCGTGAAGAAACGCAGGCCGATGGTTTGCAACTTGTAGAGATGTGCGTAAGTATATGCCATGAGTTCGTTGCCTTTCTTGGTAGCGGCGTAGATGCTGACGGGGTGATCCACGTTGTCCGTTTCCTTGAAGGGCACGGAGGGATTATTCCCGTACACGGACGATGACGAGGCGTATATGAATTTCTTGCAATTCGTTTTTTTACTTGCTTCCAATAGATTGAGGAAGCCCACCACGTTGCTTTGCATGTAGCTCTCGGGATGGCTCAGGCTGTATCTTACCCCGGCTTGGGCAGCGAGGTTCACCACGCAATCGAAGTGGCGAGCCTCAAACAGGCGATTCACCGCTTCTGCATCACAGAGGTCTATCTGGCAAAAAGTGTATGCCGGGTATTTTTCCGACATGATTTCTTTTTTCGGTTCCGGATAGTCGATACCGCACTCGTGCAGGCGGTCGAGTTTGAGTGAAACATCGTAATAATGGTTGATTGAGTCGATACCGTACACGGTGTGCCCCGAAGCCAGTAGTTTCTGCACGAGGTAAAACCCGATAAAGCCCGCCGTTCCCGTTACTAGAATATTCATGTTATTTCGTTATTTGAGTTTGTTCTATCGTTCCGTTCAAGTTATCATTCTCGTTTAGTGTGCCCAGCCTGACGGGCACGATCCGGTTCGCCAGCGTCCGGTCGTAAGGAAGTTCCACCCGGATATAGTTGTCCGTGAATCCGCAGATCGACCCATTCGTGTCGCTATCCTCGAACAGCACGGGGCGCACCTCGTCACGGTGAGCCGCGTAGAAGGAGCGCAGTTTCTGTTCGGACACGTCAAGCAGGACGTTTACCCGCCGGTGTTTTTCCGCTTGCGTTACAATATACGGGATATCGAGTGCTTTTGTTCCGGAACGTTCCGAGTAGGGGAACACGTGCAGTTGCGACACGTCGAGTCCTGCGATAAATTCCCGTGCGTCCTCGAATGCCTCCGGGGTTTCCCCGCGCATCCCGGCGATGACGTCCACGCCGATGAAAGCGTCGGGCATGAGAGTCATGATTTCCTGTACTTTCGCAGCGAACAGTTCCCGCTCGTAGCGGCGTTTCATGAGGTGCAATATCTCATTGCTACCGGATTGTAGTGGCACGTGGAAGTGTGGCATGAACCGGCGGGACGATGCCACGAAACGGATAATCTCGTCGGTCAGCAGGTTTGGTTCGATGGACGATATGCGGAAGCGGTCAACTTCCTCCACTTCGTCGAGAGCCTGCAATAGCTGGATGAATGTTTCTCCCGAGCCTTTCCCGAAATCGCCTGTGTTCACACCCGTGAGGATGATCTCGCGAATACCCCGTGCCGCCGCATCCTGTGCTGCTTCGAGTACGGCTTGTATCGAGGCGCTGCGGCTGCGCCCGCGGGCGTAAGGGATCGTGCAATACGTGCAGAAATAGTCGCATCCGTCCTGTATCTTGAGGAAACTGCGGGTGCGGTCGCCGTACGAGTAGGCAAGGTCGAAACCGGCTACCTTGAAGATGTCGCACGAGTGCGGTTCCTGTTTTTCCTGTTCCTCGAGGTGGGTGAGGTAGTGAGCCACGTTGAATTTGTCACGGGCACTGAGCACGAGGTTCACTCCCTCGATAGCCATGATCTCCCGTGCCCGTAGCTGGGCGTAACATCCCACAACCACAATATAAGCGCCGGGGTTACGGTGGATGATTTTCCGTATCATCTGCCGTCCCTTTTTCTCCGCTATGTCGGTGACGCTGCACGTGTTGATAACGAAAATATCCGCCCCATCCTTCTCCCCGACAGTCACGGCACCCGCTTGTTCGAGGCTATGTTTGATGGTGGAGGTCTCCGAGAAATTCAATTTGCATCCTAACGTGATGTACGCTACACTCTTCCCTGCTATATTCATGCGTGATTGTTTTATGTCTTGAGTGGACAAAGGTAGTAAATAATTGAAAATTGAAAATTGAAAATTGAAAATTGATTTTGTGACCGTGTAAAAAACTTGTAACTTGCAACCTCAAAACTTGCAACTCGCCGAAGGCGATAAAACTAGGAGTAGATGAAGTATTACATTATTGCCGGAGAGGCATCGGGCGATCTGCACGCCTCGAATTTAATCAAGGGTCTGAAACGTCGAGACCCGGATGCGCTGGCGCGAGGCTGGGGGGGCGATCTGATGCGTGCTGCTGGCTGCGAGATCGTGCGCCATTACAAGGATACCGCCATCATGGGGTTCCTTACCGTGTTGAAGAACCTCGACAAGATCAAGGCGAATATAGACGAGTGTCGCCGGGATATTTTGGCGTGGCGCCCGGATGTCGTGATTCTCGTCGATTACGGGGGATTCAATCTCCGGGTGGCGAAGTTTATCAAGGAGGCGGGTATCCCAGTCTATTATTATATATCGCCTAAGATATGGGCGTGGAACACGGGACGGGTGAAGAAGATCAAGCGCCTCGTCGATCGGATGTTCGTTATCTTCCCCTTTGAGGTCGGGTTTTATGCCCGGTATGATTATCCCGTTTATTACGCGGGTAACCCGCTGGTGGATGCCATCCATGACCGGGATCACAAGGACGAGACGTTCGAGGAATTTACCCGGCGGAACGGCTTGTCGGGAAAGCCAATCATCGCCCTCGTGGCGGGTAGCCGGGCACAGGAGTTGAAACACGTGTTGCCGAAGATGTTGTTGATGATACCCCACTTCCCGGGGCACGAGTTCGTGATTGCCGGGGCTCCCTCGATGATGGATGCCGACTATGCGTCTTATATACAGGGAACGGGAGTGCGTATCGTGTACGGGCAGACCTACCGCCTCGTGAAACAAGCCCGTGCCGCACTGGTTACCTCCGGGACGGCGACGTTAGAAACCGCCATACTGGGAACCCCGCAGGTGGTTTGTTATAGCGGGGAGGGGGGAGCTTTCAGCTATTTCTTGTTCAAGACCTTCGTGAAGGTAAAATTCATTTCGCTGGTTAACTTGATTGCGGGGAGAGAGGTCGTTCCCGAGCTGCTGATGCAGAAGTTGAATGAGCGGAACATCCTGCACGAACTGTCTGCCATCCTGCACGACGGGGAGAGCCGTGCCGCGATGCTTGCCGGTTACCGGGAGGTAAACGAGCGTCTCGGGGAACCGGGTGCCTCGGATCGGTTCGCGGAGATGATGATCGGACAATTGAAAGAGAATGTCACTTCAAACAAGGATAAATCAAAATAATCAAGACCATGAAAACGGTTGTTACATCTATGCTGGTTTTACTTTCTCTATGCGTCATGGGGGAGAACAAATGGCGGTTTACTGCCAAGGAGAAAAAGGTGATAGAGAAGGCTGTTTCCGAGATTCCGGATTCTACCCGGAAGACATTCGACAAGCGTTACAAGGCTTGGAAGGATGCTTACATGAACAATCATGAAATACGGCTTAGCAGTCGGACGGAGTCTTCCAAAGAGGTGCCGGAATACAAGGAGCTCGTGAAGATGGGCGACCGGATTATTCCCTTGTTGATACAGAAAATGAGCGAAGATATTGACCTTAATTTCTTCGATCTGGTGCCGTATCACCACCTGCAAACGAACGAAAAATTGAAAGTCTGCGGGATGATGAGCGAACAGGGCAGGGCGTACCAAACCGTGTTGCTGTGGGTGAAGTCTATTTCTTTTCCTTGAACAGGAACTTGTTGCCGTCGAAGAATGCCTCGATAAGGTCGAAACGAATGAATCTGGCGAGGATCGTCTCCGCTTTCGGGCGGGAAACCCGTGCAAGGCGGCAGTATTGGTTGAGGCTGATGGTGTCGTGGCGTGCGAGATGGTCGAGCAGTATTTGTTCGTTTTCGGTGTAGCGCACGAGTGAACCGAGCGGGGTTCCTGACTGTTGCCATACCTTGAGGTGGACAGGCGTGGCGAGGATGTTCTCATCCTTCACGCGGACGTATGCCCACCAGTGGTTGTCGTGGTCTTTGGCGTAATACGGTTTCTGTTTTCCTTCCGGAATGATGACTTCCAGCACGGTGCGTCCCTCGATGCGGTAGGTGTGCATCTCGCATTCTATCTGTGGTTTGCAGTAGAGCGAGGTGGCGGCTTCGACCATGTATATTTCTTCCTCCGAGCGAACCCCGGCTATCTTGCCGTTGTCCTTAACCCCGACAAGCAGCCTGCCGCCGTCGGTGTTGGCAAAGGCGGAGAGTGACCGGGCTATTTTTCGGGCATCGGATATTTCAAATTTGAAATCCTGTTGTTGGTGTTCCCCTTCCTCTATTCGGTCGTGTATGTAGTCAGATGGTTCCCGTGTCATGGTCTGCTTCTTGTTTGTGGCGCAAAGATAAATAAATTCTCTGTATTTTTCCGGTAGGGTAAACACGCTTTTGCCCGGGGAAGAACTGCTGTCAATCTGCCTTTGTATCTTGTATTGTTGGTAGCTTCTTGTATTTTTTTGCTTTTTATTTCGTGTGCTTTTTTTATATATTTGTATTCAAATACAGGAGACGTAAATCTATATACCCAGGAGGGGTGTGGATTTACGTCTCCTGTTTTTTTGCGGGGGGCGTAAGAGTTTATTCATTTATAAACTTTTATTTATTTGATACATGAGTAACAAAAGAAAAAGTCAGAGAGTGGCGGCGGCGGGAAAAGGTCAGTTGTGGCTGAGCGCTGAGGGTGTAGATGCGGCTATCTGGGCGTATCGGAAGGCTATGTTGTCGGACGGGAGGACGTATGTCGTGATCCGGGAACTGATGTTCCTCGGTGATTTTGCCCGGGAATTGGGGCGGGAAACCACGGCGGTGGAGGCGTACCGGGAGGCGTTGGAAGCCTGCTTCGGTGGCGGGCGGGCGTACGCCTGCCGCTATTGGCGTGATGCGTACTATTGTGCCTTGATGGTCGATTCTATCTTGGGCAACGAGGGTTGCACGGAAATGGATCGTGTACTGGACTTTTTTAACAGCGCCTCCAGGCGCTGTTAAACTTTTATAGATACCCGTCTGTTTCCGGTCCCATGTTAAAGAGCAGGTCTATGATGCTGAGGTTCGGGACAAAGGGAAAACGCTCGGCGAAGGTTTGGTGGTAAGGCTTCGGGGTGAAAGGGCGTTCGGCACGGCGGCGGGAGGGCTTGGGGTGAATGACATCGCGCAGGTCTTCGTGGTTTTCGGGGGTCGGGTAGTAATCTTCGGTGAATGACAGGGGACGGCGAAGACCGATGTTCTCCATAAGTTCACGTAGAATCTTAGTGTTGAGGTCGAGCAAATATTTCTCTTTCCGCTCGAAAAAGGGCATGAAATTATCCATGTAATAATCGTAGTAGGGAGAGTTCTTGTAGGCGGATTCGATGCCTTTGAAATGGAGTTTCTGCCAAGGGGTGGAATAGTCCACGAGTACGTCTTTTGTCAACATCTTCAGCGAGGCTCCTTTTACGACGGGGACGGAGAGGGTCATGACGCCGTTGGCGGTCATGATGTCGCAGCGGTTGCGGTAACTTTGTTTGCCATAACTTTCATACTGTTCTACGAGTATTTCCGAACAGCCTTTGATCTCCGAGAAGTACTGTACCGGGGGAAAATATGCCGTGTTGACTAGAATGTTGCTCATGATTTATTCATTACAAATTACGGGTTCGCAAGTTACGCGTTATTTTGACTCCGTGCAAGAGGAATACCTGGGCAAGGTGTGGTTGCGGACGTGCAAAACAGGCTTCCTCGGGTTGTGAATGCCCAAGAGTGACTGTTCACGTGGAGTTAAGGCGGCGTTAAACTGCAAAAGAGCTTAATATTTTTCACTTGGGCGGAAATCTGTATTATTTTCTCTTCTTTAATGAATTTATACCAAAAAAGTATGGTTTTTGGTTCGATTGTTGTATCTTGTAAAACAATTAACAAAATGTCCGGGTTCGGTAAAGGACTTCACGGGATAGGCAAGAAAGGAGAATAATTTTTACCCCGCGAATAGAACAAAAGCCATGATTCCACGTAAATTAATGGTAACAATATCCTAACCGGATTGTAACATAAAGACGGTTTATTTGAAAGATTAAAATATAAAAAAAGATATATGATGCTAAAACTCGTGGAACAAGATAAATTATTACAACCATACGCGGGAGTGATCGAGAGAAGACACCAGCAAGTGTTGGATATGGAGCGGGAGTTCACTTACCGGACGACGCGGCTGGCGGATGCGTGTAACTCGTACCTCTATTACGGGTTGCACCGCGTGGCGGACGGTTGGGTGTTTCGGGAATGGGCGCCGAATGCCACGGCGGTTTATTTCTTGGGGGAATTCAATGACTGGCGCAAGCATCCCGACTACGCGCTGACAAAAGCTGGAAGCGGGAACTGGGAAATTCGCCTGCCGGCGGATGCGTTGGCGCACGAGATGCTGTACCGTTTGCTGGTAGAGTGGGACGGGGGAAGCGGCGAACGCTTGCCGTCGCACGTGAGGCGGGTGGTACAGGACGAGTACACGAAGGTGTACAGCGCACAGGTATGGGAACCGGCGCAACCTTACCGGATGCGTTACGGCAGACCGCCGCGGGCGGAGAATCCCTTGATTTACGAGGCTCATGTCGGAATGGCGACGGAGCACCGAAGGGTATCGACGTTCACGGAGTTTCGCCTGTTCGTGCTACCGCGGATCGTGGATTTGGGATACAATACCATCCAGCTGATGGCGGTACAGGAGCACCCGTATTACGGGTCGTTCGGTTATCAAGTGGCTAATTTTTTTGCGGTGAGTTCCCGTTTTGGGACGCCGGAAGAATTAAAGGCATTGATTGATGCGGCGCATGGCTTGGGCGTGCGGGTAATCATGGATATAGTGCATTCCCACGCGGTGAATAACGAGCTGGAAGGGTTGAGTCGTTTTGACGGGACGACAGACCAGTATTTCTATCCCGGTGCACGGGGACGCCACCCGTTATGGGATTCCCGTTGTTTCGATTACGGGAAACACGAGGTGTTGAATTTCTTGCTGTCGAATTGCAAATATTGGCTGGAAGAGTTTCAGTTCGATGGATTCCGTTTCGACGGCATCACGAGTATGTTGTACTGGGATCATGGGATAGAACGCAATTTCACTGAATACTCTATGTATTACGACGGGAACGAGGACGAGAATGCAATCACTTATCTGGCGCTGGCTAATCGGGTGATCCATCAAGTGGCACCGGAAGCGATCTCCATAGCCGAGGACGTGAGCGGTATGCCCGGCGTGGCTTCCCCGGTAGAAGACGGGGGCATGGGGTTCGATTACCGGATGAACATGGGTACGCCGGATTACTGGATCAAGTTGCTGAAGGAGAAGCGGGATGAAGAATGGCACGTGGGAGACCTGTTCTACGAGTTGACGAACAAGCGGGAGGAGGAACACACGATTAGTTACGCCGAGAGTCACGATCAAGCTTTGGTGGGTGATAAAACGATATTCTTCCGGTTGGTAGACAAGGCGATATACTCGTCGATGAGCGTGTTTGATACGAGCGTGATTATCGATCGGGGGATGGCGCTTCACAAGATGATCCGTCTCGTGACGATAGGTACGGCAGCGGACGGGTACTTGAACTTCATGGGCAATGAGTGGGGACACCCGGAGTGGATAGATTTCCCGCGGGAAGGGAACGGTTGGAGTTACGAGCACGCTCGTCGATTGTGGAGCCTCGTGGACGACGAGAGTTTGCGCTTTCGCTTTTTGAACGTCTTTGACAAGGCAATGTTACAGGCGGTGACGGACAACAATATCTTCGAGTGGCGCCCGGAACCGCTGGTGCGGGATAACGAACGGCAGATATTGATTTTTATGCGCGGGGACGTGATGTTCGTTTTTAACTTCAACCCGGAAAAGTCTTTCCCGGATTACAAGTTCGATGCACCCTCCGGAAAATTTACTTATATACTGGACACGGATGACAAGGCATTTGACGGGGCGGGACGGATAAACCCCGAGACGGAACATTTCACCCGTTACGTGTCGCCCGGAAGGGGACAGTTGAGTTTATATATACCCGCTCGGACGGGGCTGGTTTTACGTCGAAGTTGAATAATTGAAAATGAATAATTGAAAATGAACTCCTCCGTCGACAAAGCCGAAGACGGTAAGTATTTTAGCTCTTCCTCTGTTTATAGAGGGAAATCGGCGAGTAAGCAAGAACAGACAGGAGCTTGCTCCGTGTTTGTTGAGCGAGAGCCGATTCGAGACTGCCTCGGGCTCAATACCCCTAAGGGGGGAGTTTTTAGAGATAAAAGATAAAAAAAATAGGAATTTAGAGAGGAAAGAAGCGTTGACACGAGCGTGGAAATCTAAAATCTAAAATCATCAAATCTAAAATTAAGATATGAGTTACTTGAATTTCAACAAAGAAGAATTGGTTAACTTGGAATATTCCTTGAAAAGAGAGGTGCTTTCGACCAATAGGGCGGGGGGATATTCTTCGACAACCATAGTCTGTTGTAACACGAGGAAATATCACGGGTTATTAGTCCTGCCGATCAAGGAGTTCGACGGGGAGAACCACGTGTTGTTGTCCTCGCTGGATGAAACGATCATTCAACACGGGCAGGAGTTCAACTTGGGCATACACAAATACCCGGGAATATACGAGCCCCGGGGGCATAAATATATCGTGGATTTGGAATACGATCCGTTGTTCACGTTGACCTACCGGGTGGGAGGTGTCGTTTTGAAAAAAGAGATATTGATGGTGCACAATGAAGCACAATTGATGGTTCGTTACACGCTGGAGGATGCCCATTCGGAGACGTACTTGCGGTTGAAACCATTCTTGGCTTACCGTAACGCACATTCACTGAGCAAAGCGAATATGATGGCGAACACGAAGTACGAGGTAGTGGAGAACGGTATCCGTTCCAAGCTGTACGTCGGGTTTCCTGCATTGAATATGCAGTTGAGCAAGGCGAACGAGTTCGTGGCGGTGCCGGACTGGTATTATAATATAGAGTACCTGGAGGAGAAAGCCCGCGGGTATGATTACAAGGAAGACCTTTTTGTTCCGGGCTATTTCGAGGTTCCGATCAAGAAGGGGGAAAGCGTTATTTTTTCGGCATCGACAGAGGAGGCGAAGACCTCCGGGTTGAAACGCAAGTTCCAACAACTGGAAGCGAAACGGAAACAACGCGATGATTGCGAGAATTGCCTGACGTATTCGGCTTCACAGTTTATCGTGCATGACGGCAAGGACACGGAGGTCGTGGCGGGCTACCCGTGGTTCGGTCGTTGGGGGCGCGATACTTTTATTGCCCTGCCCGGTTTGACGCTGGCGGCTTGCCCGGATCTAAAGACCTGCAAGGAGGTGCTTGACACGATGTCCCGACAGTTGCACAACGGGTTGTTCCCGAATATCGGTAAGGGGGATAAGGCGGCTTACAACTCGATCGATGCCCCGATGTG
Organism: Butyricimonas sp. Marseille-P2440; assembly: GCF_900091675.1. Lineage (NCBI taxonomy): Bacteria > Pseudomonadati > Bacteroidota > Bacteroidia > Bacteroidales > Odoribacteraceae > Butyricimonas > Butyricimonas sp. Marseille-P2440. The sequence goes on along the minus strand of NZ_LT594610.1, from coordinate 1,780,144 downwards.
GTATTTTTGGGCGGTGCAACAGTATGACGAGGCTTTGAACGAGCCGGGAGCGATATGGAAGGCTTACGGGAATAAGATGAAAGCTATTCTGGCGGCGTTCCGGGACGGGATCAATCCCGGTTTGCACATGGATAAGAACGGATTGATATGGGCTGCACAGCCCGGCAAGGCACTGACGTGGATGGATGCCGTGGTTCGAGGAGTCCCCGTGACGCCGAGGGCTGGATATGCCGTGGAGATTAATGCCTTGTGGTATAATGCCGTGTGCTACTCGCTGAAGCTGGCGGAAGAGGAAAAAGACAAGAAATTTGTGGAAGAATGGAAAGAGATGCCCGAGTTAATCCGGAAGTCGTTCGTGGAAACCTTCTGGAACGAGGAGAAGGGATATTTGGCAGACTACGTGGATTTGGAAGGGCAGAACCTGTGGGTGCGACCGAATCAGGTTTTCGCTTGTTCGTTGGCTTATTCCCCGATTACCGATGACATGAAGGAAAGCGTGTTGAACGTGATTACCCGGGAGTTGCTGACTCCGAAAGGACTTCGTACGTTGTCGCCCAAGAACCCGAATTATCACGGGCATTACGAGGGCGACCAGAACCGTCGTGACGAGGCTTATCATCAAGGAACGGTATGGCCTTGGTTGATCGGGGCGTACATCGAGGCGAACTTGAAGTTGCACGGGAAACAGTTTTTACCCGAGGCGAAAGAGTTGCTGGACGGGTACGAGGAAGATATGACGCTTTACGGGGTGTGCTCGATTGCCGAGGTTTACGACGGCGATCCGCCACATAACCCGAATGGAAGTATATCGCAAGCATGGAGTGTGGGAGAAGTTTTGAGAAGTATGGAATTAATTAGAAAATGTGAAAATTGAATTTACACATTGCCACACATATAAATTATATAATATGAAAGTATTGATGTTTGGGTGGGAATTTCCACCACATATTGCAGGGGGCTTGGGAACGGCTAGCTACGGTTTGACGAAGGGTCTTGCCAAACATGGAGTCAAGATCATGTTCGTCATGCCGAAAGCCGGTGGTGATGAAGACCAGAGTGTTGCAAAGATCATTAATGCGAGTGATGTCGAAATGATGAGCGAGTACTCGACGTTGGACGAGTATTGGCAGAACGTGAACTTTATGGAGATCGGTTCCAATCTGGTGCCCTATCTTGACCCGGAGACTTTCGAGAAGACGGTGACGGAGGCGGTGAAAACCGGGGAGCACGGGGAACATATCGTTTTCCGTAACAAGTTTCAATTCTCCGGTAAATACGGGGCGAACCTGATGGAGGAGGTAGCCCGCTACGCCATGGTGGCTGGGACGATAGCGGCGCAACAGGATTTTGATATTATACACGCCCACGACTGGTTGACGTATGCCGCCGGGATCGTGGCGAAGAAAGTTTCCGGCAAACCGTTGGTGATCCATGTACACGCCACGGAGTTCGACCGGAGCGGGGAACACGTGAACCAGCAAGTGTATGATATAGAGCGGCGAGGTATGGAAGCAGCCGATCGGGTGATTACCGTGAGTAATCTGACACGGAATATCGTGATTAATCGTTACGGTATTGATCCCGATAAGGTGGTGACCGTCCACAATGCCGTGGATTTTCAGACACGTGAGGATGTCGAAGTAGAACGGGGCGTGAAGGAGAAAGTAGTTACTTTTCTGGGGCGAATTACTTTCCAGAAAGGTCCTGAGTATTTTATCGAGGCAGCGAATAAAGTCTTGAAACGTTATCCTAACGTCCGCTTCGTGATGGCGGGAAGCGGCGATTTGTTCAACCGGTCGATCCGGCGGGTGGCTCAGTTGAAAATAGCGACGAAGTTTCATTTTACCGGTTTCTTGCGTGGTGACGATGTGCAGAAGATGTTCTCGTACAGCGACGTGTATGTGATGCCTTCTGTTTCCGAGCCGTTCGGGATATCCCCGTTGGAGGCGATGAGGGCGGGAGTGCCCACGATCATCTCCAAGCAATCCGGGGTGGCAGAAGTCTTGAAGCATTCTATCAAGGTGGACTACTGGGATGTAGACGCTTTGGCGGATGCCATATACGCCTTGTTGTCTTACCCCGCACTGGGTAAAATGGCAGGTGAACAGGGACTGGAAGAAGTCAACCAACTGAAGTGGGAGAATGCCGCTTTAAAGGTTGCGGAGGTTTACAAAAGTGCGTTAGAAATGATAAGGTCACGGGTGTCCTCCGGACAAGGCTTATAATAGTTGACAATAAAAAATAAATAAATTATTGGAAAGGGAGAAAGGGAAAGTCATTTTCAATTTTCAATTTTCAATTCTCAATTAAAAAATGTATGGTTATGAGAAAGACATTGTGTTTCTATTTTCAGATACATCAACCGGTGAGACTGAGGAGGTATCGTTTCTTCGATATAGGCAAGCGCCACGATTATTTTGACGAGTACGTGAACCGTTCAACGATCCGGCGGGTAGCGGAGAAGTGTTATTTGCCGATGAACCGGCTGGTAATGGATATGATAAAACGTTACGGGGAGAACTTCAAGGTTAGTTTTTCCATTTCCGGGTCGGCATTGGAGCAGTTTGCCCTGCATACGCCGGAAGTGATCGAGAGTTTTCAGGAACTTGCCAAAACCGGGTGCGTGGAGTTCTTGGCGGAAACGTATCCCCATTCGCTGGCATCCCTCTCGTCGACGAACGAGTTTGAAATGCAGGTAAAACGCCACGTAGAGAGAATGCAGGAATTATTCGGGCAGAAACCGGTGACGTTGCGCAACTCGTCGTTGATTTATTCCGACCAGATCGGGGAACGGGTGGCGGCAATGGGATTTGAAGCCATGTTGACGGATGGAGCGAAACACGTGTTAGGTTGGAAGAGTCCGAATTTCCTGTACACGAATGCGGCGAACCCGAAACTGAAATTGTTGTTGAAGAATTCCCGGTTGAGCGATGACCTCTCGATGCGTTTTGGCGAACGGGAGTGGGGCGAGTGGCCGATTACTGCGGATAAGTATGTCCGCTGGCTGAATGATAGTGCAAAAGACAGCGAGATCGTGAACCTCTTTATGAACTACGAGACGTTCGGTGAAAACCAACCGGCGGAAACGGGTATCTTTGAATTCATGAGGTCGTTGCCCGAATATATATTCTCGATGACGGATTTTGAATTCCTGACCCCGAACGAGGCGGTGAAGAAACACCAGCCCGTGGCGCCGTTGCACGTGCCGTACCCGATCTCGTGGTCGGACGAGGAGAAAGATATTACCAGCTGGATGGGTAACGAGTTGCAGACGGAGGCTTTCGAGGAGTTGTTCAAGATACAGTCCCGCGTGAGGGCTTTGAATGATCCGGTTTTGGATAAAGATTACGCACGGTTGCAGTCGAGTGACCATTTCTATTATATGAGGACAAAATTGTTCTCGGACAACGATTTCCATCGTTACATTTCTCCTTATGAAACCCCTTACGAGGCATTCATAAATTACATGAATGTGTTAAGTGATGTTATCTTGCGGGTGGAAGATATGGAAAAAAAGCGTATACTTGTAGATGAAAAGGACACCGATAACGAGGAAAACCCCGTGAAACCTAAGAAAACGACTCGGGCTCCTCGTGTGAAAAGTGCTGAAAGTGCCGCGAAGACATCAAAAAAGGTGGACGCTAAGGAGAAAAAAGTTAAGTCAAAACATTAAAAAGTATGAACAATTTGGAATTGAAAAATCCCGCCTATTTGTTCGAGGTAAGCTGGGAAGTGTGTAATAAGGTTGGAGGTATACACACGGTGATCTCAACGAAGGTGTTGAGTATGGCCGGGGAATTCAAGAACAACCATATACTGATCGGACCTGACGTGTGGCGGTATGACGTGCCGAACCCCGAGTTCACGGAAGACCCCCATCTGTTTAAATCATGGAGGTTGAAGGCTGCTCAGGAGGGACTGCGTATAAAAGTGGGACGTTGGAATATAGCGGGCAATCCCGTGGTGATCCTCGTGGATTTTACCTCGTTTATCCCACAGAAAGACCAGATACTGACTTCTTTTTGGGAGAAGTTTCAGATAGATTCAATCACGGGTCAATGGGATTACATAGAACCCGTGCTGTTCGGTTTCACGGCAGGCAAGGTGATCGAGAGTTTCGTGCGTTATCACGTGTCGGCTCGCCAGCAGGTGATCGCCCAGTTCCACGAGTGGATGACCGGAAGCGGTTTGCTCTACTTGCGGGACGTGATGCCGCAGATCGGCTGCGTGTTTACCACGCACGCCACGGTGTTGGGGCGTAGTATCGCCGGCAACGGATTGCCGCTGTATGATCCGATGAAGGAGTACGACCCGATGGAAACGGCTCGCCGTTTCGGAGTGGTAGCAAAACAGTCGCTGGAAAGTAAGTCGGCGCAATGGGCGGATGCCTTCACGACGGTGAGCGACATCACAGCATTGGAGTGCGACCATTTCCTTGGAAAGAAAGTGGATATAGTTACCCCGAACGGCTTCGAGAATAGTTTTGTCCCGGATGAGGCAAACTATCCGAAGAAACGGCAAGAAGGACGGGATCGGTTGTTGAAAGTAGCCCAAGCACAATTGGGCAAGGTGGTGGCTGAAGATGCCTTGATCGTGGGTATCAGTGGGCGATACGAGTTTAAAAACAAGGGAATCGATGTGTTTATAGAGGCTCTCGGGCGTTTGAACCGGAACGGGGAGAACAAACGGGATGTGCTCGCTTTCATCCTGGTACCGGCGGGATACAAGGGGGTGAACCGGGAACTGGTGAACAATTTGGAACGTCCCTATCAAGCGGTGGAAACTGTGTTGCCATACGTGACGCATGAGCTGTCTGACCCGCAGAATGATCCCGTGTTACAGAAACTGGGCGAGGAACAGCTGTTGAACCGGACGGAAGACAAAGTGAAGGTATTTTTCTCCCCGAGTTACCTGAACGGGAACGACGGGGTATTCAATATGCCGTACTACGACCTGCTCGTGGGTATGGATTTGACGGTATTCCCCTCGTATTATGAGCCGTGGGGCTACACGCCGTTGGAAAGTCTGGCGTTCAAGGTGCCGACCATTACGACCACGTTGGCGGGGTTCGGCTTGTGGGTGGAATCCTATTACAAGAAGGCGCACCCGGGAATCGAGGTTATCCATCGGGACGACCGGAATAACGAGGAGGTGGTGCAGAAGATTGCCGACAAGATCAAAGAGGTGGCTGCCATGAATAAACGGGATTTCCAAGCGATCTGCAAGAATGCGAAGGAGGTTTCCAAGATTGCCTTGTGGGAGAATCTGGTTTCTTATTACAGGGATGCCTACCGTATGGCGGCAAACAAGGTGAACGAGCGTATTGCCGAACTCCCGATCGTGGAGGAGGAGCAATGGTCGTTTATCGAGAAGAAGACAGTCTCGACCACGCCGAACTGGATATCGGTGATTATTCACCGTTCCATCCCGGAACGTCTGAGGGCGTTGGAAGAGCTGGCAAACAATCTTTGGTGGTGCTGGAACGAGGAAGCTGTCGAGTTGTTCAAAAGCATCGATTCGTTGCAGTGGATGCTAACCCGCCATAACCCGATAGCCTTGTTGGATAAGATTTCCTTGAACCGTTATAAAGAGTTGGAGAATGATGAGGAATTCGTGGCACGTCTGACATCTGTATATGCGAAGTTCTCGGAGTATATGGAGGAGAAGAAGCAGATGAGTGAACCTTCTATCGCTTATTTCAGCATGGAATACGGGTTACATTCATCGTTGAAGATATATTCCGGTGGTTTAGGAGTTCTTGCCGGGGATTACCTGAAAGAGGCAAGTGACAAGAAAACGAAGATCACGGGTGTCGGTTTGTTGTATCGTTACGGTTACTTTACGCAGAAGTTTTCGTCTGCCGGGAATCAGGAGGCGGAGTACGAGGCTCAGGATTTCACGAAAATACCGGTTACTCCAGCTCGCGATGCCAATGGCAATTGGTTGACGATCAGTCTTACTTTCCCGGGACGGGAGGTGTATGCCCGAATCTGGAAGGTGAACGTGGGACGGGTAGAGCTTTACCTGTTGGATACCGATTACGAGGACAATCAGGAGGCTGACCGCAGTATCACGCATTTCCTGTACGGGGGCGACTGGGAAAATCGGTTGAAACAGGAGATATTATTGGGTATCGGTGGTATTCGGGCTTTGCGCCGATTAGGTATTGATGCGGACGTTTATCATTGCAACGAGGGACACGCTGCGTTTATCGGTTTGGAGCGTTTGCGGGAATACGTTTCTGAAGGGCAACTTTCGTTCGCAGAGGCGATGGAGGTGGTTCGTGCTTCTTCGTTGTTCACGACCCATACGCCAGTGCCTGCCGGGCATGATTCGTTCTCGGAAGGAATGTTGAAGACTTATTTCTGGTTCGTGCCCGATCGGTTGAAGATCACGTGGGAGCAGTTGTTGGCATTGGGACGGGTGAACGCGAACGACCCGAACGAGAAGTTTTCCATGAGTTTCCTTGCGGCAAACCTGTCGCAGGAAGTGAATGGCGTGAGCTGGTTGCACGGCAAGGTAAGCCGGGATATATTCAAGGGGCTATACCCCGGGTATATGCCGGAGGAATTACACATCAGTTACGTGACAAACGGGGTGCATTACCCGACTTGGGCGGCTCCCGAGTGGAAAAAGATACAGATGAGCGTGTTCGGCGAGAAGTTCAAGACACATCATTACGACAAGGCTTGTTTCGAGGGCATTTATCAAGTGCCCGATTCGATGATTAGCGAGGTGCGGAGCGTGTTGCGCCGTCGGTTGATTCGTCATATCAAACATCGTTTGGCTGACGAACAAGTCACGGCATATTTTACCCCGAAGCAGATTGTTGATATACAGGACACCCTGCGGGATGATATTCTGACTATCGGTTTTGCCCGTCGTTTTGCGACATACAAGCGGGCGCACCTGTTGTTCCGTAATCTCGATCGTCTGAATGAGATAGTGAATGACCCGGATCGTCCCGTGCAGTTTATCTTCGCTGGGAAAGCGCATCCTGCCGACCAAGCGGGACAGGATCTGATTAAACGGATCGTGGAAGTATCGAAATATCCGCAGTTCTTGGGTAAGATACTATTCCTGCCGAATTACGATATGGATTTGGCACGCTTGATGGTGCAAGGGGTGGATGTGTGGATGAACACGCCTACCCGCCCGCAGGAGGCTTCCGGTACCAGTGGCGAGAAAGCCGCTATGAACGGGGTAATGCATTTCAGTGTACTCGACGGTTGGTGGGTAGAAGGTTACCAAAAGGATGCCGGTTGGGCATTGCCGATGGAAAGAGCATACGAGAATCAAGAGTTCCAAAATGAACTGGATTCGGAGATGATATACAATATCATTGAATCGGAGATCGCTCCTGCTTTCTATGACCGGGCTGCCGACGGTATCTCCGCTTCGTGGTCGGGATACATCAAGAACACAATCGCTAAGGTGGCGGCTAACTTCACGTCCAACCGGATGTTGACGGACTACGAGGAGAAGTTCTACCTTCCCATGTCCCGCCGCTATCACCGTTTGCGCGAGAATAACTATGCCGTGGCAAATCAAATTGCGGAGTGGAAGAAGAAGGTCGGCCGTGAATGGGACTCCGTGCAAGTGGACGGTTTGATATTGCCGGATAAATCTAAACAGATCATTTCTCTCGGTAAATCCTATCAGGCGAAAGTCACCCTCGATTTGGGCGAGTTGTCTATTGATGATGTTGGTATCGAGTTGGTTGCAATGATGAAGAAAGACGAGAATCTTGAAGTTTGCTTTACGCAGGAGTTCGTTCCCGTGTCTTTCGAGAATGGCAAGGCGCTCTACTCAATAGAGGTAACTCCGGATGATCCCGGGCAGTTCATGCTAGGCTTACGGATATTCCCGAAGAATATATTGTTACCACACAGGCAGGACTTTGCCTTGGTGAAGTGGGTATAGAGGGAGTTGGTGGGGAGTGTCATCACATCATACCCGCCTCACCACCGCCTCATCATCCCGTGCGCGGGGTGATGAGGCGGTGGTGAGGCGGTTTTTATCGGGGCTGACGAGTTGGAAATCTTGTATGTCTGTCCGGAAAAAAGGAGAGTGTGCCGAAACACATCTCTCCTTCAAGTTATAAAAGAAAAGTTATAAAAAGTTTAGCGTTTGCGGTTATAGAACATGATGTCAAAGTCTTCTTCTCCCGGGATGCGATGTTTAAATTCTTTGATATTGCTACCGTAAGCGTTTACTTTTACCCGGTAACGTTTTACCAGACCGAACAAGACGCTTTTCATTTTTGAATCGTAGCGCGGGCTTAGCACGACATCGTAGTCTTTTCCCTCCAGTGCCTTGTACAAGGCTGCCGAACGAACTTTCAAGGTTCTTCCTTTGAACACGGATGCGGCACCTTCTTGTGGTGTTTCCGTGTATTTTTTGTCTCCCCATACCCTGAACCATAAGAAGTACCAGGCTTGTGCTTCGCCTGAAATTTTTTGAACGTTGTTTAAATCTAAAGACGCACCGATCGGGTTGATTAAAACGTCCGTGTTCGAGTTTCTCGCCACGTTGGTTGTTTTGCTAAGCGTGGAACAGCTGCTCATGAAAAGAGCGAGAGCGGCAATCAATAATAAAGTCAATTTTTTCATACCGTATGTGTATTTATTTGTGAATTAATACGCGAATGTATGACAAAGGTGATGTATCGGTCAAGTTCATAATGGTTCACGTGGGTAAAAAATAAGATTGTAAATAAAATTGTAAAAATTTTGTTGTTATTTCTTGGAATATTAAAAATAATGATGTATATTTGCATTGTAAAATTTAACATACTGTGATCACGGGTTATTGATTTTACTGTCGAGGGAATGGTTGTGTGCAGGAGATTAAATTTTTTAATGTGTAAAATTTTTACAAGCGTTTTTGCCTGGGAAAGGCACCTTTAAATTTTGGCTTGGTTGTTATTAAATTTGGAAATAGGATAAAATTTGTAGATGGCGCGCGGAGGCTCGACACGTGAGAAGAGGTTGAGGGATTGAGGGGTTTTTAATAATAATTTTGTCAAAATAATTTCTGTATGGCAAAAATTTACCCAGACCTCGCTGGAGGTTACAAGGGGTCCGTGGGCGGAACCACGTATTATTTCTGGAAGGGTGATAATATCGCCCGTAAAAAAGGTGTTCCCGGTAAGAAATCAAAATCGGGAGAGGCTGTTGAACAGCGTATGAAGTTTGCTGAATTAGGTATTCTGGCGCTTGCCATGAGTCCGGCCTGTGAAGTGGGTTTCCCGCGGAGGAAGCGGAGATGGTCGCCGGAGAACGCGTTTGTCTCGTGTAACAAGGACATTTGTTCGGTGGTAGAGGGGACGGTTGAGGTGGATTACGGGCGTCTGGTGTGCTCGAAAGGGCGTTTGCAGTTGCCCGACGCGAGTGCCACGTTAAACGCGGAGAGCGGTAAGATTATTTTCTCGCAAACGGGGATGGAAGTGGACTCGAATTGTTACCCGGATGACCGGGTGTATGGTGTCCTGCTCGAGAAGGAGCAGAAATTGTGCCGCTTGGTCGCGCTTCGCGAGAGAGGCGAGAGCGGCTCCACGTCGGTGACGATCCCGGGGACGTGGAAGGCGGAGAGTGTTGAAGCGTACGCTTTCGCGGTGAGGGCGGACGGCAAGATGGCGTCCGATACCTTGCACGTGAATATCGAGAGCGGGAATTAAGAGGTGTGTGTTTAACACACCTCTCTTTTTAATTTTTACGTTATGAGAATAGAAGATTTTATAAATGACGTGTTGCGTGGCAAGAAAGGAAATTTGATTATTTACAAGAGAGGCGAGACGTGGTGCTCGCGGCGGGCGGCGATTCCCGGCAAGAAGAGGGCGTGGGAGGTGAACGGGCATAGCGAGAAGAAGCAGGGGGCGATCACGCGGTTTGCCGCGGTGCAGGCTTTTTACCGGGCTTACGGCTTGTCCGTGTCGCCTGTTATCTGGAGGATAGCGGGGAAGGTGGAAGGTATGCCCCCGCATAATTTGTTTTTCAAGGAGAATTACACGTGTTTTGACGGTAGCGGGGCGCTGGTGGATTTCGAGGGATTGAGTTTCTCGACGGGAAGGTTATTGTTGCCGAGAGATATAAAGGTGTGGCGTGACGGGGATTGTTTCCGGGTGACGTGGGAGGATGAGCGGGAGTGGGATAAGGCCACGGCCGACGACCGGTTGCGGGTTGGCGTGATATATGGTGATATGCCGTTGTCGCCCCGGGTGGCGCTGGAGGTGCGGGGGACGAGGCGGGAGCGGGAAGGTGCGTTCCGCCTGGACGGGCGCTTGGGAGGCGGCGTTCACGTGTACGTGTTTTTCGAGCGGGCGGACGGAACAGCGTTCTCGGGATGCAGGTATTATCGTTTCATGTAGCGATCCATTTCTCGTTTGGCATCTTTCTGCTTGAGGGTTTCGCGTTTGTCGTACTCTTTTTTGCCTCGGGCAAGGGCTATGCGCAGTTTGGCGAATCCTTTCTCGTTGAGGAAGAGGCGGACGGGCACGATGGTGAGCCCGCTTTCCTTCGTCTTGCGTTCGAGTTTGACAAGTTCTTTGTGTTGCAACAAGAGCTTGCGGTCGCGGCGTTCGATATGGTTGTAGTAGGTGCCCAGTTTGTACTCGGCAACGTACATCCCTTTTACCCACAGTTCCCCGTTGTGGAAATAGCAGTAGGCGTCGACGAGGCTGGCTTTCCCGGCACGGATGGATTTGATTTCCGTCCCCGTTAACACGATGCCTGCGGTGTATTCCTCAAGAAACTCGTAGTCGAAGGAGGCTCTTTTGTTCTTTATGTTGATGTCGTTTTGCATACTTTTATATATTAAGCGTGATGGTAGGTACCCTGAACAGGAGCATGAGCAACCGCTGGATAATCATCGGCGATACGACGAGCAGTAGCCCCGCTATGATAAGGGTACTCTTGCGGAGTTGTACGTTCAGACGGCTCATTTGGTTTATCCCGATGTAGAGCGTGCGGAGGCAAAGCAGGCTGAGCAAGCCCAGCAACTGGCTGAAAAAGCCGTCGGGCATTCCTTCCGAGAGGCAATGGAACACGATGAATATTGCCGAACAGTAGACCGACAGCCGGAGTGCCACGTTGTTGGCTTCGGCGATCTTGTCGGTGAGGTATTCGCGGGTGATGCGGTACGTGAGGTATGCCCCGCCAACGGAGGCAGCGAAGGTGATGGCGGCTGTCAAGAGGGCGTAGAGGGGGGGCGTGTGCAATAGCTGTAAAACTAGGGTACAGGCGGAACTGGTTAGGGTTAGGGGTACGAGGTATCCCCGGAAGACTTCGGCTCCTGCGATGTCTTCCCGTTTCACGGCTTGCCACTCGGTGTCCGGGTGGAACAGCATTTCCCGTGTTCTGGCGTATATGCCCTTGAAATTCGCTCTTTTCATCATACCGCAAAAGTACGAATTAATTTTAGATTTAATAAATTCTGTGATTTATTGATTGCCGATTCTGTGATTCTAATATTGAATGAATAAATCGTGATAATATTGTAACATATTTTTCTTTAATTTCGTTAGTGTTAAACGTGAGAAAGTTTAGCGAAAAGCGATCGCTACGGGGAATTGCCTGCTGCAACGGGTGGAAAGATCATATCGCCGCAGAGCATCGTCATTGCGACTTCCGCTTGCGACCAGCAAGGGCAGGAGGGTAGCATTGAAGGCGGCTATCCCTTACGTGCTGGTTTACGTGGTGATTACCGGGGTGGTGTATCTTTTTGCGTGATGGGAAAACCGGAAAATGAAACTTGTAACTAATTATTATATTATGAAGATAGGATTATTTATACCCTGTTATATTAATGCGATTTACTCGAACGTGGGAGTAGCGTCGTACAAGTTATTGAAGTCGCTGGGATTGGATGTCGATTACCCGCTGGATCAGACGTGCTGCGGGCAACCCATGGCGAACGGAGGTTTCCAGAAGGATTCCGCGAAGTTGGCGGAACGGATGGAGCGGTTGTTCGAGAAGTATGATTACGTGGTGGGGCCTTCGGCAAGTTGTGTGGTTTTCGTGAAAGAGCATTACCCGACGTTGCTGCACAAGGAGGAACACGCTTGTATCAGCAGCCGGATATTTGAGATTTGCGAGTTCCTGCACGACGTGGTGAAGGTCGACAAGCTGAATGCCCGTTTCCCGCACAAGGTGAGCATTCATAACAGTTGCCACGGCGAGCGGTTGTTGCACTTGTCGTCGCCGAGCGAGCTGGTGATCCCTCGCTATTCGAAGTTGAAGGATCTGTTGTCGCTGGTGAAGGACGTGGAGGTGTTCGAGCCGAAACGGGTGGACGAGTGCTGTGGTTTCGGGGGAATGTTTGCCGTGGAGGAAGCGGCGACATCCGTGTGTATGGGGCAGGACAAGGTGCATGACCATATGTCTACCGGGGCGGAATACATCACGGGAGCCGACAGTTCGTGCCTGATGCACATGGAAGGTATCATTCGCCGGGAGAAGTTGCCGATCAAGACGATACACGTGGCGGAGATATTAAGTAATGGTTTGTAAATAATGTAAATCTATATATTATGAGTTCACACGCGAAAGCAGCCAAGAAGTTTATCGCGGACAGGGAGAGGACGGCGTGGCATGACCAGGCACTCTATTTCGTCCGGGAGAAAAGGGATAAGATGGCGCATGATGTGCCCGAGTGGGAGGAATTGCGGGAGATGGCTAGCCGGATGAAGCGGCACACGATCAGTAATCTGGCGTATTACCTCGATATGTTCGAGCGGAACGCCACGGCGAACGGGATACACGTGCATTGGGCGAAGGATGCCGAGGAGCATAACCGTATCGTGTACGAGATCATACAGAAACACGGGGGTAAAAACTTGGTGAAGAGTAAGTCAATGTTATCGGAAGAATGTGGATTGACGCCCTACCTGAAGGCTCGGGGAGTGGATGCCGTGGAGTCGGATTTGGGGGAACGGATCATGCAGTTGATGGGGATGCCGCCCAGCCATATAGTGCTTCCCGCTATTCATGTGAGGCGGGAGGAGGTGGGAAAGGTGTTCGAGAAGGAGTTGCACACGGAGCCGGGGAACAGTGACCCGACTTACCTGACGCATGCCGCTCGTGCTGCTTTGCGGGAAAAGTTTCTGCATGCGGATATTGCCATGACGGGGGTCAATTTTGCCGTGGCTTCGTCGGGGGCTTTCGTGGTCTGCACGAACGAGGGGAATGCCGATATGGGTACTTCTTTCCCGAAAGTGCATATCGCCATCATGGGATTGGAGAAAGTGATCCCGGATTACGGGGCGTTGTCGTTGTATGTTCGTTTACTAGCTCGTTCGGCGACCGGGCAACCCTCGACGACTTATACCTCGCATTACAAGAAACCGGTGGAGGGGCAGGAGATGCACGTGGTGATCGTGGATAACGGGCGTTCTGATATCCTGGCTTGCACGGAACACGTGAATATGTTGAAGTGCATCCGCTGCGGGTCGTGTATCAACACGTGCCCGGTGTACCGCCGTACGGGCGGGTATTCTTACTCCTATTTTATCCCGGGACCGGTCGGGATAAACCTGGGGATGCTGAAGTCTCCGGAGAAATACTCGGGTAACGTGTCGGCTTGTTCGCTGTGTTATTCCTGCTCGAACGTGTGCCCGGTGAAGATCGACTTGGCGGAGCAAATCTACAAGTGGCGGCAGAATCTGGCACCGCTGCATCTTGCCGCCCCGTCGAAGAAGTTCATGGAAAAGGGCATGAAGTTCGTGATGGAGCATCCCGGTCTGTTCTACCCGGCAATAAAAGCCGGACGGATTGCGGAGAAAATGCCTCGCTTCGTGCTATATAACAGCCTCGACGCGTGGGGTATCGGGCGGGAATTACCACAATTTGCCGAAGAAACATTTAATGCAATGTGGAAGAAAGGAAAAATGAAATGATTTTAGATTTTAAATTGTAAATTTTAAATTGAATAATTGAAGTTTACGAGTATTCTTGTTATTGTCTGTCGAGAGTTTTTTAATCTAAGATCTAAAATTTAAAATCTAAAATTAGGTTATGGGTAGTAAAGAAGAAATATTTGCAAGGATAAAGGCGCATGGCGTCGATCAGGTGGAACGTCCGGAGATGACGTTTACACCGTTGACTTTTCCCGAACCGCTGGTGCAGTTCGAGAAGATTCTGAAAGCGGTGGGGGCGAATTACGTGTTGCTGGAAAAGGGGCAGGACGTGAACGAGGCTATCCGGAAGGCGTACCCGGAGGCGAAGACGATCGCTTCCAATTTGCCGGAGGTTACTTGTGCAACGGTGAATCCCGATAAACTGGATGATCCCCGGGAGTTGAACGGCACGGATGTGGGGGTGATTCGAGGAGAGTTCGGGGTGCTGGAAAACGGGATGGTGTGGATTAATCAACATACCCGTTATAAAGCGTTGTTTTTTATCGCCGAGGCGCTGGTGGTTTTGCTGGATCGTAATGAGTTGGTGAATAATATGCATGAAGCTTATGCCCGCCCCGATTTTGATGATTACGGTTACGGGTGCTTTATCGCCGGTCCCTCGAAGACTGCCGATATCGAGCAGGCTCTAGTCATCGGGGCTCACGGGGCAAGAGGGGTGACGGTGATTCTTCAGCACCCTCCTTTATAATTATTTATTCTTCTTCCTTCTTCCCCGCCTCTTTCAAGAAGAAGCGATAGGCGGCGAAGGACACGAGCAAGGGGAAAAGATAAACTATGCCGGGCGAGAACAGGGCAAAATACCATGGGGCTCCCCATTCCGGGTGGTCTGCAATTTGTATGATTTGGTAACCCACGTGGACGATGCCGACGCAGAGCAATAGGATAGCGGCAATGCCGAATAGTTTTCTGTTCTTGAGTGCTTTTGTCTTTTCCATAAATTTGTTATTTACTTTGGGCAAGTTGCAGGTTACAAGTTTCAAGTTCATTTTAAACTTGTAACCTGCAACTTGTAACTATTTATTTACTGTATAAATGTTTGATACCCACCCGGTGACCTGCCACGGCGAAATAAAGGATAAATAGGTAGCATGGCACTACCATCCAGTATGCGCCTTGGAAGCCCATGCAGGGGGTAAGCGAACCGTATAACATAGGAAGCAAGGCTCCCCCGGCGATAGCCATGATGAGCAGTGCCGATCCGGTTTTCGTGTGGCGTCCCAAGCCGAAGATGGCAAGCGGGAAGATAGCAGGCCACATCAGCGAGTTGGCAAGGCTTAACAAGGTTAAACACCAGATGGATGTGTTAGCCGGAAGAACGGCAGTACATATCCCGAGGATCACGCCTAGGATGGCGCAGTAAGCTAAAGCTCGTTCTTGGGTGATGTATTTCGGGATGGCGATGATACCGATAATGTAACCGACGATCATGGCGATCATACCGAAGGTCGGGAATATCCGTGCGGTTTCCATGTTCATATCTAATGATTTGGCGTACCCGATGACCGTGTCGATAGCGATCACCTCGACTCCCACGTAAAGGAACAGGGTGACAATGCCGATCCACAAGTGCGGAAAACTGAATATGCTTGATTTACCCCCGTGTTGGATGCTGCCTTCTTCTTCTTCCGGATCTTCGATCTGGGGAAGCGGTGAGAATCGCACGAATAATGCCAGCACGACGAGCGATACCATAATCACGACGTAAGGTACGATGGATTTCGATGCCAAGAGGTCGAGTTCTGCCGCTTTCTGGATAGGGTCCATTGTCTTTAGACTTGCTTCCAGCGCGTCGATATTTTTCAACATGATTGACCCGAGGATAAGCGGGCTGATGGCGCCAGCCACCTTGTTGCAAATACCCATGATGCTCACCCGTTGGGCGGCACTTTCCGGGGCTCCCAGTTCAATCACGTAAGGGTTGGATGCGGTTTGCAGCACGGAAAGCCCGGTACCCATGATAAAAAGACCTAACAGAAATAAACCGTAGGTGCGGGTCATAGCTGCGGGGATAAACAACAATGCCCCGACTGCCATCACGAGCAACCCGAGCATCATTCCGTTTTTGTAGCCTGTCTTGCGCAATACCCATGACGAGGGCAGAGCCATGACAAAGTAGGCAATGTAAAAGGCGAAGGTCACGAGGTAGCTTTGCCACTCGTGTTGCAGCTCGCAAGCAATTTTAAGATAAGGGATTAGGGTAGCGTTCAACCACGTGACGAACCCGAAAATAAAGAAGAGGATACCGATAATGATAATCCCCATGCTGTAAGAGTTTTTCTTTTGTTCCATCATCAACTAATTAAAAAAATACATAAACACGTAAACACATAAGAATCCTACAAAGTTATTAATTTTTGATAATGCTGGATGAAATTGTAGGATTTTATTGTTCGAAGAGGGGAGAATAATAAAACGAGGCAGTCGAAACAGCCTCGTTTACAATTAATCTAATAAAGAAAAATAGAGATGTTAGTTAGTGTGTTTTCGCTAATTCTGATTCCAGTTCATCGCTATCATGTCCGGAGAAAATGATATTTCCCGCGGGATCGATGAACAAGAATGTCGGTATCGATTTGATGTTGTAGTGTTTGCCGACCTCTTTGCTCAAAGTGCGGGTGGCGAGGAATTGTGCCCAAGGCAATTTTTCTTCCCGCATTGCCTTTTGCCATTCTTCTTCATTTTGATCCAGCGACACGCTGATGAAATTGACTTTTTCCCCGTGTAATTTGTACATTTCCCGCAAGTGGGGGAAACTTGCCCGGCAGGGTCCGCACCACGATGCCCAGAAGTCAATCAGGGTGTATTGTCCCGCTTTCAATTGGGCGGGTAAGGACAACGTGTCGCCTTTCGGGGTGATTACTTTTCCTTCCTGCAACGGTTTGTCTTGGGCGAAAGCGCTAGCCTCTTGCAGGTAGCGGCGGAAGTTTTCCAGCCCCGGGCAGGTGTCCCGGTAGGAGGCGAATAATTCTCCCAGGTCATCGAGGTAATGTTGGTTGTAAGTGAATGGTTCTTTTTTTAATTCCTCCGCGAGCACAAGGTTCACGGCGAGATTCGTGTGTCCCGCAATAAATTCACGGGTTTGTTGTGTAAGTTGGGCTTGTGCCGCCTGCTTCCTTTGAAAATCTTCCGGTCGCTTGTCCTTGGTCATCTGGTATTTCCGGAGGAGATGGCGCGCTGGGATCGTCTGTTGTTGGTAGGCGTGGTAGACTTCTTGTGCGGGCGAGCCGCTCAGGGAGTAGTTTTTCTCTTTGCGGATGTCGTATTGCCAGAAGGATTTCGGGAGGCTGTCCACGTGGGGCGTGGTGAAAGTCAGTTGCCCGTTTTCGACGAAGAAATTGATATCTGCGTACACGACCTTGTTCTCCTCTTTTATTCCTTTCCGTTCGCAAATGTCGTAATTGTTCAGGCGTAGTTCGCAACGCACGGGCTGTTCCAGTTTTCCCTGGAACTCGAATCGCTCGTTGACGATGAATGCTCGCAGTCGCTCGTTTTTGTAACCTTCCCCGGGAATAACCAGTTCTATTTCCGTGCTGTCCATTGCCCCGGGAATCGTTCCGCGGAGCACGAAGTGATCCATCGGTTTGTTATTGCAGCACACCATCGTGCCTGCCAACAACAGGAGTGAAAGGTATCTTTTTTTCATGTTCATCTTATTTGTTAGGGGTTTGTTTCATTTTTTCCAGGCGTTTCTTGTACCCGTTGAGTATCCATTCTGCGTGGCGTTTCCTGTCGTCATCGGGCAATCCGGAAAGCACTTTTTCTCCCACTGCGATGAGCCGGGTATAATCCTTTTTCTCCAATCCCTCGCCGAAGCATGACAGGATAATATCGTAAGTGCTAAAATCGTCATCGGATAAGCTATTCGCCTTTTTCTCCATGTGGGCGATCACTTGGTGTGTGAGTTTTTTTCCGAGTTTCCCGTAGAGGGTGGGATAAGGCTCTTCACTTTTCCAGAGGATGGCACGAAAACCGAAAGCGTACATTTTCAACTCATCGGCACTTGCGAGTGGGATTTTTTCTTTCACGATGGCGGCAACCTTTTCGATGTCCCGTTGGCTGACGGGTTCAGCCAAAATCAACATTTTTTCCAGTTCTGCCTGTCCTTTTATCCGGAACCCGTAGATCTGTGCTTTCACTTTTTCTATGGGTGCGGCATCCTCCTTGGCGTACCCGGCAATGTAGTCCTGCAAGATGTCGGCGTAGTGACGGAACAGGAATCTGTCCACGGTCGCTTCCCCCGTGTTTGCACGGATGGCATCCAGGTTTGCCAGTAAAAAGTCGAACATCGGCGAACCGATTACGCAACTTTCATCCTCGTAAATCGACCAGTATTCTTTTTCTGTTTTTTCCTTGTCCGTGAGGCGTTTTAGCAATTCCCGGTATACTTGTGCGGCCTCTTTGTCCTTGCCGGCATCCGAGAGCGTATTTTTATACACTAGCAGTTCCGGGTTGCTCATTTTCCCTTGCTTGTATTCCAGGGTCAGGTACACTAACGAAGTTTTCTCGTTCAAGCCTTTTTCCACTCTCTTGATAAAGCTTTCCAGCTTGTCGCCTCCTACCAGCCTGTGTTGCACTGTGCCGTCGGGACGGATGATGATGAAAGTGGGGTAGGCGTGCACGTCGAATTTTTTAGCCAGTTCCACACCTTCGCCTTTCTCCATGTCGTATTTCACGCACACGAAACGGGGATTGAAATAATCACCCGCCGCTTTTTGCGGGAATACGTTGTTAGTCATGTTTTTGCATGGTCCGCACCACGAGGTGTAGCAGTCCATAAATACTAGTTTGTTCTCTTTTTGGGCTTCCGCCAAAGCCTCGGTGAAAGTTAAATCACGGAAGTTCACGCCTTCCTGTGCGAACACCGTGATTTGCACAAACAGGATAGCGATCAACAAATAGATTCTTTTCATACAAGTAATTTTTACGATACGATTTATAAATTAATTATTTCCCAGTAATTGGTGTATAGTCAATTGCAAAGCATCCGCATCAAAGCTACTGAACACCACTCTTCCTTGCGGGTCGAGGAGCACGAGGCGGGGAATGCTGGTGACTCGGTAAGCCTTGGAGATTTCGGTATAACTCTTTTGGTCGTCACACCGCAATTGCGCCCACGGCATGTTTTCCTCTTTCATCGCCTTTTCCCAATCCGCTTTTTTTTCATCCATGGAGATGCTGACCACGTTCAATTGCTCCCGGTTGTACGTGTTGTAGAGCGCCTTCACGGAAGGGATTGCCGCTTTGCACGGTCCGCACCACGATGCCCAAAAGTCAATCAGCGTGTAGCTTCCCGGACGAACGTGTGACGAGAGTTTTTCCCTTGTTCCCGCAGGTGTTCCCAGTTCTACATCAGCGTACTTGACGCTTTTATATTGCTTCATGGCTAATTCCATCCGTTTGAGGAAACGGGGTACGCGCACCGTGTCCGTGATTTGTTCCGCTACACGGGACAGTTCCTCCAATTCCTCCTTTGTGCGGGTAAATTCCTTTTTAATCAGGTCTTCTGCTATATAAAGCGACAGGAGAGAAGTGGGGTGTTGTCGGATAAATTCCATCCGGGCGGCATCGACAATCGCCTGTTGCTCCACTTGTTGGGGATAGAATTCGGCGAAAATCTTGTCGTACATTTCCTTCGGATACTCGTGCTTGTGCCAGAACCGGAGATTCGACAAGGTGTCGTAGGGTTGATAAGCAGCCAGTTCTAGGGGAAGCATTTTCTTCCGGTACGCGTTGAATTCTGTTTGCAGTGGACTACCCGTCACGGCCCCGATACGCTCTTGTGCGAAAGGCATAAGCGTGCTCACGTAGCCAATGCTGTCAAAATGAGGAACGTCAAGGGTTAAACGGGAGTTGTCAAGAAAGAGCCAGGCTTTCCGGGCTTTCACGTCACGTTTCTGGTTGACAAGCGGACTGTTTGAAACAGTCAGTTCGCAAAAAGTGGGCGAAGCCACCTGTCCGCGCAATTCGAAACGACCGTTTCGGATCGTGTCCGAAGCCAATAGGATAGCCTCTTCTCCTTCAACATTTCGAAGTGTGGCCGTCATCCCGTCTTGTAAGCCGGGGAAGCAGCCTTCAATGACGTATTCGTTCTTGTTGCCGCAGGCACTGCAAAAAAGCAGCGCCAGGGCAAGGTAAAATAATTTATTCATGTATTTGATATAATATGGTTCGTGTTTTATTGGGCATCCCGCACGTAACGTACACTCATGTAGGTCGGGTACAGGTCACCCCAGTAGTCATATACTTCGATACCGGTTACTTCTCGTTCTATTTCTGTGGAATTATAGCGGATTCTCCTGTAATATGCCATGCGTTCAGCGGTGTAGGTGCTGTCCAAGTCGGCGGTCCAATAATACCCGTATGCCCTGACATGACGCAACATGAAAGATTCGGGGCGTCCGGCTCTATTGCAGACGATTCCTCCTAACAACAGGTTTATTCCCGTTCCCGATTCATCTTGTTGAAGCAATGTCCCGACTCCGGCTCCGCGCCAGCCCCGGGTGTCCGCTGTTTGGGCGGACATGCCCATGGCTTGTTCCAGTTTCTGCCAATCCTCGTCTGTCGGCAGGCGCCACCCTTCGGGTGCGAGCGTGTTTGCCTCGTCGTAGGTGTACATGTTCCCGAAAATCTCGAAGTCTGAGATGGATAAATCTTTGTCTTCAAAATAAATAAGGTCATCTCCCCAGTAGTCTGTACTTTCGTAATAAGGAGAACCTCCCTTGTAATTCGAGGTCATCCAGTCGAGTCCGTTGTAGCGTACCCACTTGTATTCGGTCCCGTCCGTGTCAGTAAATGTTCCCGTTGCTTCCGGGGTTTTGTGTGGTAAGTTTTCATGATCATCGCTGCATCCGGAAGCGAAAATAACTAATGCAACGCTTAATATATAAAGTAATTTTTTCATGTGTTTGATTTTAGAATATGTAACCTTTTTGTTTCACGACCTCTTTCAAAATGTTGTATTTTTGAATAATAACTGGGTAGTTTGCGTACTGGGCTTTAAATTCCTCCTCGTCATCATAGAAAAGAGCTCGCAAATAGGCTGATAAATCGTTGTTTTCATACGGGAAATATTTGTTCCTGCCATTCCAAGAAATGAATCCCAAAGCGTATAAATCATCGTGTTGCGGTTTTTCATATCCATTCTTGAATACGTCGTTATGGTCAATAAAATCTTCCCCGTAGTATTCTGATCCGAAAGATAGAAATTCGGTGAATTCCGCGTCTCTGTACGATATTTGACTTTTGATAAAATTGTAAAGTACATCCAAGGCGTATTCGCTGATCTCATCTTCGTCGGTTTCCGGAATATCGCGTGTCGCCAGGGCTAAACAGCGTCTTCCGATATAAAAATCGATAGGATCCCAGTCTCCGTAGTAGTCTGCTTCATACAATTCATCTACCAAGAATATGGAATAGGGACGTAAACTTGTTCCCAAATGAGTGAGTATGTATTTCTCGACAAACTTGACGCTACTTTCTTTCTGTTCGTAATTCTTGATGTACGTGAATTGGACGTCGTCTAGGGTGCTTGTTATATTATATGGTAAATCGAGTAATTCCGTGAAATAATAAGGTGTCCCATCTGCGTATGTTCCTTGCAATTCGTGGCGCAGCGTGTCGTTGAAAAGTAAATGAATATTGTGGTCTTCGTGAAATTTTCGGCGTAACACGGATTCTGCATCTGTGGCATCGGGAGAAACCGTGAAATAGTCATATTGCGTATCCGTCGGGGTCAGTGCATCTTCCTTGCTGCAAGAAAAGATGAGTGTCAGGATACAAAGAGATATAAAGTAATATGTTCTTTTCATGGTAATTTTGTTTTATTGATTGTTTGAGTCGCTAACCGGTGTGCGTTCCGGTCTGTCGTTCGTGTTCAGCGTGTTCTGGAAATCTAATACCTCCCTCGGGAAGGCCAGCGTGTATGCTTTGTCAAAAGGTTCTAGTTCAAATACCCGTGTTCTTTCTATGGGATAAGGATATTGGGTGTCGTAATCTATATACGTGTGGCGGATCGTTTTTGACCACGGGTATTTTTCACATACCGTGTAGCGGCGCAAGTCAAACCAGCGATGACCTTCCAGGCATAATTCCCGTTGCCGTTCCTGCCGGATTAGGTCGATCAAGGCATTCCCGCTTTCGTTGACGGTTGGAGGGGTGTGGAAGCGTTTGGCTTGCAATTGGCCGATTTTCTGTCGAGCAGTACCTTCATCTTCATCAAAGGCGCAAGCCTCTGCGAGGATCAGGTAAGCTTCCGAGGTGCGGAACAGGAAATTGTCGGAAACGCTGCAAGCTGAACCGTAATGTGCACGTCCCCAGTAGATTTTTTTGTAAGAATAGCCGCTTTCTCCTTCTTGAATGTATTTCGTTCCTCTCAAATCATTCTCGTCGGAGAATGCTTCGATAAGGTCATTGGAGATATAATAGGAACACTCGTCCTCGTAACGGTCTCTTCCATACATATCAAGAGTCAGGTAATGACCGCCCATGGAGAATATGATTTCCGGGTTCTCGGAAGTGAACACGTTATCTTCCCCGGAGAACGTGTTGAGATCTGTCAACGCGTTGTTCCGATCCAGCACGAGTTGGGCGTATTCGCGGGCGTTCGGGTAATCCTGCATGTACAGGTAAACGCGTGCGGTTAACAGGTAAGCCGCGGTAAGATCGGCCCGGTAGACGCTTTTACGGGAGGTCTTGGACAAGCAATCGATGGCATCTTCCAGATCTTGAAGAATTTGTTCGTACACGCGTGCCACGGAACTGTTCTCGTACTCTTTGTCCTCCACGTACGAGGTCAGTTTTAACGGGATCCCGACGGTACTTTCCGCTTTTGACGGTTCGTACGGGGCAGCGTACAGGTTCACGAGGGTGAAATAGTATAATGCGCGCAGGAAATGGGCTTCTCCTTTTATGCGGTTTTTCATTTCTTCTTCTTTCTTGTTGTTTATCTTGACTTCATTTAATTCGTCGAGAATCATGTTGGCCGCGTTGATATGCTGGTAGGCTTTTTTCCAATCAGTATTTTCTATTCCCACTCTGGTTCCTTCCGGATTTATACCGACTTGTCGTTGCCATGTGAAATACCCGAAGTACTTTTCCATGCTGCCAGCATCTCCCCCCTTTGTAATCTCGTTTTGTTTTAATTCATCACTCATGAAGTGGATGAAGGGAAAAAACGGTTCGCCTGCCAAGTAAAGAGTGCTCATACTGAGATAGTAATATGCAGGTTGGTAATATGCACTTCCCAATAACAGTTCATCTAAGTCCGTGATTGTTTCCACTCTTGCCAAATCTTGTGAATACTCTTCAAGAAAACTATCGCAAGCGTTGAGCGTGAGTAGAAGGCATCCGATTATGAATATATTTTTCATGATGTTTTCGTTTTTTAGAATGAAACACTTAATCCAAATGTGTAGGTGGGTCTATCTGATAGTTGTATCTCGCTGAACCCGCCTTGAGTCGGGGTTTGTCCTTTTAGTTTACCCGAGCAGAGCGTGAACAGGTTAGTACCGGACAGGGAGAGTTCCAAGCGTGAAAGACCAATCTTGGACAGCATGTTTTCCCCGAATGCGTAAGTGATGTTCAAGCTACTGCATTTCAGGTAATTGGCACTTACAACCCGGGAGTCCGAGTAATCATACATCATCCAAGCGTCTTCGGCAAACATTTGAATGTTATCGGTGATGTCCGAGTAATGTGTCAGGTAATTCCAATATGCCGTGCTTGAGTACGACAAGAGGGATGGAATATTGGTTTTCAATTCGTCGCCCGGTGTTTTCCATCGTTTCATGAAATCCCGGTGCACGTTGTATTCCGGGGATAGGTTTTTGTTGAACATGCGGAATAACCTGGTCTTTGCCCCTAGGCTATACGCGAAGTGGGCATTCAGGCGGATTTGTTTGTACCGGAGGGATGTGGAAAGATTTCCGGACATGAACGGTTCCCGGCGTCCCGTGGCTTTCAACACGCGGGTGAATGTCTCGTATTTGCTGAGCCCGTAAAGTTCGTGTTTCTGGAATTCCATGTCGTTGAACATGGGACCTCCGTCCATGGGGTTGAGACCGATGAAATCGTAGGAATAGAACGTGTTGACTGCTTTGCCCTTGATCACGGCTGTTCCACTCAGGAAGTCTGAGTAATTGTAAGTTTGGGAATCCGGATCGTTTTTAATCGTGTTCTTGTCTTTCGAGAACGAGGTGGAGATTGTCCAGTACAAGTCTTTCCGTTTGATCGGCAACACGGTAAGATCGAAACTGTATCCTTTGTTTTCGATGTCACCCCCGTTGATCGTGTAGGAGTCGACCCCGTTCATGGTGGCTACCTCTTTGGTCATGAAAGCGTCTTTCGTGCGCTTGTAATAATATTGTGTTTCCAGTTGAATGCGATTTTGTAGCAGGGAGAATTGTAACCCCGCGTTGAATGAACTGGTCTTTTCCCACTTTAAGTTGGGATTCGGGTATTTGGAAATACTGCTTTCCACCTCGTTGTAATAGGGATTGGTGGGAAGTTTTTGGATCAGCATAACGGGGGATTCGCTATCGAGCATGTTCCCTTGATAACCGAAAGACGTTTTCAAGGTGATGTAGTCGATCCAATCGGTTTTTAGAGTTTCGTGTTCCGAGATATTGTATGCCGCGGAGGCCGACCAGATGGGCAAGAATTTGTCGTTGCTTTGGTCCCCGAATTTGTTTGATCCGTCAACCCGAGCGTTCACGTTTAGCGTGAAATACTGGTAATAGCTGTAAGAGAGTGTGGCGTACCCGGAGAGAAGGTTTGTCAAGTTGTTCGTGAGTGCTGGTACATTGGAAGTCAGCCAAGCCCCGTATGAAGGAAATTTTTCCAGGTCGATATTGGACACGAAAGTCATCCCGCGGTCCGGGTAGTAGCATCGGTCCGTGCGGCTGTATCCCTTGTATTTGGTGGAACTCATTTCCATTCCGGCGCTGGCAAGGATGTTGTGTTGTTCGTCCACTCCGAAAGTTTTGTTCGCGTTAAGCTGCAAACGTATCGTGTAAGAGTTATTTCTGGTGTTATTGGTATTGAGTTCACCGCCGTAAGGGCAGGTCGCGTAAGAGGAGGGAACTTCGCCGTAATCGGAACCCCGTAGGGCTGCAATATAGTGTGTTTTCTCGCCCCAGTACCCTTCGATTTCCGCGTTGGAATTCGTGTAGGAAACAATGGCGGATGCATCCAGCCACGGGGTGAACTTGAATTGTAGGTTGGAGGTTACGGTGATACTCGAAGTGTGTTGGTCGTTGTAGCTGTTTTCCAATTCATTCAAGATGTTGTATTGCCGGTAATCATGGCCTTCCAGTAACGTGTAATAAGCATATTCTCCGTTCTCATCGTAAGCGGGAATTGCCCGGCTGGTGTTGTAGGCGTAGTCCATGGGACTGATTGAACTCTGGTTATACATTCTGCGGCTCACGTTTCCTTGTAATTGAAACGAAGCTGTAAACCAATCTTTCAGCGTCGATTCAAGATTGAGGCTGCTGGTGTATCGTTCGTTGTAGTTCCCTTTGATCACGTCGTTGTCCCGCGAGTAACCGATTGAGGCATAGTAGCGTGTCTTTTCCGAGCCGCCGGACATACTGATCGTGTGCTGGTGGGAAAAAGAATCTTCTGTCAATAATTTGAACCAGTCTGTGTTGAGTGTTTCGAGGTATGCCACCTTTTGGGCAAATTCCGTGTCATTGATTTTCCCCGTGTAGAGATCATTGAGCAATCCCTCGTACCCCACGTAATTGACGGTTGTGCTGAACACGTAGTGCTGGTCGTTTAATTCGCGTGAGAATTGGATTCTTTCTTTGGAATTCATCAAGTTGATATTGCGGTCCGTGTAACGGGGGCGTTGACGGAATGTGGTGTTCATGTTGTAGTTGATGACGGGGGCTCCTATACGTCCTTTTTTGGTTGTGATCACGATAACCCCGTTGGCCGCTTTTGTCCCGTACAAGGCGGTGGCGGCGGCATCTTTCAATACGTCCAGACGTTCGATGTCTTGTGGGTTCAGGCCGGCAATGGCGTTACCGATGCGGTTGATGTAGTCCGGGTCATTTAGTTCTTGGGCAGAGATGGGCACCGGATCCTGCACGACGATCCCGTCGACTACCCATAACGGTTCGCGGTTCCCGATTAACGTGGAGGTACCGCGGATACGGATTTTTGGGGCAACACCCACCTCTCCTGAACCGGTTACTAGTGTCATCCCGGATATCCGTCCTTCCAGCATTTGGTCGAGATTGGAAACTCCCGCTGTCATGATCTCGTCCATTTTGACGCTTTGTATGGATCCCGTGTTTTTCTTTCGATTAATTTTTTGATACCCCGTCACCACCACCTCTTCCATTTCCTGCGTGTCTTCTTCCATCACCACGGTTAGAAGTTCTTCTCCCTTGTAGCGGATCGTTCGTGTTTTCATCCCGATGAACGAGATGATCAACTCGATGTCGCTCGTGTCTTTCGGTTGTGCGAGCTCGAAGCGTCCTTCCGCGTTGGTGGATACCCCGAGCGTTGTTCCTTTGATCATGACGGTCACGCCCGGAAGCGGTTCTTTTTGCTTGTCCGTGACGATACCTTTGATTTTCCGGACCTCGTCTTGCTTTGGGGCGATCATCTTGCGGATCACGATGACGTTCTCGTGGATGCTGTATTCCAACCCGCTGCCTTTCAGGCATTCGTCAAGAATGGCACGGACGGCGGCATGCTTCATGTGGATGGAGATGTTCGCGAGATGCCCGACTTCTTCCACGTTGTAGACGAACGTGTAATCGCTTTGCTGTTTGATGGTTTGCATCACGTCACGGATGCTGCCGTTTTCCACCTCAACCGTCAGGAGCGTCTCTTGCGCGAGTACTCCTGCCGACAAGTTCATGCAGAACAACAATACGAATAATGCACTTAACTTCATAATTAGCAATAGTTTTTTTAATTTTTCATGCACGGGGGCATGAATAAAACAATCTTTTTTCATACTTTTGTTTTATAGGTTTATAATTACACTCGCTTTGACGGGGGAGTGTATATCATTAAATTTGCGGCAGGTCGTGTTGGTAGCATGACCTGTTTTTTTTACCTGATATATATGGTTTTGCCTTCTTTCCTACATTTGACGACCTGTGTTTCCTCTATTAAATGAAGTATTTTGTCTATATCGCCATAGCGTGAAACTTCAAGGGTGAACCGCCGTTGTTTGACGCTATCATTTTCAAAGACCACTTGAAATTCGTACCAACGGGCAAGAGTTTCCATGATTTCGGCAAGGGGTTTTTCGTCGAAATAGAACATATCTCGTACCCATGCTGTCACCACTTTCGTGTCTGCTTTTTTTACTTCTATTCGAGGGTTATTGCGGTTGGTGATAGCTTGTTGCCCGGGGCTGATAATTTGAGATGTGACGTTGTTGCTTACTTCTATTCTGCCGCTGACGAGAGTCGTGGCAACTTCTTTTCTCGTGTCGTATGCGTTCACGTTGAACGTGGTGCCTAGCACGGTGATCTCGGTTCCTGCGGCATAGACTATAAATGGTTTGGATGTATCGCGTGCCACTTCAAGGTAGGCTTCCCCATTTAACCAGATTTCCCGGTTCTCCCCGTTAAATGTCACCGGGTATTTCAACCGACTCTCCGAGTTCAGTTTCACGACAGTGTTATCCGCAAGTTTCACGGTGTATTCCCCGTATTTCGGTACGATAATCGTGTGGTAGGTCAATGTATTACGTACCGGGTTGTGCTTCGCAGCCGTGTAGTCGATCTCTTTTTGAGTCTTTCCGAGAAGTATACCTGTGGCTTGTTTGATAGTGGCGGCTTCCTGATGGTCGAGGGCGATGGTATTGCCGTTATCGAGCACGAGTTGTACCGAGTTGAGCGGACGTGGAGTCGCAATTTCGTTAGCTTTATCCCGCGAGTAGAAATGCAGAATACCCGTCGCAAGTAGCAGTGCTGCACAACAGGCAACAGCCATGTAACTTATCCGGCGCCATGTGGCGTATCTTTTTGGGCGTATCTGGTATCTTCGTGTGAAGTCCTGCCACGCTTTATCGGTAGTGGGCATTCCCTTCTCCCTGGAAGTTCCCTGGCGTAGCAATCTCTCGTAAAGCCGGCGGTTTGCCTCACTTCGTGTCACCCATGCCGCCAGACGTTGCTCCTCGCTCTTGGGGAGAACCCCCAGCTTGTGCAGGGCAACCAGCCGGGCGACCTCGATTCTTTTTATAATTTGCTTCTCCATATTCTTTTGTTATGCTATATGAATACGGATGAAGTTGAAAACTGGGTGAGTTTATTTCTCGATTTTTAACAAATATTTTGCGAAGAATAGTATAATATACTCGTTACCAATGATTTTACGAAGTTTTGTGTACATCTCTTTTTTTAGAGATTTGACAGAATTGATAGAAATACCCAGTGTGTCGGCTATTTCCTGGTTCCCCATTCCGTCGAGCGAAAGGCGGGCTATTTCAAGGCTGCGACCGGTTAGTTGTTCAACGGCAGCCTGAACGAAACGGATCATTTCCCGGTTCGTGATTTCATCCAGAAAAAATTCATCGGAGTATAATTTTTCTTTCAATTCGTTGACGTCCTCTGTTTTGAACTTATCATGTCTCAGAATGTCCATGCAGAGGTTTTTAGCCGTGATATAAAGAAAGGCTATGGCATTTTGGCGGGAATAAGCGTCGTCGAGCCGCTCGTACAGTTTGAAGAAGGTTTCTTGAGTAACGTCCATGGATTGTTCCCGATCTTTCAAATAGGTATGACAGAAGCCTACCACAGCCTGAAAGTGGTTTATGTACAATTCTTTGAATGTATCAATGCCATTTATATTGTTTTCCATGTCCCGAGAATTGATTATGCAAATATAGTGTTAATATTTTAAAAGTAGAAACATTCTTTTATCACGTCTTTGAGATGGGGGGAGTGCGTTGGAAAATCACGAGGAGTATAGTATGAGATAATATATATATAATTTATAAAATATGTATATAATTACTATTTAGTTTATATCATCTCCCATTCAACTCCTATTTTAATAGGAAGTTAATAGCAAATAATTAGGATATGAAAACGTTATTCTACAAATAAGATATATATAAAATTTATTAGCTCTCTCTCTCTTTAGTAGGAATACATAAGGATTTCTTCTTTATTTCATGTGGAGGTTTATGGTGTCTCCTTTTTTTGTATCTTCGCCATTCGAATAGATTTGATAAAGATGAAAAAGAAAGGTTTGATAGTTGCCGTGGACGGGCATTCTTCGACAGGGAAGAGCACGGTGTCCAAGATTTTGGCGGCACGTTTAGGATATACTTATATTGACACGGGAGCGATGTACCGGATCGTGACGTTGAAAGCAATGCGGGACGGGTTAATCCGTGACGGCAAGGTGGACGACGAGGGGTTGAAACGGGTGCTCCCGACGATCGTTTTCGGTTTTAAATATGATGAAGGGAAGCGGCGTTACGAGTCGTACATGGACGGGGAGTACGTGGAAGCGGCGATCCGGGGAATGGATGTGTCCGGTAACGTGAGCGTGGTTGCCGCGTTGCCTTACGTGCGGGAGTTGTTGGTGGAGAAGCAGCGGGAGATGGCACGCGAGGGGGGGGTGATCATGGACGGACGGGACATCGGCAGCGTGGTATTCCCGAACGCTGAAGTGAAGTTTTTCATGACGGCGAGTCCCGAGGTGCGTGCCGAGCGGCGTTACAAAGAGTTGACGGAGAAGGGCGAGCGGGTAACTTACGAGGAGGTGGAGGCGAACGTGCGGAAGCGGGATTATATTGACGAACACCGGGCAACTGCCCCGCTGGTGCGGGTGCCGGATGCCGTGTTGATTGATAATAGCGATATGACGGTGGAGGAAGAAGTGGAGAAGATGATACAGATCATTCGTTCAAGATATGAGAGTAGAGATTGATGAAAATTCCGGTTTCTGTTTCGGTGTGGTGAACGCCATTGCCAAGGCGGAAGAAGAATTGCAAAGGGGAGAGCTTTACTGCATCGGGGACATCGTGCATAACAGCCGTGAAGTTGACCGCTTGAAGGGGTTGGGACTGCGGACGATAGACCACGAGGCATTTGCCGGGTTGAAAGATTGCCGGGTGTTGTTCCGGGCGCATGGAGAACCGCCGAGTTCTTACGTGTTGGCGAAGGAGAACGGTATCGAAGTTATTGACGCTTCGTGTCCCGTGGTATTAAATTTGCAGCAGAAGATTCGGGCGGCATACGAACGGGTGAAAGTGAATGGCGGGCAGGTGGTGATCTACGGGAAGCGGGGGCATGCCGAGGTGAACGGGCTGGTGGCACAGACGAACGGGGAAGCGCTGGTCGTGGAGCGGGAGGAAGATTTGGGGGGAATTGATTTCTCGCAACCGGTGATCCTGTTCTCGCAGACGACGAAGAGCCTCGACGGGTTCAAGCGAATCGTGGAGCTGGTGCGGGAAAATGCCCGGGGTAGTGTGGAGGTGAACGACACGATTTGCCGCAAGGTGGCTAACCGGATACCACAGTTGAGGGAGTTCGCCGTGCAGCATGACGTGGTATTGTTCGTGAGCGGGGAAAAAAGTTCTAACGGCAAACAATTGTTCGCCGTGTGCCGGGAAGTGAACCCGAGAACCTATTTCGTGCAGGGAGTAGACGACTTGCGGGCTGACATGTTCGAGGGAGCGGAAAGCGTCGGAATCAGCGGGGCGACCTCTACACCGAGATGGGTGATGGAAGAGATACAATTTTCAATTAATACGAGTTATGGGAAAGATTAATAAAATAGGTGTTTTAACCTCGGGAGGGGATGCACCGGGAATGAATGCCGCGATTCGGGCGGTGGTGAGAGCGGCAATATTTAACGGCTGCGAGGCGTATGGGGTTTACGATGGCTATGAAGGGTTGATCGAAGGGAATGTGAGAAAATTAGAATCTCATGACGTGAGTAATATCATCCAACGGGGAGGAACGATTCTGAAAACGGCGCGGAGTGCCGAATTCCGTACCCCGGAGGGGCGAACGAAGGCTTACGAGCAAATGCAGAAGTTGGGGCTGGATGCGCTGGTGGTGATCGGCGGGGATGGAACTTTCTCGGGAGCCCGCTTGCTATGCCAAGAGCATAATGTGCCTGTCGTGGGGATTCCCGGTACGATAGATAACGATTTGTACGGTACGGATTACACGATCGGGTACGACACGGCGGTGAATACCGTGGTAGAGGCTGTCGACAAGATACGCGACACGGCGAGCGCTCACAACCGTTTGTTTTTTATCGAGGTGATGGGACGTGATGCCGGTTTTATTGCCTTGCGTTCGGCGGTTGCCACGGGTGCGGAAGCGGTGTTGGTGCCGGAGATCGAAACGGACGTGAACGATCTGGACAAGTTCTTGGAACATGATTATAAACCCCATAAATCGAGCGGTATCGTGATCGTGGCAGAAGGGGATAAGTCGGGAGGGGCTTACACGATCGCGGATAAGATCGCTAAAAAGCATCCCGAGTATGACGTGCGGGTGACCGTGTTGGGGCATATCCAACGGGGCGGATCGCCTTCGGCATTCGACCGCGTGACGGCAAGTACGCTGGGCGTGGCAGCCGTGGATGCTTTGCTGGATGACCAGACCAGTATTATGGTGGGTATCATGAACAAGGATATCGTGCATATTCCGTTCAATAAAGCGATCAAGAATACCAAACCGTTGAACAATAATTTGTTGGGGTTGACGGAAATCTTGTCCATTTAATAATTCTGTGATTGCCGATAGAGTGATTAGGCGATTCTTTAATCACTCTATCGGCAATCACTAAATCACTGAATAATTGTAATTCGTTTTGTTGTACGCTGACGTCATCATCCCCCTGGGTGTGGAGAGTTTTTTTACTTATTCGGTACCGGAAGAATATGAACGTTCGGTAACGGTGGGGGCACTTGTGGTTGTTTCGTTCGTGAGAAACAAACGCTACACGGGGGTCATTTACGCGTTACATTCTAATCCTCCCGTGGGGTTCGAGGCTAAACCTATCGAACGGGTGATAGAGGAAGGTTTTGCCCTTTCCGAATCTCATTTGAAGTTTTTGCTGTGGTTGAGCGAGTACTATATGGCTCCCCCGGGAGAGGTGACCCGGGCGGCGTTGCCTGTCGCCATGCGTCTGGAAAGTTACACGAGCCTTTGCCTGTCGGGAGAATGGAAAGAGGGAGGGTTTGAGGCGGGAGAGTGGAGTCCGGCAGAACGGGAGGTCCTCGGAGTGTTCCGGCAAAACGGGGAGATTTGCATGGCGGAGGTGGAGAAGCTGTTGCGGAAGAAAGACGTGTACGTGGCGGTGCGCTCTTTGTTGGAACGGGGTGTTATTCAAGTGAAAGAGTCCGTGGATGATCTGTTTAAGCCCAAGTTGGAACGGTTGGTTCGTTGGGCGAGGGAGTTTTCTAACGAAGAGTTGGGGAAGATCATGGATGAGTTGAAGCGGGCGAGGGCGCAACAGAAGATGTTGTGCGACTGGATTATATATTGCGACGAGAATCACGCGGATTCGTTACCGAGGGCGGAGTTCGCACGGTTGATCGGCAATTCTGCTTCAGCGTTGAAGGGATTGTGTGAACGGGGGGTGTTGGAGATCGCGGCGGTTGAGGTAAGCCGTCTGGATAGCGCGGGGGAGGAAACGCGGGACATGCACGCTTTATCCGAGGCGCAGGAACAGGCGTTGGTGAAGATCCGGGAGGATTTCAAGGAGAAGGATTGCGTGTTGTTGCAGGGGGTGACTTCTTCCGGGAAAACGGAGGTATATATACATTTGATAGAAGAAACGATACGGCAGGGGAAACAGGTGTTGTATCTGTTGCCGGAGATCGCATTGACGGTGCAGATCGTGAAGCGTTTGAGGCGGGTGTTCGGCGACCGAGTGGGGGTGTATCACTCGGGAATGACGGACAATGCCCGTGCCGAGATGTGGCGCAAACAGAACGGGACGGAGCCTTATCCCGTGGTGCTCGGTGTGCGTTCCTCTATTTTCTTGCCTTACCGGCGGCTGGGGTTGATTATTGTAGACGAGGAACACGAGGCTTCCTACAAGCAGAAAGAGCCCGCGCCCCGTTATCACGGGAGGGATGCTGCCATTATGCTTGGCAAGATGAACGGGGCGAAGATTTTGTTGGGGTCTGCCACTCCCTCGTTCGAGAGTTACCAGAATGCCATGAGCGGCAAGTACGGTTTCGTGGAGTTGGCTACCCGGTTCGGTGAGGTGATGATGCCGGAGTTGATATTCGTGGACGTGAAAGAGTATCGCCGGAAAAAGATGATGAAAGGGAGTTTTACACCCGTGTTGCACGAGGAGATGAAACAGGTGTTGGCGAAGGGAATGCAGGTGATCCTGTTCCAGAACAGGCGGGGGTATTCTACTTATCTGCAATGTGACCGTTGTGGTTCTGTTTTGAAATGCAAGCATTGCGACGTGAGCATGACTTATTATCGGTTCCGTAACACGTTGAATTGCCATTATTGCGGCAGTTTGCGGTCTGTGCCGGCGGTTTGCGAGGAATGCGGTCAGGGGCATTACGTGAATCGTACCCCGGGGACGGAACGGATAGAGGAAGAGGTGAAGCAGTATTTCCCGGATGCCCGGGTGGCTCGCATGGATTTGGAAGTGATGAGTAATAAAGTGAAATTCCGAGCTTTGATCGACGAGTTCGAGGCGGGGAATCTGGATATATTGATCGGCACGCAAATGGTGTCCAAGGGGCTGGATTTCGAACGGGTGAAATTGGTCGGGGTGATGGATGCCGATAGTCTGGTTAGTTTCCCTGATTTTCGGGCGGAAGAAAGGGCTTATGATATGCTGATGCAAGTGAGCGGGCGTAGCGGACGGAAAGGCGAACGGGGGAAAGTGGTTATCCAGGTTGCCGACCGGGAGAACCGGGTGTACCGATTGGTGAGGAAAGGGAGTTTTCACGGGTTCTACACGTTCTTGTCGTGCGAACGGGAGATGTTTAATTATCCTCCTTTTTCTCGATTGATCCAGATTGAGTTGAGGCACACGGACGAGTATTCATTGCGTAACGCTGCCAACGAGTTGGCGAGAAAGTTGCGGGAGCGGTTGGAACGTCGGGTGTGTGGTCCGGCGGAACCGGAAGTGGGGAGGATTCGGAAGATGTATCGTATACAGGTGTTAATCAAAGCAGAACAAGGACTCTCTTTGTCGAAACTGAAGTCTTTTCTCCGGCAGAAATGCGACGAATTGTTAAAAGGAGAAACGGGCAAAGGGTTGAAAATTTATTTCGATATAGACCCGTTGTGAATGAAATTTTCAAGATTTCTACTTATTGTTAAGTGATTGTGGGGGAAAATAAGCAGTTTTCGAGAGGCTGATTGTTAATAAATGTGCGACAGGAAAGTGTTAAATGTTAAAATTGTAGCCTTATCTCAGTAATAATCCGTAATTTAAGACGAGATTAAAAATTATTTGGGAAAACCTTAAAGTTTGCATTAACATTATTTAGTAGCTTTGGTTTTAACATTTGACGGAATAATCTCTATTTTTGGAAAAACGGAAACGGAGATAGGGATTTGAAAAACTCTTTCCCGTAAGTTTGAAACCGATGTGGTATTTTTGACGTTTAAATATAGTATTATAAATCAATATAAAAATCAATGATATGAATACGGTTGATATCAAAGCATTGAACGAGCGCATACAACAAGAGAGTTCTTTTGTCGATATGATTAACATGGAGATGAACAAGGTGATTGTCGGACAAAAGCACCTGGTGGAAGGACTTATGATCGGTATGCTTTCTAATGGGCATATTTTATTAGAGGGTGTTCCCGGGTTGGCAAAAACTTTGGCGATCAATACCTTGGCACATATTATTAATGCTAAATTTAGTCGAATCCAGTTTACCCCGGACTTGTTGCCCGCCGACGTTGTGGGTACGATGATCTACTCCCAGAAGAAAGAGGAGTTTGTGGTAAAGAAAGGTCCTATTTTCGCTAATTTTATCCTGGCGGATGAAATTAACCGTGCCCCGGCAAAGGTGCAATCCGCTTTGCTTGAGGCTATGCAGGAACGCCAGGTGACGATCGGGGATATGACTTACAAGTTGGACGAGCCTTTCCTGGTAATGGCTACGCAAAACCCGATCGAGCAGGAAGGTACTTACCCGTTGCCGGAAGCGCAAGTCGACCGTTTCATGTTGAAGGTGGTGATCGATTACCCGAAAAAAGACGAGGAAAAATTGATTGTTCGCCAGAATTTGGAAAAGACTTTCCCGGTGTCCAATACGATTCTTCAACCGGAAGATATTTTGCGTGCCCGTGAAGTGGTGAAGGAAGTTTATTTGGACGAGAAAATTGAAAAATATATCGTGGATATCGTGTTCGCGACTCGTTACCCGCAGGAACACGGGTTGGAAAAATTTGTTTCCATGATCGCTTACGGTGCTTCACCCCGTGCTAGTATCAGTTTGGCGAAGGCGGCACAGGCTTACGCGTTCATCAAACGCCGCGGGTACGTGATCCCGGAGGATGTGCGTGCCGTTTGCCATGATGTGTTGCGCCACCGTATTGGTTTGAGCTATGAGGCTGAAGCTAATAACCTGACGAGTGAGGATATTATCAGCGAAATTTTGAACACGGTAGAGGTGCCTTAGTAATTTAAAATTGAAAGTTGAAAATTGAAAATGAAATGATTTTCAGTTTGAGATTTTCGATCAAAGGACGTGGCGGCTTTGTGCGGCTGGAATCTAAAATCTAAAATCGATAAATCTAAAATTAATAAGGTGGAGACTTCAGATTTATTAAAACGTGTTAGGCAGATCGAGATAAAGACGCGGGGATTGTCGAGCAATATTTTCGCAGGGGAATACCACACGGCTTTCAAGGGTCGGGGAATGACGTTCAGTGAGGTGCGGGCGTACCAGTACGGGGACGATATCCGTAGTATCGACTGGAACGTGACTGCCCGTTACAATCATCCTTACGTGAAGATATTCGAGGAGGAACGCGAACTGACGGTGATGTTGCTGATCGACGTGAGTGCCTCGCGTAATTTCGGAACTGTCTCGAAGCTGAAAAAGAACCAGATCACGGAGATCGCGGCTGTGCTGGCTTTCTCGGCTATCCAGAATAATGATAAGATCGGGGTGATTTTCTTCTCGGATCAAATCGAGAAGTTTATCCCGCCGAAGAAGGGACGTACGCATATCCTGCATATAATTCGGGAATTGGTAGATTTCTACCCGGAACGTAAGCAGACCAATATAGCGATGGCTTTGCAATACTTGACGAATGCCATCAAGAAGCGTTGCACTTGTTTTCTGATTTCAGATTTTATGGACGAACATGATTTCGAGCATCCTTTGATGATCGCGAACAAGAAGCACGATTTGGTGGCTTTGCAATTGTACGACCGCCGGGAGAAGGTGTTGCCGCCCGTGGGATTGATGTACTTGACGGATGCGGAAACGGGCGAAAGCGTGTGGGTGGATACAGCCGACAAAAAGGTTCGGGATCAGTTCGAGGCGTATGCCCTGGAACGGGACAAGGAATTGGATCGGATATTCAAGCATGCCGGGGTGGATATGGCATCCATCAGTGCCGATGAAGATTACGTGAGGTCGTTGATCGCGTTGTTCAAGAGAAGAGGGGCTGGCTATTAATTGAAAATTGAAAATGGAGAATTGAAAATGAAAAATAGAGTTGTTCTATTCGTAATATTGCTATTGTCCGGTATCGGGGGATTGAAGGCGCAGAGCAGGGAATACGCGGCAGAGCTCGACACCAATTATATCATGATTGGTGACCAGATCAATTTCAGAATGAAAGTAAAGGCGGAACCGGGATTGAAAATCGTGTTCCCTCAATTGAAAGACACGTTGACCAAGGGGGTGGAGATTATTTCCGGTCCTGTCCGGGATTCGATCAAGGAGAGTGACGGTCGGATGCTTGTGCAGGAAAGTTACGTGATTACCTCTTTTGATTCTGGGGTGTTCATGATTCCTCCCATGCCGATCGAGATACAGCAGGAAAGCTATAACAATACTCTGCGGACAGACCCGCTGGAGTTGATCGTGAATACTTTCGTGGTCGATCCGCAAAAGGGGAATTTCGATATCGTGATGCCTTTGGCTGCGCCTTGGACGTTTGCCGAGATATTGCCTTATTTGTTATGGACGTTGTTGGTCGTTGTGGTCATATTATTGGTTATCTGGATTATCAAGTTTAGAAAATCCCGTAAGACTTTGTTCGGTCACGAGAAACCGGCTATACCTCCGTACGTGCTTGCCATGAAGGCTTTGGAAGAAATTAAGAAAGAGAAATTGTGGCAAAACGGCAAGACGAAAGAGTATTACACGCAGTTGACCGATACAATCCGGAATTATTTGGACGGGGAGTTAGGTATTTCGGCGATGGAACAAACTTCTTTCGAGACGTTGAAGGCGTTGGAGAAATGCGAGCAGGTGAATGCCAAGCAACGGGATAAATTGGCGGATATGTTCGAAACTGCCGATTTCGTGAAGTTTGCTAAGGCTGAACCTTTGCAGGACGAGAACGTGCGCAACTTGGATATCGCTTATGATTTCGTGCAAGAGACGAATGACACGATCCGGGAGGCGAACGAGAAAGAGCGTCTGGAGCAGGAGTTGAGGGAACAGCAGGAACGAGAGGCCGCGGAGAAGGCAGCCGCGGAGGCGACAAAGCAAGAAGGGGAGAAAAATCATGAAATCTAAAATCTAAAATTGAGAATATGTTTGGATATGAATTTGCAAACCCCGAATACTTTTGGTTATTGTTGGTACTGGTACCGATGATAGTCTGGTATATTTTCAAGGAGAAGCAATCGCACGCCGATATGAAGTTTTCTTCTATCCGGGTGTTTAAGCTGATGAAGCGGGGAAATCGGATCTGGTTGCGTCATTTGTTGTTCGCGGCAAGAGTGATCGCCATCGTGTTTTTGGTGTTTGCTTTGGCTAGACCGCAATCCAGTTCGAATTGGCAAACGTATAATAGCGAAGGTATAGATATTATGTTGGCTTTGGATATTTCCGGTAGTATGTTGGCGCGGGATTTTACTCCCGACCGACTGGAAGCAGCCAAGGAAGTAGCCACGAATTTTATACAGGAACGTCCGCAGGACCGGATCGGGTTGGTCGTATTCAGCGGGGAGAGTTTCACGCAGAGTCCCTTGACGACGGATCAGGCGGTGCTGATCAACGTGATGAAAGATATTCGTAGCGGAATGATCGAGGATGGTACGGCTATCGGGTTGGGGTTGGCAAACGCGGTCAACCGTTTGAAAGACAGTAAGGCAAAGTCGAAGGTGGTTATTTTGTTGACTGACGGTATCAATAACCGGGGATCAATCGCTCCCATGACGGCTGCGGAGTTGGCGAAGACTTTCGGTATCCGGGTGTACACGATTGGCGTGGGATCGCTGGGGGAGGCTCCTTATCCCGTGCAAACACCTTTCGGCGTGCAATTGCAACGGATGCCGGTGGAGATAGATGAAGATGTCCTGACTCAAATCGCCGATATGACCGGGGGTAAATATTTCCGAGCCACGGATAACAAGAAGCTGGAACAGATATATCAAGAGATTGATAAATTGGAGAAAAGTAAGGTGGAAGTGAAACATTTCAGCCGGAAGAACGAGCAGTTTTTCTATTTTGCTTTGATCGGAGCTTTGTTGTTGATTCTGGAAGCGTTAGGCAGATACATGTTATTGAGGAAAATTCCATAGGATTGAGCGATTGGGAGATTTTATAAATTATTAAATCTAAAAATTGATAAGGTTATGTTTAGGTTTGCACATCCTGATTTATTATACTTGCTGATAGTAATTCCTTTACTAATCGTATTTTACGTGGTAGCTAGGATACGCAAGAAGAAGGCAATAGCAGAATTCGGGAATCCGGAATTGTTGGCAACGTTGATGCCATTGCAATCGCCGAAGCGGGCTACGTGGAAGTTCGTTATGGTATTGATCGCTTTGTTTTTTGTCATTCTTGGGGTGGCGGCACCGCAGTTCGGTTCCAAGTTACAGCAGGTGAAGAAGGAAGGCGTGGAGTTGATTATCGCGTTGGATGTGTCTAATTCCATGCTGGCGCAGGATATCAAGCCAAGTCGGTTGGATGCGGCGAAACAAGCTATTTCCCGGATGGTGGAAAAGTTGAGTGATGACAAGGTGGGGTTGATCGTGTTTGCCGGGGATGCGTACGTGCAGTTACCGATCACGACGGATTATTCTTCAGCTAAATTGTTCTTGTCGGGCATCAACACGGATATAGTTCCGATTCAGGGAACGGCGATCGGAACGGCGATTGATTTGGCTGCCAAGTCTTTTACGTCGAATACGGAAGCCTCGAAAGCGATCATTGTCATCACGGATGGCGAGAATCATGAGGATGACGCAATTGCCGCGGCAAAGGCTGCTCGAGAAAAAGGAATATACGTGCACACGATAGGAATGGGATTGGCACAGGGAGCTCCTATCCCGGAGAAAGGTAATCCCGGTCAGTATATGAGGGATGGAAGCGGTAATCCCGTTATTTCCAAACTGGACGAGCAGACATTGAAGGAGATTGCTAAAGCGGGTGAAGGTATTTTTGTTCGGGCAAGTAATTCCAACGTGGGGTTGAATACCTTGTTGGATGAAATCAACCGGATGGATAAGACCTTGCTGGAAGAACGGGTATTTGCGGATTACGCGGATAAATACCAGTATTTCTTGATAATGGCATTGATTTTTATTCTATTGGATTTCATGATATTGGGACGTAAGAATAAGAATTTCTTGAAGATTAATATCTTCGGTACGGAAGAAAAGCGTGTTGAAGGTAGTCGATAAACATTGAAATGGAGTGATATGGTGAAAGTTTTAATGACAATGATACTAGCGGTAATGGTGAGTAGCCCGTTATTTGCGCAGCAGGAACGGAAGTTTATCCGGGGTGGAAATGACTTGTTCAATAAGCAGGACTTCGAGAAAGCCGAGGTGGAATACCGCAAGGCGTTGGACACGGAAGTGAAGTCCTACGAGGGAGCTTTCAATCTCGGGGATGCTTTGTACAAGCAAAAGAAGTATGATGAGGCGTTGCAACAATTCCAATCTTTGGCTCAGAACGAGAAGGACAAGGAGAAATTGGGCGAGTTGTATCATAATATTGGGAATACTCTTTTGTCGATGAATAAATTGGACGAGAGTATTGAGGCTTACAAACAATCGTTGAGGAATCGCCCCAATTCGCAGGAAACGAAATATAATCTGGAATTTGCCCGTAAGATGAAGCAGGATCAGGAGAATAAAGATCAGAATAAAGATCAAAATCAGGATCAGAACAAAGACCAGAATAAGGATCAAAACAAAGACCAGAATAAAGATCAGCAAGATCAAAATAAAGACAGTAAGGATCAAGAGAATAAAGATCAAAACAAAGATCAGCAAGACCAGAATAAGGATCAACAAAATAAAGATCAGCAAAACAAGGATCAACAGGATAAGAAAGACCAGCAGCAACAACAGCAGCAGCCTAAAATATCCAAAGAGGATGCCGAACGTTTGCTGGAAGCTTTAGAGGCTGATGAGCAAAAAACACAGGAAAAAGTACAAAAAGATAAAGCCCAGACGCAGAAAACGAAAAAGATGAAGATTGAGAAAAATTGGTAATTTTGCAGAATGAGTCAAAGGGTATAACAGAATCAAAAAGAATAAAACAGATGAGGTCATTAATTATAGCATTATTGTTATGTGTTATAGGGGGGACAAAGGTATTTGCCCAAAAGACGACGTTTGATGTTTCGGCTCCTTCCGTGGTGGAGGTCGGGGAGCAATTCCGGCTTTCTTACACGTTAAACAAGCAAGGCGAGAATTTGCAGGTGCCGACCTTGAAGGGGTTTGATTTATTGGCAGGACCGTCGTTAAGCACTTCAATGAGTTTTTCCAATATAAACGGTAAGATGGAACAAAGTTCGCAGTTTACTTATACGTATGTTTTGGAAGCGAGGGAAGAAGGCGAGTACACGATAGAACCGGCGACGGTCACGGTTGACGGAAAGGAGTATAAGTCCGAGGCAGTCAAGATCAAGGTGATTAAGGGTTCGGGTGAATCACGGGGGAATAATAGCGGTAACCGGAATAACAGTCAGCAGCGGGAAGAGCCGCGCGGTAGTACCTCGATAAAAAAAGATGATCTGTTTTTGAAATTGGAAGTAAGCCGGAAATCATTGTACGTGGGTGAAAGTCTTGTCGCCACGTTGAAAGTGTATTCCCGGGTAAATCTTGCCGATATACAATGGAAAAAGGTACCCGCTTTCGATGGCTTTTTGACGGAAGAAAAGAAGATCGGGCAAATCCGGTTGAACCGGGAAGAATATAACGGGAAAATCTACGACCAGGTGGGTGTGTTGCAGGAGAATATCTTATTCCCCCAGCACGCCGGAACATTGAAGATAGATCCCTATGAGATTGTATGTTTGGTTCGTCAGCGTACAACAGGACGTGCAGGTAGTATATTCGACGATTTCTTTGGGGGATACCGGGATGTTCGGGTACTTTGCGAGAGTGATCCGGTAAATATTACCGTGAAGAGTTTGCCGGAAACCGGAAAACCGTTAGGCTTTAGCGGTATGGTCGGAACGCTTTCTATGGCGACCTCCGTGTCTACCGATACGTTGAGGGCGAATGATGCGTTGACTTATAAAGTCGTGTTGCGGGGTAACGGGAATATGAAATTGTTGAACGCACCAAAGATCAATTTCCCACATGACTTTGACGTGTATGACCCGAAGGTTACGAAAGATATAAACGGTACTTCCGGGACAGTTACGTATGAATATATCGTTATTCCCCGTTACGCGGGAGAATACAAGATCCCGGCAATACAATATTCCTATTTCGACCCGAAATCCAATACTTATAAGATGTTGAAAGGGGATGAATACACGATTCGGGTGGCGAAAGGGAATGAAGCCAGTTCCAGTGCGGGAGAGGCTGCCTTGCAATCCTTCAAGAAAGAGGATGTGCGTGTGTTAGGGCAGGATATTCGTTTCATCAAATCCGGCAAGAGTGATTTGAGCCCGAAGGGGATTCAATATTTCGCGACGATGTCTTATTGGTTGAGTTTCATTATTCCTTTCGTGCTGTTCGTGATCGGGATGATTCTGAATCGCCGACGGATAAAAGCGAATGCCGACTTGGTACGCATGAAGAGTAAAACGGCAAATAAGATGGCACAGAAACGCTTGAAAGCTGCCGCGGTAGCCATGAAGGCAAGTAATTCTGAGTTGTTCTATCAGGAAGTTCTGAATGCCATGTGGGGATACGTGAGTTATAAATTGAATGTTTCCGCTTCTGAATTGAACCGGGATAATATCAGCGATATTTTAACCCGTCGGGGTACGGATGCGGCTTTAATACAGGGTTTTATAGATGTGCTTGACCATTGTGAGTATGCCCGTTATGCTCCCGGTGCGAACCAGGGTGAGGAGATGGATAAGGTGTACAAGGATAGTATATCTATTATCACGAAATTGGATAAAGCGATTTAGGCAATTGAAAATGTACAATTGAAAATTGAAGATGATGAAGAAGGTATATATAATTTTGGTTTTGCTGTTATCCGGAATTGTCGCGTTTGCCACTGATGACAAGGCTTTGGAAGACGAGGCGACAAAGATGTATCAGGAAGGAAATTACCAGAAAGCGATAGATTTATATAATGAGATTCTGGCGGATGATATGGAATCGGCTTCTGTCTATTATAATCTGGGCAATTGTTATTACAAGATCGGGGAGATTTCCCGTTCTATTTTGAATTACGAGCGGGCTTTGTTGCTCAAGCCCGGGGATAAGGATGCCAAGTATAACTTGAAACTGGCACAACAGGCTACAGTGGATAATATCAAGGTGTTACCGGAGTTGTTCCTCGTGCGTTGGTATAACGCGTTTGTCACTGCTCTTACGGCAGACCAGTGGGCTTATGTTTCCGTGGCTCTCTTTATAGCTTTTTTGGTAATGGCGGCGTTATTCTTCCATGCAACCACGATTTCTTTAAAGAAGAGTTGGTTTACTTTGGGTATTATCTTGTTGCTCGTGTCGATTATGACGATATTCTTTGCCATGAAGCAATATCATCGCGTGACGAATCGTGATAGTGGCATTATCATGACGCCGAGCGTGGTGGTACGCGGAGCGCCCGATAATAGCGGTACGGAGCTTTTCATGGTACACGAGGGGTTGAAAGTGCAGGTAATCGGCTCTTTGGGCGATTGGTATAACGTGCGTTTGGCGGATGGAAACGAAGGATGGATCGCTAAAACCGATTTGGAGAAAATATGATAAAAAAATTAATTGATTTTGTAGAGAGATAATTCATTTTACTTTGTAATTTTGTAGACCGATGTTCAAAGAAAGTCAAAAGTAAATTGAAAGTTATTATTCATGGAGAATTATATTGTTTCGGCGCGTAAATACAGACCTGCAAGTTTCGATACCGTGATCGGGCAACACTCGATCACATCCACGTTGAGAAATGCGATCCTCAATAGACAACTGGCGCAAGCTTATTTGTTCTGTGGACCGCGTGGTGTCGGGAAAACGACGTGTGCCCGTATTTTTGCCAAGACAATTAATTGCATGAACTTGCAACCGAATGCCGAGCCGTGTAACGAGTGCGAATCTTGCAAGGCGTTTAATGACGGGCGTTCGCTGAATATCCATGAATTGGATGCCGCTTCCAACAATAGCGTGGATGACATCCGGGGATTGGTAGACCAAGTGCGCATTTTGCCGCAGGTTGGACGTTACAGCGTTTATATCATCGACGAGGTGCATATGTTGAGTGCTTCGGCTTTCAACGCTTTTTTGAAGACTTTGGAAGAACCGCCCGCCCACGCTATATTTATTCTCGCCACGACGGAGAAACACAAGATACTGCCGACGATATTGTCGCGTTGCCAGATATACGATTTCAACCGGATTAAAGTCCCCGATACGATAGACCATTTGAAACGTATCGCGGCGAAAGAGGGAATACAGGCAGAGGAAGAAGCCTTGAACGTGATTGCGCAAAAGGCTGACGGGGCAATGCGTGACGCTCTTTCGATCTTTGACCAAGTAGTGAGTTTCTGCGGAAAAAATCTGACTTATGACAAGGTGATCGAGAACCTGAACGTGTTGGATTACGATTACTAT
The DNA here is from genome assembly GCF_900091675.1 of Butyricimonas sp. Marseille-P2440. Classification (NCBI taxonomy): domain Bacteria; kingdom Pseudomonadati; phylum Bacteroidota; class Bacteroidia; order Bacteroidales; family Odoribacteraceae; genus Butyricimonas; species Butyricimonas sp. Marseille-P2440. The sequence goes on along the minus strand of NZ_LT594610.1, from coordinate 1,736,076 downwards.
TTTCGGTTGACCGATCTGTTTTATGCCGGGAAAGTAGCGGAAACATTTCTGCTTTTCAATGAGATCATGGAGAAGGGATTCGATGCCGGTAACCTTATATCGGGACTCGGGCGGCATTTCAGGGATTTACTGGTGGCAAAGGAACCGATCACGGTGCAATTGCTGGAAGTGAGTGCTTCCATTAAAGATCGTTATTTGCAACAAGCACAGGCAGTGACTCCCGATTTCATTTTTGATGCGCTGAAAGTCGTAGAACAGTGCGAGATGCAATATAAAATCCGTATGGAGAAGCGCTTGTGCGTGGAACTTACACTGATTAAATTGTGTCAGATCAATGAATTAAAAAAAAAAGCCTTAGCATAGAAGAATTTGCCGGGTTGTTGAAGATTGAGGGATTCAACGGCAAATTTCAACAAGCGAACGGGGGTGTGGTTGCTGCACCACCCGTGGAAGCGCCGCATGCCGAAACGACAAAGAAACCAATCTACAAGCCCGAGAATATTCATTCTTTCAATTTGAAAAAGGCGTTGGAAGAAACGAAGGAGAAGGCTAACGACCAGCAAGACGGGCAAGGTTTGAGAACGGAAGACAACCGGGTGAAAGCTCAAAGCGAATTTACCGCCGCAGATGTCACAGCCGCGCTGGAATCATATATTACCACGTTGGGCGATGAAGATAAGGCAACTAAAATAGCCCTTTCCTCCCATGCCCCAAAAGTCGAAGGGTTTGTTATTACGCTTGAGGTCGACAATGACTTTCTGTTGACCCGGACGATGGATTTGCACCCGGTTTTGCTTTCTTTCCTGATGAAGAAATTGAATAATGGTTTTATTACACTGAACGTGCAAATCTACGTGGATAAGAACGACGGGGAGGAGAAGAAGCGTTTGTTTACCGCCAAAGATAAATTTGAGCATTTTGCGTCGATCAATCCTGCCGTGGGTGAATTGAAAGCCCTTTTCGGGTTGGAAATAGAATAAAGTTTAAAGGGAGGAACTTATTCATTTTAGATTTTAAATTTTAGATTGAATGATTCGGTTGTCGATTCCTTGATTGATAAAATGTTACTTGTGTGGCTGAAATCCTAGATTGTTTCTCCTGCTGCCAGATGGAGTAATTTATCTTTCTCGCCAACGATCCAAATGACGTCGCCAGCCTCGAACACGGTGTCCGGAGTGGGGTTCATGGTGGAGGTACCGTTACGTTCGATGCCGATAACCAGGCAGGCAGCTTTGTCACGGATGCCGGATTCCCGGATGGTGTGCCCCACGAGTGGTGTACCCTCTTCGATGATGAATTGCTCGAGGCTGACCTCGGGGGGACGTTGCCGTTCTAGTTCCTGTTTCCTTTTTTCTACCCGGTCTTCCACGAATTTACGGAATACTTCAATCTCGTTGTCCGTTGCCGCCACGATGATGTGGTCGAACGGGTACAGACGTTCCTCTCCGCCGGGAATATTGATGCGTTCCTCTCCGCGGGTAATGGTAACGACGCTTACTCCGCAAGTCTGACGGAAGTTCAATTCTTTCAGAGTTTTCCCGACGCTGGGAGAGGATTGCGATACCTCGAAATCAGCCAAGTGGAGATCCCGGTCGAGTAAATGTTTCACGAAACGTTGTTTGATCGGGGCTTTGCGTTCCTGTTCTTGTTGGCGTGCCGTGAAGTTTCGCAAGAAACGCCGTTCTAGTTGTATCGAGTATTTTTTCAGCCGTTTGGAATAGATGAAAAACAGAATAATGGCACTCGCGATCACTAGCAGTAGCCCGGCAGCCACGTTCACGAGGCTGGAAATGACAAACATCACGATGCCGATACACAGGGCTATACGCAGCACGATAAGTGACACTAGTGGTCCCCGGTTGTATTTACTGTCATTCCAGAGATATTGAAATTCTTCGGAGTGATTCTTCTTCATCATTATTGCACGCAGGAAGGGAGAAATCAGCAGCAATATCGCCACGGCACTGACAAGCCCGCCTTGTATGCCGGGCAATTCCCGCCGGATGAGCGGGGTGAGGTATTGCAGGAACAGGGCGATGGTGAAAATGGAGAGTATCGTATACGTGAGTACGATACGGAACAGTGCTTTGAGTAGCTGTGACCACATTCCCTTGTGGTGTATCGTGTTCGTTCCCGTGCTATACCTGTCTATGAAGCGTTTCCATGATTTTGGCATTCGTCTGTCCACGAACTGGTAGGCGGGTTCGGATAGCCGGATCATGTAGGGCGTGAAGAAGGTCGTGAGTACCGAAACGGTAACGACGATCGGGTACAGAAATTTGTCCGTCACGTGTAGCGACATTCCCAATCCTGCGATGATGAAAGCAAATTCACCGATTTGGGCGAGAGAGAAACCGGACTGGATGGCTATCTTCAAGTTCTGTCCGGAGAGTAATACCCCGAAGGCGGCGAATGTCACCTGTCCCACGACAACGACGAGGGTAATGAGCAGGATGGGGAACCAGTACTCGACCAGCATGGCGGGATCGATCATCATGCCGACGGAAACGAAAAAGATAGCCCCGAAGAGATCCTTCACGGGCTTAACGAGATGTTCGATATTCTCCGCCTCGACGGTTTCCGCCAGAATAGAACCCATGACGAAAGCACCCAACGCCGCGGAGAATCCCGCTTTGACGGCGAGTAATACCATGCCGAGGCACAATCCCAGCGACACGACAAGCAAGGTTTCGGCATTCAGCCATTGTTTCGCTTTCTTCAGGAACGTGGGTATCAGGAAAATTCCGGTGATTGACCAGAAGACGAGAAAGGCAACAAGTTTGAGGATGCTGTTTGCCATTTCCATTCCCTCGAAATGCTTACTCACGGCGAGGGTGGACAACAATACCATCAGTACGACGGCGAAGAGGTCTTCGACCACGAGAATGCCGAACACGACCCCCGCGAAACGTTGTCCCCGCAATCCCATATCATCGAAAGCCTTGAAGATGATAGTCGTGGAGGACATGGAAAGCATTCCCCCGAGGAAAAGGCTGTTCATGTGTCCCCAGCCCAGCGACAATCCTGCCGAGTAACCCAACATCATCATGGCTCCCACGATGGTGAGGGCGCTAATCATGGCGGTGCCGCCCACGTTCATTAATTTCTTGAAACTGAAATCAAGCCCCAGGGCGAATAACAGGAAAATAACCCCGATGTCAGCCCATATCTGAATATTTGCCGCATCCATGACCATGGGACCACCGAACGTGTAAGGTCCTGCGATAATGCCTGCCATGATATAGCCCAGCACAACCGGTTGCTTTAGCCATTTAAAGATAATGGTTATTAGTCCCGCGGAAAAAAGAATGACCGCCAAATCCGAAATTAAAACAGGAATGTCCGACATATAGCTGTTTACTTGTTATCGACGACAAAGTTAATGGTTTTATGGATTGAATATATCGGGTGCGGCATTCTTTATTGCAGATTTTTGTCCTTGTCGGCAGGGTATATCTTTGGGTAGCACGGGGTATGCTAATCGATTATTGATTATCTTTGCGGTGTTATGGAAAAAGATAGTCATTTGGAAAAAGCAGCTATTCGGGGAGCAGTGTGGACGATGTTGTTCACCGGGGGATTGCTCTCGGTCGTGCAGGTTATGGTCGGTCCGCCCCTGTTGCTGGCGGAAAGGTTGTTGCCCGGCGGCGGTTGGGTACAGGTGGTGCTGGCTGCCTTGTTTAGCGGTTGGCTTTACACGCAGATGTTCGAGCGTGCCGGGCGTGCCGTTTGGCGGCGGCGGATATGGCTGTTGTTCTCCGTGGTCTTTTTCCTTCAATTGTTATTGGGTATTTACGCGGATAGCGTGTTTCTGATGTCCGGGAAGCTGCACTTCCCGATACCGGGTTTGATCCCGGCGGGCGTGTTCTACCGGGGCGGGATGTCCTTTATGCCTTTTCTGTTTTTGATTACGATATTGCTTTCCGGGGGAGCTTGGTGCAGCCAGTTGTGTTATTTTGGAGTTTGGGACAATCTGGCGGCGGGGAAGAGCGGTAAACGGCAGGGAATCAAGCCTGCCGCGAGAGCCCGAATCCGTTGGACGGTACTCGTGTTGTTTATTTTCGTGGCTGCGGGATTGCGGCTGTTTGATATTCCGGCAATCTATGCCACGGTGATAGCGGCTTTTGCGGGAATTGCGGGCGTTGGAATCATCGTGTTTGTATCCCATCGGCGGAATATCGCAGTGCATTGTTCGTCGTATTGCCCGGCGGGAACGCTGGTGTCTTACTTGAAATACGTGTCCCCGTGGCGTTTTCGGATGAACGACCGTTGCGTGCGTTGCATGGCATGCGTGCGGGTGTGTCGGTATGATGTGTTGCCGAAGGAGAGTGTTCTGAAAGGGCGTCCGGCGGTGAATTGCACGCTGTGCGGGGATTGCTTGGCAGCGTGTAGGCACGGGGCTTTGGAGTATCGTTTCGGCAGGCTTTCGCCCCTCGCGGCAGAGCGTTTGTGGCTGGGGACGACGCTGGTACTTTTTACTTGTTTTCTTTCTATTGCCCGGGTGTAAACGATTGCGGAAAAAGATAAATATTTCAGGAAATTTAACACAGTAATATGCGGGAGGATTGTACATTTGCGTACTAATCAATAATGAAATGAAAATAGACCGATTTCTTCAATTATTTGTGGTAAAGGAAAAGAAGTTTTATCCTTTGTATATCGAGCAAGCTGCTAATATCGAGATGGCGGCGAAACTTTTGGTAGAGCTTTTGCAGGAACAGAGCCATGACAGGCAGAAAGCTTTGTACAAGGATGTCAAAGAGTACGAGCACCGTGGCGACATGATCACGGCGAAACTTTACGAGGAGTTGAACAAGACGTTTGTAACCCCTTTTGATCGGGAAGATATCAACCGTTTGGGCAGTAGCATGGATACTTTGTTGGATTTTATTCATGATGCGGCAAAACGGATGTTGATGTATCGCCCGAAGAGTGTTAATCAGCTTATGATTGCCATGGCACAATGTATTGTTGAGGATGCCAAGATACTGGGGCAGATTATGGATATTCTGGATCAGATACAGAAAAGACCTCAAGAGATAAACGAGAAATGTGTTCGAATCAAGCAGATCGAGCATGACGTGGATGACCTGTACGAGGAATTCATGAGTGACGTGTTTGCCAACGAGAAAGATGCGATAGAGTTGGTTAAATTGAAAAACATCGGGCAGGTACTCGAGGATGCTACCGACCGGGCAAAAGATGTAAGCGACATCTTAAAGGGGATCATCATCAAATTCGCCTGACCGATATGTTGACAATAGTTCTTTTAACCATTTTGATCGCTCTTCTTTTCGACTTTTTGAACGGAATGAACGATGCGGCAAATTCGATCGCTACAATAGTGGCTACCCGCGTATTTTCTCCTACCGTGGCAGTGCTTTGGGCTGCTTTCTGGAATTTTGCGGCTATCTTTATTTTCGGCGTCAGCGTGGCGCACACGATGGGCGAGGGGATTGTGGATGCCGCCAGGATTAACGAATACTTGATCTTTGCCGCCTTGATTGGTTCGGTGATCTGGGTATGGTTGTGTACCCATTTCGGGATGCCTATCAGCGTGTCACACGCTTTGATCGGTGGGCTGATCGGTCCGGTTTGGTTTACTTTCGGGAGCGACGCTTTGGTTGCCTCCGGGATTATCAAGATCGCCGTGTTTATCGTGCTTTCCCCGCTTATCGGTATGATACTGGGATTTTTCATGATGTGCCTGACGATGTTGATATTCAAACGTAAACATCCGATGAAGGTGGAAGGCTTGTTCAAGGGTTTACAGCTTTTTTCTTCCGCTATATTCAGTTTGGGACATGGTGCCAACGATGCTCAGAAAACAATGGGTATCATTGCCATATTGCTGTACAGCGTGGCGGGAAGCAATGCCTTCGTCAGCGAGTACCTGTACGAGAACACGGGTGAATTCCACGTGCCGGTTTGGTTGATCGTGACTTGTTATTCGGTGATTGCCTTGGGTACTATCGTTGGTGGCAAGAAGGTTATCAAGACATTGGGCGACGGGTTGGCTCGCTTGAAACCCGTTCAAGGGTTCTGCGCCGAAACTTCCGGTGCCTTGACGCTGATGGGAACGGCTGTGCTGGGTATTCCCGTGAGTACGACGCACACGATCACCGGTTCTATTATCGGGGTCGGCATCACGAAGGGAGTGGCTTCCGTGCGTTGGGCTACGGCTACGAACATCGTGGCGGCATGGGTACTGACGATTCCCGCAACAATCTTGATGTCCGGGCTCGTGTACTGGATCATGGGCTGGTTCATGACCTTGCCGGCGTAACAATCTAAAATTAATTCTGTCGATAATTAAAACCTTTCCCCGTCGAATTAAGTTTAAATATACAAATGAATCTAAATCTTATAAGTTATGATGTTTATTTGGTATATTTTAATCGGTATCGTGGCGGGATGGCTCGCCGGGAAGATTGTACGAGGGGGAGGTATGGGTTTGTTGGTGAACTTGATAGTGGGTATTATCGGCGGAGTGTTGGGTGGCTGGCTTTTCGGGGTGATGGGGATTTGGACGACGGGAATTATCGGGAGCCTGGTCACGGCGACGGTGGGAGCTATCGTGTTGTTAGCCATCGTGTCTTTGCTTAGCAAAAGAAGCTCGTAGGTTATGGAAACGAGGTGGCAAGTGGTAATCCCGGTCTTTCTGTTCTGCTTGTTTTGCCCGGTGCTTTTGCGGGCGCAGACGGACGAGGAAAAAAAGATACTTCGGGAACGGGAGGAACTCGGTAAAAGTAAGAGCGGGGGATCTGTGGCTATCGACGAGAAAAGTGCTTTGGAATTGTTCGACAATACCCCGAGTTTCGGGATATTCCGGGATAATTACTTTGTCACGGGGATTCCCACGAACCACAAGATCGACAAGAACACAGCGGATGCGAAGTTTCAGATTAGCATACGCCAGCGCCTGACAAAAAGTATTCTTCCTTTTAAGACTTTCCTGTACTTGACCTACACGCAGAAATCGTTTTGGGACATATACGGGAAGTCCAGTCCCTTTTTGGATAATAACTTCAACCCCGGGGTAAGCCTGAGTAAGGCTGTGATATACCGCAACCACTTGATGGGGATGGCGGTTCTCTCGTTCGAGCACGAGTCGAACGGGCGGGATTCTCTGGCTTCCCGGAGTTGGAATTATATCTCCTTGTCCGGTTCGTGGTTTATTGACTACCGTTTTTCCGTGCAGTTGAAGGTATGGGGAGGCTGGGTGGACAAGGAGGGCAACCCCGACCTGTTGAAGTACAAGGGGTACGGGTTCGTCGCTTTCAATTACCAAAGCGCCAACGAGCGGTGGTGGTGCTCCGCCGTGATTAATCCCCGGCGGCAGTTTATCAATATGAATACCACCTTGGAAGTGAACTTCAAACCCAGCCGTGACGCCAACGAATACCTGTTCGTGCAGTTCTACAACGGTTACGCCGAGAATTTGTTGGAATACAACCGCTACGTGTCGATGGTGAGGTTTGGGATTTGCATTAAGCCCGTTTTACGCAATTATTATTAAACTTTAAGCCCTGTTTTCCCGTATAATACCTTGTATTTAAAAGCAATGTATTATGTATAAATTAATATTAGTCCGGCACGGGGAAAGTGTCTGGAACAAGGAAAACAGGTTCACCGGGTGGATGGATGTCGACTTGAGTGAGAAAGGGGAGCAGGAAGCACGCCGTGCTGGGGAGTTAATCCGGAAGCACGGCTTGTTGTTTGACGTGGCTTATTCTTCCGTGTTGAAACGTGCTATTCGCACGCTGCATTTGCTGGAAGAGACAGCCGACCGGGTGTGGGTCCCGGAGATTCATAACTGGCGTTTGAACGAGCGGCATTACGGGGCATTACAGGGATTAAACAAAGCGGAAACGGCAAAGAAGTACGGGGACGAGCAAGTGCATATATGGCGAAGGAGTTTTGATGTCACACCTCCTTTGCTGGCGCCGGACGATCCTCGGGGTGCCGTTTTCGAGGATAAGTACAAGAATATCGATCCTGCCGTCCTCCCGCTGGGCGAGTCGCTGGCGTTGACAATCACGAGGGTTATCCCGTTTTGGCAGGATTATATCGCCCCGTGCCTGATTGCCGGCAATACCGTTTTGGTCGTGGCGCACGGCAACAGCCTTCGGGCGTTAATCAAGTACTTGGACGGGATCAGCGACGAGGATATCGTTGGTCTGGAAATTCCGACGGGCGTGCCGCAAGTGTACGAGCTGGACGAGCGGTTGCGCCCGATACGACGGTATTATTTGGAAAGTTAGCATTAACTTTCCAAATAAGTCAAAGGTTCATAAAGTCCCGTGATTTTTATTAATTTTGTATTTTCAATCTTCAATTTTGAATTGCATGAAAATAATAACTTACAATGTCAACGGCTTACGGGCAGCCCTATCGAAAGAGTTCACGAAATGGTTGGAAGAGGAACAGCCTGATGTAGTGTGTTTGCAGGAAACGAAGGCGCAACCCGATCAGATTCCGACGCTTGAATTCGAGGCGTTGGGATATCGTTCTTATTTCTTTTCAGCCAAGAAGAAAGGGTATAGCGGGGTGGCAATCCTCACGAAGGTGGAACCCGACCACGTGGAGTATGGCATGGGAATACCGCTCTATGACGACGAGGGGCGTTTCATTCGTGCCGATTATGGCGACCTGTCTGTTGTCAGTGTGTACCATCCCTCGGGAACGACCGGGGACGAGCGTCAGGCATTCAAGATGAAATGGCTGGAAGATTTTCAACAGTACGTGAAAGAATTGCAGAAAACCCGCCCGAACCTGATTCTTTGTGGGGATTATAATATCTGCCACCGCCCGATAGATATTCACGACCCGGTGCGTAATGCCACGAACAGCGGTTTCTTGCCGGAAGAACGCGAATGGATAGGCGGTTTCATTGATTCCGGCTTTATCGATACTTTCCGTTATTTCCACCCGGAAGAAGCCGGGAAATACACGTGGTGGAGTTACCGTTTCAACGCCCGTGCCAACAATAAGGGCTGGCGTATCGATTACTGCATGGCAAGCGAAAGCCTCAAGCCCCGCTTAAAAGATGCCTATATCGAACCGGAAGCTCGCCACTCCGACCATTGCCCTAACGTGCTGGTGATAGCATAGAAAGAACATTATTTTACAAGAATTTCCGTCATCTTTGTAATTGGCAGGGGTGTGTTATTCCGCTTTTTGGGAAAAAGAAAAGAGCCGATTAGAAATCGGCTCTTGGAAAAGAATGCCCCCGGTCAAGAAGGTGTATGTGAGGATCGGCGTTTGTTACAACCGGGGGGCATTCGAGGATAGATTGTTAGTGTTTTTAAAGAATGCCCCCGGTAAGAGGTGTATGTGGGGATCGGCGTTTGTTATACCGGGGGGCATTCAGGAATATCTTCATCTATTCTTTTATTTGATTAGTTTATATGTTATCTTGTAATCAACTCGTCGTAGTTTCGGAAAAAATTCTTTCATCATGTACCTGTAAGGTGTTCCGTTGTTCAAGTCCATGAGTTGTTTCTCTCTTCCCTCGAAAATTCCGACTGTATTAATAATATAAAGAACTCTATCTTTATCGGGCATCCCGAATTGTGTAATCATTTTCTTCAAGCCTGTCCAGTCCTCGGCTACCCAATCCATGTGGTAGAGGTCTTTCCGGAGAGGATACCTGTCGAGCAGGTAGTTGCGCAGTTCCAGCGTGCGTCCGCGTGACAGCTTCTCGTTCTGCTCGTACGTTCCCTCGGGGGAAGCGTACCCGGTGAGGTAAATGCCCGTTATCTCGTAAAAGGGGTTATTCCTTATCTCGTCGAGCGTGGCTCTGATCTTGGCAAGTTCCTCGCGGTTGTCCCGGTAGTCCGGTATGATCTGAGTCCGGTTCTGCGGGTAATCCAAGTAGGCGGAACCTTCCTTGGCGTAGGTTTCTTTTACCTTCTCCCGCACGACGGGGCGTTGCTCTTCTGCTTTACTCGTGTTCGCCACGATTTTCACTTTTGCTCCCGTGTTCTCCTTCACGATGACCGGGGTAGCCTCTGCTACCGGCACGGGCGTGAATTTGGGTGTCGGGGCAACGATCTGTACCTTTCCTTTTTGTGCGGCATCCCATTTGAGGTTCTTTGTCAGCATATTTACTGAGATCAAGCGTTGCTCGATGCCGTCGTAGAAGCTTTCGCGAAGGTTCAACACGGCGTCCTGCATCCATGCCTCGTAGGGTACGACCACTTTATAGTTCACTTTTTCCTGCGTGCGCTTATTGACCACGAGGGTCGTGTAAGCCGGGAAGGGATCTACCCCGTTGTTGAAGTAAAGTGACCGTAGATACGCCTTAGACCGTCTTTTGCCGTTCACGATTACCGATGGTAATTCTTTTACTTCTTTTCCAGCCTCGATCACTGGGGTCAGCGTGAAAGCCTGATTGCTGCCAACTGTCAACCCGTTCAGATCGAAGTTCATCTCGATGTAAAGACTGTCGCCCTGCTGTTCAAAACGGTTTTGGGTAATTCGTATCTCACCCGCATGAACGGTAGTTTGCGCCTTCGCTTCCGTCACGAACAGACCTGCGGTCAATAAAATTATACTGCATATAATTGCCTTTTTCATCTCTCTTATTTTATAATGTACACCAGACTAAGCCCTACCTTTGTCGGTCCGATATAGTTTTTCGTGCCTTCTTTTATATGTTTTCCCTTCACTTGGTATTCATACTTGTCGTACTCGAACCGGACGTACCCGACGCCGATCGTTGCTTCCAGGTTGAGGCGTTTCCCGATGATCCATTGATAACCGTATGAAATGCCGCCCCCGTAAAACGAACCCTCGTAGCGATATTTGTCTAACCCTAACATTTTAATTCCCCCTGCGTTGAACTTGCCACCGAGTCCGTGTATCCCGAAGAAATGCCCGTTGAAGCGTTCACTTTCCCAGTACCGGAATTCCGGTTGAACCAGCCAGTGTTTTATCTTTTTATTATCACCAAAGCTCCATGCGTTATACGTACCGGACAGGTCGAAAGTTATCTTTTTCCCTAAAGCGACTTCCACGTCCGCATTGGGGGTGGTGGTCAACCAGTACAAGGTGTTGGTCTTCAAGCTGAAAACCGGTGCGGCGTAGAATTTCTTCTCCTGTCCGCTGACGTTACCTGTCGAAACAAGCACAATCATTCCCAGCATGAATATCCATTTCCTCATCATAACCCTTTCACTTTGTTTTTTGATATTACAAAAGTATTCGAAGGGAAGCAAGAAATGGTGACTTTTAGAGTGTATTTACACTTTGAAACGTTTCTATTGAAGTACTCCGTGTATTTTTTTGATTTGTATTCCGATATTTTTATTAAACGATGAATTGAATTATTTCACTTTTCGCAACTATTTTTCGTGTAGGTTCGTATAACGAGTAATTTAGTTGTATTATTTAAATACTCAAATCATGACAACTTTCGATTACAATGAAGAATTAATTAAAGCCATGAAAGGTAAACTTCCCGGGGGAGTGAATCTGGCGAATACATTAATAGATATGTTATATCTCGGTAAAGAAGCCGTTTACCGCAGATTGCGGGGTGAAGTTCCCTTTACCCTCGCCGAGGCTGCCACGATATCCCAAAAGATGGGGGTGTCGCTCGACAAATTGGTCGGTTCTAATAAAGGTATGAACGCGATATTCGATTTGAATATCATTCATTATAGCGAACCGCTGGAAACTTATTATTCAATTGTCGATAATTACGTGAAAATTTTTCAAGAGATAAAGGGCGACCCGACGTCGGTATTATGCACGGCGTCGAATATTATCCCGCAGACTTTCTACTTGAAATACGAGTTGTTGTCGAAGTTCCGAATGTTCAAATGGTTGTACCAGTTTGAAAAAATCGATATCGAGCATCACTTCGAGGAACTTCAGATGGTGGATAAATTGCTCGACCGGCAACGGGATTTCGTGAGGGAGTCGCAGGAGTTTAACCGTACCGTATATATATGGGATAGCAAGATCTTTGTCTATTTGGTAAATGATATTAAATATTTTGCCCGGACGAATTTAATTTCACAAGAGTATGTTCAGAAATTGAAAAAAGAGTTGATACAGTTGTTGGATGAGCTGGAAGAAATAGCGGTGCAAGGTGTTTTCAAGACCGGGAAGGAGGTATCCATATATATAGCGAACGTGAATTTCGAGGCTACGTATAGTTATATCGCTACTTCCGCCTATCGTTTGAGTTTGATTCGCCTGTTCGCGATCAACTCGATCACGTCGCATGATGAGAATGTTTTCCGTAACGTGAAAGAGTGGGTGGACTCGTTGAGAAAATATTCCGTATTGATCTCTCAAAGCGGAGAAATTCAACGGATCAAATTCTTCAACGAACAGCGCGAAATCATCAACAGGCTGTGCGAGTAGGTAGATTCAGCAATCAAAAAATGCGAACAACGTTTGTTGCAAATAATGAAATAGTTAACAATAAATAGAAAAGATGTTTCATAAATCAAGTCTGTTTTGACTTATATTACAAAAATAGAAAAAACGTATTTGGTTGATACACTGTAATGAGCACTGATTATTGAAGATTATCTTTCATCTTTGTACTGCCGAGAGGGAAGAACGTCATCCCGGTAGCATTTATTAAAAACAGTGTGCATTGATGAAACAAAATTACAAATAGTATCCAGACCGCATTTGATGTTTCGAACATCGGATGCGGTTTTGTGATACGAGTCAAATAAATTCTATTTATAAATTTAAAAACTATTGACAATGAACAAACGAGAATTAATTGAAAAGGTAGCAGAGAAAAACGGAACAAGTAAAGTAGAAGCTGCTAAGGCTGTAAACGCTGTAATTGGAACTATGGCTGAAACATTGAAGGAAGGCGAGAAAATTTCTTTATTGGAATTGGGTTCTTTCTCTATCAGAGAACGTAAAGCTCGCAACGGTTACAACCCGAACAGCAAGCAAAACATGACCATTCCGGCGAAGAAGGTTGTGAAATTCTCTATCGGCAAATACTTTTTTGATTAAGGAACGGTACCCCGATGAAAAATGCCGTGGTAAATGAACTAATCAGCACGATGCGCGAGATTACTCCCAAAGAGGGGAATCTCGCGAATATCCTCATGGAGGTATTGTGCATGAGTAAGGAGGCGATTTACCGGAGATTAAGGGGGGAGGTTGCTTTTACGTTCAGTGAAGTAGCGATCATCGCCAGCCAGATGGGCATATCGTTAGACAAGATTGTCGGTAACAGTATGTCCAGCGGGGCGATGTTCGACCTGAACGTGTTGCACTCTTTGGAGCCGATGGATAATTATTACGAGATATTAGTTCGTTACCATAAACTATTCAGATACGTTAAGGCGGATCCAACGACGGAGGTCATTACCTCGTCGAATACCATTCCTTATACATTTTACGCCCCTTACGAGAATTTATCTAAATTCCGGATTAGCAGGTGGCTATACCAGAACGAGAAGTTGAGAACACCAACCTCGCTGGCTAACATCGTTATCCCGGAAAAACTGGCGAAGGTGCAGAAAGAGCTGCAGGAAGACCTGCGGCTGGTACACAAAACCTGTTTCATTTTGGATCAGGGGGTGTTCGCTTCCTTTGTCAGAGAAATAAAATATTTTGCAGAATTAGGTCTGGTGACCGCGACCGATGTCGCGAATATGAAAAAAGAGTTGCATCAACTTCTCCGCGAGTTGGAATTGGTGTCGGAGAAAGGTTCTTTCCATAACGGGAACCTGTTGTCAGTTTATCTTTCTAACGTCGATTTTGAGGCAACTTACAGTTACGTGGAGAAAAATGGATATCAGATATGCTTTTTACGTATCTATTCGATCAATTCGATGGATTCGCGTGATGGCAAGGTGTGCAATTACCAGAAAAAATGGATTCATTCGTTGAAAAGACATTCTACCCTTATATCACAAAGTGGTGAGATACAGCGAATGAATTTCTTTAACGAACAAAAGAAAATTGTGGATACGTTATAAGTGCGCGTGTGATTTCTTAAAGGTCGAGGTTGTCCGGTGGAGGTCGGACAACCTCTTTTTTTATTCGTCTTCCAGCTTACCGAACTTACCCGAATTCAAGTCATGGAATGCGTCCATTATTTCTTCTTTCGTGTTCATGAGGAACGGACCGTATGCCACGATGGGCTCCTTGATCGGTTGCCCGCTCAGCACGAGCGCTGTGGCGGACTCCTCAGTTTCCAGCGTGATTTTTTCCCCGTCGTTGCGGAATAGGATGAAGTTGTCGGCGGGTGCCATTTCGTTGCCGTTTACCCGCAGGTTGCCTTCAACCACGAGAATACCCGTGTTGTAGTCCCGCGGCAGGGTGAACGCGAGGGCGGTTTTCCCTTTCAGGCGTAAATTATACATCTCGATAGGCGTGAAGGTGCGGGCGATGCCCTGTACTCCCTTGAATGTCCCGGCGATGACGTCTGCCGTGCCGCCTTCTTCCGGGAGGATGTATTTTGGGATCATCTCGTTCGTGATGGGTTGGTAGCCCGGCTCGCTCATCTTGTAACTGGCGGGCAGGTTGACCCATAACTGCACCACGTGGAACGGACCACCTTTTCGGCTGTACTCCGCCTCGTGGTATTCCTTGTGCAGGACTCCCGCTCCTGCGGTCATCCATTGTATGTCGCCGGGACCTACCACGCCGCGGTTGCCCCTGCTGTCGTGGTGTGCCACTTTCCCGCTGTAAACAATGGTTACCGTTTCAAATCCCCGGTGCGGGTGAACCCCGACGCCTCTTGGCGTTTCCCTTGGGCAGAAGTCTATTTTGGCGTTATAGTCCAGTAAATAGAACGGGCTCATCCGGTGCGGCTGGATGTCGTACCCGTGTGGGAAAAAGTTGTGAACCCGAAACCCGTCACCCACCATGTGGGACGGGGGAGGGGGTAATATCTGTTGCACGTGTTTTGTTTTCATCATATCATTTTTTATACTTAAACGTTTGTTTTGAAATAAGGTTGTAAACACTTGAAAATTGAGAATTGAAAATGAAAAGATTACCGAAGACGAAAGAGTATTCCAGCTCCTCCTCCCCCAAAGGAGTTTAGGGTGAAAAAAGAAGCGGAAGATTGTGTGGTTGAAATCATTCAATCTAAAATCTAAAATTAATATTATCTTTGTAGAAGTATTTAATCGATCAGACTATGAAAAGTAAGAAACTCGGTATTATTATCGGATTGTGTATGGCGCTGGCAGCGTGTTCTTCCTCACCCAAGGGGAAGGGAAAGGCGAAAGGGCAGGCTTTCCGGTTGCCGGAAGTGCCCGTGATTTACACGGGGGAAAGGGAGCAGGCGAAGTTTCTGGTTGCTCATTACTGGGATCATTTTAATTTTGCCGATACCTCGCTGATAAGCCAGCCGGAGGTCACGGAACAGGCATTCGGGGGATTCCTGCAATTGTTTCCTCTTGTGCCTTATGCGGATGTGGAAAGTGGTATTGCCGGAATGCTTGATAAGGCGCTGGCTGCCGATTCGGTGATGTTCGCTCATTTTACCTCGTTGTACGAGAATTACTTGTATGACCCTAATTCTCCCATGTTGAGCGAGGAATATTATATTCCCGTGCTACAATATATTGTGCGTTCGCCCCGGATCGGGGAAATCGATAAGGTTCGACCGGAATACCGCCTTATGATGGCGTTGAAAAACCGACCGGGAAGCAAGGCTGCCGATTTCGTCTACACCTTGCCGTCGGGAGAGAAAGGGAAGTTGTCGGACATTCGTTCTAATTACATCATTCTTTTCTTTAATAATCCCGATTGTGATGCCTGCCGGACGATACGGGCGGAAATAGCGGGTACGGGACTGAATCCTTTTTTGGAGAAGGAACAGAAAGAGAAACAGCGTCGGCTGGTATTCCTTTCGGTGTATCCCGACCCCGACTTGGACGTGTGGCGGAAATCGCTGAAAGAGCAGCCTTCGTCGTGGATAAACGCGTACGACGACGGGGAGATTATTCGGAAAGAACGCTTGTACGATTTGCGGGCTATCCCGACGTTCTACCTGCTGGACAAGAATAAAAAAGTGATATTCAAGGATGTTCCTTTTCGGGTAATCCTGTCGTATTTGGATCAGAACCTTTAACCGGATGGATGGCTTATGAATAAATTACCACCAATACAGAAAATTCACGAGGCATACAGTGCTATTGCCGACGGGCGGGTGAAGTTCGACAGCGAGCGGGCTGAAGTGGTTTCTTCCGATCGGAAAAAACGTTACACCGTGACGTGGGAGGGCGACCAGTACACCTCGAACGACAACGCTTCCTATTGGCAGGGATACGCGGGTTATCCGATGATCGCCGTGTTGATGTTGCAGGGACGCTTGCCGCTGGACAGACAGATTGCGGGGTATTTTAAAGGGATTAACTGGACGGAACTGAACGCCCGCTATAAGGCGAAGTACGACCGAGCCGTGGCAGAAGTCATGGGGCGTCTCCGGGAGGAAGGTGTGGATACGGAACGGGTGGACGAGGAGGTCAACCGGGTATATAGCGCTTTGAAAGAGTTGGATATTTCCACGAAACGGAGTAGAATAGAGATTGTCATGCTTTAATCGACAATTCGGCGGTCGCCAAATCGCTAAATTATAAACTTACCGGCATTGTTTTTTTAAAGGGGTTCGTTATCTTTGCGGCTTGAAGTCGAAAATGATAGCGGGGTAGAAATCAGTTCAATGGAATAACAGATTGATTATGAACAAAATTGTAAGTAAAACTTATTTTTCAGAGAAGGTTGTAAAACTAGAGGTAGAGGCTCCTTTGATCGCTAAATCCCGCAAGCCGGGTAATTTCGTGATCGTGCGTGTCGGAGAGAAAGGCGAGCGTATGCCGCTGACGATAGCCGATGCGGACGTGGCGAAAGGGACGATTACGCTGGTGGTGCAGGTGATGGGTGTTTCATCCCGGAAATTATGTGCGCTGGAAGTAGGGGAGTACGTGACGGATTTAGTGGGTCCTCTCGGCAAACCGACTCATATCGAAAAAGTGGGTACGGTGTTGGCTTGTGGCGGAGGTGTCGGGGTTGCTCCCTTGTTACCGATCGTGAAGGCATTCAAGGAAGCGGGTAACCGGGTGATCTCGGTGATTGCCGGACGTACGAAGGATTTGGTGATTCTGGAAGACGAGATACGGGCTTCTTCCGACGAGGTGATTGTCATGACGGATGACGGCAGCTACGGGAAGAAGGGTTTGATTACCGAGGGTATGGAAGAGGTGATCGCCCGTGAGAAAGTTGATTTCGCCGTGACGATCGGTCCGGCTATCATGATGAAATTTTGCGAGAAAGTGACCCGGAAGCACGATATTCCCACGGTGGCAAGTTTGAATGCGATCATGGTGGATGGCACCGGGATGTGTGGGGCGTGTCGCGTGACAGTAGGTGGAAAGACCCGCTTTACTTGCGTGGACGGACCGGAATTTGATGCACACCAGATTGATTTTGATGAGATCCTTTCTCGTTTGGGAGGTTTCAAAGATGACGAGACTGTTAAAGCACAACATGAAGCAGAAGTAAAACACGAGAATATAGAGGTGAAGAATGGCGTGAGCGACCGTAACGAGGCGTGGCGCCAGGAACTTCGCCAAAAGGTGGCGGGAAAAGAACGTACTGCTATCGAAAGGGTATCTATGCCTGAAACGCCTGCTGCGGAGCGTGTCAAAAGCCAGCGTATCGAGGTGAACTTGGGGTTGACTGCCGAAATGGCTATGCGGGAAGCTACACGTTGCATGGATTGCGTGACGCCGACGTGTATGGAAGGTTGTCCCGTGAGTATCGATATTCCCGGTTTTATCAAGAATATCGAACGGGGTGAATTTTTGCAGGCGGCAGCCGTGTTGAAACGTACGAGTGCTCTCCCGGCTGTTTGCGGACGGGTATGCCCGCAGGAAAAGCAGTGTGAGTCGAAGTGTTTTTATTTGCAGAAACTCAAGAAGCCGTCAGTGGCTATTGGCTATCTGGAACGTTTCGCTTCCGATTACGAGCGGGTGTCCGGACATATCTCCGTGCCCGAAGTAGCCCCGGCTAACGGTATAAAAGTAGCGGTGATCGGTTCCGGTCCCTCGGGATTGTCCTGCGCGGGCGATCTGGCAAAGCGGGGATACGATGTGACTGTGTTTGAGGCGTTGCACGAGATCGGCGGCGTGTTGAAATACGGTATCCCGGAATTCCGTCTGCCGAATAGCGTGGTGGACGTGGAGATCGAGAACTTGAAGAAAATGGGCGTGAAGTTCGTGACGAATTTTATCGTGGGAATGACGGATAGCGTGGCAGACTTGAAAGCGGATGGCTTCAAGGCGTTCTACGTGGCTTCCGGCGCGGGGCTTCCCCGTTTCATGAATATTCCCGGCGAGAATTGTAATGGAATCCTTTCTTCTAACGAGTATTTGACGCGGGTAAATCTGATGGGTGCTGACAGCGAGGATTCCGATACCCCGATATATCACGGGAAGAACGTGGTTGTCGTGGGTGGTGGCAACACGGCGATGGACTCCGTGCGTACGGCAAAGCGTTTGGGTGCGGAGCGTGCGATGATCGTGTACCGCCGTAGCGAGGAAGAGATGCCCGCCCGTTTGGAAGAGGTGAAACACGCCAAGGAAGAGGGATGTGAGTTTATCACGTTGACGAATCCCGTGGAGTATATCGCTGACGAACGGGGACGAGTGAAACAAGTGCGGGTGCAGAAAATGGAATTGGGTGAGCCCGATGCTAGCGGACGCCGTAGCCCGGTGCCAATGGAAGGTTCCGAGTACACGATCGATGCCGACGTGGTAGTGGTTGCCGTGGGTGTATCGCCTAACCCGATTATCCCGAATTCGGTTGTCGGATTGGAAGTATCCCGCAAGGGTACTATCGTGGTGAACGAGGAAACAATGCAGTCTAATTTGTCCGACTTGTTTGCCGGGGGTGACATCGTGCGAGGCGGTGCTACCGTGATTCTCGCCATGGGCGACGGTCGCCGTGCGGCAAAGCATATCGATGAAATGTTCAAAGCCTGACAGGTTTTAAAATATTGTTATGTGTTGGGGCTGTTCCGAAAGGGCAGCCCTTTTTTAATTGAAAATTGAAAATGCAAAATTGAAAATGGGCTTTTCATTTTCGAACTACCGCTTTCAGCTATATTTTATTCTTTTTTTGACCGCTTTCTTGCATGAAAAAGATGTGTAAACGGTTCAGCGCGGAGGTGATAGAGCGATTGCAAGCGTTGGTATGGTGGGATTGGTCTGCCGGCAAGATACGGCAATACCTACCTTGTCTGATGTATGGGAACCTGGATGAATTGCCGACGAATAGACGAGGAGATCCCGGTGAGAACGGGAAGAGAATAGGGATCACCTTCGGTGCAAAGTCGTTTCAACTTCGGTGCAAAGACCTTCGTGAGCGAAATTGTATTGACTTTGTACCGGGAGTGATTCGAAGTTGTTCCCTCTCTTCAGCCTGCTCTCACCCTTATTTCTGTTTCATTTCTCACTGTCAGGTTACCTACTCTTTATACACATCAAAAGATTGTACGTTTGGTATTACTTAATCACTGAATTTATAGACTTTTTCCTATATTTGAAAAAATATTGTAATTCACGATAGGGGGGCAAAAAGTCGGCTTGGTGTTTTAGATAATAAATATTAGCTATCTTTGCGGAATTATTTTTTAGGGTAGTAGAATGAACGACTTGATTGCAATTAGGGAATACGAGGTTGCGGACAAGAGTGCCGTGATGAATTTAATCAGGCTAAATACGCCGGAATATTTTGCACCGGAGGAAGAAGCTGATTTGGACAGGTATTTGGACAACGAAAGGGAGCTGTATTATGTTCTGCTTTTCGATGGCGTAATTGTAGGTTGTGGCGGGATAAATTTTGCAGACTGTAAGACGACAGGAAGAATCAGTTGGGATATTTTTCACCCAGAATATCAAGGTAAATCTTTGGGTACTCGATTACTTGAATATAGAATCGGAAAACTAAAATCTATCGGCAGTATCCGAAGGATAACCGTCAGGACTTCGCAAGTAGCTTACAAGTTTTACGAGAAACAGGGGTTCATGTTGCAGAAGGTTGAGAAGGACTACTGGGCTGAAGGATTTGATTTGTATCGGATGGAATATAAAGGCTAGAGTGTTCCTGTGCGAATCCTAAAGAAATAAGCCCCTTCAGGTATTAAAGCCGAGATATAGCCGGTAGGAGTCGGCTTTATTTCTTTGACAATTGGAATATCACCTTGCCTTGAGGGAGAAACACGGGATTGTTTCCGCGGGAACACCAAAGGTTCTCGCTGGGCGTGAAGGACGAGGTGGAATTTAACCGGAATGCAATCAGGATACCCGAAATAAATGTTATTTTTGTGTAGGCATAATTAGAACACGGTCATATGAATAAGACGGTTTATTTTTTAGGTTCGGGTTTTTCAAAAGAGGCGGGTGGTTTGGTTCAGAATGAGATCATCGAGATGATTCTGGACGAGAATTTCACGCGGGATGACGAACGGTTGATCCGGGCAAGAGATAATTTTATAGGTTTTTTGAAAGAAGAATTGCATATTTACGAGGATCACTATTGTAAAGTGCAGTTGGAGGACGTGTTCACGCCTATTGACCGTTGTATTTGGGACGGGCTTTCTATCGGGCGTTACAGTTCGCGGGCGCTGGTGGAGTTGCGGGAGGAGTTTAATGCGCTGATGGGTGCGGCGGTGAATTACAGTTTCAAGAAAAACGAGGCTTGCGGCGATTATATCGACGAGTTCGCGGAATATATCAACGGGATTGCCCGACGGCGCATGGAGGACGGGGAGGATCGGGTGTCGGTGATTACCACGAACTGGGATGTGTTGTTCGATCATGCTTTGAAACGGGCAATAGAGAGCGGTCACCCGGAGAAGTTGAGCGTGGTGGATTACTGCTGTTACGTGAGTTCGTGGGAGGCAAACGACAATACAATCAAGCCGGGATTGCTTGCTGTGGGATACGGTGGGTATAATATCAAGCTGTTGAAGCTGCACGGTTCGATGAACTGGTTTCAATGTCCCCTGTGCCAGCGTATGTACGTGCGTTTCGGCGAGGAGATCGCTATCATGAAAGCGGCATATTGCCGTCATTGCCGCAAGAATTACGGGATGCCGGATATTAGTTCGATCAAGTTACAGAGTAATTTGTTGTTGCCGACTTACTTGAAGAACTTGAGCAATATACAGATGAAGCTGGTATGGCAGAACGCCGCAATCGAGTTGTCGGAGGCGAAGCGTATCGTGTTTATCGGTTACTCCCTGCCTGCAGCTGATTTTGAAATCCGGCAATTGTTGGCACGCATGATCCGCCCCGATGCGGAGATACAAGTGGTGCTTTATCCCCACAGTGCTAGCGTGGAAGCGGAAGCCGAACGTTACAAGAACTTTTTTGGTAGTCGGGTGACGGAACGGGATATATTCCGGTTGACGGTGCCGGAGTACGTGAAGAGTTTAAAGTTTAAAATTTAGAGTTTTAAAATGGGAAAATATTGGCTAGTGCGGTTGGAATCTAAAATTTAAAATAAAAAGTGGTATTTATACCCTATCACGAGTGTTGGGAATACTTTACTTTTGTACATATGAAGAAATGTACAATTCAAGGAGTGAAGATATGACACGTTATCATTTAGAATCAGCGTGCTGTGGAACATCTTTCGAGGACGGGCAATGGGAATTGGAATGTCCCAACAAGGATGGTGCGGCTTTGATTTTTGCGAATTACGCGGAACGTCAATTTGAAGTGAGAAATGATTTACCTGGTATATACAAGTATGCCAATTGGTTGCCGATTTGCCGGATATTAGAGGGTTCGGGGGCGCCCGTGACTTTTAAGAGCGAGGGGTTGGCAGAATACCTTGGGCTGTCAAATCTATATATCACGTTCAACGGTTACTGGCCGGAACGGGGTGCGTTGATGAAAACAGGCTCGTTCAAGGAATGTGAGGCATACGCCGTGTGTGCCCGCACGAACCGGAACAGTGATAAGATTATGGTGGTCGCCTCTGCTGGGAATACGGCGAGGGCTTTCGGAAGGGTGTGCTCGGAGAACGGTATCCCATTATTGCTGTGCGTGCCGGAAGATAATCTGGATTCGATTTGGGCTGACGAGCCGTGGAATGATTGCGTGAAGTTGGTTTGTGCGGCATCGGGATGTGATTATTTTGACGCAATACATATTTCCAATATTATTTGTGAGATGGAATACTTCTATCCCGAGGGAGGAGCCAAGAATGTGGCTCGCCGTGACGGGATGGGAACGACCGTGTTGTCTGCCGTGCAGGAGATCGGGCGTATTCCGGATTATTATTTCCAAGCCGTGGGGAGCGGAACGGGAGCGATTGCTGCTTGGGAAGCAAACAAGCGTTTTATCGCAGACGGGCGTTACGGGAAGAACTTGATGAAATTGATGGTTTCACAGAATATTCCTTTCACGTTGATTTATGATTCATGGAAGGCTAATTCACGGGCTTTGATTGATGTGGATGAGAACACGGCACGCGAGCAAGTGAAAGAGATGTGTGCCAAAGTATTGTCCAATCGGAAGCCTCCTTATTCGTTGAAAGGCGGACTTTATGACGCATTGGTGGCAACGGGTGGCGACGTGATGCTGGCTACGAACGAGGAAGCCATGAAAGCGAAAGAGTTATTCGAGAAACTCGAAGGTATAGATATAGAACCGGCTGCTGCCGTGGCTACCGCTACTTTGATGCAAGCCGTGAAGGAGCAACGGGTGGAGGAAGATGCCGTGATTATGCTGAACATCACGGGCGGAGGTATCGGGCGGTACAAACAAGAGTTTAAGCCCGTGCAACAGAAGCCTCATTTGGTATTCCCCGTGAATCCCGACCCGGAGATGGTGAAGAAGCAAGTACGGGAGTTAATTGGAAGGTAAAAAGGTCTGTAAAGTCCATAAAATCATGGGTGTCTTTCGGATTTTTTTATCGGCAGCTAGAGCTGCTGAGAGCAAAGTGCCCCGCAGTGGTCTATTGACCTTATAGACTTTACAATCTTACGGACTTTATAAACTAAAAAGGCTTGTCTTGAACAAGCCTTTTTCTTATCTTTGAGGTTTGAACGTGAAATTATGAATGTATTCAAGGAACACAAGGGTATAGAGTTATTCCGGCGGTATCGACTGGAAATTGTACGCCGGGCAGATTGTCTGTTAGATTTGGATTACCATTACATGGTGTTGCGCCGGGATTACGGGAATCGTTTCATTATCACGGAGTTTTTGCAGAAAGCCCTGTCTATTCTAGTCGTTTCGTTCAATCGTTTTATAAAAGACGCCTGCACGATCTCGGCTTCCGCCCTCACGTTTTATTCTGTGTTGGCGTTTATTCCCTTGATGGCGTTGGCATTCGCTATTGCCACGGGATTTGGGGCGGACAAATCTCTTGAAAACGAGTTTTTGCAGCGTTTGGGTGACAACCAAGAGTTTGCCCATCAGTTGCTGGGATACGTGAACGGGGCTATCAAGAACGCTAAAGGCGGGGTTGTGACGGGAGTCGGTATCGTGATTTTGCTTTGGGCGGTCATTCGGGTGCTGAATAGCACGGAAATGACGATGAACCGCATCTGGGGGGTGCGCAAGGGACGGAATCTGAGGCGGATGTTCACGGATTATTTCTCGATTATTTTTATCGCCCCGATCTTGATGATCTTGATAAGTAGCGTGAACGTTTTCATGACTTCCTCTTATTGGCAGGAGAACTTCCCGTTAATCAGTTCTTTTTTGACGATGTTTATCAAGTTGCTGCCTTACTTGCTGGTGTGGATGCTGTTTATTTTCCTGTATATGTTTATGCCGGCTACCCCGGTGAAGTTCAAGCACGCTTTCGTGGCAGCGATGATCGCGGGCACGGCTTATCAAGTGATACAATGGTTTTACATCCGTTTCCAAATTGGGGTAAGTTCTTACAACACGATTTACGGTAGTTTGGCGGCGTTGCCCTTGTTGCTGGTGTGGTTGCAGTTGAGTTGGAGTGTCGTGTTGTGGGGGACGGAGTTGTGCTATATATTCCGAAACCGCCATTTCATGTATAGGAACGAGTTGCTGGGGGACGAGGCATGGATGGAAACGCTGGAATGTGCCTTGAAGATTATGAAATACGTGGCACGGGTGTACATTAACGGGGAGGGAGGTCCCAGCCTCGGGATGATTAACAAGGAATTGAAGATCAACACCGGGAAGCTTCGTTTGGTGCTTCAGGAGCTGGTGGATTTGCATCTTTTGGTGGAGGCAAAGGAAGATGAGGATTATTTTTATTACCCGGCTTTTGATTTGCACGCCATGTCTGTCGGGGATATTATTATACGTTTTTCACGGGTTCACGAGAGCCGGAACGAGATGTGGAAAAAGCAATTCACGGAAGCCATTCAAAA
The DNA here is from genome assembly GCF_900091675.1 of Butyricimonas sp. Marseille-P2440. NCBI lineage: Bacteria > Pseudomonadati > Bacteroidota > Bacteroidia > Bacteroidales > Odoribacteraceae > Butyricimonas > Butyricimonas sp. Marseille-P2440. The sequence continues at coordinate 1,711,700 of NZ_LT594610.1, read as the reverse complement.
AGGTTTTGCCGGGGATACCTTGGTTTGATTCGTTTGGGACGTGTGCTCGTGTACGATGGACGGGTGCAATCGAAAAATATGAGTCTGTAACGTACAGAGCCGTAGGTATAATTGATTTTTTTGATTAAAAAGCCGGGGCGGAATGTAGCATTTTTTTGCATATTCCGTAAAACTTTTATATATTGTCGAACAAATTGAATGCAGTATGAGGAAAAGAATCGATTTAGAGTACATTTTCTCATCGTCGGTAAGTATATTGTTCTCTCGTCTAAGTACCGCGCCGGGTCTAGCGGAGTGGTTTTCCGATGATGTGAAACATGATGGGAATATTTTCACCTTCGGGTGGGATGGTGTTGATGAGCAAGCCGAGCTTGTGGCTATGAAGAAAAATTCGTTTGTACGTTTTAAGTGGTTGGATGCGGACGATGAAGATGAATTTTTAGAGTTTTCTCTGCACGTGGAACCTTTGACGGAAGAAGTGGCTTTAATTATCACCGACTTCGTGGATAGTGACGAGGAGGGTGACGAGATCGAGTTGTGGAATAAACAAATCGAGATGCTTCATCGGACGGTAGGAGGGTGATGCGCGAAGCACGTTGAGTCTGTAAAGTCCGTAAAGTCACAATTGTCTTTCGGACACACTTGTCGGCAACTTTGTTGCCGTGGACAAAGCGCCCGCAGGGTCTATTGACCTTACAGACTTTATAGACTTTACGGACTTTATGGACTATTTTCGGTAGAATTTTTTTATCTTTGTAAATTCATTCGTGAAGAGTTAGATAGAAAAATAAGAAAACCAATATAAGGTGCTAAAGATGAAGAAGCTACACCTGTACATGCTGAAAAGCTTTGTCGGTCCTTTCGTGGCGACGTTTTTTATTAGTATGTTCGTCCTGATTATGCAATTCCTGTGGCGATATATAGATGATCTCGTGGGAAAGGGATTGGATGCGGACGTGATTATTCAGTTATTGTCATACGTGTCGTTGACTTTGGTACCGATGGGGTTGCCTTTGGCGGTGCTTTTGGCTTCAATCATGACTTTCGGGAGTTTGGGGGAAAATTACGAGTTGACAGCGTTGAAGGCGGCAGGTATTTCCCTTTACCGTATTATGCAGCCGCTCATCGTTTTAATTATCGTGTTCACGATCGGTGCTTTTTTCTTTTCTAATAACGTGCTTCCTTATGCGAACTTGAAAGCGAGTACTTTACTTTATGATATTAAAAAGCAAAAACCGGAATTGTCGTTGAAAGAGGGGATGTTTATTAATGACATAGAGGGGTATAGTATCAAAGTGGACAAGATAGACAAGAAGGATGGGATGATGTATAATATGTTGATATATAGCCATCCGAAAAACGGGCGTAGGGGTAATTTTGAAACGACTATCGCGGATTCCGGCATCATGAAAGCCAACGCATCCGGCAATTTTATGGAAGTGCAGTTGTATAACGGGTATACTTACACGGATGAGGGGGGAAAGTCGGGAAACAAGGAAACGTATCCTTTCCGGAGGGTGAAGTTTGATAAGCAGTTCTTTGTGATCCCGCTGGCGGGGAACGAACTGCAACGTTCCGATGATGATTTGTTCAAGGATAGTTACGGGATGCTGAATATTGTGCAGTTGGAGACGGCTGTCGATTCTTTACAGAAACGATTGAATATTCAGAAACAAGGTACTCTTGACAGGATGCGGAATGATAATTATATGGTGAAGAAGAATCGGAGTCCACAGAGGGATAGCGTGTTCCGGGAGGAAACGGGTGAACAGGTGAAGGATTTGGATAGTTTGTACCAGCATTTTGATATAGAGGAACAGAAAAAAGCCGTGGATGAAGCCGTGAAACTGGCAAAAGGGGCACAAGAGAATTTGCGGTATAACGTGCAAGTGTATAACCGGGACGAAGCTGGTATCCGCAGGTATAATATAGAGTGGCACCGGAAGTTCACGCTTTCATTTGCTTGTTTTATCTTTTTCTTTATCGGAGCGCCTCTTGGGGGGATTATCCGGAAAGGAGGATTGGGAGCACCCGTGGTGGTGTCGATATTCTTGTTTATCATGTATTACATTATATGGATGATGGGAGAACGGGCTGCCCGCGAGGGAGCATTGGAGCCGTGGCAGGGAATGTGGATTTCATCTGTGGTGCTTTTGCCGTTGGGGGCGATATTGACTTACACGGCAATGACGGATTCTGCCGTGATGAGCAGCGAGTCTTACATGAATTTTATCAAGAAAATTATCGGGTTCTTTAAAAAGAAAAAGAAGGATGCGTAAGTTGAGAATCGTGTATATGGGAACGCCGGATTTTGCGGTGTATCCTTTGCAAAAGTTATTGGAAGCCGGGCAAAATATCGTGGCGGTAGTGACGAACCCGGATAAACCCGCGGGACGGGGACAGAAGTTGCAGGAATCGGCGGTGAAGAAGTTTGCCGTGGAACGGGGATTGCCAGTGTTGCAACCGGAGCGTTTTCGTGACGAACAGTTTCTGGCGGAGTTGAAGGCGTTGGAGGCGGACTTGCAGTTGGTGGTGGCGTTCAAGATGTTGCCGGAGGTGGTGTGGAATATGCCACCGTTAGGTACGGTCAATTTGCACGCTTCTTTATTGCCCGATTACCGGGGTGCAGCGCCAATTAATTGGGCGGTGATGAACGGGGAGCAATACAGCGGGGTGACGACTTTTCTTTTGAAACACGAGATAGACACGGGAAATCTGATATTCCAACAACGGGTGGATATTAGCGACACGATGACAGCCGGAGAGTTGCACGATCAATTGATGTGTGCCGGGGCTGATTTGTTGGTGAAGACGGTGGAGGCGATGGCAGCGGGGGATTATCCCTTGCAGGAGCAGGTCGGTTTGCTGGCAGGACGTGAACCGAAGCACGCCCCGAAGATTTTCAAGGAGGACATGAAGGTCGACTGGCTCCGGGATTTGGATACGGTGTACAATCATATTCGGGGCTTGGCGCCTTTCCCGGCGGCTTGGACGGAATTGAGACATAAGGGAACGGGAGAGTGTGTTTCCATGAAGCTGTTCGCTGTCGAGCGAATGCCGGGAGAAAGTGACGGGAAGGTGAGGCTGGTTTCCGACGGGAAGAAGGTATTGGATGTTCACGTGAAAGGCGGTGTGATCCGGATTAAAGAATTGCAATTGTCCGGAAAGAAACGGATGAGGGTAGAAGAGTTCCTGCGAGGATTCCATATCGAAGAATATTCCTTATAATATTTCGCGTATGCATATCGGGCGAGATAAGATACGAAGACCGATGCTGAGAAGATGGATCGGGGGGAGTATGTTACTTGCCTTGCTTGTCGGTTGGTGGTTTTTCTTACCCGACCCCTTGTTTCGTGTACCTTATTCCACGGTAATTCTTGACCGGGATGATGAGATTATGGGAATGACGGTTGCCGAGGACGGGCAGTTTCGGGTGTCCGGTCGGGGGCATTTGTCAGCGAAGTACGTGGCGGCTTTGCTTTGTTTCGAGGATAAGCGCTTTTGGGCGCACGAGGGCGTCGATCCTTGGGCTATAGCCAGAGCCTTGTTTCTGAACGTGCGAAGTGGTTCGGTGGTAAGCGGGGGAAGCACGCTGACTATGCAGGTGGTGCGGTTGTCACGGGAGAATCCGCCCCGGACGATCCCGGAGAAAATACTGGAAATGTTCCTGGCGTTGCGGTTGGAACAGAGTTTCAACAAGTGGGAGATTCTGAATATGTACGTGGATCACGCTCCTTTCGGGGGAAATATCGTGGGTATACAGGCGGCGGCACTCAAGTATTTTAACCGTCAGCCAGACGAGTTGAGTTGGGCGGAAGCGGCTCTCCTTGCGGTATTGCCGAACGCTCCGGCTTTGATGTACCCGGGAAAGAATATGCCGGAATTGAAGGCGAAAAGGGACAAGCTGTTGCGGGAACTTAGTGAAACAGGGTATTTTGGAGAAGATGATCTGGCGGTTGCCACGGCAGAACCATTGCCCGAACGGATATACAGCCCGGAATGTATCGCACCGCATCTATTGGCGAAAGCCTACAAGCAGCGGAGGGGACAAATTAATCCGACCTTTATTGATGCCCGGTTACAAGAGAGGGTGAACGAGATTGTGGCGAGGCATATCGACGTGCTGAAACATAATCATATCTATAATGCCGCAGTGCTGGTGGCGCATATCCCGACTGGGGAGGTGAGGGCTTACGTGGGGAATAGCCCTAAAGTACGGGAGAATGGAGGAAATCAAGTAGATATTATAACTTCCAACCGTAGTTCCGGTAGTATTTTGAAGCCGGCTTTGTACGCATTGATGCAGCAATCGGGGTATATCTTGCCGGGGTGTATCGTGTCGGATGTGCCTTCTCGTTTCGGCGGGTACACGCCTTCTAATTTTAACAAGGAGTTTCAAGGAGTGGTGCCTGCCGCTAAAGCTCTGTCCATGTCTTTGAATATCCCGTTTGTTCGTTTGCTGCGGGAATACGGGGTGGAGCATTTTTACGACGATTTGAAGAAGATGGGGATTACCACGCTGAACCGGAGGGCGGAAAATTACGGGTTGAGTCTTATCCTGGGAGGGGCGGAATGCAAGCTGTGGGACGTGTGTAATATGTACGGGGGAATGGCTTCTATATTGAGGCATTACTCGGAATGCGACGGAGCTAGTTTCGACCATGAGTTCCGGCGTTTGCGAGTGTGGGGCGATGAGCGGGCGGATAGTACGGAGATACGACAGAATGTGGTGACAGCTTCGGCGGTATGGTTGACTTTTAAAGCCTTGCGGGATGTGGAACGACCGGATCTGGAGTCCGGGTGGAAGAATTTTGCATCATCCATGAATTTGTCGTGGAAGACGGGAACGAGTTTCGGGTTCCGGGATGCTTGGGCTGTCGGGGTGAACCCGGAATATGTGGTAGGAGTGTGGGTTGGCAATGCGGACGGTGAAGGACGACCCGGTTTGATCGGGGTGAGGGCTGCCGCTCCTATCTTGTTTGAAGTGGCTTCTTTATTGCGAACGGACGAACATTTTTTTATGCCCCGTGAGGAATTGGTTGAAACGGCGGTATGCCGCAAGAGCGGTTATCGGGCTTCCGATATATGCCCGGAGAGGGATACCGTGTGGATTGCCCGTGCCGGGGAGAAGACGGCTGTCTGTCCTTATCATCGGTTGGTGAATCTGGATTTGGCGGGAAAGTTCCGTGTCGATTCGGAATGCGAGTCTGTCAACCGGATGAAAATAGAGCCTTGGTTCGTGTTGTCGCCCGTGCAGGAGTGGTATTATGCCCGTACACACGCGGATTACAAGAAATTGCCGCCCTATCGTGCGGATTGCCAGCGGGGACAGGATGACGTGATGGAGATGATCTACCCGCAACGGGGGCTAAGGGTGTTTATACCCAAAGATTTGGGAGGTGTCGTGAGGGGCGTGATCTTCGAGATGGCTCACCGGGAGCCTTCGATGCTGGTGTACTGGCATATTGACGATCAATTTTTGGGAACGACCCGTTATCACCATCAATTGGAGGTCAATGTGTCTCCGGGACGACACGTGTTGCACCTCGTGGATGCCAAAGGAAATACGCTGCGACAGGGGTTTGTGGTGGTGGATGGAAGCGAGGATTGGAAATAGATTATTTCTTTAATGCTTCTGCTGTATCGAATATCTTTTGTAGTCCTTCAGGAATTTGTTTGTAATAAATGTAATTCATATAATTTAGATCGTGGTTATGTCCTTTAAATATGAATACATGGAGATTTTCTTTATGAAGGCGTTCAAATTCATTTTTGATTTCATATACTTTTTCGACAGGAGTATTGGCATCCGAGTCTCCGTGAAAGATGTAAATAGGGATGTTTAGACGCGGTAATCTGGTTTTATTGGTTTCTAGTGCAAAGTGTTCTTTCAGCCAAGCGGAGGTTACTCTGAAATAATTATTCCATATGTATTCGTCATCATTATTTGTTATGGCGCTAAGGAGTTTTTCATAAGTTGTATGGTTCAATAAACCAAAGTCTTTCTGTGAGATAACTCCGTCTTTATCGAGATCAAGATCATCGAATCTTGCGTTCCGTAAAATTTGTTGTCTCCCGTATGTCGCAATTTTACTTGTATCCGTGTATTCTTCCCGGGTAAAAATATTATCGTTATTCTTGTCGAAGAAGCTTTTGAGATTTATGATAGAACTAGCTCCTGAAAATTGCCATTTTATAATATCGCTTAAATTATCATGCGCATAACCTTGCAGGAATAATCCGTTAATGTTTACTTTTTGACGGTCGGCAACAATACTGGCAATCATTGTACCTTCACTGATTCCATACAGGATGATGGGGGCTTTTTTTAATTGTTTGTTTTTCTTGAGTTTCTTGATAACGGTTTCGATATCAATAGCCTCGGTGACGGGCAGGTATTTTTTGTATTTCTCCCTGTCAATTTTATCGAAATAAGGAGCATCTTCTCCAAGATCGACCCCTCTCCGGTTATAGGTAAACAATGCAATACCTCTTTTATTGAATTGTTCTGCGAATAAGTCCACGTAATTGAAATCATAGTTCCCGAATTTCCTATGATTCATATAGGTGTTCGGACCTGTGCCGGGAATCAATATAATAAGTTCTTTTATTTCATCCTGCGTGGGTAGGAATAGTTTACCGGTTAGTGTATCTCCGTCCGATAATTTGATCTTTATTATTTGTGCCGAGCAAATGAAGGATGAAATACAAAATATGGGAATTAGTAAGAACGATTTTTTCATGGTGATATAATTGTAAAAAAATATCTAGGAGGCAGATTTATATCCACCCCCTCTAACTTCTCCAGAAGGGAGTTTAGAGTTTAAAGTGAATGACTCGGTGATTTCGTGATTTAATGCTTCCCGAAGCATTAAATCACGAAACTTTTATTGTCTGTTTACATCCCTGGAGCTCGCTTGTGCTGTCGGCATGATTTGGATGTCGTTCAAGCAGATGTGAGCGGGGCGGGTAACGGCAAAGACGATGGTGTCGGCGATGTCTTCTCCGGTAAGCGGGGTAATGCCCTTGTAAACATTGTCGGCGGCTTGTTGGTCACCTTTATAACGAACCACGGAGAATTCGGTTTCTACCATACCGGGGGCAATGTTGGTTACTTTGATGTTATGTTTCAACATATCGATCCGCATTGCCTTGGAAAGTGCATCAACGGCGTGTTTGGTGGCGCAGTACACGTTACCGCCGGGATAGACTTCCTTGCCTGCCACGGAAGCGATGTTCACGATGTGTCCTCTGTTGTTCTTTATCATCAAGGGGGCTACTTCGTGCGTGATGTAAAGTAAGCCTTTCACGTTTGTATCGATCATGCGTTCCCAATCATCCAGTACCCCATCCTGTATCGGGGAGGTTCCCACGGCAAGACCGGCATTATTCACGAGAACATCAATATTTTTCCATGCGTCCGGAATGTTGGAAATAGCGTTGTGTACTTCTTGTTGGTTACGAACATCGAATTGGAGAGCCAGTACATTTATGCCTTTTGTTTTCAATTCTTTTTCAAAAGCCGTTAAACGGTCACCCCGGCGTCCGGTGATGATGATGTCATATCCGATTTCAGCCAATTTGTGGGCTGTTGCTTTTCCGATACCGGAAGTAGCTCCTGTGATTAATGCTATCTTGCTCATATGTATATTTATTTAAAAATCTGTTGTGCGAAGGTAGGGGTTAATTGAATCATTTGAAAATTTGGAAATATAAAAATGAGTCCGGTCTTGGAATTTTTCTTACTTTTGGGTTTTAGTTTTTTAATTTCAAGTTGAAATTTAAAAGTTACAGTTTGGCAGGTTACAGGTTGCAAGTTTGTTTCTTGCTAATTTGAACTTGTAACGTGTAACCTTGTAACTTGTAACATGGCAAAGCCATTTGAAATTATGTATCAAGAGATAGAATTGAGAATAACGCCGGAGGAGGCACATGATAAGGATATTGTCAATGATTTGTTGGCAAGGAGATTGCACGTGGAGAAAGAGCGCATTGTGCACACGGAGATTTTGCGTAAATCGATAGATGCCCGCCAGCGCAGGGTGGTGATTCAGTTGAAGGTGGGGGTCTACACCGACCGGGTTGAACAGAGGGAGAGGGAATTTGTGCCACAGTATAAGGATGTATCGCAAGCGGAACCCGTGGTTATCGTGGGAGCCGGTCCGGCAGGGTTGTTCGCTGCATTGCGGTTGATTGAACGGGGAAAGAAACCGATCGTGTTGGAGAGGGGAAAGCGTGTGGAGGATCGGAAGCTGGATTTAAACCGTTTGTACAAAACCGGGATCGCCGATACGGATTCCAATTACGGTTTTGGTGAGGGGGGAGCCGGTACATTCTCGGACGGGAAGTTGTTCACGCGTTCCAAGAAACGGGGTAATGTGAATCGTATTTTGGAAATTTTGGTACATCACGGGGCTTCGGAGAATATATTGATAGATGCGCATCCACACATCGGTACGGACAAGTTGTCGCGGGTGATTGTAAATATTCGTAAGACCATAGAGCAGTATGGCGGGGAAGTCCGGTTTAACAGCCGGGTAACGGATATTATCATAGAGGAGAATAGGGTGAGAGGGGTGATTGTCGGGGATCAAGAGATCCGGGCGAATAACGTGGTTCTAGCCACGGGACATTCAGCCCGTGATGTGTACCGTATGCTGCACGCCCGTTCCGTGTTGATGCAATCGAAAGAGTTTGCCGTGGGGTTGCGTTTGGAACATCCGCAGGAGTTGATAGATCGCATACAGTATCATAACCCGCGAGGAAGGGGGGATTTCCTGCCTGCCGCGGAATATAGTTTCGTGACTAATATTGACGGTCGGGGGGTATATTCTTTCTGTATGTGTCCGGGAGGGGTGGTCGTTCCGGCGTGCACGGGACCGGAACAACAGGTTGTGAATGGGATGTCGGCTTCGGGGCGGAACACGGCATGGGCTAATTCCGCTATGGTTACTTCCATCGGTGAGGCGGAGTTGGTCAGGATGAATTATAACGGTTTATTTGCCGGAATGGAGTTTCAAGAGGATTTGGAGCGCATGGCATGGGAAGAAGGAGGAAAGAATTTGTATGCTCCGGCACAGCGTTTAACTCATTTCTTACGGGGGCATTTGAGCGAGAATTTGCCCCGGACATCTTATAAACCGGGAGCGCGGGCTACTTTATTCGGTGAATGGTTACCGGAAGTAGTGTCTCGGCGCCTCTGCACGGGATTGGAACAATTCGGGAAGAAGGCGAGAGGTTTCATCACGGAAGAGGCGGTTTTGCTAGGTGTGGAGAGCAGGACTTCTTCACCATTGAGGATTCCCCGGGAGGCGGAAAGTATGGTTCATCCGGAAGTCGCTGGGTTGTACCCGTGTGGCGAAGGAGCCGGGTATGCGGGGGGGATTGTGTCCGCCGCAATGGACGGAGAAGGGTGTGCAGAGGTGATTTGTTAATGAAAAGGGACTATGTTGCGACTTCGTAGCTAGGGGCGGATAAATTTGCTTTGTTTTTTTCGTAAAAAATTTGCTTTAATCAAGAAAATACCTACATTTGTCGACATATAGAAAATTTTATTAGTTCTAATCCTAAAACTATCGATTATGAATAAGGCTCAATTAATTGATGCAATTGCTGAAAAGGCTGGTTTGACTAAAGCAGATTCTAAAAAGGCACTAGAGGCTTTTGTTGCTACTGTTGGTGAATCTTTAAAGGGTGGAGACAAAGTAGCGTTAGTAGGTTTCGGTTCTTTCTCTGTATCCGAGAGAAGCGCTAGAAGCGGAAGAAATCCACAAACTGGAAAGACAATCCAGATTGCGGCAAAGAAAGTGGTGAAATTTAGAGCTGGTGCTGAATTGGAAGGCCAACTATAATTACCATTTGAAGATAAAAGGAGGGTGTTTTTTACGACACCCTTTTTTTATTTGTAAAATTTATGATCTTCATAAGGAGGATAAAGTTCGTATTGTTCATTAAATTTCATATTTTTACCTTATAAAATTTATGAATCTTGAAATTCTATAAGCTGTTTATATGCATTCAATTAGAGAGCAAGTTGAGTATTTGAGCGAGTTCGTGACGGACTACAAGAACGATTTATTCGAGAGATTGGTAAACGAGCGGATAAGTTATGTTACCATGGTGTTGGAAGATTTGTATCAAGAACACAATTGTAGCGCAGTACTGCGTTCTTGCGATTGTTTCGGGATTCAGAACGTGCATATTATTGAAGGAGAGAATCATTTTCATGATAATTCGGAGATTTCCATGGGGGCATCCGAATGGTTGACGATACATCGGCACAAACATAAGGAAAATAACACGATAGAAACAATTGAAGCGTTGCGAGCCCAAGGGTATCGGATCATCGCAACCACCCCTCACGAGCGGGATACCTATATTGACCGGTTGAATCTTCACGCGGGGAAAATGGCTTTCTTCATGGGGACGGAATTGACCGGGCTGTCGGATGAGGTGCTGGCGAGGGCGGATGAATTCGTGAAAGTACCCATGTACGGGTTCACGGAAAGCTACAACGTGAGCGTGTGTGCGGCTTTGCTGATGTATAGTGTCGTGCAGAGATTGCGGCAGACGGATATTGATTGGCATCTGTCGCGGGAGGAACGGGACAACGTGTTGTTTGCGTGGTATAAGAAGTCAATCAAGGCGTCGAAACAGATATTGGAACGGTTTAATCAGAATCAGTAGGTTATGTATTATTTGAAATGTAAGCATTGTAATCATCTCAACGAGGTAAAATCGGAATACATGATGGTTTGCGGTTTATGTAACCGGAAACTGGAAGATAATTTTAAGGATTGGAAAACACGCCATCCGGAGAAAACATTCGAGGATTTTCAGAAAGAGGTATGTTTGACAGAGGAACAGGTGAAGAAAGGTGACCTGTCGAAACCGGAAGGGAAGAAAAATAAAAAAGGAGTCATTGCCGCGGGCATCGGGGCTTTGTTGATGGTTTTGTTTATTGTCCTTCTGATCAGTGAATTCTCGAAAGCGTATAAGGCTCAGGTGGGGGACACGGATATGCCGGTGCTGGAACAACAATGGTACATGGGGACGTATGCCGGTGGTGTTTCTTTGGCAACCCCCAAGGCAATGAAATCTGTTGGGAATGCGATACGAGGCAGGTTGCCGGAGGAGGTGAAGGCTTTGATGAAGGAAATGGATGGTTTTGCTTATAACGGTTACGGGGCAGAGATCATGTTGATGTTTGCGGAGTACGTCCCGGAGGTGGGGCAGGCTGACTTGGACGGGGCTGCAGAAGGAGTGTTGAATAACGTGAAGGGGCAGCGGGGTGTATTCGATCTGAAAAATGACAAGGCATACGTGCAGATGGGCGATATGACAGGGATCGTCATGCAGGGGACATACGTGAAGGGGGGTACGGAATACGAGTTTCGGATCACGATGTATGTCGACGGCTTGAAACTTTATCAGCTCGTTTCAAGTAATAAGAAAGGTGACGATATTGCCCGGGGTGTTGTCCGGCGGATAAACGATTCGTTTAAAGTAGCCGGGCATGAAGAATTAAAAACAGAATAGAGATGAACGAGAAAGTGTATTTTTTGGAGCAATTCGACGATATAAAGATATTGCGTTATGATGTTCCCGCGTTTGACGGTCTGACGTTGCGGGAGAAAATGTTTGTTTATTACTTGAGCCGGGCGGCTTTGGCTGGTAGGGATATCCTTTGGGAGCAAAATAACAAATATAATCTGCGTTTGCGGAAGGTGATGGAGAAAATCTTGCGGGATTATAAAGGCGACCGGGAAACCGAAGAATTTGAGGCTTTTTTGGTTTATGCCAAGAAGGTATTTTTTGCGAACGGGATACATCATCATTATTCGATGGAGAAATTTACTCCCGGTTTTACTCCCGAGTATTTTAAATCGCTTCTCCGGGCTGCCGGGGAAGAAACGGCTTATGGGGAGTTGGAACGGGTGCTTTTCGATCCGGAGTATATGGCAAAGCGGGTGGTGTTGGACGAGGGGAAAGATCTCGTGCAGGCTTCTGCGAATAATTATTACGAGGGAGTGACGCAAAAGGAAGTCGAGGCTTTCTACGGGGAGAAAAAGAAACAGGATGAATTGATTTCGTGGGGACTGAATTCCACGCTTGTGCGTGACGAACAGGGGAATTTGCGGGAGGATGTATGGCATATCGGGGGAAAGTATAGCGAGGAACTTGCCCGTATTGTCAAGAATCTGGAGAAGGCAGGCGAATATGCTTGCAATGAGCATCAGAAAACGATTATCGATTTGTTGATCCAATATTATCGGACGGGTGACCTTTCTCTTTTCGATCGCTATTCGATAGAATGGGTAAAGGAGAGTGCCGCTCCGATTGATTTTATAAACGGTTTTATTGAAGTGTATGGTGATCCGCTGGCGTATAAGGCAAGTTGGGAGTCCGTGGTACAGATCATGGATGAAGAGGCTTGCAAGCGCACGCGCAAATTGGCGGACAATGCCTTATGGTTCGAGCAAAATGCCCCGATAGACGAACGCTTTAAAAAGAAAGAGGTTGTCGGGATCACTGCCCGCGTGGTACAGGCGGCAATGTTGGGCGGGGATTGTCATCCGGCTACGCCTATTGGTATCAATCTCCCGAATGCCGAGTGGATACGGGAACGTTACGGGAGTAAATCCGTCACGCTGGATAATATCACGTATGCCTACAATCAAACTTCTTTGACTTCCGGCGTGCTGGACGAGTTCGCGTTCTCGGAAGAAGAGAAGGAACTCGTGCGGGAATACGGTTATCTGGGCGGCAATGTACACACGGATTTGCACGAGTGCCTCGGTCACGGTTCCGGCAAGATGCTTCCCGGCGTGGGACAGGAGGCTCTGAAGAATTATTATTCCACGATAGAAGAAACAAGGGCAGACTTGTTCGCTCTTTATTATATCATGGACCCGAAACTCGTGGAACTGGGTGTTATTCCTTCTTTGGAGGTGGCAAAAAGTGAATACTGCAATTATATACGCAATGGGTTGATGGTGCAACTTACCCGGGTGAAATTAGGGAGTAATCTGGAAGAGTCGCATATGCGCAACCGTCAACTGATAGCCTCCTGGGTGTACGAACGGGGAAAGGCGGCGAACGTGATCGAGCGTGTCGTGCGGGAGGGAAAGACTTATTTCACGATACGGGATTACGCGGCATTGCGGCAGCTGTTCGGGAAACTGTTGGCTGAAATCCAGCGGGTGAAGTCGGAAGGGGATTTCGCGGGTGCCCGTGATTTGATTGAGGGTTATGGTGTCCGGATCGATCCCGTCTTGCACGAGGAAGTTTTGGAGCGTTACCGTAAATTGAATGTTGCCCCGTATGCCGGATTCGTGAATCCCGAATATAAATTGGTCGAGAAAGAGGGGAAGATTGCGGATGTGGTGGTCGAGTACCCGACGGATTTCTTGGCGCAGATGTTGAAATACGGGGAGATGTACTTGTAAAATGATATTTATGTTGCCAATAATACTTGCTAATATTATATTGCCATTGACTGATCCGGTATTGAAATTTCTGTTGATACTGGTTATTATTCTGGCAGCCCCGTTGTTGCTGAACAAGTTGAGAATTCCCCATTTGTTGGGATTGATTATCGCGGGTGCGGTGATCGGTCCTAACGGGTTCAATTTGGTGCTGCGGGATAGTAGCATCATCCTTTCCGGGACAGCCGGGTTATTGTATATCATGTTCTTGGCGGGTTTGGAAATTGATTTGGGGGATTTTAAAAAGAATAAATGGAAGAGTCTAACTTTCGGGATGTACACGTTTCTGATACCCATGGCATTGGGAACGGCTGTCGGACTATACGTGTTGGATTTCTCCATGTTGACATCCGTTTTATTGGCAAGTATGTTTGCTTCCCACACGCTGATCGCTTACCCGATCGTCAGCAAACTGGGAATCACGAAGGATAAATCTGTCGGGATTACCGTAGGGGGAACCATGATTACGGATACGTTGTCATTGTTGGTATTGACGGTTATCGTGGAGATGGCTGTCGGGAAAATGGACGATTGGTTCTGGTATCGTCTGGCGGCAGCGGTTGTTATATTCTTTGCTTTCGTGATGATCGTGTTTCCTTTGGTTGGGCGTTGGTTTTTCAAGCGGTGTGACGACAATATCTCGCAATATATCTTTGTACTGGTCATGGTGTTCCTGGGGGCATATTTGGCTGAGTTAGCCGGGCTGGAATCTATCATCGGGGCTTTCCTTGCCGGGATGGCGCTCAATCGCTTGATTCCGTCGACCTCTCCCTTGATGAATCGGGTGGAGTTTGTGGGGAACGCTATTTTTATACCCTTTTTCTTGTTGGGGGTAGGAATGTTGATAGACTACCGGGCTTTCTTCACGAATATAGAAACGATCAAGGTGGGTGCGGTGATGATCGTGGTTGCCACCGCGGCGAAGTATGCCGCGGCGTGGTTGACGCAGAAAACTTTTCGCCTGACGATCGATCAGCGGCGAGTCATTTTCGGGTTGAGTAACGCCCAGGCAGCGGCGACATTGGCGGCGGTGATGGTGGGATACAACGTGATTTTGGGAGAAACTCCCGATGGCGAGCCTATCCGCCTGTTGAACGAGAGCGTGTTGAACGGTACCATACTGATGATATTGGTTACTTGCACGATGGCTTCTTTCTCCGCGCAAAAGGGGGCACATAATATTGCCATGGCGGACTCGTCCGGCGATAAGGAAGATATCGACGAGCACAAGGAGCGTATATTGATCCCCGTGTCTTATGAAAGGAACGTGACGGAACTGGTGAACCTGAGTACGGCGATCAAGTCGAAGAGAAATAAAGACGGTCTGTTTGCCTTGAACGTGATCGACAATAAGGTGTCGGACGAAAAGGCTTCCAAACAGGCGAGGAAGGTGCTGAATATGGCGGTAACGACGGCTTCCGCGACAGATAACAAGCTGAACGATTTGTTGCGTTACGATCTGAACGTGGTGAATGCGATCATCAGCGTCATAAAGGAACAAAACATCACGGATCTTGTGTTGGGATTGCACCAGGGAAAGCGGGCTACTTCTTCGTTTCTGGGGAATATGACCGAGGGTATTCTGGGACAGAGCAACGTGACGACGTTGGTGTATCGCCCGATGCAACCCATTGCTACCGTGAAGCGTCATTTGGTGGTCGTTCCCGAGCAAGCGGAGAAAGAAGTCGGTTTCTCCATGTGGGTGAATAAAATCTGGAATGTTATTCAGAACACGGGCGGCAAGGTCGTGTTCTACGGGACGGAAACCACTTTAGGATACTTGAAGGATATTTATAAAAAGCGTCCGATAGAAGCCGAGTTCACAACCTTTGAGGATTGGGACGATTTCCTGATTATCTTCCGGGAAATAAAGGACGATGATATGTTGTGGGTGGTGATGAGCCGGAGAGAACGGATCTCGTACCACGCTAGTATGAATCGCATCCCGAATTATCTGAACAAGTATTTTCAGGTGAACGGCTTCGTGTTGATATTCCCGATGCAGGCGGGAGAAACGGATAATCGATATTTGGTTTGATCTGAAACAGTCTTGAAAGGAGAGTGTTTATACTGAAGAACCGGAGAGGAACCGGGGAAGAATCGAGGTAATCGTCTTTCACTGTCGTGTCGGGGGCGTTTGCGCTCCTATGTTTCTATATAAAAGATTATAGAATGTCTACGGCAGAAACGGAGATACAACGGAGGATAGGTATGATTTGGGTGAATCTTCTTTGGGTTTATAGTGGGTTCTCTGTATGTTCAGTGTACTAAAAATTTGGACTGTCGGCTAATGTTTTTTTGGGCGCAGAATGAAATCAGGAGATGTAATATAAAGAAGGGGGTATCCGACTTTTCGGATACCCCCCTTCATCAATGTTTATGTTTAGGCGAATTAATTGTATTGCATCATGGCTGACGTGTGTTTGTAAATGATATCGACGACTTCGCCATATCCTTCAAATTCCTTGTAGATGGTTGGATTACCTTCCGTCATGATGGAACTTCTGGAAGCATCAACAAAATGGACTTTGCCGCCTGCCGTACCGATAGCGATTCCAGTATAACCGAACATCGTGTAGCCTTCATTGAAACTCAATGCCGTGATGGAGGTTCCTGCATTAAAGAATACAGTTGTCTTATTCGTGTTCACTTGATAACAATATAGGATATCGTTATTCACGCCACCCGAGAAGAATAGGTAGTCGCCGGAACGGTGGCATAAGAATTTTGTTTTAGCGGTGATTTGGTCCCCTTTAGGGAATTCTTTTAATATGTCACTCGTGGGATTTATGTCTAATTTTCCTATGGATGAGGGAGGCATATTGCATGATTGTATCCAATATTTACCGCTCGCATCCTTTAGAATGAAATAGAAGTAGGCATCCCCCCAGCTTGTCATCAGGTCGTCCTTGTAGGGACAGGCGTATACTAGATCATATTCTCCCAGGTTGTCTAACGGCACGTAATTGTCCGGCCATTCTCCCGTGCTTGAAGATACGATAGCCATTCCCGCCCGATTCCTTCCAGCCATGGAAACCAAAACAAAGCGTTTGTGTTCCGGGGTAGCGTCATATGCCAATATCGTGTTTGTCATCGCGGAACCAGCCGGCTGAGCAAACAAGGTGATCTTTCCGCCGCTAACGCCATTAGACACGTCAATACTCATGGGGACGTTACTGTATGCGTTGGATTGGAATGCATCTGAAACTGTAATCATCCGGTTGTACAGGTTACCGTCGCTATTTAATATCAGGTTTATTCTCTCGTTGTAGCACACGTCTATCGGCTCGAATACCGCGGGGATTTCTTCGTTTACAAATTCATGTCTTGTCAGGATGACTTTCTTTAGTGTTACCCCGTCCAGTTCTAACGGACCTTGCCCGCCGCGTTGGATAACCAAAACTTGGTCGTTGGCTGTGTAACCGGAAGAAAAGTGTTGTATTAATTTCACGGGTTCGCACCCCATATCTTCTCCTTCGTGGAATTGTTTGTATAATTCCTTCTCGTTCCAGTATTCAAATCCGTCCGGTTCTTCCCCGCTTCCGGGTACTTTTATGAACCCAAGGCGGGAAGTGTTGCCGTCCTTGTAAAGAACCATGAAGCCGGTTTTGTAACGGGTTTCCACGCGAAGGATAAATGAATGAGCATGCGTGTAGGAGATGTTTGTTCTTTCGTCCGTCAAGTACAGGGTCACGTAGAAGTCTTTGATTTCCGGGAACACGTATTTCAACACTTTATCGTGCGAGATGGTGTCTTTGTCCACGACCCACGTGTAGGTGAAATACGGTTCGTCTTCCGGGTTTTGCCATGTGATTTTCGGTTCCAAGACAAATTCTGTTCCCTCGATACAAGAGGCTCCCGAACCTGAGGAACTCGGTAGTTCTATTGTGACCAAATCTTGCGGCAAATAATTGTAATTTCCGTCATCGTCCACGCACGCGCCTAATCCCCAAATGAACCAGGCTATAAATAATATCATTAATTTTTTCATACTATTTTTTCTTTTTATTCAACAATTAATAACCTAGCACGGGAACATCCAAAGACATATCGTCCAACCCCAGTTCTTCATCCGGGTAAGGGGTGCCGGCATAACGCAGGCGTAATAATTCCCGTTTAAACTTTAGCGCGAGAGCCCGGCGTTCGTCATATGTTTTGCCATCCCAATCGCCGACTCCCGTGACATCGATTAATTTTTGAAATTTCGGTATGGAATATCTTCCCAAGAAGACATCTTCCACGTCCTTATCCCACCATGCCGGACGGGATATTTCCGTGCTAAACCAGATGATCTGCCGGGAATATATGCTCTGTCCGCTAAGTATCTCTGTTCCGTTCTCAATGTCGACAACTAACCGTACTTTTTCGTTCAATCCTTCCCGTTTCAGCGTGATGTAAAGCGTGTCTAGGGTTTGTCCGGCTTTAAACAATGCTTTCTCCGGTAGGGCAAATTGAGAGGGTGCTGCCGTCGTGTATTGTGTGTTTGCTTTTAAGGCAACTTCTTTTGCCTCGGTCAAAGGCATCCCGATGAGTTTCACGGGTAATCCTATTTTTATTTCTTGTGCCGAACCGTAAAAGAAGAACGAAATCTCCGTGGAGTCCGTGTATTCGTTTACGAATTGTACGTGATGCGGAGAGTCATACAAAGGTATATTTTCTCTGCTGCAAGCACTTCCTAATCCTACTAATAAGCTGAATAATAATATCTTTTTCATATTTATCCTCCTTGGTGTTTTAGAATATGTCTTCTTTTTCCGGGATGGGAAGTGTAAACTTGTTTCCCACGTTTACGGTTTCCCCGCCATTCTCGATGGCTATGTTCAATCGTTTGTAGAGGAAGAATAGTTGTCCTTCCGTCAAGTACTCTTTTTTCATTTCCAGAATCAATTCCCTTTGGTAGCGATTCATGTCGACCACCCGGTTGTCTGCCTGGTAAGCATCCCGTACTTTTTGCAGGTATGATTGGGCGTTGGTCATGTCGGTAGCGTTGTAACGGCATTCGCTGATAATGTAGTACATTTCGGATAACCGTAATACCGGTAGCAAATTGAAGTTTGGCGTAACATCGGGAACTTCTGTCGTGAAAGCTTGCCATTTCAAAAGATTGTATAGTCCCGTTTCGTAATTATACTCTCCCAGGTTCTTTCTCAAATCGTCCCCATCCTCGGTGAAGAAGTCCGTCCAGGCTTTCAAGGCAAAACGTGTATTATTCTCGGTCTTGAATTCCTCGTATAGATCCGGTAATTTATCGTCATACAGGGCAAACATGATTTCCGATTTATACTTGGTATTCAATCCCTTGCCGGATGTCAGTTCACTTGCTGTGGCAAAACGTAAGGCGTCTTCGCCACCCTCCGATGCCACAAAATGTTCCAACACGAAACGTGCTTCTCTCTCGGCATTGGTTTCATCTCCGGCGTACATGTATACCCGGGCGAGCATCCCGTGAATTGCCATATAATTCAACCGGATTCCACGGGAATTAAAGAATCGTCCCAGTTTTGTACTTTGCGGGGAATATCGCCAGGTGGTGGAATACAAACCGTTTTCTGCCGCGTAGGTCGAATCAAAATGAGCAACCATATTCTTTGCTTTTAACAGGTCGTCTATCACGAGTTGCAGGAAATCAGACGTTTTCTGCTTGGGTTCGTACTTTGACGGGTAACTCGTGAAATAGGGCAAATATGTTCCGTCGGCATTCACCTTGGGGGATGGGGCGAACAGGCGCAACAAGTCGAAATGAATAAACGCCCGTAAGGCATGGGCTTCCCCCTCGATCAGGTCTTTTTCTATCTCGCCCAACGGGAAGAATGAGCCATCCTTTTTCTGTATTTCGTCGATCAATTTGTTACAATTTGCTATGGCATTGTACATCTGAATCCACACTTGGTCTATCATGTTCTTGGTGTCCGCCAGGTCGTAGTTGTACGTGGCTACTTCCGGATAGGCTTTGTTCAGTCTGCTCGCGTCGTAATCTTGTGCCAGTACGCTCACGAGTCCCCAGGAGAGTTCCCGCCCGTAAAGTTTCTGTTCCGATAGTTCCCGGTATATTCCGTTCAAGGCATTGCGGAAGCCGGAATAATCATCAAATAACTTCTCGTCCGTTACCTGGTTTTCGGGGGAAACGTCTAACCAGTTACCGCAACCGCTCAAGGTAAACAAGGACAGGATGGCTAAAATGATATGGTATCTTATTTTATTCATAATATCATGGATTTAGAAAGTTGCATTTAAAGAGAAATTAAATGTGCGGCTGAAAGGGTAGGATAGACCTCTTTCTTGTTTCACGTTCGAGATATGCGTCAGGTCGCCCATTTGCAGTTGCAGGCGGAGCATACTCAAACCAATGCGTTTGATTAATTCCCGCTCGAAGTCGTAGCTTAAACTTAGGGATGTGAAATCCAGTGAATTATAGTCTTGCACAAACCTGGATGTCGGGCGGGTCGTTTCGCTTCTGTCCTTGATGTCTTTCAACGGGGTACGTTGTCCGGCGGATTCCCAGCGTTGGGTCAGCACGCGTTTGTCTGCATTCTGGTAACGTAAATCCACGCATTCCACTTTTTCCACGAGGGTAGAGTTATATGCCTGTGCGCCAAATTCATACATGAAAGAAGCGAACAACGAGAAATTTTTGTACCGTAAGTTCACCCCAAAGCTGCCTTGTGCGTCCGGTTCCGTGTCCCCGAGAATTTGTTGTTGAGAGGAAACCCAATCATACGAGATTCGTCCGTCCCGGTTCACGTATATTTCTTGCCCGTCACTCGGGTTAATACCTAGTGATTTCATACCCCATATGGAGGTGAGCGAACCGCCTTCCTCGTATTTCATGAGCGGTTTGGCGTAAGTCAGGTCTTTCTTGTTATCTTCAAACTTCCCGAATTCTTCGTCGACACGGGTGTTGTAGGCTTTCAACGATTCGGAGATTTTCATGATCCGGTTCTTGTTGTGTGCCAAGTTACCGTACAGGATGACATCCCAATTCTGCGTCCTGTACACGTTGGCACGCACGATGATTTCATACCCCCGGTTCCGTACCTCTCCCAAGTTATCCTTGTAGGACTCGAAACCCGTGGATACCGGGATCGTCACGTCCGTGATTAAGTCTTTGGTCAGCTTGTTGTACCAGTCTGCTTCCACCGTGATATTATCATTGCATAATCCCAGTACGAAGCGGATGTTCAATTCATTGGTCTTCTCCCAGGTCAATTTGTCGTTACCCATGTAGAACAAGGTTAGCCCGTTTCCCGTGCCGTAATATTTGTCGGAAATTTTGTACGTGTGTTTGGCGGCATAGGCGGGGAAGTTTACTTTACCCGTTTGCCCGTAAGTACTGGTTAATCGCAATTGGCTGATTTTCTCTACTCCCTGCAAGAACCCGTATTTGTGAAAATTGATTCCTGCGCCGACAGCGTAGAATGAAGCCGTTTTATTGTCTGTCCCGAATTCGGAAGAACCGTCCATACGGAAGGAGGCATCCAGTAGGTAAATATCCTGGAATGAATAGTTTAATGCCGCGTACACGCTGGACAGGCGGGTATGGTTATCCGAGAAGGTGGGGGCATCCGATTTCTCGGCGTACATGGGCGAACTCAATTCTCCGGACGGGAATCCCCGGAACGTGGTACTTTCATAACTATATTTGTTCTCGTTCAATTCTATACCGGCGGAGAAGTTGATGTTGTGGTTTCCCAATGTTTTCACGTAATTGGCGAATGCCTTGAAATTCCAGCTTATTGTTTCGGATTTACTCTTGTCCAACGTCCCCCTTTGTACGCTTAGATCTTCGTCTGTCCTTTTAAAGGTTGCGGATTCCGGATCCACGAACGTGGAAGCCCATTCATTTGTTTTTGTGATTGAGAATTGGGCTTTCATTTGAAGTCCGTCTTGTATATACCAGTTTACACCCAAGTTATCTGTCAACGAGCTGTAATTGTTATTGCTGAAATTCTTCATCAGTTTAGCCTCGTAATAGGGATTCAATCGGGTTTCATTGATGTGCCACTTTAAGTCGTTCACGTAATTCCCGTCGATATCTTTGTAAGACACGTAAGGCAGTCGGCGGGTGTATTCGCTGAAATCCCCGTAAGGAGAATTTGTTCCCTTGGTGACGTCGTAACTTACCTCGTTGCGCAATTGTAAGTTCTTCACCCGGTAATCCAGCATGAAAGAAGAACCGACCCGTGTTCTTCCGGATTCTTTCATTACCCCGTTCTGCTCGTCGTAACGCATCGTGATCCCGAAACGGAAGTCATTGGCGCCTCCCTCAATAAACAAGCTGTGCTTGTGATTAAAGGGGTTTCTCAGGGGAAGGGAAATCCAGTCGGTGTTCACGCCTGCCATGATATTATTCATTTTCTCGACATATTCCCTTTGTAGGCTTTGGAATTCCACGGGAGAATCGGATTCGTAGAATCCGGCTAACCGTTCCGCTTCCAACTTTTCACTCGCATTCATCAGGTTGTAGTCCGAAATATCCGGCACGGTCAACTCGCCCATGAAATCGTAGGATACCCGGAGTTTGCCGGGTTGCGGGGCTACGGTTTCGATCACGATCACCCCGTTGGCGGCACGTGAACCGTACAATGCCGTTGCGGCGGCGTCTTTCAGAATCGTGATGTTCGCAATCCGGTTCGGGTCGAAGTCATACACTTTATCTATTTTTACCTCGTACCCGTCCATGATAAACAACGGGGCGTTCGGGTTATTCTGTAACGCTGTTTTGGACACTGAATTTTTATCCAGTTCCATGACTCCCATGCCGGAACGTCCGCGGATGTAAAACTCGGGTACCGTGTTCGGGTCTGATCCCATCTCGTTGTTTTTCATGATACGCAGGGAAGGGTCGAAGACTTGCAGTGCCGAAATGACATTCCGGGAAGCCACTTTCAATAAATCTTTTTTCTCCACCCGGATAGCCGTTCCCGTGAAACTGGATTTTTTCACGTTCGCGTAACCGGTCACCACAACATCTTCCAGGCTTTCTTTTTTCTCCTGGAGAATCACCTTGATTTCTTTCTGACCGGTGATTTCCACTTCTCGTGTTTCAAAACCAAGGAAGCTGATAACGAGCGTGATGTCCTGGGTGTTCGGGAGGGTTAGTTTGAACTTGCCGTCTTTATCTGTGGCGGTTCCTACTTGTGTCCCTTTTATCATGATTGTCGTTCCGGGGAGGGGGGCATTGTTTTCGTCAAGCACGACTCCACTGATCTCCTTATTCTGCGGGGGCGTGTTTTTTTCCTCCTTCAATTTTATCACTACCGTGTCGTCGACAATCTGGTACGTGAAGCCTGTATTTTCCAGACAGAGTGCCAAAACCTGTGTGAAAGGTTTATTCTCGGCTTTCACGGTGACATGCGGGGATTTATTAACAATTTCCAAATTATATAGGAACTCGTAACCCGATTTCGTCTTGAGTTCTTTGAGGACATTTGTTAGTGTTTCATTTTTGAAATCGACACTGATTATTTTGTCCTGTTTTTGACCGTACCCAGCGAAGGATAGGGAGGTAAGGCATAGGGTAAATGTGAGTAACAGATACCTTTTTAATAGATTATTCGTATTTTGTTTCATAAGTTTGTTTGTGGTTTATGTTACTTGTTTCAAGTGTTAATTACCATAAAAGGTCACGATCAATAAACGAACGTTTATTAATCGTAAAAAAGGTAAGAAGTAATCTCTTTTATTGGTATTGTAATAAAATGCTAATCACTTGAAAATGAGAAATACGTTTGTTGTTTGTAGGGCATTTTGAAAGGATGCGCTTAGACAAGGAATAAACGTTGGATTAATGACATAAAATTTCTTTTTTAGATGGTTAGACTTAAGTGTATAATTCTCCCCTTTATCGCAGCCATTCGATGCGATATTAAGTATTTTAACTGTTCATTTTTCTATCGTGCCATTCCAGATTGATATCAGGATACAGAAATGACATGACATCCGTTATTCCTTTATTTTTACGATTATATTATTCTTTTCCAATTCAAACCTCACGTGTGTTGTTAATTCTATGATATTGCATATTTCTTTGATACTGCTATATTTAGGAACGCTACCCTCGAAATGATATTGTTTTGCCTCTTCGTCCCTGAATGTCACTTGCACGTCATACCATCTGGACAACTTTTTCATGATGTTTTCCAGGCTTTCGCTGTCGAAATAGAAACGTTCGTTCATCCATGTGGTATAATAATGCGGGTCTACCTTTTTTATCAACATCTTCCCGTCTTTCAAGAGGGCTTGTTCTCCCGGGTTCAGTATTCGGCGGGTATTCTCGTGCAGAATCTCGATCTTCCCCCTTGCCAACGTCGTGTGGGAATAATTGTCATCGTTGTAGTCCATCACGTTGAAGGCTGTCCCCAACACTCTGATCGAGTAGTCTTTTGTTTCGACGATAAACGGCTTCTCTTTATTCTCGCTTACGACAAAGTATGCCTCACCTTCTAGTTGTACCTTCCGGAGGGTATCCGAGAAGAACACGGGATATTTCAACGAGGACGACGAGTTTAACCATACCTGCGTCCCGTCGGAGAGCGTGATGTTGTATTCTCCCTTTGGAGGGATCACCAGTGTATTGTAGATCTCGATCTTGTCATCCGCCGAGCGCGGGGTATAGACGATCCCCTCGTTCTTTTGCGATAAAATGCGGGTTCCGTTTACTTCCGTCAGCGAGAGCGTATCCCCGGAAAGTACCAGCGAACTGCCGTCCGAAGTGTATAAAATCGCTTTTTTATCTCCCGGTAATACCTTTGCCAGTGTTTGTTCCGTTGGCGAAAGCGAAGAAGTATCTAGTAACAGGTAAAGTCCGCCCGCCACGATAGGCAACATGAATATAGCGGCATAGCTTATCCTCTGGATTCTACGTTTCCGACGAATGACAATTTCAAGCTTGTCCTTCATCTTCGTCCAGTATTTCGGGTGCTGTAATTTCTTCATCTCTACCCAATCCCGGATGATCTTTTCGTCTATATTTTTTGGTTCATTTGGCATGGTTTTGTCATATCGTTTATATAATAACAAAAATAATGCAGAATCTACCTAGTCGTTTTTACAACTATTTTTCACTTTCTCGCGAATTTAACATTTCGAAGAAGGAAAAGTAGTACTAAAAGATGTTTTCGTAGATGTTGGAAAGCGGTTGTCATATGCGCTTTCACGGTGTGGTACGATATCCCAAATTGCGAGGCGACATCTTCATAACGTTGCCCCTGCAAATATACCTGCTTGAAAATCTCTTTGCATTTGGCAGGTAACGACTCGATAGCGACATCCAGCCGTTCCAATTGTTGCATATGGGCGATTTCCTCCTGGATATCTTTTTCCGGGATAGCCTCTTGGGTGGAGGATAGGGGAATGGTTCTCTTTTTCGAGAGATTGATATAATTCAAGGATGCATTTTTCACGCAGGTAAACAAGAAGGAAGAAGTGGCGTATTTTAAACGTTTCGTTTCGAACAGGTGCAAAAACACGTCTTGAACAATATCTTCTGCCGGTTCCCGCGAGCCGACTAGCTTACCGGAATAGAGAACCAAGTGGCTGAAATAGCGGGTGAAAAGTTCTTCCAGTAGTATGATTTGTTCCTTCTCCATTTGTTTTCGTGTGATTATGTACCGGACAAAATTATAATTTCTTCTTTAATGAACAATAAATTTCGTTTAATATGATAGGGAAAAGTGTACGGATTATTTGGATTCCCCGTGAATTAATCCCCATTTATAGGGATGCATCCCGTTGCTTTTACCCGATTTTGAGGATGTTGTGTCTTTAAATATTTTCTTATTTTTGATGTCGTGAAATATCATAAATAATTCTATAAACTAATGAATAAACTTGGTAGTGAGTTGAATATTTCCAATATTTGTGGTAAAAATAATACTATGAATTCACATCTATTCTCTGCCGATATGAAATTGGCAGATGTTATTCATGCCGATTATTCCCTTTTGCTGCTTTTGCACCGTTTCGGGTTGAACCTGGGGTTCGGGGATAAGACCGTGCGGGAGGTTTGCGAGGCGAATCATGTGTCCTGTCCCTTGTTCCTGATGATTTGTAACGTGTATAGCAATGAGGCGTATTTACCCATGGACAAGGAAATCGAGCGTATCGGTACGGATGTCGACCAGTTGATCGCTTACTTGAAGAATTCCCATGATTATTACCTCAATAGCCGTATGTTCGTGATCGAGGAGCAGCTGAAAGAGATTTCGGGGAATTGCGAGGAGCATCACAAGAAAATCCTTCACCTTTTCTTCAACGAGTACAAGAACGAGGTTATCAAGCATTTTGCTTACGAGGAAGACACTGTTTTTCCGTATATTTCCGGCATCATGCACGGCGATCGTTCTGGCAACTATGAGATTGAGGAATTCAAGGAAAATCACAGCAATATTGATGATAAACTAAACGACCTGAAGAATATTATCATGAAGTACCTGCAAGGAGATGCGTTGTCTGAAATGCGAATCCGGGTGCTGTTCGGAATATTCTCGCTGGAAGAAGATTTAAGCAAACATTCTTTGATAGAGGATAAGATTTTAATCCCGTTAGTCAAGAAATTAGAACAACAATATGGCAAGCAATAATAAATCGTACCGAATTGTTATTATTGAGCCGTCAATGATTATATCGACCGGTTTGCGGAAATTGATAGAGGGCAGGCATGATTTCGAGGTCGTTGCCTCGCTTGCCGATTGCTATCATTGCGTGGAGAAGATTAATCATCTCGCCCCGGATATTATTATAATTAATCCCTCGACCGTGGAGCCGAAAAGGCGGCAACACCTGGAAGAATTATTCGAGGGAATGAAGAGTGCGGCTTTGGTAGCTTTGGTCTACCAGTATATAGAACCGGAAGCATTGAAACAATACCACACGGTGATCGATATCTCGGATGATGCTGACAAGATAGCGCAGAAATTGTTGCAATCCATTGATGCCCTCAACGCTCCCGCCGATGGTGCCGATAAAAACGAACTTTCCGAACGGGAAAAGGAAATATTGGTATCCCTGGCAAAAGGCAAGATCAATAAAGAGATCGCCGACCAGCATCATATATCGGTACACACGGTCATTACCCACCGCAAAAACATCATCCGTAAAACCGGAATTAAGTCGGTATCGGGACTCACCGTGTACGCTATTTTGAACAATCTCATCGATATTAATGAGGTGGAGTGACTTTTTATCCAAAATATCCCTAATATTAGGGATTGCGGGATAAGGCTAAAATCGAGATCTTTGTAATGTTAATAATATGATTTTTCTTTTCAACGTAAGCCATTGAAAAAATTTTGCCAAAAAGCTCTCGTCATTTTGACGGGAGCTTTTTAAATTTTATATATTTGTACATTACCAATAACTACTGACATGAAGATGAAATCCTTTTTCTTGTTTTTATTGTGCTTTTTTCTCGTGGCGGCTTGTTCCGATAAAGAAATAGAGCCTAGTTTCGCGATAGAGAATAGCGGTGGTGTCGTAATAAATTCGGAAGTCGGTTCAACGACGATCTTTTCCTTTACGAGCGCACGTGAATGGAAGGCTTCCTGTTCTGCCGATTGGCTTTCGGTATCCCCTCTTTCGGGGGAGAGCGGGAAAGCCTCGCTCACGATTACCGCCAAGAGTGAAAACTCGACTACTGTCGATCGTTCTGCTACTCTTGTATTGTCCTCCGGCACGGTGCGGAAAGAAATCACGTTGACGCAGGAAGCAGGTGAAATAGGTTTTATCGAGCCGGATCTGACGGAATATAGAATGCCTGTCGAGGGAGGAGTACTACAAATCGGGTTCTCCACGAACATGGGAGAGGATGAGTTTCAGATTGAGAGTAGCCCGAACGTGGATTGGTTGAACCAAAATGAAGGTGGGAGGGCAGTTTTCCAATATGAGGTTCGGCTGAATGTTTTGGCTAATCCGGGCGATGACTCCAGGTCCGTTGATTTCATCTTTACCCGGAAGGCAGACTCTAAGGTTATGGCAACCGTTAAATTTACCCAGGCGGGAAAATTGACGCCTGTCGATCACACGTCGGACCAGAGTGTCCGGGTTTTGCAGACAGCAAGCAAGGGGAATGGAATTCCTATTATCATTATGGGGGAT
Source organism: Butyricimonas sp. Marseille-P2440 (assembly GCF_900091675.1). Classification (NCBI taxonomy): domain Bacteria; kingdom Pseudomonadati; phylum Bacteroidota; class Bacteroidia; order Bacteroidales; family Odoribacteraceae; genus Butyricimonas; species Butyricimonas sp. Marseille-P2440. Next base: position 1,684,119 of record NZ_LT594610.1, on the reverse strand, counting down.
GGATTTACACAGCAAGAGATTGACGACGGGGTTTATGCCAATACCATGAATAAAGCGTGCGAGAATATATTCACGGAGGAACCGATAAAGTCACTTCGCGATTATTTCGACGTGTATGCCGTGACGGCAGTTTCAAAGAGTAAAGATTTCACGAGTGGTGATAAAACCGTTTTTCGTTGCAAGTTGGAAGGCGGGCAAAGTACCGCGATTGAAGGGGATGACAAAATAGTTCAGGCATATATGCAATGTGTAAAGAATATTAATTATGATGATGCGTTAGTTATCGTAATACTGAACACACAGGTTCATGCTGGAACTACTTATTGGTATATGAATTCGCAAACGAACAAGGGCATAGACTTTGCCATCGCTTATTGTCCGATTATTAAGGGAATGGATAGTGAAGACTTCCGGCAAGTGCTCACGCACGAGGCTGTCGGACACGGCTTAGCCAAGCTGGGCGATGAGTATTCTTATTTGGAATTCCCGGTCATTACAGCTGATGTCATAAAAGAAGTACAAAGTCTTCAACGTGATGGATGGGTGCAAAATGTTAGTTTGACGAATAATAGGACAGAAGTACCTTGGTCTGCTTTCTTGTCAGACAACCGTTATGTGTCTGAGGAGATAGACGTGATAGAGGGGGCTTACACCTTTAAAACAGGTATTTACCGCCCGACTTATGAAAGTATGATGAATAGTAACAAGACTGCGTTCAATGCCCCGAGCCGCAAAGAGATATACGACAAGGTAATGGAGAAGGGTAAGAATGTTGTATCACCTGCTTACGAGGACTTTGTGGCGTTCGATATATTGCATAAGCCGGAAGTTCGTGCATACCTTCGTGCCCGTGCGGTTGAAGAGAAGCCGTTTGCCCGCCCGCGGTTGGTCAGGAAGGCTTTGAACTTCTAGTCTTCCTGCATTAATCTTGCACCCCTGTACGCTATGGCATATAGAATAAAGGTGAGGAGGATCAGGGCGGCGATGAACCATTGCCAGCCGAAATGGTCGAGGACAACACCCGTGGCGGAACCCCACACACTGGAACCCATGTAATAGAACAGAAGGTATATGGATATGGTGACCGAGCGTTTTTGCAGGTTATAGTCACTCACGATGCGGTTGCAGATAACGTGCACGACGAAAAAATTGAACGTGAAAATAGCTAAGCCGAGGGTGATAATCCAAAAATTATTCACGTATAGCAGCAACAACGCCACGACGGATAATAGCACGATGGTTTTCTGTATCTTGAAATGGTTGAAGCGGGCGGTCAGTTTAGCTGTGGCAACCGAGCCGAATACCCCGAAAATATACATGAAGTAGATGTAATGAATCAGGTAATCCGGGAAGTTGAACGGTTCTTTCACGAGGTAGAACCCGAGGTAATTGTACAGGCTCACGAATATCCCCAGCATAAGCGACCCGATCAGGTAAAACGGGAGCAACTTGGCGGACGTGAGCAGGTGCAAGTTCGAGATGATAAGCGATTTGAAATTCTCCTTCTTTGGTTTGAAATTCATGGAACGGGGGCTGAATATCAGGAATAGGATAGCGAAGACGGCACACAATATCCCGATTGAGGCGGATGCTATCCGCCACGAGAATTCGGAGCTGAGATACGAGGATATCACGCGTCCGCCCATTCCCCCGAGGGCGTTGCCGGCGATGTATAATCCCGTGATCTTACCCTTGTTCTTGGGCAACACTTCTTCCGAGATGTATGCCAGCGACACGGACGTCGCCCCCGACAGCAGGAATCCTTTCAGGGCACTCAATGCCACGAGCAGGAAAAAGGAATTGGAATAAGAGCAGATCACCGATGCCACGGAGGATGATAGCAGCGCAGCGCTGATTAATTTCTTCCTCGGTATGCTGTCTGCCACGAACATGGCGGTAAACAACCCGATCACCATGCCTAGCGTCGAGAACGAGATAGCCAGACTGCTGTAACTTGCAGACAGGTTGAATTGCGTCGCAAGGTCGGGGAGCAGCGGTTGAAAATAATACAATTGTGCGAAGCAAGAAAATCCCGACAAGAAGACGCATATCGAGATCGTTTTGTCTTTCGAGCTTTTCGCTGAATAGCTTATTTCTTGACAATTATTCATTTCAAGTCCTTAATTTCGGTGCAAAAGTAAGCAATCCGCGGGCACGTTGTCCCCCTTTATTTATTTTTTTCCGAGGAAACTTTCTCTTGTTGTTTTTCGTTAGAAGGAATACTAGGAACCAAATGTTAAACAGATAAATAGGAAAGATTATGAGAGGAAAGATTTTGATGGCAGCCTTGTGGGTTGCCTCGTTATTTGTTTTTGCCGCTTGTCACGACGATGACGACAACGATAAGGATTACAAACCGCACGATAGTGTCACGGCTGCTTTCACGGCGAAGTTCCCGAATGCCACGGCGGTGACTTGGGAAACGAAGGGGGTATACGAGAAAGCTGAGTTCAGGGAATCGGGCTGGGAGTGTGAGGCTTGGTTCAGTAAGGACGGGCAGTGGGTGATGACGGAGAAAGACATGGTGTCGTATGCCAATCTCCCGGCGAAAGTGAAGGACGGGTTTGCCGGAAGTGTATACAGCTCTTGGAAAGTCGAGGACGTGGATTACATCGACCGGGTGAATACTCCCCCCCTGTATCGTTTGGAGATCGAGAATGCGAACAGCGAGATGTACATTTATTTTAACGAGGACGGCGAACTGGTAAAACAGTCGGAGGAGAACGCTGAAACTTTACCCGTCTCCGTGAATTCGTTTATCTCCCAAAACTACCCGAAGGCGGTGGTTGTCAACGACGAACGCTGGCAGGATGGTATCCTGGAAGTGGATATTATCGACGAGAACCTGGTAAAAGAAGTGTTGTTCGACCGGAACAACAACTGGATGAAGACCTCCTGGTCTGTCCTCGAAGCCAACGTGCCGCAAGTCGTGTTGGACGTGCTGAAAGGTGAGGCGTACAACAGTTTCTCTATCGGCAGCATCCACTTTATACAGTATGCTTCCGGCGAGAACGTTTACCGCTTCGTCCTCACGAAACCGCACACGATGAATATTTCCGTGGAAATCTACCCGGACGGAACAATCGTGTTGGACTAATTCCGTGCGTATCTTTGGGGAATATTTTAGTGATATTGGTATCGTGACCGGGATGAATTTTTAGTGTTGTTGAGAGTTAATGTGTTGATTGTTAGTGCAAAAATTTATTTTAGTGTTGCGGTACACAATATCATTAAACTATGTATGTTTGTGTAGTTTTAATACACGAAAACAAACAATGATTAAGGAGAGATTCTGAGCGAATCTTACAGTTATGAAAACAAGTATAAGCGATTTACCCCGATCGGAGAGTCAGGGAAATGAGTTCTTAATGTTACGGGAGAAAGTGCGTGGAGTGAGGATTGAAGGGGACGGGTTCGTGGTGCGCGAATGGCGTTTTTCGGATTGTGATTCATTAGCCGAGAATGCCAACAACGAAAAGATCTGGAATAACGTGATGGATCACTTTCCACATCCGTACACGAAACAAGATGCTTTTGATTATATCAGTATGGTGCACGTCTTACCAACCCCGCCGACACGTTTCGCCATAGAGGTGGACGGAAAAGCGGTGGGAAGCATTGGGTTCGGCTCCGAGGGCGATATTGAACGTGTAACCGCCGAGATCGGTTATTGGCTGGGCGAGCCTTATTGGGGGCGGGGTATCATGCACAAGGTAGTGGCAGCCGTTACCCGATACGCTTTCGAGACATTCGGTTACCAGAAACTGTACGCTCTCGTCTTTGACTACAACCCCGGTTCTATGCGGGTTCTGGAAAAAGCAGGCTACCAACTAGAAGCCGTTTTGCACAAAGCCGCTGTTAAAAACGGCAAAGTGATCGATTTTTACTATTACAGCATGATGAAAGAGGAGGCGAGATGCTAGTTTTTTGAGACGGGGAATGCCTTTTTGACTTGTCAATTGGGAAAAAGTAAATTAAATATGATGTGTTATTGTAATATATTTATTTAATTTGTGGAATTAACATGGCATGAATGAAAAGGGCGGAAGAAATATTAGCAGCGTTGAAAAACAGAGAAGAAAATGCGTTTAAGATTTTTTTCTTGGAGTATCATGACGTATTGGTTTTGTATGCCACGAATATTCTTAAGGATGTGGATGCGGCAGAGGATGTCGTGCAGAATTGTTTCATGAATGTTTGGGAAAACGCCCTTTACGAGAATCTTGTCGATGGTTTGGATAAGTACATGTTTCGTTTAGTCAAGAATGTTGCGTTGAACGATTTGCGGAACAGTAAACGTCGGGAAGCCCGCCATGGAGAAGTTATGGCAGAAATGCCCGTGTCGGAGATAATGTATGAAGACGGGCAGGAGGAGATTGAACTCCTTTATTCCGTGATAAACGAGCTTCCCCCGGAACGCCGCCGTGTTTTTATGATGATATGTGCAGAGGGGAAAAAGTACCAGGAAGTTGCCGATCAATTGCAAATCAGTATCAATACCGTCCGAACCCAATTGACTCGTTCCTTGAAATTTTTACGGGAGAAACTGGAAAAGCAAATGTTTACGGTATTGCTGTTTTTATATAAAAGATTGAAATCGAAATAATTATAGCGTGTTTTGCACGAATTTGCGATGACGGTATTGTTGTCGTGAATTTTTTTTGCAAAAAATGAAGATTCCTGTCACATGATTCGGGGGGTGGCGGTGTTATAGTGTAAAATAAGGATTATGAAAGATGAAGTTTTGAGAATTATAGCGGCAGAGTTAGCGGGAGAGCCGGTGGCGGAGGAGGAGCGTGTGCGTGTGAACAGGTGGCGAGGAGTGAGTCGTGAGAATGAGAAGATGTACAGGATGGTGACGGGAGAGTTGGGCGAAGTCGTGAGGCTGGTGAGGCTGAAGGGAGGGTTGGATAGTGAGAAGGCTTACGAGAGGTTGGAGGGAGAGATGCAGAAGACGATGATAAAGTTGAAGAAAAAGGAGAAAGTGCGGCGGATGAGTTGGTGGAGATATGGAGCGAGCGTGGCAGGGGTGTTGTTGATGCTAGGTGTGGGAGTAATGGTATGGATGAAGCCGGAAGAGGGGAAATTGCGGGTGACCGGGGAACGGGTGGAACCGGGAAGCGGGCAAGTGGTGTTGACGCTGGGTGGTGGAGAGGTTGTGCTGTTGAAACGGGACACGAGTGAGTTGATTCTGGCGGACACGGCATTGCGGATCACGAATGAGCGGAATACGCTGGTGTACTCGGGAATCGAAAGCAAGGAGGCGTCGGGAGAAATGATATACAACACGTTGACAGTTCCTGCGAACGGGGAATATCAGCTTGTTTTGTCTGATGGGACAAAAGTGTTTTTAAATTCCGGTTCCGAAATTCGTTACCCGGAGGCGTTCGGTGAAGGCAGGAGAGAGGTCTTCCTGAAAGGGGAAGCGTGGTTCGAGGTGACAAAAGATAGCGAACGGGAGTTTTGGGTACGTACGGGCATAATGGATGTGAAAGTGTTGGGAACTTCTTTTAACGTGAATGCTTACGAGAAATTGGAAAAGGTGGCGATGACTCTTATTGAAGGAAGTGTGGAGGTGGCGTGTGTTGGGAAAAGTTTCCGGATCGTGCCGGGAGAACAGTTCGTGTATGATAAGAATAGTCGTGAGGCGGACGTGAGGATAGTGGACACGGAACAGTACACTTCATGGAAAGACGGGTATTACAAATTCCGGCAAACGACGCTGGAGGAAATCATGACGACACTTTCGATATGGTACGGGGTGAACGTATTCTACCAGAACGAGAGCGCAAAGCAGGTTGAGTTCACGGGAAAGGTGAAACGCTACGAGGATATCCGTGTGTTACTGGATAAATTCGAGCAAACGGAAAACGTGACGTTTGATATAAAAGGGAATAATGTTTTTATTAAAATAAGATAAAAAAGCTGTTCGCATGGACATTGAACAGCTTTTAGTTTAAGCATGTGGGTCGGAGTGTGGTAATTTTGACCGACATGCCAAGTAAAATTCTAAAATATAAAGGTATGAAAAAAAATTCAAACCGGACAAGATCTGGAGGAAAGATTTTTGTCCGAAAATGGATGATGAAGATGAAAATTGTGTTTATTTTTCTGATTTGCAGTTTGATGCAGGTGCATGCGACCGTGCACGCGCAGCAATCGAAAGTGTCGGTAGAGTTGAAAAACGTGGCATTAGAGAAGGTTTTTCTGGAGTTGGAACGGCAGACGGGGTATAGCTTCCTCTATAATCACCGGGAAGTCATGAACCGGGGGAACGTGAGTGTGCAGGTGGAAAACCAAAAATTAAAGACCGTGCTTGAAGATTTGTTGCCTCGCTTGGGATTGGCGTATTCTTTTGACGACAACTTGGTGATTATTAAGGTAGCAGCGAAGCAAGAGCCGGAGAAGAAATCCGTTCGGGTGAAAGGATTCGTGTATGACACGGGTAAGCACCCGATGCCGGGGGTAACGGTGAAGATTATGGGTATCTCCATGGGTACCGCCACGGATGCGAATGGTTGGTTTGCGATGGACTTGCCCATGCAAAAAGGGATGTTGGAATTCTCTTTTATCGGTTTTAAAAAGAAAACGATAGAATTCAACGAGCGTACGGTAAAAGATACCTTGCGGGTTATCTTGGAAGAGGAAGTTTTGGCTTTGGACGAGACTGTCGTTGTCGGGTACGGGACCACGACAAAACGGGAAACGACCGGGTCTATTTCCGTGATTAAAGGGGAGGATCTCAAGGGTATTCCTGTTTCTAATCTGGCGAATTTGTTGCAGGGACGTGTTGCCGGAATGGATATCACGCAGATGTCCGGTTCTCCCGGTGGTGGAGGTACTTCCATCGTGATTCGCGGTTACAATTCGTTGGATGTAGAGCAAGGACGTCGTTTTTCCAACCCGTTATGGGTTGTTGACGGGGTGCCCTTGAATTCGTTTTCCTCTCCGGTGACGGGAACGAACTTGCTGGCGGATATTAACCCGGATATGATCGAGTCGATTCAGATTTTAAAAGATGCTTCTGCGGCTTCCATTTATGGCTCTCGGGCTGCTAACGGCGTGATTATCGTGACGACCAAAAAAGGGAAGAAAGAACAAAACGCCACGTTTTCCGTGAATGCTTCCCAAAGCTGGGGAATTTTGCCTCGCCTCCCTGATATTACGATCGGTAGAATGGAACGTTGGATGCGGTTGTTGTCCCAAAGGAAAAGATACGTGGCTTATTTTGATGTAACTGATTTGACATACAAATACCCGACTTCTCTGAAAGATATTTATGATAGAAAGGAAGGAAGTTTGGATGCCAATTGGATCCCTTTTCCATCTAATAAGGTATCTAATGGGTCATCATTGCAAGACAGTTTGAATCCGTTTTACAATAATGCGACGAACTTCTTCCCGATGTATTACGAAACGGCGAAGACAACCAATGCTAATATTTAGGCTTACGGGGGAAGTGAGCGAATGACTTATGGTCTTGGCTTGGGATATTATGATGAAGGAGGTATCGTGAAAGGAACCGGGTTTAAACGGGTGGATTTGAATTTAAATTTGAACGTGGAGCCTGTGAAGCGTTTCAATTTGGACATGCGTTTCAACGCTACCTTGGTAAACCGACGAAGGGGTACCAATGCTTCCGGTTTCGTGTCTGACGGTGAAGGCGGACACGTGGGGTCTGCTCCTTCAATAGAAACTGTTCCGGGAGATCCCTACAAGTTGAGCACTATGAGTCCCGGTGCTGGTTCTGCTCCTTGGGAGGCTGCGTTGGAAAACCTGAAAGGTACGAAAGAGGCTAATCGCAACATTCGCTTGCGAACGAATTTTAAATTGAATTACGAGGTGATAGAAGGCATGAATATATCGTCATCTTTGGCGGCTGATTATTCTATAGCCCGGCGCAATTATTTCCAGCCCTCGTATTTTGACTCGAATAATCGTTCACAAAGTTTAGGTGAAACGGGTATTAATTTGATGGTGTTGAATGAAGAGCTTTTCAGTTATAAAAAGACTTTCGGGGAGGATCATAATTTCACGTTGATGGCGGGATTTGCTTATGAATATGACCAGATAGAGTACAATGCCGGATGTGCCATGAATTCACCAAGTGACAAGATTCATTATGCTCCTGGGAGTTTGCCTTCTTATGGGATTGAAGAGGCTTTCGGAACCTCGAACGTGATACCGTTTAAATTTTACGAATCCAATATGGAGGAAAAGGTATTGATATCTTATTTCGCTCGTTTAGAATACAATTTCCGGGAAAAATATCTTCTTTCTGTAAGTTGCCGTCGAGACGGGAGTTCAACCTTTGGTGCTAAACATCGCTGGGGTACTTTCCCTTCGGTGGCAGCAGGTTGGTCATTTTCCGAGGAACCTATCGTGAAGGATAATTTAGGATGGTTGTCATTCGGTAAGATCCGTGCTAGTTGGGGACGTTCGGGAATGCATTTCCAAAGTCCTTATTTGGCATTGGGGCTTGTGGAAAATGGTCCTAATTTCCAAGGGAATGGAGCTTTGACTCCAGATTTTGCAAACGGCTTGTATAACGAGGATCTTTCTTGGGAGAATACGGATCAGTATGATTTAGGATTGGATTTGGATTTTTTCAATTACCGCGTGGGTGTAGTGTTAGATTATTATTATCGTTACACGACTGATTTGTTAATGCAAGTGCCCTTGTCACCTCCAAACACGTATTCTCGTCAATGGAGAAATGCTGCGGCGATTTCAAATGAGGGAATAGAATTACTCTTGAAATTTAATGTCTTCATGAAACCGGATTTGTTTTGGCGGATTTCCGTGAATGGTGCTAAAAACTGGAACAAATTTAGAAAATCTTATTCAGGATATGACGAACGAGGATGGATTATCGGGAAACCCTTGAATGGAATCTACGGGATGTTGAGTGACGGTTACGTGGATAAGCAAGAGGAATTGCCGTTCGTGTATTTGAATAGCGAGGGATGGAAAAGTTATATGACAGCTGTGGATGGTAAATATTACTTTAAACCAGGGGACTTGAAATATATTGATGCGAATGGAGATGGATATGCAGATCATGCGAGTGACAAGGTGTATTTGGGGAGTGCTTTGCCTGAAATCAGCGGGGGATTGGTAAGTGAATTCCGTTGGAAAAACATAGATGTTAATTTTTCCATGGCTTATCAATTAGGGCGTCACATCGTGAATGATGTTCCGTTAGGTTCGTTGAGAGGAGAGTTGGCACCATTCTTCATGGATATAGAACATACTTCTTTCTGGGAAAAAACGGGCGATAAATCTGAATATCCTAGTTGGGAAGCTTCTCCTGATTATTCTCATTTTAATAGTTTGGTCGATCGTTACGTGGAAAAAGTGAACTGGTTGAAATTGAAAACGTTGTCAGTGGGTTACACTATTCCTCAACGCTGGCTCGATAAATTGAAAATGAAAGAGCTGCGAGTGTTTGTCAGCGGGGAAAATCTATTCACGTGGAGTAATTATTCCGGCTTGGATCCGGAGAGCGTGGATATTAGCGGTGGATTTGATTCTGGTAGAAATTACCCGTTAGCTCGGAAATATACTTTAGGTTTGACTCTTAAATTTTAAAGGAAATGAAAGGAATATTTATAATAAGCTTGTTATTAAGTGTAGGATTGCTGTCTGCTTGTGATGATATGCTGGATATGACGCCAGAGAATTCGCTTACATTTAAGAATGCTTACGAAACGGAAAAAGACATTGAGTCAGCCGTGAGGCTTTGTGCGCAAAAACTTCGGGATGTGGTCGGCGTGGATGGAAATATTGGACTAGGCACGGTGCTTGATTCAACGATATATTCCGATTACGAGGGACAAAGAAATTTGCGGCCGCAATTTGTACGAGAGTCTGATTGGTTTCTTTGGTATGAGTTGATCGGTGCGACAAATGTGGTTATCAAGTACACGGATCAGATAGATGCTTCACGTGAAAGGAAAGATTATTACCTTGGACAGGGACATTTTTATCGGGCTTTTGCGTATTTCCAAATCGTGCAGGGATGGGGAGATTGTGTGATTGTCGGTTTGGATGCGGACATGGAGATCGTGCGTCCTCAATCCCCGTGGGTGGAGGTGATTGATTACGCGATAAACGAGGCTCGTGAGGCGGTGCGTCTGTTGCCGGAATATGATAAAGTTAAAAATTCCAGTGGTAATTCCCCTCTTTATAAAAATGAACCGTGCAAAGGTGCGGCGAATGCGTTGTTGGCTTACTTGTGCGCGTGGAAAGCGGGAGGAAAGTATTACGCTCGGCCGGATTTGCAAGGGTATGACGAGAATGATTTATGGCGAGAGGCCGAACAGGCTTGTACGGCGATTATCGGAAGTGAAACCGGTAAAGCCGGGGGAATATATCAACTTGTAGAAAATCCGGAAGCGGTAATAAATAAAGTGTTTAAAGGGAATTCCTCGGAAAGTGTTTTCGAGTTACAATATGACCCGTATTGGGATGAAATCGAGAGGAACGAAAATTATAAGTATTACAAAACCGCTGGCGATGGGCGGGCCGCAAGATATTGTACTTGGCTTCAATACATGCGGTTTTATGGCTTAGGATTGGATTGTATCAAAGAGCAACGAACGATGGTTAAGGCTGAACGGATAAAGGAAATGTATCCCAAGGGAGATTTGAGACGCGAGTCTTATTTCTGGAAATTGGATTCCATGAGCCATGACACGCTTTTGAACGTCACGGGTGGTTTTGCTTATCCTTACGCATTTAGAGATATGAGGACTTTCACTTCCGGGGATGATAAGGGGAAATTTGCCCATTTTGATTGCAATTACACGTTTTGGCGTTTGGCTGATATTCACCTGTTAAGGGCGGAGTGTCGGGTGCGATTGAATAAAGAGGCGGAGGCTATTGCGGACCTGAACGAGGTCAGGAAACGGGCGAATGCTAAATTGTATGATCCTGCCGAATATAATGGTGATTTGCGTTATGCCATTTTTAAAGAACGGGAAAAAGAGCTGTTCTTTGAAAGCCACCGTTATTTTGATATTATCCGGAATGGTGCGGATTACGTTCGTAAAGAATTGGATCCGGGATTCGCCGAGGCATCCGACCAAGATTTTATTGACGGTTGTTTCTTTTACGCTTTGAAAGAAACTGCTTTCGGGAGAAACACGGGGTTAAGACAGAACACGTGGTGGAATCGGTATTTATAATGTATGGCTTAAAATAATGATAGAATGAAAAAGATATATAAATTGTACGTGATATTACTGCTTGCAGGGATAGGTGCTTCTTGCGACACGAAACAGAATGTTTGGGATTCCGGGGTTTCCTCCCCGTATCACGATTGTTCGATGATGGAATATCTGCGGGGGGACGATTATAACTGGAAATTGACGGTAGAATTGATAGAACATGCCGGGTTAACGGACTTGTTCGAGGGACAGGTGGATACGCTACCCGAGATTACTTTCTGGGGATTCCCCAGTTATTCCGTGTTGCGTTATCTTTACGACAAGAAAATGGAAAACGTGACTGAAATAGACAAAGAGACAGCCCGTGAGTTAGTCTTGATGCATGTGATGAAAGGGAAAGTGTTAAGTGAAGAGATCGCGTATCGTGATGAGGAGTATTATATATATGACGAGAAACAGACTGGGGGAACTGATTTGTACACGTTGAAAGGCGTGCACTTACGAGCCTATATTGAAAAATCTGATTATCTCTACGTGCCGGATGGAGGAAGAGAAGAGTTACATCTTTACTCTTTCACCGGAAAAGCAGTGGTTCCGTTAGCAAGTCCGAATATTCAACCGCTCAATGGGGTAGTGCACTCTTTGGACTATTCTTACAAGTTGGGAGATATCATGTATTGATAGCTGGATTTATATTATTTATCTCAATTAAAACAAGTAAAATGAAAAAAGTAATATTGTCTGTTGTTGGACTATTGGGGCTGTTGAGTGTGGGCTGCCATGACGTGGCAGTTGGATATTTGAGAACGGAAGAGGCATCGTATGTACCAGATTCGATGATTGTGAAGCGTGTTTTGGATAATGATCCGGGAGTGGAAAATCCTATGTGGTCATTTTATTTGAATGATTTGAAGTTTAAACCTATTGATATAATTAGAATGGGGATCAAGGAAAGAATAAACACGGGAGAGGATTACGAGCGGGATCGTTTGCAATTGCCTTGGTTAAGCACGAAGATTCAAGGAATCAAAGGTACGATGCCTATACATGTGCAAGTAAAGAAAATCACGAGTGAAAATGGAGATCCTGAAGAGATGTTGAAATTATTGACAGTGCGGGGTGATGGGATGCTTATTTTACCGACGGATGTATTCTCGATACCCGAGGGACGGTATAAAATATCGTTAAACTTTTGTAACGAGGGATATTCGAAAGATGTTGAGAATATTTTTACAATTATCGTGAAGTAAGTAATTGTGAAGAAGTGGCAGGTGTGACAAAAACACCTGTCCACTATAATGTGGTGTTTTATAATCTTTAATATTAATAATTCTATGAAGAAAATATTATTTTTATTTGTAGCGTTCATGTTCATGGGGAAGGGGTACGCTCAAGAGGGGTTTAAAATTTCCGGGCAGGTTGCTAATATGTCTGATGGAACGGTTTGGTTGCTGGAACGGGCGGCAAATAACACGTTGGATACGCTTGGTCAAGGTGTGATGAAAAACGGTAGGTTTGAATTGAGTGGACGGGTAGAACATGGTTGCGTGGCTCTGGTCGTGATGCCGAATGGTAAATCAGCTTTTCAAATTATGCTGGAAAATGCGGATTACGAGGTTGAAGTTGACGAGCATGACGTGTTGAACGTGAAAGGAGGGGTGGCACAAAGTTTATTTAATCAGTTCGCGGAAATAGACAAAAGCGTGACGAAAGAACGCAAAGAGGTAGAGCAAGCTGTTCGTGCAGTTCAATCGCAAGCACAAATGACTTCATTGCAAAATCGTTACGAGTCTTTTATGAAAAAGGCCATGAACGAACGCATCGAATTGATGCGGAAAAACAATGATAATTTTGTTGTGGCTTGTATTTTGTCCGGTTCAATGCAGAATATACCAATAGATATTGTGAAGAATATATTTGGAGGGTTCACGGATGAAGTGAAGAATTCATTCTTCGGGGAAGAGGTTGCCAAGTATATTAGCTTGTTGGACAAGATCGCCGTGGGGGCTATCGCTCCCGATTTTACGGTACTGACTCCCGAGGGAAGGCCGATTTCTTTGCATTCGATTCAAGGGAAAGTGAAACTTGTTGATTTTTGGGCTTCTTGGTGTAGACCGTGTCGGTTGGAAAATCCCAACATGGTAAAATTGTACAAAGAGTTTAACAAGGAAGGTCTTGTGATTTTTAGTGTTTCTTTGGATACGGACAAAGCGGCTTGGGAAAAAGCTATAGAAGATGATGGACTTGTGTGGATACACGGTTCGGAATTATTGCAAACGCCTAATGTTGCAATCTTGTACGCTATCAAGAGTATCCCCCACACGATATTGTTAGATGAAAATAATCGGATTATCGCGAAGGATCTTAGAGGAAAAGAATTGAAAAAGAAAATCGAGGAGTTGCTGAAATAAGAAGTTTGTCAAGGTTACTTTAGTATTTGATTGCCAATGCCGGGAGAGCTTTAGGTGCGTGAAGATTTCTCTCGGCATTTATTTTTTGTAAAATTATAAATCTACCTGCCGGGAGGCTTGTTTTCTGGGGGCATAAACCTCCCGGCAGGTAATGCCGTTGTGGTAAGTGATGGTGTTATGAACGATCGGATTTTCGTTTGGAGTAATGACTCGTACCGCTTGGTCTTGTTCTCGAGTATCGCCTGGTTGCAGGCGGATCGGGCTTATTGTTACATTTATTTCAAGGATGGCACCAAAATCATCGTGATACACCCGTTGAAAGAAGTGCTGGCGGCACTTCCTCCCGAGCGATTCGCTCGGGTACACCGCGGTTATGCCGTCTGCCAGGATCTCGTGGACCGGGTGATCGGCAACACGATCTATATTGGCAAGCAGGATTTCTTGGTAAGTTCCGCTTACCGCAACGACTTCCACTCCCGTTTCCGGTTCCTCGGCAAAGTGAAAGGATTGCATAAAGCCCGCTCCTTTAAAAATAACAAATAAATATAAATAACTTGTCCTGGGAAACAACTTCCTGGAATAGGTTTATAATTTGAATTTATTGAAACTATAATGCCTCGATTTCCTCCACGGGTAACCCGGTTACTTTTTCCATCCCGCTGGCTAATCCTTTTTGTTCGGCACTGTAGAACAATGTTTTCTTGGTACTGATGATATCCCAAAATTTCTCGTATTCGAGCAGTTGGGCGGGGGAGAATGCCGCTTCCTCGATGGCTTTAACGACCTTGTTTACCTCGGGGTTCGAGTGTAATTCTTCCGGGACGGAAACCGTGTGCTCGCCAATTTCGGTGAGGTATCGTAACCAAAGCACTTGCATTTTTTTCTCTGCGTACGTGTGCGGAGTGAACTTGGGAAGCTCCACGAACACGAGTTGCAACCCGTCGATAACTTTGTTTGAATCCTTGTTATGCACGAGCTTGTAGTGGGGGTAGTATTCCTGCATCTCCGGTTCGAAAATCTCGTTCACGAGGTTGAGCGAGTAAGTAGGATATGGTAAATGATAATCTCCTTCGCATTCATAGAATTGCACGTAAGCTTTGGGGTGATCGAAGTCTATCCTGTACGTGAAGCCGCGTGATCAGAGCAACACCGGTGACGACGAGTGTTGGTGAATAGGTGATGTACTTGAAAAGGGGACGTGTGACTTGATCTCTTCTTGTTTATGGTGTGTAAATGGCAAAAATTGGAGATTTTTCCGTAAGTTTGTAATTCAAATAACGTAACAATGGTCATGGATAATAATATATCACGTAAACTTCCTATCGGGATACAGATTTTCGAGAATATTCGTAGAGAGGGTTATCTTTACGTGGATAAAACTGCTTTCGTGTGGCGAATGGCGAGCACTGGAAAACTTTATTTCCTGAGTCGTCCCAGGCGCTTTGGCAAAAGTTTGTTGTTATCTACTTTTGAGGCTTATTTTGAGGGTAAAAAGGCGTTGTTTGAGGGGCTTGCTATAGCCGGGTTGGAGAGGGAATGGAATGTCTACCCGGTGTTGCATTTCGAGTTTAAATTGAACGGTATAGCAGAGGAGGCTTTACAACAGATTGATGATAAGAAATATTTGATTCCTTATCAGGTAGACGAACGTGAGATAGTGAAAGTTGGTGTGGAGTTTAGTGCTACGGAACGGAATATCGGAAAGTGGATTTATTGATTAGATTTAAAAATATGACGTTAAGTATAGATCAAAATAGTTGCGTAAAATGTGGAAAATGCGTGAAGGTTTGTCCGGCGGCGATTTTTACACAGGTGAAGGTGGGGGAAGTAGTAGGTATCGAGCACGAGGAGATGTGCATCGGGTGCGGGCATTGCGCAGCGGCTTGTCCGACGGGAGCGGTGAGGCATAGTGATTTCCCGGCGGAGAAGGTGCACCCGATTGATTACACGCTGTTGCCAACGCCGGAGCAGATGATGCTTTTGTGCAAGGTACGGCGGTCAAACCGGACGATGACGAAGACTCCCGTGCCGGCAGAGATGCTGGATATGATCGTGGAGGCGGCGCATCGGGCTCCCACGGCGACGAATGCGCAGAGCGTGGCGTTCACGCTGGTAACCGACCCGAAGCGGGTGAGGGAGGTAAGCGAGTACACGCTCGGGATCTTTAACGGGGTATTGAAGAAATTGAAGAACCCGGTGTTAAAACCTTTATTGAAGCCTTTGCTGAAAGGGGTTTACAGGTACGTGCCCGTTTTTGAACGGTTGGTTCGGGAAGACCAAGCGGGTAATGATCCGATATTGCGCCATGCCACGGCATTGTTGCTGATTCACTCGCCGAAGTCGAACCGTTTCGGGTGTGAGGATTGCAATCTTGCCTACCAGAATGCCTCGTTAGTGGCGGAGAGCCTGGGGGTGAGCCAAGTGTACATGGGATTCGTGATGTCCGCTATTAAGCAGGATAAAAAAAGGGGACTGGCGAAGTCTTTCGGTATCGACGGGCATATCCATGCGATTATGGCTCTGGGGATGCCGGCTTTCCGCTACCCGAATTATATCGACCGGAAGGATATAAAAGTGGCTCGATTGGAATAACTTGTCTTTACCGGTAGACGTATATCGGTTATAAATTAACGAAAATAATGAAAGCTATGGACAAGTTCAATGAATTGATTAATGGCAACAAGCCGGTGCTGGTAGATTTTTTCGCTACCTGGTGTGGACCTTGCAAGATGATGCACCCGATACTCGAGGAGGTAAAGAAACGGTTGGGAGATAAGGTGATTATTCTGAAAGTGGACGTGGATGTCCCGGCTAATCGCCAGCTGGTGTACTTGTATCATGTTCAATCGGTGCCGACGCTGATGTTGTTTAAGGAGGGGCGGATGTTGTGGAATAATAGCGGGGTGGTGCAGGCGGCGCAGTTGCAGCAGATTATAGAACAGTATGTCTGACATTTAAATCGTTGTGTATGAAATATGTGATAGTCGGTGGCGTGGCGGGAGGAGCCTCTACGGCAGCCCGTTTGCGTAGGCTGGATGAAAATGCTGAAATAATCCTTTTCGAGAGAGGTGAGTATATCTCTTATGCGAATTGTGGATTACCTTACTATATTGGAGATGTGATTTACGAGCGACAAAAGCTGTTCGTGCAGACGCCGGAGAGTTTTGCCGCTCGTTTTAATATCGAAGCCCGGGTATGTTCGGAAGTTGAGGGAATTGAACCGAGAAGAAAAGTGGTTCGGGTGCATGATTTGCGTTCCGGGAAGCGTTATGAAGAAACGTACGATAAGTTGGTACTGTCGCCGGGAGCGGAACCTGTGCGTCCGCCTTTGCCTGGGATTGATACGGAAGGGATATTCACGCTTCGCAACGTGAGCGATACCGACCGGGTGAAAGGGTACGTGGACGAGCGTGACGTGAAGCGGGCAGTCATTGTCGGAGCCGGGTTTATCGGTTTGGAGATGGCGGAAAACTTGTACGAGTACGGTATAGAGGTTACGATCGTGGAGATGGCAGATCAAGTGATGACTCCCGTGGATTTCGAGATTGCGGCAGTGGTACACCAACACCTGAGAGCGAAAGGCGTGGGACTTTATTTGCAGGAGGCGGTGACGGCTTTCCGGCAGACGGAGGACGGTATCGAGGTGGAACTGCGAAGCGGGTTGGTGATGCAGACAGATATGGTGTTGCTCTCTATCGGTGTGCGCCCGGATGCCCGTTTGGCAAAAGCGGCAGGGTTGGAGATCGGGGAAACGGGCGGTATCTGGGTGAACGAGTATTTGCAGACTTCCGATGCGGATATATATGCCGTGGGGGATGCTATCGAGTTCCCGAATCCCGTGAGCGGTCGCCCGGCGTTGGCATTTCTGGCTGGTCCCGCTAATAAGCAGGGGCGGATATGTGCCGATAATATCGTTTACGGTAATCAACGAAAATATAAAGGTTCGATCAATACGGCTATTGCCAAGGTGTTTGATTTGACGGTCGGCTCCGTGGGATTGTCGGCGAAGATGCTCGACCGATTGCGGATGCCTTACCGGGAAGCCATTATTCATGGGGCTTCACATGCGGGGTATTATCCGGGAGCGATTATGATGGATATTAAGATCAACTTTTCCCCGGGGGATGGAAAATTGCTGGGAGCGCAGGCGGTAGCCTCGGATGGGGCGGACAAACGCTTGGAGATGATGTCCGCGGTGATCCGGGAAGGTGGTTCGGTGTATGACTTGATGGAATTGGAACAGGCATATGCGCCTCCTTATTCTTCGGCGAAAGACCCGGTGAATATGGCGGGTTTCGTGGCTGATAATATGTTGAGCGGCAAGGTGAAGATGATCGGCTGGCGGGAATTGCAGGCAATGGATAGCGGGAAAGTCATGCTGGTAGATGTCCGGATGCCGGCAGAATTTGCAGAAGGAACGATACCGGGAGCGGTGAATATTCCGTTGGATGGTTCCCGAGGTGAATACAAGAATCTACCGAAGGATAAGACTATCGTGGTCTTTTGCGCCATTGGTTTGCGGGGATACATTGTTGCACGGGTATTGATGCAACTCGGTTACGAAGTGATGAACCTGAACGGGGGATACCGGACGTATGCCACGGTCACTGCGAGTGCTCCCGTGAATCCTCACGAGGTGCCTTGTTCGGGTCCGGTAGGTAAAAAGTAAAACAGATTGTGAAACAATTAGATGCCTTCATTCGCTATAAAAGAAAACTAAACTAACGAATGAAGGCATGAAGCGATTTGCAATTTTGATTTTGACCGTCATCATGGGAATAGCGTATAGCTGTTGTAGCGATGATGATGATAAGGAAACAGTTATTCCGGCAGGGAATAAAAGTATTGATTTGACCCTTACCAGTCGGTAGGGACGGTAATTAACGATGAGCTTACCGATTACGTGCAATCTTTGAATTTATTGACTTTACCGGGTGTTGGGAATGAAACGGGAATTACCACACTCTTCCGGATTTTCTCCATCCTTTTTTGTAGTAGTTCTCGCTCAAGTGACTGACGATAACGCCTTTGGACGTGCTGGCATGGACGAAGTACCCGTTCTTGAGGAATATGCCCACGTGGGTTAATCCTCTTCTTTTTTTCTTGGAGAAATTGAAAAACACGAGGTCTCCGGATTTTACCCGGCGTTTCCCGATGCGTTGGCAGTCTTTACTGTATATGTTCGCTACTGTCCGTTGCAATGATTTGTGATACACGTTCTTGTACACGGAACCCACGAACCCCGAGCAGTCGGCACCCGTGCGGTTGGTTCCCCCGTAACGATAGGGCGCCCCGAGCCAGAGGCTAACTTCTTCGAATAAGGGGAGATTGTCCCGTTTGTTCACTGTGAAGCCTAATTTGCGGGATAATTGTTCGGTTTTACTTTTCTGGACGGCAAGCCGTTGTGTCGAACTACAAGAAGATAATGCCAATGCCAGTAAAAGAATGCTCCAGTATAGTATGTTTCTCATGTGATTTATGTGCTTATTTGGCAAAGATAATTAATTTGTTTGAGGTTTTTCTTATTTTTGCACGGATGAATTATTTGGCACATATATTTCTTTCAGGAGATAACCGGAAGGTACAAATAGGAAACTTCGTGGGGGATGCAGTGAAAGGGCGAGCCTACGAGAAGTATCCGATTGATTTCCGGAGAGGGATATTATTGCACCGGGCGATCGACGATTACACGGATCACCATCCGTTGGTGCGTGAGGCGATCGAGTTGTCGCGAGGGGAGTTCGGGCGATATGCGGGAGTGATGACGGATATTTACTTCGACTACTTTTTGGCGACGGGGTTCAAGCGCTACACGGGAAAGTCCTTATGGCGGTTTACCTTGGGATTCTACGTGGCTTTAGTGAGAAACTACCGTTATTTGCCGGAGCGTTTTAAGGGGTTCCTGTGGCATTTTATTCTCACGAACCGTTTGGTGAAGTATGCTTCATTGTCGGGCATCCGGCGTTCGTTGGAAATTATGGTGGAGTATAAACATTTGGGCGTGGAGCCGGATAGGGCGATCGAGTTTCTGGTAGCGAACCGGATGCAGTTGCAGGGTATATTCGAGCGGTTCTTGCCGGATGTGCGGGAGATGTGTCATGCGAAGTTGAACGAAGACTTGATTATTAACTAAATATAAAAAGAGGAGTATGGAAGAATTATTTACTAGTCCGTCCAATGTTTCTATGGACGTATTTTTGAGCAAGATGGTTGATTTGGGGATTGCCGTCGGCTCTAAAATCTTGTTTGCATTACTTGTTTTGATCGTGGGACGTTGGATTGTTCGACGCTTGAACAAGTTGTTGAACCGGATTTTGATAAAACGGGAGGTCGAGGCTTCTTTGACTACTTTTGTGAGGAGTTTGGTGAGCATCACGCTGAACCTGTTGTTGATTATCGTGATTATCGGGATACTGGGGATTGAAACCAGTTCGTTTATCGCTCTCTTTGCATCTGCCGGTGTTGCCGTCGGTATGGCATTGAGCGGTACGCTTCAGAATTTTGCCGGGGGAGTGATGATTTTGTTGTTCAAGCCTTTCCGGGTAGGTGATTTTATTGAGGCGCAGGGACAAAGCGGTACGGTAAGAGAGATTCAGATATTCAATACGATCCTTACAACGGCTGATAATAAGGTGATTATCATCCCTAATGGAGGTTTGTCCACGGGGTTGATGAAGAACTATTCCAAGGAAGCTACCCGCCGGGTGGATTGGGAATTCGGCATCGCTTACGGGGATGATTACACGAAGGCAAAAGAGGTGCTTAGCCGTTTGCTGGATGCGGAAACCCGTGTGCTGAAAGATCCGGCTTATTTTATTGCTTTGACGTCTTTGGGTGAGAGTTCCGTCAATATCGTAGTTCGTGCTTGGGTGAACGCTCCCGATTATTGGGGTGTTTATTTTGACATGAACGAGAAGGTGTACAAGACTTTCGCAGAGGAAAAGCTGAATATTCCTTTCCCGCAGCTGGACGTACACTTGCACCAATAAGAATTGAAAATGGAGAATTGAAAATGAACTTTTCATTCCCGAACTACCCCTTCTGGCTCCCCCCTTACACAGGGGGAGTTAGAGGGGGTAGTTCTTTAAGGAAATCCATTTTCAATTTCTTTGATCTGGAACAGATATTGATTACCTTGCGACTCGAAAAGAATTTAGTAAACCTTATAAATTTTATAAACTTTACGAACTCATTGTCATGCAATTACTCTGGTTAGATTTGAATTCATCGTACGCTCATTCCTCTTTGGCTCTCCCGGCTATCCATGCCCAAGCGGAAGAAGATGAGGGGCGTGTAACATGGGGAAAGGTGTCGGTGACGATTAATTCGAACGTGGGAAGTGTGGTGGCGGAGATCGTGGAGAGAAAGCCGGATGTGTTGGCTGCCACGGCGTGGTTGTTCACTCACGAGGTGTTGTTGAAGATTACTTCCCGTGTAAAAGCGTTATTGCCGGAATGCACGATTATATTCGGGGGACCGGAAATGCTGGGCGATAATGAGGCGTATTTGCGGCGCCATCGTTTTGTGAGTTGCGTTTTCCGTGGAGAAGGGGAGATTGGTTTTCACGAGTGGTTGCGAGTATATGATAGCCCGGAGGCTTGGCATTCTATCACCGGGCTTTGTTGGTTGGACGAACGGGAGGAATATCATGACGGGGGGCTGGCAAGGGTTATGGAGTTCGACCGTTTGCGGATACCAGAAGCGAGTTGTTTTTTCGATTGGTCGAAGCCTTTCGTGCAGTTGGAAACCACACGAGGATGTTTCAATACTTGTGCGTTTTGCGTGAGCGGTGAGGAGAAACCCGTGCGGGTACTTTCCGTGGAGCGGATTCGGGAACGGTTAATTACGATTCGGGAACATGGTATTCGGGATATTCGTTTGCTAGACCGTACTTTTAACGGGAGTTCGGAGCGAGCTATCCGTTTGCTGCAATTGTTCCGGGAGTTTGTTCATGATATGCGTTTCCATTTGGAGATACACCCCGCTTTGCTTTCCGGGGAAGTGAAAGCGTTGTTGCGGGAATTACCTGCCGGATTGTTGCATCTGGAAGCGGGGATTCAGAGTTTGCGGGAGGATGTGTTACAGGCTTGTCGGCGGATAGGCAGCTTGCAGGCGGCATTGGACGGATTGCGTTATTTGGCGGGATTGCCGAACTTGATCGTGCACGCTGATCTGATAGCGGGATTGCCTCTCTACACGTTGGAGCAGATGATCGCCGATGTGCGGGTGCTGGCTTCTTTCGGCACGGGGGAAATCCAGTTGGAATTGTTGAAACTATTGCCCGGAACGGTGATGCGGGAACGGGCAGGACAGTTGGGGATCGTGTATTCGCCGGACGTGCCTTACGAGGTATTGCGTACCCGGGAGATGGGCGTGGAGGATTTGCGGCAGGCTCGCTTGTTGTCCCGCTTGATTGACGGCTTTTATAACGCCGGCGCATGGCAGCGAGTCGTGCGGTGTCTGATCGTGCATGACGAGCGTTTCTTGCCGGATTTCTTGGCATGGTTGGAGGAATTGGAGGTGTTGGAACAGCCTCTGAGTCTGGAAAAGCGGGGGACTTTGCTATATGAGTTTTGCGAGAGCCGCTATCCGGCATATCTGACGGATATTTCCGTGGCGTGGATCGTGGCGGGCATTCCTTTTGCCAAAGAACCCAGTCGGCGGCTGAAACCCTGGAACGACGGCGTTCCGACGGGAATCACCGTGTTGGCGGGTGAGTACACGGATATTATGCGGATGTATTATCTACCGGATGGCGTGAAGGAATACTGGTTCGGTTTTGACCGGGGACGGTCTGCTTCGAAACCTTTGTTCGTTTGTTGCAAAGAAGTTTAGTTATTGAATAATCCAATTATTTATGATTTCCTTGCCATGAGTCGTGATGATCGACTCGGGGTGGTATTGTACCCCGTGGAGGGGGAGGCTTTCGTGATAGAAGGACATGATATTGCCGTCTTCGTCGAGTGCGCTTACTTTCAGGAAGGGAGGTAAGGTATGCGGGGCGATAACCCACGAGTGGTAACGTCCTACCTTTACGGGGGAGGTAATACCTTGATAGAGAATATCCGAGGGGTCGACAATCGTTAGAGAGCTCGGGTGCCCGTGTTTCGGGTAGTTCAGTTGTTGCAGGCGTGCACCGAAACATTCGGCTATTGCTTGATGCCCGAGGCATACGCCGAGAATAGAGTGTGTGGTCTTGCATCGGTCGATGAGGGCGAGCAGGGCGCCGGCTTCCGACGGGATGCCCGGACCGGGGGAGAGCAGCAACTTTTCGTATTGTCCTAGAACAGAAAAGTCTATGCGGTCATTATAAACAATATCGAATTGACAATGCTTGTTTTCACGTAGAATCTGAACCAGATTGTAGACAAACGAATCGTGATTGTCGATGACTAAAATACGTTTCATTAGGATAATCTTATAAACTTTATGAACTCTTTCCGGGTGCGAAAGTAGGAATTCGGGGTGAAATAAACTACCTTTGGCAGGACAGTTTTTCGGGAGAAGTGCGTAATTCCCGGGGGTACACATGTTTGTAACTTGTAAGCTGTCATTTGTAACTGTGTAATTATGGTAAAAAGAAAAAATTGGTTCTCCTTGTTCTTCACGAACTATTTGGGAGTATTGAATGATAATTTTCTGAAGACCTTAGCGTGTTTTATTTGCATCGCTTGGGTTGGCAAGGAGAATGAGTCTATGGTCGTTACGCTGGCATCGGCAGCATTGGTGATCCCTTATCTGTTATTTTCCCCGTTGGCGGGGCGTTTGGCGAAGGTCTACCCGAAGCGGAAGATCGTGGTCTGGGCGAAGTTCGCCGAGATGTTGATTATGCTCGTGGCGGCGGCTGGTTTCCTGACTCATTCGACGTCGCTCGTGTTGGGCTCTATTCTGCTCATGGGATTGCAGAGCGCATTGTTTTCGCCCTCCAAGTACGGCTTGATACGGGATATCGGGGGAGAGGAAGGTATATCTTTCGGTTCGGGAGCGATGGAAATGTTTGCTTTCGTGGGTATCCTCACGGGTACTTTGATGGCGGCTTTCTTGTCGGAGAGCGTGGATATTCCGGTTCTGTGCGTGATTCTTTTCGGGGTTGCCCTTTTCGGGTGGCTGGCGAGTCTGACGATTCGGGCGAACGAGAGCGAGCCGATGAAAGAGAGTCACGAAACTTTGAATCCCGTGAAGTTCGTGAAGGATATGTTCCTGCGGGCGAAGGCTTTCAAGGGACTGAACCTTATCGTGGTGGGGCTTGCCACGTTTTGGTTTATCGGTGCCATGATACAGATGGTGCTTATCGTGTATTGTCGTTCCGACTTGGGAATGAGCGATTCGGAAACGGGTATCGTGATGTCATTGGCGGCTATCGGCATCGGTTCGGGTTGTTATCTTGCGGGAGTGTTGTCCCGGCATGACGTGGAGTTGGGGTTGGTGCCGTGTGGAGGTATCACCACGGGATTGGTGCTCTTGACAATTTTTATTTTTGATGCCGGCGGGGTATTCTTTGCCATACTGGTATTCCTTGCAGCCTTTTTCAGTGGTATGTTCAAGGTGCCGTTGGATGCGTGGATTCAAGCAAACGTGAAGGGACGGGAGTTGGGAGATATGTTGGCTTACTCGAACTTGATCACGTTCCTGTTTATGCTTTTTGCCTCGGGATGTTTCGGGGTGATCGGGATGTTTTTTGATTCCAGAATTGTATTTATATTTCTTGCGGTGCTCACGTTCGCGATTACTGCTATCCTGTTTACCCGGGTGGCAGAGGTGCGGGAGCGGTTCCGCAATTTAAGGATAGTAAGATTTTTCTATGGTAGCAAGGTATAAAAGAGTATTAGCGGCTTTTTACCGGGGGGTGTTGAGTGTTCGTTATCGGGTTCATCTGAAAGGCGAAGAATTGCTGAAAGAACCGCGGACTACGCTGTTTTTGCCGAACCATCAGGCTTCGGTAGACCCGCAGATCGTGTGTTCCCAATTGTTGCGATACACGGATGTATCCCCGCTGGTGACGGAAGGGTATTTTAAGATTCCTATCGTGGCACAGATACTCCATTTGATGGGTGCCGTGCAGGTTCCTGATCTTGAAAAGAGCCGCCGGGGCGTGGAAGTTGTCGCGGGATTGAGTAAGGTCGTGGTGGATGCCTTAGCGTCGGGGAGGAATGTGTTGATTTACCCGGCAGGACAATTGACTAACGGGGGACTCGAACGTGTCGGCAATAAACAGGGTACTTGGCAAGTGTGCCGCCAGTTGCCGGACGGGGTACGTGTCGTGGGGGTGCGGATTCAAGGTTTGTGGGGTAGTATGTGGTCTAGGGCGAAGACGGGGAAATCACCTGATTTCCTGTGGACTTACCTGAAGGGTATCTTTTACGTGTTAGCGAATTTGATTTTTTTTGTGCCTCGCCGGGACGTAACTATTACTTTTGAAGATATCACGGAAGAGGCTATACGTTACGCGGCAGAGGGACGGCAACCTTTTAACCGTTTCTTGGAGAGTTTTTACAATGTCGAGGGTGAAGAAAAAGAGTGTTGCCTTAAGCACTTCTTTTACAATTGAAAATTGAAAATGGAGAATTGAAAATGAAAAACGACCCCTTCCGGCTCCTCCCGTGTAAGGGGGAGTTAGAGGGGATAGTAGAAAATCATAAATCATAAATTAGGAATTAGGAATGACGGCGAACGAGGTAAGAGAACGAATGAACCAATGGGGTGGTCGACGGGAACCTTTCCTGTTTGGAGTGGATTTTGAGTTGACTGGGGGCTTTTTTATACCTTCTCCTTTGCAACAGCAGGACGTCCTTTTTGAGGTAGGGGGTGTGACGAATGCGCCCCGAATAGATTTTCCGGCAGGAAAGGTGTTTATACCGCATCCCGTTTCCGGTAAAGAGTATGAGGGAAAATTCAATACAGTAAGGCGGGGACTGATGAGGGGCGATTCGTTCTTGCTAAACCTGACTGTGGCTACCGCCCTTGAAACGGATTGGACGCTGGAGGGGATATTCCACCGGGCACGTTCGCTTTATCGTTTACTGTTGCCGGGGAAATTTGTCTGTTTCTCTCCCGAGATATTCGTGCGGATAGACAAAGGGGTGATTTCATCGTACCCGATGAAAGGCACTATCGATGCCCGGGTGCCGGATGCCGAACGGGTGATCTTGGAGGATTACAAGGAACGTGCCGAGCATTACACGATAGTCGATCTGATCCGGAACGATTTGAACCGGGTAGCCGAGAACGTGCGGGTTCCCCGTTTCCGTTATATCGATCGCTTGCATACAAGCAATGGCGAGGTGTTGCAAGTGAGTTCCGAGGTGGCGGGGGACTTGAAGGGGGATTATTTTTCCCGGTTGGGGGATATTGTCTTCGAGTTATTGCCTGCCGGTTCTATTTCCGGTGCGCCGAAACCCTCTACACTGGATATTATTGCCCGTGCGGAAGGGGAAACGAGAGGTTATTACACAGGGGTATTCGGTTATTTTGATGGCGAGAAATTCGATTCGGCAGTGATGATCCGATTTGTCGAATGGCGTGACGGTCAGTTCTATTTCCGTAGTGGCGGGGGGATCACGATTAATAGCGATTGCCGGGCAGAGTACGAGGAAGTATTGAAAAAGGTGTATTTACCGTTTACAGGATGTTAGAATTGAAATACGAGATAAAATGGAGCGTCGTTTTGTAGAAACAATCAAGGTATGTGACGGTCAGTTTTGCCATCCGGCTTATCACGAACGGAGGGCACGGGCAACGGCGCTTGCCGTTTTCGGTTGTTCTTTGGATTGGGATTTGTCCGGGTGGGCAATACCGGACGAGTTACTCCGGGGATTGGTCAAATGCCGGGTGGTGTACGATACGATGGTGAGGGAAGTGACTTTCACCCCGTATGTATTCCGACAGATCGCTTCCCTGCGGTTAGTCGAGGGGGAGGGGATAGATTATGCTTTTAAATCCACTGATCGTTCTGGGCTCGAACGTTTGCTTGCGCTGCGGGAGGGATGTGACGACGTGCTTATCGTGCGGCGGGGGATGATTACCGATACATCCTTCTCGAATGTCGTGCTGGAAGATGCCACGGGTTTGTACACGCCCGACACCTTCTTGCTTGACGGAACTTGTCGCCGCCGCCTGATTGACGAGGGGGACGTGCAGGTGCGCTCTATTCCGGTTACAGAACTTTCCCGCTACGATCGGTTGTATTTGGTCAACGCGATGATCGGACTAGAGGATAACGTGTCGCTCCCGACGGATGCCGTGAGATATTGATCATTTATTCCGGATTTTCCTGGTAATATACTCGTTTACTGTTTTTGAACGTCAATTCCATCTTGTCGTAATTGACGAATGCTTCACTGCGGAAATTCGTGAGCGGGTTGCTGGCGAATTGAATATAATCTTCTTTTAGCAGATACCAAGTCCCGTTGGCTTCTCTCGACGTGTTAGCTGCGATGTCTAGAATACTGAACTTGTAGGTATAATCGGGGTAAAGCGTGAACGTGAACCGTTCGGACGGTTTGATATTATTGGGTATGTAAGTGAAGTAACTTCCCGTCAGCAGGCGTGAGGGCAGACACGTGGCTTCTGGGTTGAGGCTGACCATGCGGGTGATTACCAGCTTGGGCGACGGGGTTTGTTCCGCCTCGTCACCGGGCACGAGGTAACCGTAGAACCGGGCGTAAACGGGAGTCCCCTCCGGCAAGTGTAACGCCGTGTATTCTTTCTCTACCTTGTAGGAGGTTTCCCCGAAGGCGATGACGAGCGATTCGCTCGTGGCACAATCTTTTAGTGTGGCTTTTTTGCCCTGGAGCACGTATTCTCCCGCGAAGTAATAGTCGGAGGCGGGGATAGGCATGGCACTCAACACGGTGTCCGCGGACGTCGAGGGGTGGCGTGATTCTTTGGTTTTTGTGTTATTTTTGCATCCGCAGAGGATGAAGATAATAGATACTAATAATAGAGCGTGTACTTTCATGGCATTTCCTTGTTTAAAGAATGAAACGGAAAAAAAGCCTGAAAGGTTTGTCGCGCTTAAACTAATTTCATTTTTTCCAGTAGTATCGAGGCATTCATGTTTTGGCTGATGCCGGGTTTAAGTTTATAGTCATACACGATGTCGTCGTCCGTGTGGGTGATCTCGAAACAACGGTTAAAATAATGATCCGGTTGCACGTCGGCAAGGGCTCCGAGTTCGAGGTCATGGGTGGCAACGAGCCCGGCGATGGGAAGCGTGAGCAATTTTTGAAGGAAGCGGCGGGAACCGTTGAGCTTGTCGCGGGAGTTTGTTCCTTTCAATATCTCGTCGAGGATGATAAATGTCTTTTCTTCCCCTTCAGCCATCGTGACAAGTTGTTGCAGGCGGAGCAATTCGGCGTGGAAATAGGATGTCCCCTTGGCGAGGTTATCCACTGTCCGCATACTCGTGAATATGCCCATGGGTTGGAACTCGAACGTGGCGGCACGCACCACTGCACCGCAACAGGCGAGAACGAGGTTTATCCCGACGGCACGCAGGAAGGTACTCTTGCCCGCCATATTCGCTCCCGTGATGATGTAAAATTCGTGAAGGTGATCGATGCCAAAGTCGTTTGTCACGCAGCCGTCGGCGGGGAGTAGGGGATGCCCGATACCGGTGCCTTGCAGAATCACTTCGGTGTTCAGCTTGGGCGTGACAAAATCGGGGTGGTTGTACTTGTAGTTGGCAAGGCTGACGAGGGCGTCGAGCTCTCCCGTGGCATTTACCCACGCGGGGATAGCCTCGGCATATTCCTGTTTCCATGCCACGAGGCGTTTCAGCAGGTGTAACTCCCGCAGGAATAACCCGTTTAGCAGTATTGCCACCAATACATTCGTGCGTTGGTCAAAGCCTTCCTGTATCTTGCGCAGGGAGCGTAGGGCTGTGTCTGCGTTTGACGAGGACGAGAATAATTGCTGCCGGATGGCTTGGAGTTGCTCCGATTGGCTCGGGAATGAGGCGAAATGGTGGATTAACTCGTGCAAGTTACTGAATGAACGGGTAAATTCGTCTAATCGCAAATGTGCCCGGAATGTCCGTTTTGCCGGAATGTAGCAAAACAGAAGCGAGAGACAGGAGAGAGTGAGCGGGATGTTCGAGGGGATGACGGAGAAAATATTCAATAACCACGTGGAAATGGTGATTACCGGGAAGATATAAAGGAAAGGCGTCATCCAGCGGGGCAATGATTCTTGCTCCCGTTGCCACATTTCGATTTGCTCCATGGCAAGACTGGACACGGCTTGACTGTTCCCCGTGGCTCGGAACGCGTGGCACCAGTCCGGGGAGTTGCTTAGTTCGGTCACGGCTTGTTGGCGGGAGGTGATTTCTTCACCGGACTTTAGCGGGTGGAGCAACCAACGGTGTATTTTTTCCCTCCCGTGTGGGGTGATGGTCCGGTTCACTGCTTGAAAGAGCGAGTTGTCGCCGAATAGGTCGAGGTCATGGGCGTAGGGATGTGCTTGGTCTTTATACTCGTTGCCCGGGAAAAGGTGTTGCAATTCTCCCGACAAGTATTCTAGTTCCACCTCCGAACACTTCTTCAATTCGTTCAGAAAGGTTATTTTCTTTAGTAATTTTGTTTCAAATATATTTATTGAGATAAAGATCGCAATGGCGGCGAAAAAAGCACATAGGTAAGCGATTGTACCCGTGGTTGAAAATAGATAGATAAAGAAAGCGGCGGCGAGGAATAGAAGTATTTTTACTAGCGTGATAGCATTGCGTTTCTGTTTGTGATTCTTCAGCAGTGCGGTTACTTCTTCCAGCTTGCCGTAATAATATTGTTCGGGTTGTTGCATGACACTTGTGTTCTGTTTCCCGCGAATATACCTTTAAACGGGGAATTATTAAAATGATGGGAAAATATTTCAATAGAAATCAAGTGATTTCCTGATCTAAATGAGAACCCGGGGTGGTTAGGGTGATGATCCATGGTATAGCCGTTGATCATACAAGTTAATTTCGGTACAACTTCGGAACAACTTCGGTGCAAAGACCTTCGTGAGCGTCTTTGAAACGTCTTTGAATCGAAGGTGAAACGTCTTTGATCCTTATCTTCATCGAAACTACACCGGGATTACCACGTGACTTCCCGCTGTTCAAGAAGAGTGAGGTTTAGAATTCAATTCTTTTTCCTTGGAATTAGTTCCGTTTGTGAATGTCGTGGATTCTGACCCTATACTTGTCTTATGGCTTGGGTGATATAAACTTTTATCCTTTTGGTTTCTGTTCCTTCCCTTGCCGAAACGTATACTGTCCCGTTCCTCACGACTCCTATACCTCTTGCGATCTTCAAGGTAATCAATCCGTCGTCCACGTATATGTAATCCGGATCGTTACGAACGATACCATCTCCGGGAGCCAGTTGTAACCAGGTATGATTGCTATAATCCTCCACGCGGGCGGAAATATAATACCCGTTCTCCATAAACGTGGTGATCGTTGCGGTTCCGGAAGCAACCCGGTCTTTTCGGGTAACAGTTACAATCTTTCTCAGATTTCCAAGGTATATTTCAATCTGCCCTGTCGTGAATCCCGCCGCTACTTTTATTTTCACATCATAAGGAGTTGTGGTTCCAACCGGAATCTTACCGTCCGCTGGGGAAACGATTTCCAAACCACTTGTCAGTGAAGTAATCGTCCGTCTCACGGGGAACGTGCGTCCGCAATCCGTTATAAGAGTAAATGCGGTGTACTCATCTGTCGTGCCCCCGGTGGTATATAGTTCAAAATGAGAGTTTGTTACCCCCAAATAGTAATCATTATTGCTCATAATCTCGTAACCCGAATCATTTTGAACCAAAGTGGTAAATTTCAAGTTGGAATTGGATGCCAGCGATACTTTTGCATCTTCTATCGACGTGAAACCTTGTCCCCCGACGGAGGTAATCGTGAACTCGTATTCTGTGTTCCGCAATATATTCAACACGTTTTGATTGTTGTTGATAAATGCCATTTTATAGAAATAACTCGCTCCCTTGTAAATACCCCGGATGATTAGATAAGAATCATTCGTTTGCGTATTCGATTCGTAAAGATAAAGCGGGGATGATTCCGTACTTTGCTCCGTGGCTGTGATGATTTCTGCGTTCACGATATCCGTACTATACGAGGCATGGCCTCTGTACTCCACTAAATTATTTATCAGTAACGTCCCGGTTAGGTTATGAAATTGTCCCTGTTTGGGAATATTTGTCACCGTTGTAATTCCTTGCAGTATAAAGTCGGGAGCCGTATTTTTCACGATTACTTTTCCGACCACGCGTTTCAGGTTTATCTGTGGAATTGTTATACTGGCATCAATCTTGGAAACACTGACCAGATCACTCATCGGCAATTTCTGTCCGACATACGGTACGGTGTACTGCGGGTTCGTTAAGGGTTCCGAGAGTAAGTTCTTGCAAGCGTAATCCAGATTACGACTACCCAAGGTATTCGCGAAATTGTCAGAAGTATAGGAATACCCGGTGCCTCCCACGTAAAACTGACTCGGCGGATTTGCCAATATCAATAACTGGCATGCACTTGTTTGTACATCCAGGTAAACATAGGTCTTGTTATTCAGAATTTCGGCTTGAACTGCTTCGACAAAACTAGCCGTTCCTCCCGTTCCCGAGAAAACGAGTACCCAGGGTTGTCTGTCCAGGGCGTCTTCGTCCGCCCCGATGCGAGAAACAGGAAGCCCGTAACTCCTGGCTCTCGTGAAAAGTTCAAACCGTACTTTCGTATCCTCTGTATAGGTAGTTTCATTTACCTTCTCGCTACAAGCCGAGAGCAAAGCCAGTAAGGCAAACAGATATGTAATATGTCTTTTTATGTATCTCATTTCAATGTTTAATTATCTCGAAAACAACGGATTAAATTACCTGTTGAAGCCGAAGTTGACACGCTACCCACGAAACTTCCGCGACTTTCCTGTGCCCATGCGTTACGGAAGGAATTCGGGAATAGTGGTGATGCTGAAGAAGTCCAGTAATAACCAGTTTCTCCCGCGTACATCAATCCTCCTCCAGCGGATTCCTTGCGCCCGCCTGCTGGAAAGAACACGGAGGCTCCTGTCGTTGGGTTATAGAATATGCACCCCCGGTAAGCCACCTGCGACGTATTGATACTCACCCCGTAACGATCGGTTCCGTCCGCGATCCGCTGTTTCTTGATCGGGCGACGATCGAAATAGCCGTCCGCGTAGAAGCCATCTTTGGCTTTTATATTTTTTTCCTGTGATTCATCCTCGTTAAATGCCGGCGACGTGGGGTAACGATAAATCTTCCACCCTTCTCGTTCTCCGTATTGAATATCAAGCGTTGCCTCGAACCCGAACAATAATTCCCCTGCGACGGGATTGAGTGCCAACGACTGTCGCCATTCCGAATTCGAGATCTGCGCCGTGTATGTCAGGTCGTTGCTGCCGTTTGCGGCTGTGCCGGAATGATCGGTACGTTCTATTACCGGTGTCGGCCAGAAACGCTTGAAGTTCGGGTAAGGTCCGTTATATGAAATTTGATTCGTGTACCCGTCATTCGGGCGATGATACCCCGGGGGACAAACTTCGGATATTGCCTTATGATTCCATATATACCCGGTTCCCGTGCCATCGTCCCATATCGGTTGAGCCTCCATAGCGTCATCCCAGTCATCCGTGGAAGAATAACCGTTAACGGGTTTCGTGGGATGATATGCCCTGCGCGGGTGCCCTGTCGATGTCCACTGGAAGAATGCCCCGACTTGGGTCGGGTATTCCACGAATACGGCACTCTTTGTCTGTGCCAGGTCATAATAATTATTCTCGCCCTTGTTCTTGTAGGCAGGAGCGGTCAGATTGAAAGGAGATATTTTACCCGCTTTCGTCCGGGTGTTGCCCGCCAGGGGACCAAGCGCAATAATATCCCCGTTGGTCATTAGATAATCGGCAGCTTCGCCCTGTCGTATATAAATACGCGTGGTCGGTTCCCAATAGGCAGCCCACCTGTGGGATAAATGCAGTATCGCGTATCTTGGCTTTCTTAGCCCGTTGTCAACCACGGGATTGGGATTAGCGTTTTTCCATGCGACCCGGAAATAAATCCGACCTCTTCCCGTGATGTAACTTCCGTTTTCATGTGGTTTGAATTGGTTAGGGCGAACCGGATAATTCTCGGCATCACCGGGCGTATCTGTTCCGACGGACGGATCGAAACTGGGGGTTGTACTCAAAACAATATCTCCGTCTCCTTGCTCTATCCACACCTGCCACTCGCCAAGGTCTGTCGTGTTTTCAACCCTCGGTTTTTGTCCCGTGATAATACGTTCCCCTTTTTCTGTATCCTTGAAAAAAGCTCCGACGTAATACCCTGCCCAATGGATACCATCAAAACGATACCCTTCCTGCCGGGTATTCACTTTAATTTCCCGCTGTAATTTTCCTCCTTCATCAGCTTCACCGGACAAGATAATCCGGAATGTTTTATTATGTATTTCGTTATATTCATCCAGCAGGATATCCATGTACCCCGATCCCGTTTTTAATTCGGTATCATATATATAGCTAAAGCGGGAGGTTTCATATTTCACGAATTTTCCGTCGTACACCGGATTACCATATTGTGCAAACCAGGGATTGTTCATCACGGGCATGAATACCAAGTCATTGAATACCTTTTCGGTAAGCATGATGGTATTGCCGCTCACCCCTACATACAAGTCCGGCAAAACATGAACCTTCGGCATATTGGACGAAAAAGTTATTCTCGCACCATTGAAATCGGTAATGCTTACGTTGACCTCGGAAACGTTCAAGTAGTAATTTTCCATCTGCCAATTATGATCCTCTTCCCCCCAGGGTGTTAATGTTACATTAAGTTCCAGGGGAATCTTGATGATCCCTTTTAGAAGAAGGGCAGAATTGAAAGGTAACGTGTAGTTATCTTTTGTCGCACCATTTACGCCGTTTGTTGCGATCTTCAACTTGCAGGAAGGGCTATACCGGTCTTTCATATCCACGGTTAAGTCAAAGGCTTTATCTACATTGTCTACCGGCGTGAAATTGTTGAAAGGCAGAATAAAACGGGTGATATGTCGTACCCATACAATTCCCCGGGCCTGTTGTTCAACACTCGGTGTCGCACTTGAAAAATGATCGGCATCATCTGCTAAAGTATATTTACGAGTTTTAGTTCTACCGAAAGCCCCATTGTCGTCAGACATTAATTTGATACCGTCAGGAACGTTGCTGATAGTAATTCCGGTGAAGTAATTCGTCAAGTCTTCCTCCGCTTCCAACATGATATCCACCCGTGATGCGAGCCTGTCGAGTTTTAATCGAAGTGGATTTTGTACCAATCCTCCGTTTACCTTTGCTCTCCCTTTGCCGGGAAGAACTTCAACATTCTTTATCTCTTGGAACATGGGGATCGGTGTGTCCGCACGGAAAGCCGACTCGGGATACGTGACTCCTTCAAGGTCTGAATATTGACCTATGGTGTTCAGCACGTTTTGGATATTCAACGATGTTGGCTCGTTAGCCAAGAACACGAAATCATAAATACCTTCATTTATAGGATGTTCTATGATTTCGTTCAACATTGCGTTGTATAATACGTTGCTCACGCATTTCCCGTTTGCGCGAAATGCAAATATTCTAAGTGTTTTGATTTCGTTATCCAGCAGATCGGTCGATCCTAACGAGTTAGCTCTCTGCACAAGTATATATGCCGCCTCCTCGTCGGTTTCTTCCGACGTCAAGCGTTCCTCTATACAAGAAACAAGCAAGCATAACATACCAGTGAAAAGAATATATATGTATTTAATCATTTTCCCAAATAAGCGTTTTTACATCTCAAATAAATCACTTTATAGCCTGATTTTTAATAATGTAAAAATATAATTTGTCCTACAAGTATTGGTGCTCTTTGGGGAGTATTTATAGTTCGGTGTATTTCTGATAGAGTAAATATGAATAAATATGTGTTCGAATTTCGATGTTTTGTAGATAATTTTTTTTTTATATGCGAAATTCGAAACAAATCTGCAACCAGATACTGGTTTTAGAAAACCCGATTATGCTTTTTATAGGGATGATTTTGACGCATAAAATAGTGTATAGCTGGGAATCTGTCGGTTTAATTTTCGGTTTAAACATCTTGTCAAAAAAGCCGGTTCTTGTTTGTAAAAACGAAGAGAGTTACTTTCGTAACTCTCTCATTTCCTGTGGTGCCACCAGGAATCGAACCATCTTAATAACTGATTGCTAACCAATGTATTAGAATAACGTCTTTAGAATTACCCATGAATGGTCATATTTTTGTTTGCATCGTTTTGCATCAACAGGTTCAAAGAACCTCATGATAAAAATACGGAATTTCATCTAAAGTCTTTCTATATGGAGCGTTGTTTGTTAGTGGGGTAGCAGTAATTAACAATTATGAAAAAGGAATGAAGGGAAGGGTTTAGTAATTCAATCTTGGGATATAGTTTTCTTGTAAAAGGATAAGTATATCAGATTCTTTATATAGCGTTTTACCAAAAAGCGATATATAAGAAACTTGTCGAGAATCCCTGTATTCTTGAAGAGTTCTTTTGGTGATGTTCAAATGTTTGCATATCTCGTTACCCGAGTAAAACCTTTCCCCGTTCAAATTTGGCTTGTGGTTAGAAACGTGGGTCTTGAATAAGGTTGATAATAACTCTAACGAGCCGATAATGTCTTCACAGTCTTCTTTTGTTATTAATTCCATGTTTATTATTTATTGAATAATTCCCGTGTGTTTACTGAAGAAATTCCTTTTTCCACTATAAGTTTTTGAATGTCTTCAATCTTGTAGTATATCTTTCTACCGATGGTAGAAAAAACCCAAGACTCCCCGCTGTCGGTAATTCTGGAGAGTGCGTGATAAGATTCCCAGTAATTTGCAGAGTTCTGAATTTTCAATCCAGTTATCTCGTTTGGTATCATTTTCCCATTGCTTTATGTCTTGGGTTAATTCATTAATTTTCTCAAGTAGCGAGTCGAATCCTTCTTTTTCAATCGCGATGTATTCCATGTTCGTTTCTTTTTCAAAGAATAGGAAGAAGGGGCGAGTAACGGTAAATTTGGTGATTATTTTTGACGTGTTTCATGTAAAAACAAGACCCGCTTTCTATGGCGGGCCCTGTAGGTTGTTGTTATCCACGAATTCTTTCGAGGGTTTAAAAGCCGGGATCTTGTGTGCCGGGATAATTATAGTCGTGTTCTTGGATATATTACGGGCGGTTTTTTGTGCCCTTTCCTTGATGATGAACGAGCCAAACCCTCTCAGATAGATATTCTCTCCTTCTGTCATTTTAGATTTAAGCGTTTCCATTAGATTGGACACGATAACTTCAACCTCTTTTCTTGAAATACCGCTTTTTACCGCGATTCTATTAACTATGTCTGCTTTTGTCATGATATTGATGTTTCGTAAATTAATAATTATCACGTGGCTATTCACGTGGAAGTTGCAGAAATAATGATTTCCTCTCTCTTGTCATAGTATAACTTGTGAGAGATATAACGACAAGGTGTTTTTAATATATAATAACTAATATTATAAATATCTATTTGGTAAATATCTTGATTCTAGATAGGTTTATCTTTGTGTGTAGAATTTAATACTAATACGAAGAAATAATTTAAGAAAATATTAAGGAAAATCGATACAATTATGGTACAATTTCTTGATTTTTTTTGTTATATATTTGTAGAAGTATTAGAATTAGAGGATAGGATTAATTTATAACGTTAGATTTAGTCTTAATAAATCTCTTGTAATATGCCAAAATTAAAAATGTAAGTTTATGAAAAAGATCGAATTTATTTATTTTAAAGACATAATATTTAGAGTTGTGGTATTAACAGCAGTAATTGCATTGATATGGGGGTGTCAGAAAGAAGAGACGGAGGTAGAGATTGTAAACAAGACTGTAGAAAATTTTTTGCGTATAGATGAAAAATTATACGATGAATTATATAATAATCCTGCTTTTGTATCTGTAACACAGGAATATGTTTTTTCACGAGATAAGATGATAGATAGCCAAGGAAAAGATTTGCATGAATGGCAAAATGCAGTAGCTAGAATAGATTCTTTAGCAATATCTTTTGAGTGTTGGAATTTATTAGCGTATTGTCTAAAATTTGAAAAAGAGAGGGAGGTATTAAGTCGAGCAGTACATAACTGGGGGGAATGTGGAATGTACGTCGGTGATGTGTGTAATACATTCGAAAATTGGAAAAAAGGGTGGCAAGATTATGAAAGTATAGAACGTGGTGTAATATTTAATATATCAGCAAGTAACAGAAGTCGATTTAGGGGAGAAATGTTGACTTATTTAAATTCAACAGGACATGGAGGAACAGGATATTATTATAGAAGGTTTGTTGCAGATACCCCATCTGATACGCCATTCTTTTATTATAATGGAAACATACTAAATGAGCGATTGGATAATATTGTTCGTATTTATGGTCCCACGAATGTTTGTAGTGAAATATATTATATGGGAAGATATTTTTATGATTTTGTCGCAATTTGTAATTGGGTTGATGGGGCATTTACACCAATAAATCCAAATCCTGATCCCGGAAATAGCCCTGGAGGAGAGAATAATAGTGAGGCTCTTTCTCAATTGGTAGAGGCGATGGGGGAATGGCAAGGATCATCACATGCGTTTATTTTATTACAGGCAATTCAAAGTTTGGATTTGCCTTCGGATCTTATGATTGTACTTGAAAATGCAAGTAAATGGTGTGATAATTTATTGATAGGGAATCAATCTTCAGAAAAAGCTGTTTTTCATGCAATGAGAACTAGCCAGGAACAATCAGTTGTAAAGGCCCAAGAGAATTTTGAAATACATTTAAAACAATATTTGGATTCGAGTATTGAGTTAGGAGATAATTGGGATATGGGTATTGTTGTACATGGGATTACTGATAGTTTTT
Source organism: Butyricimonas sp. Marseille-P2440 (assembly GCF_900091675.1). Lineage (NCBI taxonomy): Bacteria > Pseudomonadati > Bacteroidota > Bacteroidia > Bacteroidales > Odoribacteraceae > Butyricimonas > Butyricimonas sp. Marseille-P2440. The sequence goes on along the minus strand of NZ_LT594610.1, from coordinate 1,646,598 downwards.
GTCCTAGTCATAGTGGTTTTCAGTATTTTGATTGGGGGAGCGTTTCTGCAATAGCCGAACATGTAAAATGGGATTCATGGGTAAGATCTCCAGAACGAACAATGAAAACAATAGAGGTTGTAAAACATATTATGGAAATTGCCTACGGGAATGATAATTACTCAGAGCAAGGAGGAAAAGCGGAAGTAATACTACGGTATTGGAAAGTGGAATACAGTAATTTATAACGTATTGTAATGAAGTGTATTAGGATGAAAAAAAATTGGCTGATAGTTTTGTCTTGTGTTTTATTATTAGCTTGTATGATCGTATGGAATCGAACAATGACGAGTGCTTGGTATGCAGAGAAGAACGTGTTAACCTTAGAAGAGGAAAACCCAACATCATGGGTATTTGATGAATCATTCCAAATAGTAAAAGAAGCTATATGGTCATGTTTAGGAATGAATAAATACAGGGGATTTGCCGTGTCTGGGTTTGGATATGATTTCGATAAAAATGCAAGAGAAGAAAACTATTATAAAACCCCGTATTTTCGTGTTTGGAACATAAATAAAGTTCCATCATATGTTTATAGGAAAGACAATAAAGGTTTGCCCGTAAAAATAGAAATAGCGATTTATTTGGATTTTTTAGAGCAGGGTAAGACAAGGGTACTAGTGGATGTATTACGTTATGAAGTACAGACGGGGCATGGGATTAGAATTGATAGTCATCCATTTCCTTTTCCATATAGGGGAGAAATCAATAAATTGTTATCACCTTCTACTATTGAACCTTATGAGATATTGTATAAAATTGGAAAAGAGCTTGAGCTTTCTGAAAAAATGCCAAAGATAAAATATCCGGCAAAGTTGACTCCAAAAGAAATAGAAGATACGTATTACAATTATAATACAAATAATAAAATAAATTGGGATTCTTGGGATGGCGATTATTATTAATGCATTTTCCTAAATCTAGAAATTTCACGTTTAGTATAAACGTGAAGATCTTTATCGGAAAAACAGTCTTCCAAAAGAAGACTGTTTTGTTAAAATAGTTATGTATTTGGGATGATAGAGTCGTCTTATGTTAGTATAGATAAATTTCTATCGGTATTGTTGAAATAAGAATAGAAATTCAATATGTATTTTAGTTATTACTGTATACTAAAACAGCCAAGTGTAAGTCATGCTAACATAGTAAGGTGCATTTATTGGCTCCATATCTCTACCCATTTTAAAAGATATATTTGTTTCGATTTTTAATCTGAAGGTATGAGGTTGGTTGTTTGAATATGTTGTAAAATTTAGTTGTATTTGTGCGACAAGGCTATGCATATTAGAGTAGGGATCATTGGCTTCGAATTTTTTTTCAAAAGGGAATCTATATATCCTACTTGCGATTAGAGCAAAAGCATCTTTAAGCTCTACGCTAAGGTTTAGATCAACATTTTTTCTAAATTCCCATGTAAAATCTATTTTGTAGGGTATGGAGAGGTGAAATTCAACACCATTAGTGTATAGAAATAGATCTAAAGGTGAACGCCAAGACAGAATAGTAGGACATTCTTTTTCAATTCTTCCTCTGGATAATGCATGATTTTCTAAAAATTCCTTTAATACTTCAAGGGGAATAAAGGGTAGATCCTTCGCTTCTTCTTCCGTGATAGCCTTAAATTGAATTCCATAAACTTCTTCGATTTTTTTTAGTTCGTCGTCGTTGTCAATTTTTGTTTCAACTTGTTCTTTTTGGCAGGCAACTAGAATAAGCACAATGAAACTAATGAATGTTAATTTTGTTTTCATGACAATCGGTTTTAAATTTAGTTAATAACTATAATTATTGCACGTGGAATATATTATTCATTATTGATAAATTGCCAACTAACTACAATGTAATCGTAATTTTTATAAAGATACGATAAATTTGTCGCAAAACCAACATTGGGTAAAATATAGAAATTATTTTTTTTATTAAATATTAACAAAGTAACCTCGGATGGGTGTGCACAAACGAAAGACGCATTCATTATTTTATGCCATTTCTTGTTATTACCTTATACGACCATTTTTATTTTGTTTATATAATCTGCTTAATTCATTTGTGTTTTTGTTGATCTCATTTTTAGGGCTTTTATGATAAAAAACACTCCATGATATACTAATCTTTGTATTTATTCACGTGAGCCACGGGTTCTTGTAAGGGGCGAATTCTGTTTGAAAGGTAGAAATTTGCCAATCCGTAACGGGTTTTCTGTCTTCTCCAATTTTTCGAGGAATCTGGGGATTAATCTTTAGTTTTGAAGCATCGTTAAGCCACTTGATGGAATCCTCGTAATCTTTAACCCGGATCACGCTAACATTATTGGGGGCGATCAATTTCGTGAGTTCATAAATGGTAAGGCGTGTCATGTGTTTTTTCAAGTTGTAATTTCTAGGATCAGCCTGGGAGATATTGTAGCCAAGGGCTGGGGTATCAGCGTTAACGTCAATTTCCGGGTAATAAACTTTATCCTTGTAAACAACATACTCGTGTTCTGATAGCTCGTACTCGTTGTATTCCTTGCTATAATCGGCAATGGCACCCCAGTTGTCACTCTCCATTGGGGTAAGATTGTTGTCGAAATAGTCTTGGCTCAACAATGTGTAATAGTTCCCCTCGAATGACACGATTTCCCATTGATTGTAGTCGATAGGTTGCCAGACGTAAGTTTCTGCCTCGATCCACCCGTGTACCATTGGAATTCTAATGTTCTCAAACTTGTACCCGTTGTCGTGCAAGCAAATGTACCCGGAGTCATTGTATTGCACGGTGTCGCCAGTTCTATACGTTTCAAATTGAGAATAACGCAGGAGATTTTCGGTGTCGATGTTAATGTCAATTATCTCGTCCCAGTATTCCACGTCAGCGGGAGCCTTGTAGCCGCCTATAGCCTTGATTATTTCATGTATTTTGCCTTGATAATAAACATGGGCACCGCAAGGATAACATATTTGTCGATCGTATTCAGCGATGTATTTTCCCTTGTTCAGCTCCCTCTCGATCTCGTAATTCTCGCTAAGATATTCTACTATACTCATTTCTGCCGATTCCTCCGCTTGAATAAAGCGTTCGTTATCTCCCCTCGTGATCTGGGCGAGGGCTTCCGGGGTTATTATCCCGAGATAGTCATTGTTGTTTAAAAATCTCCTGTACATGTTATTCGTCTAGTAATTAAAACCCTCGTTGTATTGTGCCGTTGTAAGAATACTTCCATCGTCATCACCCCGTTTGTATTTGTACCAGCTATCTCTCAAGTAATAACACAGTAAATAATCCAGACAATCAGAGAGGTGCCCGTATTTCTCGTGCTTGACTCCCGTTTTGGGGTCAGTAACTTTTTTCTTGTTCTTGCTGCCGTCCTCGTTCTTTAGCTGGTAGATCAGGTCTTGTGTTAGTTTCCTGCACCGGATGTCAATTTGAATGCCCCACCCGTTGTAGCCCGTGAACACCTCGTTCACGAACTCGCAACGGGTTACCTGGGGCGGTTGTTTCTTTAGCAATTTAACCCGGGGACGCAAGACCCCTTTGCCAAATGTATCCGAGATAATAGTGTAATTATTAATCCCGTCCTCGTTCGTCGTGGATCGTTGTAGCCCGGCGGGATCACCGGTGACATCGATTCCGCCAATTTGTTTTTCCCGGTAAAATTTTTGTTTTAATTTTCTCGCTAGAGTGGGGGTGTTGTTTTCCTTGTCCTCGGCTTTACCGATGATTTCTTCGAGAATGTAAACGATTTTGTTGTCGTAATCTATCTGGGCGATTAACGTTGACATGTACGGGGCGACGTTGAAGTCCCAGATCGTGATCAGGGGTTTGCCGGGATCGTACACTTTCTCTTTCAAGCCAGAAACAAGATGTTTTTCTCCATTAAACTTGTTGTATATTACCATCGAGTTAGATTCGATAAAGTCCCAATTCCCGTACAACAATCTTTCTTTTGTCGCTTGATCCCTGATCTTGTTCAAGGCTGCCTCGTAAACTTGCCTGAAGGCCACATCCGGGTTATCAAACACAGTAAAAGGTATGTACGCCTCACCTTCATTCGGGGTGACTTTCTCTCCATCATCATCCTGCACGAACCTTGAACGAACCCAGTTCATCGTGGGATTGGTCGTGAGTAACATCCTTGGAGTCTTGAACGTGTCGTGAATCTTCCACCGGAGTCGAGAAAACAACACTTCTATCGCCCGTTCCGAGATTTCAGATACCTCGTCAACGAACGCGATGGTAAACTTGCTGGAGCCGAATCGTTCAAAATTGGGATCACTGGGGGCGTCACTCATCTCTTTCATTATGATGATAGAATCGTTCCAGAAGAGTAGTGTTCCCTCGATATTATTTATCTTGTAGTTTATTCCCTCGGCGAGCCCCCAATCTTTCAAGATTGTTTTGATCGTGTTCCATGTGGACTCCTTTAAAGATTTTAGTGTTTTTCTTGCAACCACGGCTCTCACTCCACTAAATCTCATGCAAGAACTTATAAGCCACGTGCTACCAAGATATGAATTGTGTGTGACCGTGAAATCATCAGCCACGTATAATCCTTCAGGTTCATTTACCGTGATACAACGACCAGTCTTTTTCCCAATAGGTTCAACACTAGAAATTCTTTTCCCTAGCATGGAGTTCCCGCCGTTAAACTCGTAACGGCAACGCGTTTTTTTGCGGGGAAGACATACTAGCTCGGGATCGAATCGTGTAGATATATAGACGTCGTAAACATCTTGACATTTAACGAAGTTTCCCGCTTTATCTTTATACCCGGCACTATTCTTTTTAATAGTAGCTTTACCACCAAGAGAACGAATAACGAAAGCCACATCGTCTGCCAATCTCTTGCTAATTGTAGAGTAAGAAAGGTGTCCTCGATTGTCAACATACCCGTCAGTGTCCATCAATCCTTGTATTAATTCCTTGCGTTCCTCGATTGTCGCGTATTTGTATTGTTCAGGAATAAATTTTCTCGAAGCGTCGTGTCCGGCGAGCCCCATGTCTTTTAAGGCTTGTACTAAAGTATAATCGTGGATTAGATAACTCTTTGCCTTGTTGCCTTTTTTTATTTGGCAACATTTCATGTTGTACCCGTCACGTGTAAAGTGATTAACTATATCCTCATCCATCGTGGTGAATTGTATGGCATTTGCATTGATGACGGAATCAGTCATACACCCGTCCCCGATAAGAGCCCCTAGAACATAAGGAGAAACGACGCGAGCATGCTTGTACCTGTTACCTTGTGTAAATTGCACGGGAGCGCACAAGGGAATAATTAGATTACATCCTTTATACATACCGCTTTTCTTCCGTTCCAACCATTGATATATCATTTCAGTTGTCCATATTCTTTCATTCAATCGGTTTCCCCCGGCATCTTTCTTCCTCGTGCGTTTGCGACTTTGATGTAGTTGCCATAGGTGACCTTCCGAACAATCGAAATAGGTACCGTCAACGAAATGTACCCGGTAAAATTCAAAAGACCCAATCGGGTGAAGTTTGATTACCCGTTGTTGAGCCCCGGTTGTTGCAGAAGTAATAATATCACCAATTTTTAAATCACGAATTTTTCTAAAACCAAACGGGGTACAAACAGTTGAATCCAATAACCCCATTTTTCCCCCGCCGGCAGCCCCGCCACCCAAGATTAACTGTGGTAGATTCGTGCTCTTGCACTGTTTGCAGCGAGGTTTATATCGTGGGTTTTGTTGCGCGTCATGCCCGGTTAGAATTTGCTCGATTTCGCCTCCACACCACGGGCAATAATCCGGCTGTAATAATTTCCACAGCTCGTATTGTTTCGACGAGGGTTGGAAATCGATTTTAATGTTATGAGGTGCTTTTAGCTTGTTCGTGGCCACTATACGATGGTAATAATAATTTCCTTTTCTTTGGATAATATATCATTTAGAGAATCAGACGTGACTCTTGATTCAAGTACCTTCCCTTTCATCGTATTTTTTCCGACAATAATACACCCCGCGGAAGATGATTCATCTGTCCCAGGATGAATCAAAATTCCCGTGAAATGTGGAACGTTATGCAAAAAGGGTAATACGCGTTTAAACTTGGAACTATATTCCATCGTGATTTTGTAGATACCGGGAGGAATTGCTGTTTGGGCATAAATTTTTTCTTTACAATGGCATTGGCTTCCGGAAGTTGTGTTCTTGCATTTCGGGGGAAGAATTCTTACTTTATCTTCAATAGTATCACAAAACCATTTGTCGTTGATGTACAGTTTTCCAATCGTGTAATTTTCTTCTTTGTGTATTCTTTTGAGTTTTAATTCCATTTCTCATTTTGTAAGAATAGGCCGATGAATACTTTGAAGTTTTTATACTAATATATCAAATATATACATCTTTTAAGTTGTTTTTTTTAATTTAAAAAAAGAGCTAAATGAAAATAAAAGACCTATATCAAAGTAGTATTCGTAATGATGCGAATGCTAATAATTTATCAGAAGTAGAAAATGTACCTGTTGTTGCCAAGAGAGAAAGTTCGAGGCGTCCTCGAAAGAAGAACCCGTTTACTTTGGTGAACGAGCGTTATTCAAGAAGTCTCCCTAGGCAAGTCAGCCAATCAAAAGAAACAAAAAGAGCTGTTGCCGATCGAGCGATTAGTGAAACGGCAGGAATAACCCTAAATATTTATCTTTCTATTTTGAGAGATATTATATTCAGAAAGTTATTGGCTAACATTATGTTTCAGTGTGATTGTGTTGAATTGGGCTTGGATCCTTTTGCTGCTGCACAGAACATAGCAATGGCTGGTAGCAAGCAAGTTGATTTAGTTCTCAACTTGGGCGTTGGAGTTGTGTACAAGGACAATACAGAAGTATTGAAGGACGAAATCTATACAGAGCTAGAAATGGCGAAAGCTAGATTTAGTTCTCTCACGGGTAGTCCATCCGAATGGCAACTCACAGAGGCTAAGAAACTAACGAATGCTGTTTCACAAGTTTTAGGACTAATGAAGGAGCAATCTTAGGAGATTAGTGCTTTATGACTAAGTTATAGAGGCTTCCCCCTCGCTGGCAATTTAATTTGGGGGGAAGGCTCTTTTTTATTATAACCGCCTCCCCGAAAATGGAGAAGCGGTATTATTGTTTATAAAAGGTTTGTCATTGCGGCATCCATTTGCTCGTTCTCGAAACAATCTAAATAAGTTTGAGTAACTTTCTCTGAACTGTGTCCGAGAGCCTCACTAATAACAGATGTACTAACACCAGCCTTTTTTAGCGTGGTAGAGAATGAATGTCTAGCAACATAAGTAGTTAGTTTTTTATCAAGTTTCAATTCTGCTCCATAGGCTTTTAAATGTTTATTTACTTTACCTATAACCTTATGAATTCGGTTCAACTTCTGTTGTTCCGTTTTGTGGAAGGTTGACAGGATAGGGAAGATGTACGGGTTGTCATCAGACCTGTATTTATTTATGATTTCTATCGCTTTCGATTGAAGAGGTAATAATATTAGTTTTTTAGTCTTCTTTCGCTTGTATGCCAAACGTCCGTCAATAATATTATCATGTTTGATTCTCGCCATATCGGTGAAATTGATACCTCCCATGATGTACGAGAAAGTAAACAGGTCAATTGATAACTCGCTGTATAGATCGGGTTGTGTAGCCTTATGTTTGATAACCTTGACTACTTTATCTTTCACTATTGCTCGTTTAGGAGTGTTTTCATGTAACTTTGAAACCTTATATTTCTTGAAAGGATAACATTCACTTTTAACGTGTCCTTCATCAATGGCAACATTATATAGTGTGCGAATGTTTCGAAACCGAATGCCAATAGTGTTGGCCGCTATTTCTTTAGTTCTTAACCAACTTTCATATTTCTTTAACCATTGCTCATCTATATCGGAGAAATATATATCCAAATGCTTGTTATATTCAATTAATGAATTATATGTTTGCTTGTAAGATGCCGCATAGGGGAACCTTTCTTCTTTCTTGAGCTGGGCGATTTGTTGTAGAAATAGTTCTCCTGCTGTTAGCCTTTTAGTTGGTTTGTCAACCTTTTCGATTAATGAAGTTGGGGTAAAGTCTTTCTTCTCCACTTCTAAATCAATTATTGTACCCGTGTAATCTTTGATCTTATCTGTAATAAGTCTTTGAATGGCAACCTTATTAGGACAATTTGTTTTAGGTTCATTCTTCTTAAAATTCCAATAATCGGGATGAATAGAGATACCTAAACTCACGTATTTAGTTTTTCGATTTTGAGTAACTCTTAGCATTAACGGGTGATTTCCATTCTTTAATGTTTTTGATGTGTAGTAAACTACTGAAACAGACGTGCTCATGTCTAAATCTCGGTTTAAACATGGTTTAAACATCCTATCCAAAAACCCTAAAAACAGCTATAAAAGAAAAGAGAGTCACTTTTGTAACTCTCTCTGTTTCAGTGGTGCCACCAGGAATCGAACCGGGGACACAAGGATTTTCAGTCCTTTGCTCTACCAACTGAGCTATGGCACCATAGCTGAATTGCGAGTGCAAATATAGAGGTTTTATTTGAACTTGCAAGGCGTCGGGCACAAAAAGTGGAAAAAATATTATTTGTGTTTTTACCTTAGGCGAATACACAGGTACATCATCCACACGAAAATGACCATCGAGGCGTAGGGTACTGCCGGAATGAATAGGAACCAAAGCAGGAAGCCGATGATGAGGATATAGAGGTACACGGAGATGTATTTGTTGATGATCCACGGCAATTCCCTTTTGCCGAGGAAAAAGGCGGCAATAAGGTTAAGAGGGTTCGCCCAAAGGGCGTTGAAGTTGGGGAACATCGTGGGGTGTTTCGTGAAGAAGCAGAGGAAGACGATGAGGCAGCCGATGATACCCGTGGCAATGAAAAACGGGATGGCGACGGCTTTCAGCAATCGTCTGCTCTTGTACTTTTGCAGGAGCAGGATAAATGCTAATGTGCAAACGGCAAAGACGAAGAACGGGGAGAGATACCACGGGGTACTTAAGTCTTGTTCCGGGGCTTGGTAGATGACCTCTATCGGTTCGACCAACCGATTACCGTTATATGCGGCGGAATCCAGGCGGTACATGAGGTAGTCAGGCAGGAACATCTGTTCCCGTGTCGTGGCGGTCGAGGTTGCCGGGGAGCCGAGTATGGTGTGGATACCCCATTGCGTCCACGGGGAACGGCGCAGGTATTCGTCCAGCAGGTTCCAGAAACTTTTGGTGGAAGGTTCAGCCGTCCACGTGATATGGTTATCCGTGCTTTTCTCGATAATATCCCTTACACGGGTAGAGCAATTGTCATACAGGAAATTATAGAGATAGGAACGGTTTTGAGGCTGGTAGTTCTCTACCAGTAAATCCATCAGGTATTGTTTCTGGATAGAATCAAGGTTTAGGGTTTGTGAATAGACACTGCGTTTTTCCCTGTGGTAAGATCTCACGAAATAGTCAAAGTCCGTGCAGGATAGTTGGTAAGGGAGTAGCCCTTGCGCGAACTTGAAGTAGAAACCTTGGGTTTCAAAATCGAACGTACCGTAATTGAACACGATATCCAGACGGTTCGCCTCGTCGGTGATGCGGATTCCCGTGTGCCCGAAGAGGGAGTAAAGTTCGTTACCCGGTGCGCACGTGAGGATACTGATGGTGGCATCCTTCGACAGTTTGATTGCCGATGCGTTGAGGCTGAAAATGCACAATACGAGTGCGAATAGTGTAGATATTTTCGTTTTCATGATATCTCGTGTTGAGTTATATTTTACATGGCGGGTACTTGATATCACAGAGGAACAGTGCGTTCCCGGGGACGGAGGTGCCCGCTTTACAACGGTCTTTGCTTTCGATGACCTGTTGGAATTCTTCCAGCGTGATTCGTTTCTGCCCCACGTCGAGCAAAGTTCCCACGATAGCTCGCACCATGTTGCGTAGGAAACGGTCTGCCTTGATCGTGAAGACGAGTTGCTCGTCGGTTTCTTCCCACCCGGCTTCCATGATCCGGCAGATATTGGTCTTTACGTCCGTGTGCAACTTCGAGAAGCTGGTGAAGTCCTCGTAATGCCCCAGCAGTTCGCATGCCCGGTTCATTAGTCGGATATCGGGTAACGGGTGGGGTGTGTAGGCGAACGGGTAGGTGAATGGGTTCTTGGTCTTGTTGATGTAATACTTGTAGGTACGCGAGAGAGCCGAGAACCGGGCGTGCGCTTCCGGGAGAACGGGATAGATCTCTTTTATGGAGATATGTTTTCCGAGAAAGCGGTTTAGCTTGTCGGTCAGTGCTTGCGTGTCCGTTACGGGGGCGTTGCTGTCGAAGTGGGCGACGAAAAAGGAGGCATTCACGCCCGTGTCGGTACGTCCGGCACCAGTGACGTTGATGTCTTGCTTCAGCAGCAGCGACAAGGCTTTGTTTATATCTTCCTGTACGGAAGGGGCATTGGGCTGGATTTGCCAACCGTTGTATCCGTTCCCGTTGTAAGCTAGTTCTATAAAATACCTGTGCATATCTTTCCTTTTCAAGGTTCAAAATTAACACAAATCGGGGAGAAATTATAGATTTTACGTTATATTTGTGTGTCCATAGTTTTCACGGACGTTGATAAACGTTGAAAAGAGATGAGTAGTATAGCTGAAAATTTGAAACGGATAGTCGATAGCTTGCCGGAAAGGGTTAGGCTGGTGGCTGTATCGAAAACGAAGCCGGTAGAGGCGATCGAGGAGGCGTATAACGCTGGACAACGGGTGTTCGGGGAGAATCGGGCACAGGAAATGGCGGAGAAGTACGAGGTACTCCCGAAAGATATAGAGTGGCACTTGATCGGGCATTTGCAAACCAACAAGGTGAAGTACGTGGCAGGATTTGTGGCGATGATTCACGGTGTGGAAAGTTTGAAATTGCTGGAAACGATAAATAAAGAAGCGAAGAAGCATGACCGGGTGATTCCTTGCCTGCTACAATTCCACGTGGCACAGGAGGAAACGAAATTCGGTCTGAACATGGAGGAGGCGGCAGCATTATTGGAAAGCGAGAGCTACGCGAACATGAAGAACGTGCGGATCGAGGGGGTGATGGGAATGGCGACGAACACGGATAACCTGGCGCAGGTGCGGGAAGAGTTCCGGCATTTGCACAAGATATTCGAGGAATTGAAACAACGCTATTTCGCTGACAAGCCCGGGTTCAAGGAATTGTCAATGGGTATGTCCGGGGATTACGGGATTGCCGTGGAGGAAGGAAGCACGATGGTGAGGGTGGGGAGCTCGATATTTGGGGCGAGACAATATTTATGCAATCTAAAACCTAAAATCATAAATTAATTTATTATGGCAGAATTGAAGACAAAATACATGGGCTTGGAGTTACGGAGTCCGATCATCGCAGCTAGTTGCGGATTGACGTCCGAGGTAAACAAGATGGTAGAGATGGAGAAAGCGGGAGTGGGAGCGGTCGTGTTGAAATCTATTTTTGAGGAACAAATCAATCAGGAAACGAGCGGTGTGTTTAATGCTGGGTACGGGATGAGCGATGCTTACCCAGAGGCTGAGGACTATATCAAGGCGTATATCCGTTCTAACACGATACAGAAGTACGTGGAGCTGGTGCGCGAAGCCAAGAGCCGTTTGTCTATCCCTGTCATTGCCAGCGTAAACTGCTTTAGTGGTGGCGAATGGATCAGCTTTGCCCGCCAATTGCAGGATGCCGGGGCGGATGCCTTGGAACTGAACGTTTTCATTCTGCCCGTGAACGAGTTCACGGAAAGTGTGGAAGTGGAAAACGTGTATTTCGAGATCATGAAGTCGATCAAGGAACAGGTGAAAATTCCCGTGGCGGTGAAGATCAGCCACTATTTTACGAACCTTTCGGCATTCGTGGACAAGATGAAGGCTTACGGGGCGAATGCCACGACGATATTCAACCGTTTTTACGAGCCGGACATCAACATCAACACCTTGACGATGGGAGCTGCCTCCGTATTCAGTACAGCCTCGGAATTGCGCTCTACGTTACGGTGGACGGGCATCCTTGCCGGCAAGGACAAAAAACTGGAGATTTCTGCTTCTACCGGTGTGCATAGTGGCGAGGCGGTCGTGAAGTTGTTGTTGGCGGGGGCTACCACCGTGCAATTGTGTTCTGTGCTTTACGAGAAAGGCATTCCGGTGATTGAAGAAATGAATAGTTTTATCAAAACATGGATGGAGAACAAGGCTTTTGAGCGTATTGAAGATTTTCGGGGGATGTTGTCCTACTCGTCGATCGAGAATCCCGACTTGTACGAACGTGCACAGTTTATGAAATACTTTAGTAACAAATCCTTATAATTCATGAAAAAACTATTTGTCTTGTTGTTGTGTTGCGTGTGCGTGTCATGCGCGAAATATCCGGGTGTACCGGAGAAATATCATGTGTTACTGGACACCGCTTTACTGAAAGCTGGTACCAATCAGGCTGAGTTGGAAAAGGCGTTGAAGGATGCCGCTCCCGAGATGAAGGAGGGGGTTGCGTTTCTGATCGCTTATATGCCGGAGCGGGATCTGATTTCCATGAAAGGCGACGATTTATTATCGAATGTCCGGTTAGCTTACGAGGCTCGTAACCGCTTTGCCTGGGCGAAGAGCGTACCCGATTCTATTTTCTTGAACGACGTGTTGCCCTATGCGTCCATGAACGAAACCCGTGAGAACTGGCGTGCCGATTTTTACAAGCGTTTTGCTCCTTACGTGGAGAATTGCAAAACACTGGGAGAAGCCATTGCTGCCGTGAACCGGAATATCCGTGACGAGGTGAAAGTGGATTACAATACGGCACGCGAGAAACCCGACCAGAGTCCTTTCGAATCTATGCGCCAGCATATGGCTTCTTGCAGCGGTTTGTCCATCCTGCTGACGGATGCCTTCCGTGCTGTCGGTATCCCGTCGCGTATTGCCGGGACAGCCAACTGGCACGACAACCGGGGAAACCATAACTGGTGCGAGGTATGGTTGGACGGAAAATGGTACTTCACCGAGTACTACCCTAACGAGTTAGACCGTTCTTGGTTCCTTGCCGATGCTGGGAAAGCCGACCCGAATGACCGTATGCACGCTATTTGGGCTACTTCCTTCAAACCGACAGGAGAAAGTTTCCCGCTCGTGTGGGACTTTAATATCAAGTACGTGCCCGCTCTGAACGTGACGCAACGTTACCTGGATATTTACAAGCAAGTATATAACGAACAGTTGGAAGGTGGAAACCATGTGAAGATGAAAGTTTCGATGTATAAGAATAAACGCAATATGCGTAAGTCTGATGATCGGGTGGCTGCCAACGTGGATATTTTCTGTGGGAAAGACCAGATCGGTGGCGGACGTACCGCCGGACCCCATCAGGATATGAACGACGTGTTGGAATTTGTTGTGGAGAAGAACAAAGAGTACACGCTGTATTATTTCGATAAAAACGGGAAGTGGGTAGGCGAGAACGTGAAAGTGAAAGAGAAACCGGTAGAGGTAAAATTGCATCTGTAACAGAATCAGATATTCTGAATAGAAAATCCCGGAAGTTAGTGCTTCTGGGATTTATTTTGCGCACGAGGAAAGAAGCTATGGACGTGAATCGATAAAAATTTGCATTCATATTGCCCACGATGGAAGTCTGCAACTCGATCAGGTTATTTTGTGATTGTTTGTCTGTTGCCCTGTTCTTTCTGCGGGTTTCCCAACGATATAGACAGTAAATATTGTGTTATAAAACAATTCTTAAACGATTTATATCGTTTATCAATCGAATAACAATCGTTTAGTTTGTAGGGAAGAAGGCGAGGCGAACGGGGGAAAGTGGCGTAATTTTGCGACAAACATCTGACTCTTTTTTTGTCTGATAGTAAACAGCTTGTCAGAACAAGTCTTGGCTATTACATGTAAAAAAGGTTGTGTCAGTGTTTTGCACGACACAACTTCTCTTCTAGTTTAGAGTTTAGTTTTTTGGAGCCGAGGATATGATTTCCAGGTTGTTGGCGTTTATCGTGATGTAAACTTCTTTGTTGCCTTGTTCCATCTCGAAAATGTAGACGTTCGTGCCGTCGGCTCTTTCCTCGTAATCGATATCGTCGATACGGTAGTTGGCGTATGCCGAGGTTTTTAGGACGTTCATCACGTTGGCGGGAACTTCATTCTGGCGTACTTCCCAGGTGGTGACTACCCACACATTCTGGTGGTTGAACACCACGTCTTTTTTGATACGACCATCAATGATCTCAATTTTCAGTAATCCTTTCTCCTGGTCGATTTCAATGACGTTAGCTTGCGGGTATTTTTGCTTGATGAATTGCTGGGCGCTCTCGGGCATTGTTTCTGGCAGATAGCCCCTGTTTTCCTTATCCATCACGGTTTTCACGAGGGTCCCGTTTTCCAGGTAATGCAGGTCTACTTCCTGTTCACCGAGTTCTACTTCAATGATATAGACGGTTTCCATGCCGGCTCTTTCCAGCTTGTCGATGTCCTCCACTTTCCATCTGGCGTATTCCCCGGTCTCGAAACTGTTGCGAATCACGGCGGGGAGTGAGCGGAAGGACACGTCGCTCTCGGTCATCATCCAGTTGCCGTTGTTGTCAAACCATGCCTCGGCTTCCGTGAATCCCAGGCGGAATTCGGCGACTTGGTACGTGTTCTTCACTTCCCATTCCACTTGTTTCGCTTTCGGGTACTTGGCATTAAAAGCGTTCACGATATTTTTCGCCGGGATGTAACCGTCGCTTTTGCAGCTGCTGAAGGCGAACGTGGCGCTAAGAATGATTATTGCCGTAATAAATGTTGTTTTCATAGTTTAGTGTTTGATGTGTTTTACAATATAGCTTTTCACGGGGTTATACGGTTGGGGGTGTCACGATGTTTCCTTCCGTGTCCACGATCACGAGAGTATCCTTGTCATTCTTTTCCAGCTCGAAGACGTACACGTCGCCGTTAGGTCTTTCCTCGTACTCGATGTCGTCAATCTTGTAGCTGTTGTCATAGTTATCTTTTATCGTTTTCATCACGTTTGCCGGAACTTCCGCTTCTCTCACATCCCAGGAGGTGTACAACCACTCGTTTTGTGAGTTGAAGTGTACTTCTTTCGATTTGTTGTTGTGGCGGATGTCGATTTCGGTGATGCCTTTCTCGATGTCCATGTCGAGGATCACGGCGCCGGGATAACGGGTGTCGATGATGGTTTTCAATACCTCGGGAACGCTTGCCGGGCGGTGTTCGTCATCGTTGTCTGTGTCTTCAACGGCTTTGACCAGTGTGCCGTCCGCCGCGTAGTACAAGTCGAATTCCTGCTTGCCTTGCTCTACCTCGATCACGTACACGGGCTCCATTTCCACTCGTTCCAGCATATCCACGTCGTCGATCTTCCACGCCTTGTACTCGCTTGCTTCGAATGCGCTTTGCACTTCCGCCGGGAGATCGTTGAAGCGGATGTCGCTTTCGGTCATCACCCATTCGCCTTGGGCGTTGATCCATGCTTCCCGCTCGATACCGTCGAGGTAGAAGTCCGCCACGTAATGGTCATACTTCTTTTCCCATTCCACACGTTCGGCGTTCGGGTACTTGGTGATGAATGCTTCCTGAATCTTTCCGTCCGGGGTGTAATCGTCGTCGTCATCGTTGCAGCTCGTGAAAGCCAGTCCTGATATTAAAATTGCGGTTAAAAGTAAATTTCTTGTTTTCATAGCGTTTTATTTTTAATGTTCACTCTTTATTTCAATTTCCGAGAACAAAGTAAAGGGGCAATTTTGGAAAGATTTGGGAAAAAGGAAAAAGAAATTATTAATTTTGGATTTTTCTCCTCTCGAAAGGAGTGGGTTAAATCTAAAATTATAACTTATTGATTTTTAAGCTGAACTTGTGTTTCCCGTTAGCGTGTGTGTATGTGATGCGTAGGCCGTAGAGATTGGCGATGCTTTGGACGATGGCAAGACCTAAACCCGTGGAGTCGGGTTTCTTGTTGTCGGCTTGATAGAAGCGGGTGAAAAGGCGGGTGGAGTCCAAGGGGGTGCCGTCGCCGGAGTTGGTGAAGGTGATTTCATTGGCGAGTACACGGGTGGTTATTTCTCCCTCGGGCGGGGTGTGTACCATGGCATTTTTGAGCAGGTTGGTGACGAGAGTGTTAGCTAGCGATTCGTTCATACGGACTTTGCATGCCGCAGATTCTTCCAGCTGGATTTGAAGTTCTTTGTGCTCGTATATTTCCCGGAAATCATCCAAGAGTTCCCGGATGATCGGGTTGAGTTCGACTTCTTTCACTTCGTGGAATTGCCCGTTCTCGATACGGGAGAGAAGCAGGAGAGATTTGTTGAGCTTGACGATGCGCCCCATGGTGCGGTGGATGTCGGCGATCTCTTGCAATTGTTCCCCGGTGCAGTCCGGTCGTTCGGCAAGGAGTTCAAGTTTGTTGCGGCATATCGCCAGCGGGGTTTGTAGTTCGTGAGAGGCGTTCTCGATGAATTGCTTTTGCTGGGAGTACATTTCTTCGCTTCGCCGGGTCATTTGGGCAATCGTTTCGTTTAGTCGTCGGAACTCCTTGATTTTGGTAGGGTTGTCTAACGGGGGATTCTTTTCACCGAGGGTGAAAGTGTTCAGCCAGTTGAGCAGCTTGTAAAAAGGCGCAAGGCTCCGGCGGAAGACGATCTCCGTCACCACGAGGATGCAGACAAGCAGGGTGAGGTAGAGGATGATGATCCATTGTAGGATGGCTTCGATCATGTCGTCCTGCTCGAGGGTGGAGATCATGACCGTCAGTTCGTAGAATTTTTTGTCTTGTCCTCGGAAAGCGGTTTTCAGTACCCGCACGGGATCAAATTCCAGTTCGGTTTCGTAGAAACGAGTGGAATCGAAATAACGCTCCCGGTAGTGGATCGCTTCCCGTTCCGATATTTCCTTTATCATGTACTGGCTCATCAGGTCATTGTGGTGGTCAATAGCGGAAGTGTCCGTGAGTACCTGGCGGATAATGAGGTTCTTGTAGTTCTCGAGGCTGTCGTCGGTTTCGTCGAGTATTTCGTCGAGTATGTTGAAGTAGAAAAGGCAAGCCCACGCCGAGAGGATGACGATGAGCACGACGGAGAGTTTGCTTATGGTGTAGTGGATGAGTTTCATGCTTCCGGGATAGTTACGAGTTTGTAGCCGAAGCCGTAGACTGCTTTGATCTCCGGGATGGCGCCTGCCTGTTTCATTTTCTTGCGCAGGTTCTTGACTTGCGAGTAGATAAAATCGAGACTGTCTGCTTGGTCGATGTTGTCGCCCCAAACGGATTCGGCGAGGGAGGTCTTGTTTATCAAACGGTCGGGGTTGGCGACGAAATAGTACAGAAGGTCGAATTCCTTGCGATTGAGTTTCAGTTCGTTGTTGTCGATGAAAACGGTGTGGTTGTCGGGATAGACGGTCAAGTTGCCGATGTCGATGCGGACGTCTCCGTCGTTTTGTTTGCGCCGGATGACGGATTTTACTCGGGCGTGAAGTTCTGCCAA
Source organism: Butyricimonas sp. Marseille-P2440 (assembly GCF_900091675.1). NCBI lineage: Bacteria > Pseudomonadati > Bacteroidota > Bacteroidia > Bacteroidales > Odoribacteraceae > Butyricimonas > Butyricimonas sp. Marseille-P2440. The sequence continues at coordinate 1,629,109 of NZ_LT594610.1, read as the reverse complement.
GTGAAAGGGTTTTGCTAAATAGTCGTCGGCACCGAGGTCTAGCCCCGTGACCTTGTCCTCGATGGAGTCCTTGGCGGAAACGATAATCACGCTTTCCCGCTTGCGTAGTTTCTTCAGTTCCTCGAGGATGGAAAGCCCGTTGCCGCCGGGAAGCATGATGTCGAGTAGGACGCAGTCGTAGTCGTAATCATTGATTTTTTGTATCGCCGTTGAGTAGTCCGAGGCGGTTTCCACGACAAAACGCTCTTTCTCGAGTGATTGGGTCATCACTTCTCGTAGTCCTTTTTCGTCTTCAATGATTAGTATTTTCATGGCTTTTCGATTTTATAGTTGCAAAAGTAGGAAAATATTCTGGAAAGAATTTGGAATGATAGAAAGGAACTAATCTTACTATATTAAAATCAGTAAATCTAAAATGGATCAGGGGATTGCTTTGCATGGGTTTTGTTTCTATATTTGTTAAATGTATTAATAGAAATAGTATGAAAAAAAGAAGGGGATTGAGGAAGTATTACAGGAAGTTGGCGGCGCTTGATGAGTTTGCTTCCGGCGAGAATTGGCTCACGTTTATCCACGATGCGGAGGATTGGTTTAATCACGCGCACCTTCATTTCGACTGGGAGGGATACGGTGATTTGTACTGGAAGGAGCGCAAGGCACATCTGGATGCTATGTTCCGGCATTACGAGAGATTGGCGGACGAGGTGGTGAAGGTAGGACGGGCTTTGCAGGTATTCGCTATCATACATGAGTTTGACAGCGGTTCGGATGCGTTGTACTTGCATTCCCCGAACCCGATGGCGGATAATTATCCCTTGCGGTCGGACAATATGGAAACGTGTACTTTCAAGAACTGGAATTTGGCGGACTACCTGGAAGGGCTGAAGGCGAAGGGGTATACCATGCTGTACGCGCCGGAGGGAAGCCGCTTCTCGGATTGTGTGGTGTACAGGGAATCGGTAGGTGATAATAATTTAATAAGAAAGATATGAGTCTGGAAGATTTAAAAAATGGTTTGGGAGAATCGGTGTTGGCATCGATGTATGATTAGCGGGAAGATATTTGTGCTTATATTATTGCTGCCGTGAACGCCGCGGGGCTGAATACGGAGGATGACGTGACGGTGGAATGGCGGGAGTGGTAAGTATAGCATCTTTCGGGTTGTTTTGTTCTTGGGGAATCGGTTACTTTGCATGAATGTCAACCTTTACCCGCGGACGGTGACGGGTGGGGGCTATTGAAGAAATGAAAGATCATGAACCTAAAAAAATGTCCAATGGAAAGCGAGGGAAAAGCTAAAGTAATTCAAATTCAAAGTTATTCATCCCCTTGTGGGGGAATTCTACTCGGCTCGTTCGAGGGCAGGCTTTGTCTGTGTGACTGGCAGATCGAGGAACGGAGGAAGGCGATCGACAAGCGGATACAGAAGGTGTTGCAAGCCCGCTATGAAGTGGGAGAATCGGAGGTGATTGCGCATGCTGTCGCCCAGTTGAACGAGTATTTCGATCGCCGGCGGATGGAGTTTGACGTGCCCCTGCTCTTCGTGGGGACAGATTTCCAGAAGACGGTTTGGGAGGAATTGAGGCGAATCCCTTACGGTGCAACTGAGTCTTACGCGGGGCTCTCGCGGCGGTTGGGGAATCCGAAGGCGATTCGGGCGGTGGCGGCTGCCAACGGGGCAAACCCAATCTCGATATTTGTTCCCTGTCACCGGGTGATCGGCAGCGATCATAAATTGATAGGGTATGGCGGCGGGTTACCTGCCAAAAGGTTGTTACTTGAACTGGAATCTTTGTCAAATTCATTGTTTTGAGCGGGCAAAAAACTCTCGATAGAGCCCGGATCGCACGGGCAATCGAGTACATCAGGACGAATTTCAAACGGCAACCCGATTTGGATGAGGTGGCAAGTGAGGTGGCGTTGAGCCCGGCGCATTTCCAGCGTATGTTCACAGAATGGACGGGGGTGAGCCCGAAGAAGTTTTTGCAATATACCAGTATCGAGTACGCGAAGAGGGTGCTGGACGAAACACACGCTTCTTTGTTCCATGTGGCGGAGATGACCGGGTTGTCGGGGACGGGGCGGTTGCACGACTTGTTCGTTAATATCGAGGGGATGACGCCCGGTGAGTACAAGAACGGGGGTGAGAGTCTTTCTATAAATTACAGTTTTGCGGGAAGTCCGTTCGGGGAAATTCTGGTGGCTTCTACCGGAAAGGGCATTTGCTGGATGGTGTTTGTTGAAGACCGGGAGGTGTCTTTCGGGGCTTTGGTGAAGAAATTCCCGAACGCGAGATTCGTGCAGACTGCGGACGAGATGCAACAGAATGCTTTATCTATTTTCACGCGGGACTGGAATGACCTGTTCGGGATTAAGCTGCATCTGAAGGGAACGGATTTTCAGTTAAAGGTGTGGAAGGCTTTGCTGGAAGTGCCGATGGGTGGATTGGTGACCTATGGCGATATTGCCTCGAGGGTAGAGAACCCGGGAGCTTGCCGTGCCGTGGGGACTGCCGTGGGGGAAAATCCCGTGGCGTTCCTTATTCCCTGTCACCGGGTGATTCGTGCCACGGGAGAGTTGGGACATTATCACTGGGGTGATATTCGCAAGGCTGTGATGATAGGTTGGGAGGCGGAAAAACGGGAAGATTCGGTAGAGTAAGCGTTTTACCGGGAATTGGAAATAAACAAGAATAATTGATCTCAAAGGGAGATTTGTTATATTTGTACGATTATCGTTAAATAATAGGCTATGAAAAAAGTATTGTGGTTCGTGTTGGCATTTGTCGTGCTAGGTTGTACCGGCAAGAAGGGTAAGTTTGAAGGAGTATTTGAGGGGGTACCCCGTGTGAATCCGCCTTACGTGGTGGGAAGTTATCCGGGAACAGAATTTATTTTTGCTATACCGACTTCGGGGGAACGTCCGATGACTTGGGTGGCGGAAGGCTTACCGGAGGGGTTGGCTTTGGATGCCAAAACTGGAATCATACGGGGAGTCGTGAAGGATGCCGGGGAGTACAAGATAAAGATCATAGCCGAGAATAAGCAGGGAAGCTGGGTGAGCGAGTTGAAAATAAAGGTAGGCAAAGAACTGGCGTTGACCCCGGTGATGGGATGGAACAGTTGGAATACTTTCGGTGAGAACTTGACGGAGGCTTTGATTATCGAAACGGCGGAAGCGATGATCGCGAACGGGATGCGGGATTTGGGTTATAATTATATTAATATCGATGACCTGTGGCAATTGAAAGAGAGAGGGGCGGACGGGCATATCGTGATTGATTCCACTAAGTTCCCGAGAGGGATTAAATACGTTGCTGATTATTTGCATGACCGGGGATTTCGTTTAGGTATATACTCGGATGCGTCACGGTACACTTGCGCCGGAGTATGCGGAAGTTACGGGTTCGAGGAGATCGATGCCCGGGATTTTGCCGAGTGGGGAGTGGATTTGTTGAAGTATGACTATTGTGGGGCTCCGGCATCGAGAGATACTGCGATCGCACGTTACCGGAGAATGGGAGAGGCTTTGCGGATTACCGACCGTTCGATTGTATACAGTATTTGCGAGTGGGGACGCAGGAAACCGTGGGAGTGGGCGAGAGAGGTTGGGGGACATTACTGGCGCACGACGGAGGATATTCGTGACGCATGGGATTTGAGAGAGTCGGGTACGGGGTTGAAGGGTATTATGGATATTATTGACGTGAACGGGCAACTTGCCGATTACGCTTTTCCCGGGGCATGGAATGACCCGGATATGCTGGTCGTCGGCTTATTCGGGAAAAGTTCGAATATTAATTCGGGAGGGATAAAGTACGGGTGTACTTTGAACGAGTACCGCACGCACATGAGTATGTGGTGTATGATGGCTTCCCCTTTGTTGTGCGGAAATGACGTGCGGAATATGCCGGATTCCGTGTTGAAGGTATTGACGAACCCGGAAATTATTGCCATCAATCAGGATGCGCTGGGTCTGCAAGGAAAAATGATGAGAAAGGAAGGGAATTGCGAGGTTTGGATGAAATTGCTGGACGGGGGACGGATTGCTTTAGCCGTGATGAACCGGGGGGAGGAGCCGGAGGAAGTTGTGATTCCTTTCGATTTACTGGGTTTCCCGATGAAAGCTTTTGTCCGGGACGTGTGGTCGCACCGGAATTTGGGAGAGCTGGAACAACTAAGATTGACATTGAACCCACATGTGACGGCAGTGTTTAAGTTAGAATAGACTTTTTTTGTTACCTTTGTATTCGCCGTGATAGTCCAAGGAGGTCGGGGATACGGACTGGCGGTGATACTTAAAGAAAGGAGGATCATTTTATGTCTGTTGTGAATGCATCACAGCTATTGGAAACGAAACCCGTCGGGAAATTATTGCTTCAATACTCGATACCTGCCATTATTGGAATGACAGTCACGTCGTTGTACAATATCATTGATAGTATTTTTATCGGTCATGGAGTGGGACCGCTTGCCATCTCGGGCTTGGCGATTACCTTCCCGTTGATGAACCTAATTATTGCTTTTTGTACATTGATCGGGGTCGGGGGAGCCACGATTAGTTCCATATACATGGGGCAGAGGGATATGGAGAAGACCTCTTCGGTGCTGGGAAATGTTTTCGTGTTATGCGTGATCTTGGGATTTTGTTTCGGGGGAATTGCCACGTTGTTTTTGGAACCCACGTTACGGTTCTTTGGGGCAAGTGATGTCACAATGCCTTATGCCCGGGATTTCATGCAAGTGATCCTTTTAGGAAATCCTATCGCTTTCACGTTCATCGGGCTGAACAATCTGATGCGGGCGACAGGATACCCGAAGAAAGCCATGTTGTCGTCCTTGTTGACGGTTTTCGTGAATATCATATTAGCGCCGATATTTATTTTCCATTTCGGGTGGGGCATCCGGGGTGCCGCATTTGCCACTATGATAGCACAAACAAGCGGGCTGGTATGGATTTTGGCACATTTCCTGAACAAGAATAGTTCGGTACATTTCAAGGCGGGTATATTCCGGTTGAAAGGACGGATTATCAAAAGTATTCTTTCTATCGGGATGTCGCCTTTCCTGATGAACTTGTGTGCCAGTACGGTGGTGATTATCTTGAATAATAGTTTCATGCGTTACGGTGGGGACTTGGCGATCGGGGCTTACGGCATAGTGAACCGGGTGTTGACGTTGTTTATCATGATCGAGATCGGGCTCACGCAGGGAATGCAGCCGGTGGTAGGGTATAATTACGGGGCGTTGTTGTTTGACCGGGTACGGCGTGTGTTGCGCTATGCCATGATCACGGGGATCTCGATTACGACTTTCGGTTTTATCACGAGCCAGTTATTTCCGAACTTTATCGTGGGGATGTTCACGGATAATCACGAGTTGACGGAACTTGCGAAGTATGGATTACGGATCACTTGCTTGTTATTTCCATTGGTGGGTTGTCAGATTATTATAACCAATTTCTTCCAGTCTATCGGGAAAGCAAAAGTTTCTATATTCCTGTCGTTGTCGCGTCAGTTGATTTTCTTGATACCGTTTCTGATTATTTTACCGCGTTTCTGGGGAATCACAGGGGTATGGGCTAGTTTGCCTATGGCGGATTTTATTTCTTTTGTGATGGCGGTGGCTACATTATTTTATTTCAATAAAAAGGGAATCCTTTTCAAGATCAACAAACAATTGTGAGGAAAAGTGGGGTAAACGCTTTTTATGCATGTGGAAATATTTCCCATGAAATAAAAACGGGCTCAATTTCTTGAACCCGTTTTTGCTTAAAGAATGTCTAATCTTCCAGCGTGACTGCCCCCGAGAGAGCTACCGCTTCTTTATTGCGGAAAATCATGATAGGCGAAACTGCTTCGTAAGCAGACATTATATATTCGAATAGTTGAGCCGTGACTAATTTCCCGCGTTCAGCTAGTGAGAGTTTCAATTTCATCCCCGTGTTCTCGTCCTCGCTTTTCTGTAACTCGGACAGACCAAGGAACTGTTTGGTTTCTAACAAATATTGCACCCGATGCAATTCTTCTGGTTCGAAAAATAATTCGTAATTTTTCTCTTCCCGCTTCCGATTAAATAGAGTTGTTTTCATTTTTATGTGTGTTGTGTGTGTATATATATAACGCTTTATGCGTTGCTCCGTTTTATTATTTGGGTAACACTAGCGAATGTATCCATATGTATTCACGATACAAGATACGTGCCAATATGCGCAGATTTTTCAAATGATTAGAAGACAGAGTTCATGGAAGTATCGCTCAGGTTGCGACACGAACACGTCACGTGTTCCCGTGTAGTCTGTCTCCGGGTTGAGAATTGGACTTTCGTGCTTGTCTGAAGGTATTCCGTCCAGCATGACTCGTACCCGGCATGGTAATTCCGACCTCCTCATGCTAAGGAGGGGAGTTTGGAGTACCGGGGTATCATTGGGATTCATGAGATCGAAGGCTTCCGCCTTTTTTATTGAATCATGTATTTCAAAGATTTGAGAAGTGATTGCAGTACGTTGAGATTCGGTCATAACCAGTCCCATGGCAACATTCGTGAGTTGTGTTACCACCAAGATCAGAAGGCTATGTAATATGAATCTTATCATACTTAGTGTTTGTTTCAAATTTAATGAATTGAAATTAGAAAAGCAACGTTTTTCGAGCCTTTTTCTACTTGTATACGTAAAAATGGGTATATTTACCACCTGAATGTTCGTATTTTTGTTTACGAGAGAGAAAATTTAACGTTTCAGGAACATTTTCTTTGTTTGGAATAGGGGTTTTTGCCCGTGTGCGGGTCATAGGTGAGAGAATATTAAAATGAATATGTTATGGAGATACATGATAGAAATGGAAATTTCTTGTTGAGAGAATGGAGGTTGGAGGATGCTGTTTCTTTGGCGAAGAATATCAGTAATATTAATATATGGAATATCGTGCGGGATGGTCTGCCTTATCCTTACACGGAGCGAAACGCCGAAGAGTATTTGCATGTCGTGGGTGAAAAGCCGTACGTGCAGGATTTGGCTATCGTGATTGACAATGAAGCGGTGGGAGGAATCGGTTTTATCCCCTTGTGCGACGTGGAACGATATAGTGCGGAAATAGGCTATTGGCTTGGCGAGGATTACTGGAACCGGGGAATTATGGGCGAAGCTATCCGGCAGGTAGTGGAATACGTGTTCCGGGAAACAGATATAATTCGACTGTTTGCTTCCGTTTACGAGTATAACCCGGCATCCATGAGGGTACTGGAAAAAGCCGGATTCACGAGGCAAGCCGTGTTGCGTAAAGCAGCCGTGAAAAACGGGAAGGTGATCGATATGCATTATTTCGATCTTGTAAAGGAATAGAGCATGAGTAAACGAATTTTAATCACGGGTGCGGCAGGGAACTTGGGAGGTTTGCTTGCTTGCCGTTTGAAGGATGATGATGTGTTCCTGCATCTTTTAACTCATCGCAAAGAGGTACTCCCTGAATTGCGAGGGAAGGACAATATCTCGGTATATAAGGCTGATTTGGGTGTACCAGGTACGTTGGTAGATGCGTTACGAGGAGTTGACACCGTGGTGCATTTCGCGGGGGTACTTTTCAGGCATAACCCGGAGAAGTTTTTGGCTACCACGAATACCCGTTATTTTAATAATCTGTTGGATGTAGCCGTGGAACAAGGAGTGAAGCGGGTGATATTGGTAAGTTTCCCGCACGTGGAAGGTGAAACGACACCGGAACACCCGGCAACCGGACGATTGGACGGGAATCCTGTATCCGTTCATGCCATTACGAGGTTGGAGGAAGAAAAGTTGTTGTTCGAATGTGGCAGGCAAAAGAGAATCGAGGCTGTTTCTTTGAGAGTCGGAATGGTGTATGGGCGTGGAATTTTAATGATCGATGCCGCTCGTTGGTTTTCTCGTTACGCCTTGCTAGGCGTATGGCGGAAGCCTACTTGGATACACCTGATTTCTACCGAAGATTTCTTGGAAGCAACACGTGCGGCTTGTTTGAAAGAAGGAATCGAGGGGGTGTATCACGTGGGAGATGATGGTGTTCAGACGTTACAAGAGTTTTTGGATGTTGCCGCAATTCATTGGCACACCGTGCGACCGTGGAGAATGCCTTTATGGATGATAAATACGGCGGCTCGTTTTTTTGAACTTTTTTCTCGTTTATTGGGGGTGAGGAGCCCGTTGACTGTCGATTTTGTACGTATAGGGCAAGTTTCTTATTATGGTGATACTTCCCGCATGAAAAAAGAATTGTTGCCTCGGCTTAAATATCGGGATTTCAGGAAAGGTATTGAAACGTTATAATTTTGTTTGCTTTCATTTCTATCGTGATGGGGTCTGTGCGTACAGAGATGGGTAGGTGCAAAATTTGATAATAAAAAACAAGCGATTCTGCAAAGGAATCGCTTGTTTTTTATATACTCACGAGTAATTACCAGGCAAACATAGGTCTGTCGCCCATCATTGCGTTTACTTCTTTCTTCACTTGCGTAATAACGGCAGTGTCGTCGATGTTGCTCAACACTCTGTCGATCATATCCACGATAATAGCCATGTGCTCCTCTTTCAAACCACGTGTCGTGATTGCGGGAGTTCCCACGCGTAAACCGGAAGTAGAGAACGGGGTACGGGTATCGAACGGAACCATGTTTTTGTTGATAGTGATGTCAGCTAATACCAAAGTATTTTCTGCTTTCTTACCGGTTAATTCCGGGAATTTGGTTCTCAAGTCAATCAACATGGAGTGGTTGTCCGTGCCTCCGGAAACAACTTTATAGCCTTTATCCATGAATGCTTTTGCCATAGCTTTAGCATTGGCTTGCATTTGTTTTGCGTATTCAGTATAGCTGTCGGATAAAGCTTCTCCGAAAGCAACTGCTTTTGCGGCGATCACGTGTTCAAGCGGTCCGCCTTGTTGTCCCGGGAATACGGCAAAGTTGATGACTTGTGACATCATCTTGATCTCTCCCTTTGGAGTCTTCAATCCCCAAGGATTTGGGAAATCTTTCGGGAGAAGAATCATACCTCCACGAGGTCCGCGAAGCGTTTTGTGAGTGGTGGTAGTCACGATATGGCAGTAATCCATCGGGTTGTTCAATAATCCTTTGGCGATTAATCCAGCAGGATGTGACATATCACACATTAATAAAGCGCCTACTTTATCGGCGATCTCACGCATACGTTTGTAATCCCAGTCACGAGAATAAGCGGAAGCGCCGGATACAATCATTTTTGGCTTGTGTTCGATGGCTAATTTTTCCATCTCGTCGTAATCCACCATTCCGGTTTCTTCTTTCACGTGGTAGGCTACCGGGTGGTAGTTGATACCTGAAAGGTTCACGGGTGAGCCGTGTGAAAGATGTCCGCCGTGAGCTAAGTCAAGACCCAAGAAAGTGTCGCCCGGTTTCATACAAGCGAAGAACACAGCTGCGTTAGCTTGTGCTCCGGAGTGCGGTTGCACGTTAGCGAATTCTGCACCGAATAATTTGCAAGCGCGGTCGATAGCCAATTGTTCCGTTTGGTCAACGATTTGGCAACCACCATAATAACGAGCTCCAGGGTATCCTTCTGCATATTTGTTCGTCAAGCAAGAACCCATGGCTTGCATAACTTGTTCGCTCACGAAATTCTCGGAAGCGATTAGTTCCAGACCTTCTTTCTGGCGATGGCTTTCCTGAGCAATCAGGTCGAAAATTTGAGTATCTCTTTCCATTATTTAGATTTTTAATAATATAGACGTTTATAAAATCTTGCCCAAAATTATACTAATCGTCCGTCTAAACAAAGTATTTCCCGACTTTTTTTCGTCCTCCCGCTTTTTAATTTTCAAATATTTATTTATGTTTGTTGTTGTATTAAAAAATGACTTGCTATGGAAAATCCTTTTGAAACAGAAAAAGCGGTAAGACCGACCTTTCTGACAGTACTTTGTATTTTAACGTTTATTGGTAGCGGTTGGGGAACTGTGTCTAACTTGTTTAGTTTGATTGCGTTCTCGCCTGAAGCAATAGTGGCCCAGATTCAACAAATAACGACAATGACTGCCACGGAAGGGGCTCCATCTTGGGCATCCTCTCTCGTGGGATCTTCCATCGAAGTGTTGCAAACATCCATCAAACATGGAATTGCTATCTATTCTTTATTGACGTTATTCTCGTTGATGAGCTTAGGTGGGGCGATTTTGATGTTTAGATTGAAAAGAGTAGGTTTCTACTTGTATGCAGTTGCTCAGATAGCCCAATTGTTTGTGTTACCCATGTATTCCGGTTGGAATATGGTAGTCATGGCTTCAATGATTGCATCCGGTATTTTTGCCGTGTTGTTCATTATCCTGTACGGGGTGAATCTCGGTAAGATGAATAATTAGTATTGATAAAATATATTGATGCGGGTATGACTGTAAAGGTTGTATCCGTATTTTTATTAAGTAAATTGAATTATAATATTGTTGGCTGCAAAAAAAACGAGGGCAAACACGCCCTCGTATTCTTTTATTTGATGATAACTATTATCCTCCGAAGTTATCGTACATTACGTTTTCATCGGGTACTCCCAAATCGTACAGCATTTTGGTTACAGCCGAGATCATCATTGGAGGACCGCAAAGATAGTATTCAATATCTTCGGGGTTTTCATGGTTCTTCAAGTAATTTTCGAAGATTACCTGGTGTACAAATCCCGGTTTGTAAGCTACTCCGGCTGCATCTGCAACGGGATCGGGTCTGTCGAGAGCTAACGTCCAGTGGAAGTTGGGGTTCTCTTCTTGTATCTTGTTAAATTCGTCCACGTAAGGGGCTTCTTGCAGGGCACGGGCTCCGTACCAGAAACTTACTTTCCGATCCGTGTGCATCGTGTGGAATAAATTGAAGATATGTGAACGCATCGGAGCCATACCGGCACCACCACCGATAAACATCATCTCGTTGTTCGTATCTCTCAGGAAAAACTCTCCATAAGGACCGGAAATGTTTACCTTATCTCCCGGCTTACGCGAGAAGATAAAAGAAGAGCAGATACCGGGGTTCACGTTGGCAAATCCTCCGATTGCTTTATCGAATGGGGGAGTTGCGATACGAATGTTCAGCATGATAATATTGCCTTCCGCGGGGGAGTTAGCCATGGAGTAAGCACGATAAGTAGGTTCCGGGTTATGCATTTTCAGATCGAACATCTTCATGCGTTCCCAGTCAGCCCTGTATTTTTCATCAATGTCCATATCTTTGAAATCCACGTCAAGGGCAGGTACGTCAATTTGGATATATCCACCTGATTTGAAATTCAAGTTTTCGCCTTCCGGCAATTTTACCACGAATTCTTTCAAGAAGGTAGAAATGTTTCTATTGGAAACCACTTCACATTCCCATTTTTTGATACCGAGAACGGATTCCGGTACTTTCATCTCGATGTTTTCCTTCACCTTCACCTGGCAAGCAAGGCGCCAGTTCTCGTGTTGTTGTTTATAGGAGAAGAACCCGGTTTCCGTGGGGAGTATAGACCCAGCCCCAGATTCAACTTGGCAACGGCACATACCGCAAGATCCTTTTCCTCCACAAGCGGAGGGGAGGAATATTTTATTATTTCCGAGAGTGGCAAGAAGCGAGGCTCCCGGTTCGGTTACTAATTCTTTTTCGCCCTGGTTGATGCTCACCTTCACCTCTCCTTTGGGGGTCAGTTTAGCTTTCGCGAACAAGAGCATCCCCACGAGAACCAGTGTTACAAGAAGAAACACGATAATTCCCGATAGGATAATTGTTGTATCTATTAATAATAACATCATCTTAATTTTAGATTTAATGATTACATGATTTCGTGATTTTAGATTCTGTGATTATAATCTCCGAATCGGCAATCCGTAAATCACTGAATTCTTTTACAGGTTGATACCCAAGAAACTCATGAATGAAATAGCCATCAATCCGGTCACGATAAAGGTAATACCGATACCTCTAAGCGGTGCGGGAATGTTAGAATATTTCAGTTTCTCACGTATAGCCGCGATACCCACGATAGCGAGTAACCAACCGATACCCGAACCTAAACCGAAAGCGGTAGCTTCCCCAATGTTAGCGTATCCTCTTTCTTGCATGAACAAAGAGGCTCCCATGATAGCACAATTTACGGCGATCAACGGAAGGAAGATTCCTAACTGGTTATAGAGTGCAGGGGCAAATTTCTCAACCACCATTTCAACCAATTGCACGATGGCGGCAATGACTGCGATAAACATGATAAAGCTCAAGAAGCTCAAGTCGATGTTCGCGGCGCTTTCGCCCAGCAACCAGGTTAAGGCTCCAGCTTTTAGCACGAAATTATCCAAAAGATAGTTTACCGGGACAGTAATCAATAGCACGAATACAACGGCTATACCCAATCCGAATGAAGTTTTCACGGTCTTCGATACGGCGAGGTATGAACACATACCCAAGAAGTAAGCGAAGATCATGTTATCGATAAATACAGACCGGACAAATATATTTAATAGATTTTCCATATCCTTATTTCAGTTTTTAGTTCACTATTTCTGTTCTATCAAATCTTTGTTCTTTGCACGGTGAACCCAGATAATCAATCCGACCAGCATCAAAGCCATCGGGGGAAGGATCATCAAACCGTTGTTCTGGTATCCCCAATCATAGAATATTTGAGGTATTACCTTGAATCCGAACAATGTTCCGGAACCTAGTAATTCACGGAAGAATGCCACGATCACGAGAACCAGACCGTATCCCAGACCGTTGCCAATACCGTCGAGTAAAGAAGGCCACGGCTTGTTGGCTAGGGCGAAAGCCTCGATACGTCCCATGATAATACAGTTCGTGATAATCAATCCGACAAACACGGACAACTGCTTGCTCACTTCGTAAGCGTACGCTTTCAGTACTTGGTCTACGATGATTACCAGTGCGGCAACCACTACCAATTGCACGATGATACGTATCCGGGTAGGGATTGTATTTCTCAATAGCGAAAGAATCACGTTAGAGAATGCCGTTACTGCCGTTACCGAGAGTGCCATCACGATGGCGGGCTCCATTTTGGCTGTTACGGCGAGAGCAGAACATATACCCAATATCTGTACCAGAACCGGGTTGTCTTTGCTCAAGGGACCGAGTAATAATCCCCGGTTCTTTGCTGAAAATAATGTTTCTTTATCGCTCATTACTGTATTTGTTTTAAGAATTGTTCGTAACATTTTAAATAATCAGCAATCATCGTTTCTACGCCTTTTGACGTGATCGTTCCTCCTGAGATGGCATCCACTTCATGAGCGCCTGTCGCGTTACCGCCTTTTTTCACGGTAATTGATTTCAAGGTGGAATTATCGAAGATTGTTTTTCCGCTAAACGGTTTTTGGAATTTTGGTGTAGTTATTTCAGCTCCCAAACCGGGGGTTTCTCCCTTGTGGTCGAACAGCACGCCGTAAACGGTATTCTTGTCCTCGTTCAATGAAAGGTATCCCCAAATCGGTCCCCAAAGTCCAACCCCATAAACGGGAAGAATGTATTTGACAGCTCCGTCGACGTCAGCCACGAACACGGGGAATTTGATCTCCGCGAGGGCTTTGGCGTCTTTTATTGATTCTGAAATCATACGTCCGTCTTTCAGTGCTTTTTGAAGTTCAGGACTATTTTTGATAGCTTTCTGAAGTTTCTTGCCTTCCGTCGGAATATCCACGTTGAAAGCGTCCCCTTCGATAGCTTCTCCTTTGTAATTCAGGATGAATTGTTTCTTGATAATTTTCTTGAACAATTCAGCCGATGTCTCGGGAGTGGAACTAATATTCACGGAACTCAGGATATTCTGTCTTTTTTCGTTCTCTATATTCTCATCTTGAAGTGGTTTCAGTGAAAGAGATACCACGGCTAACAGAGCCGCAACCACGACAACCAAAACGATGGAATAAATAAAGGTATATGTATTTCCTTGTTTGTTCATCTCTTTAAAGATTTAGTGATTTACGATTTATGATTTATGAATGTTTTGTAATCTGAAATCATGAAATCTTAAATCTGAAATTGTTTAGCTCTCTTAAGTCTGCGTTTGATATTTCCTTGAACCACGAACCAGTCGATAAGCGGGGCAAAGGTATTCATCAACAGAATAGCAAGCATCATACCTTCCGGGTAACCGGGGTTCAGTGTACGAATCAGGATTGCCATAACACCCAGGATAAATCCGTATATCCATTTTCCTCTTTCCGTTTGGGCTGAGGTTACGGGGTCGGTTGCCATAAATACGGCTCCGAAAGCAAAGCCTCCCATGATCAGATGTGAGATCGGGGTAATGGATGCGTAGGGGTTCGTTTCTGGCAACGTGTAGGCAAGTAATAAAGCCATGCAGTATCCGCCGACGAACGTGGAAAGCATGATTTTCCAGCTACCGATTCCGGTCGCGATCAATAGAATGGCACCCAGTAAAATACAGAATGTTGAAGTTTCTCCGATAGATCCCGGTATCAATCCCCAGAACATGGAAGCCATGTCGTAGGTGGCAGGAATTCCTTGTGAGGCTTCTGCCAGCGGGGTTGCTTGTGAGAATCCGTCAGGCATTCCGGCAATCCAGACCTTATCTCCCGAAATCATGGAAGGGTAGGAGAAGAAAAAGAATGCACGGGCTAATAAAGCCGGATTCCAAATATTCATACCGGTTCCCCCGAAGATTTCTTTACCGATAATCACGGCGAAGGCGGTAGATACTCCTACCATCCAAAGGGGTGCGTTAACCGGCATAACCATCGGGATCAATAATCCCGATACGAGGAACCCCTCGTTGATCTCGTGTCCCCTGATCTGGGCGGCGGCAAACTCTATTGCCAGACCTACCACGTAGGAAACGACGATCATGGGTAACACCCTCCAGAGCCCGTAGAAGAACATCTCGATGTAGCCCGTGTCGGCTAATGTTCCTATAGCTTTGAAATGCTGGAATCCCACGTTAAAGATACCGAACAACAGGGCGGGTACTAATGCCAGCACCACGATAATCATGGTTCTTTTCAGGTCGATAGCATCTCTGATATTACACCCAGAACTCGTCGTGCGATTGGGCACGAAAAGGAAAGACTCGAAACCTGTGAAAACGGAGTGAAGCTTTTGTAGCTTGCCGCCCTTTTCAAATTTGGGTTTCTGTTTGTCTAAATATTTGCGTAAGAAATTCATCTTTATAATTTATGATTTAATTCAGTTCTCTAATCATTAACTCTATACCTTGTTCCACTATCTCCTGCACGGGTGTTTTGGAGGTACAAACGAATTCACACAAAGCCATGTCTTCCGGTGCAATCTCGTACATTCCGAGCTGCTCCATTTTGTCCAGGTCTTCAGCCAATACCGCTTTCAGCAAGTACACGGGCAGAATATCCATGGGAAGCACTTTCTCGTATTGTCCGGTAACCACGAAGGCTCTTTCTTCCCCGTGGTAGTTGGCGTCCAGCGCGTATTTCTTGTTCGGGCACAGGAATGACGGGAAGGTCTTTGAAATCGAGAATTTATTGAAGCCCGGCGTTGCCCAACCTAAAAATTCATAATTATCACCTTCCGGAATGACCGTTACCATATTGTTGTAATACCCGAGGAAATTGTCTTCGCTCACTTTATATCCCGTGAGCACGTTCCCGGATATGATACGCTGGTGTACTTGATTTTTCAAGTTGCCTTTCACGATGCATCCGATTTGGGCACCCATGATGGTCTTGAAATAAGCGGGTTTCTCAACCTCGGAACCGGCAACCGCGATTGTTTTCCGGGCATCGAACTTGCCGCTGGTGAATATTCGTCCGATAATAGCAAGATCCATAGCGTTTACCACCCACACGATGTCTCCTTTGTTGATCGGGTTCAAGTGATGGATTTGGATACCCGCGTTCCCTGCCGGATGTGGTCCGGAGAAATAGTTTATCTCCACGTTTTTCAGTTTCGTGAAGATAGAAGTGGAAGGGGTTCCAGCTCTTAAATTAAGGTTGACATTTTTCTCGCACAATTTTTTTAAGCAATCGATTCCGGCTTGAAGTGCGGAAAACTCATCTGCCAGGGTTACATCAAAATCCGGGGCAAGGGGTGCGGAATCAAATCCGGATACGAATATCGCTTTCGGCATATCTTCCGGATTAGCGATGATGTCGTACGGACGTTGCTTGATCATAGGCCAAACACCGCTGTCGAGAAGTTTCTCGATGATTTCTTTTCTTGAAAGTTGGTTCACGTCAGCGCTTCCGAAATCCTTGTATTGGATTTGATCATCCGCTTTGATAACAACTTCCAGTAATTTTCTTCTCTCACCTCTGTTTACAGCTTCAATAGTACCGCTGACAGGTGCCGTGAATTTCACTTCGGGTCTGTATTTATTAATAAATAATACATCGCCCGCTTTCACTTGATCGCCTACCTTTACTGCAAGTCTTGGGGTAAGTAGACGGAAGTCTGTCGGTTTTAATGCATAGAGATTACATTTCTCCACGTTTCGCACCACGTTTTCCGCTTCTCCTTTTAACTTGATATCAAGGCCTTTTTTCAGTTTTATCACCTTGGACATTGTTTTATTATATTTTTGATATGTAGATAATTATTTCTATTTCACCCATAAATATGGTGTTTTAAAAATACGTGCAAATATATAATCAATTATTGAATTTATTCAGTAATTCAAAAGTTAATTCTTGCAATAGAATGCTTTTTTTAGCGCTGGATACCCAAGAAGGGGATACCTGTTTGGCATAGTATTTGTTAGGATAGGGAGAAAAATGATTAATTGATTATATATTCAAAATAGTGATCGAGTTATGAAAGGTATGATAGTATGTTGTTTAATAACAGTTCTGGCAATATCCTGTAAATCCGCCAAGGAGAGCGTATCCTTGACCGGCGTGAAATGGATTGCGGAAAGCCTGAACGGCAAAGAAATTAAGTTCAAGGAAGCGGAGAGTGAAGTTTTCCTTACGTTTGACGGCAAGGAAAAAAGGGTATCCGGGAAAGCCGGATGCAATCGCTTTTTTGGTACCTACGAGCGGAACGAGTCGGAATTAACTTTTAGCGGGATGGGAGCAACGAAAATGGCTTGTCCCGATATGGATGTCGAAACCTCTTTTTTCAAGGTGTTGGAGGATTCAAAGAGTTTTGTGATCAAGAATGACAAGTTAACTTTGAAAGATGCTAATAACGTGATAGCTGTTTTTAAAGCGCAAGAGGAAAAAACAGATAAAAAGAAATAGTTTATAGTTTGATTTTTCGTGATAGAAAAAGGGCTTCCCGGTACCGGGAAGCCCTTTTTAATTGCCTTTATACCACTTCCGCCACCACGAACGTACTGCCACCGATATAGATCATATCATTCTGATTTGCCGCTTCTTTTGCAGCCGCGTATGCTTTCGCTACGGTCGGGTATGTTTTGCCGTGGAGGTCATTGTCTGCCGCCTTTTCTGCCAGTATGTGTTCATCCATAGCCCTGGGGATAGATGCTTTGCAGAAATAATAAATTGCGTCTTTCGGCAGAATATGCAGCACGCTGTCCACGTCTTTGTCATTCACCATACCCATGACGAAATGGAGTCGCTCGTATTTGCACGTCTTCAGTTGAGCCACGATTTCCGTCAGCCCGTCAATGTTATGCCCCGTGTCGCAAACCGTGTAAGGGGTGCGGGATAGCTCTTGCCAGCGCCCGAGCAAGCCTGTATAGCGAATCGTGTTTGCTATACCCTCGTGTACTGCTTGGTCTGTGATTTTTATTCCTTGTTCCCGCAAGTGCAGGATCGTTTCGATCACCATGGGAATATTTTTACGTTGGTATAAACCTTTCAAATCCGGGTGCAGGTCGTTGAACTTGACTCCTTGCTTGTTTTTTAAATTGTAGGTGTTGTCCGGGGTGCGTTCTTCACTCCAGTTGTCCGAGGCGAAATCGATAGAGGTTCCGCATTCCTGGGCTTTGTGGGTAAAAACGAAATCTGTTGCGGCGTCCCTTGTCCCGATAATGGCAGGTACATCCGGTTTTATGATACCCGCTTTCTCCCCGGCAATCTTTTCCAGCGTGTCACCCAGGAGAGCCATGTGGTCAAACGAGATATTCGTGACCACGGAAGCCAGGGGTGTGATGATATTCGTGGAATCGAGCCGTCCGCCCAACCCGACCTCGATCACGGCTATATCCACTTGTTGGTCGGCGAAATACTTGAAAGCCATGGCTACCGTCATCTCGAAGAATGAAGGCTTGATGTCCGCGAACAATGATTTATTCTGTTCCACGAAGTCGATCACGTACTGTTCGGAGATCATTTCCCCGTTAATTTTAATCCGTTCGCGGAAATCTTTCAGGTGAGGGGAGGTGTACAACCCGGTTTTATATCCAGCCGTTTGCAGGACAGAAGCGAGCATATGCGAGACGGAACCTTTCCCGTTAGTTCCTCCCACGTGTATTGTTTTGAATTGACGGTGTGGTGCGCCGAAATGTTCGTCCAGTTTCAGCGTGTTATCCAAGTTGGCTTTGTACGCGGCTTTCCCTTCCCGCTGGTACATGGGAAGTTGGGCGAACAACCATTCTAAAGTTTCATTGTAGTTCATATCTCCGTGTTTAGCAAATTCTCGTTATTGAGCGAGCAAAAGTAGTAAAAATATGATGTAGCTATCCTCTTGGATACAATTTGTTGTTCTTGGCGTGATTAGATAATCTTGTGTTAATAATTCTAAACGTGGAAAGAAAATATTTTTATGGGGAAAGGGGTATCCGAAAATAACGGTTTGCGTCGTTTCCCTTTGGAAGGTGTGTTTCGGGAAGGTGTGTTCCAATATACGAGATTCTCTCGTCATGACTCGTGATTCGTGCGATCGGTAAAATTGAAATATATTGAACTATTTTCATTAACTTTCAGACCTCTAAAATCGTATTGATAGGTCTGGGACGAGTAAGATTTATTAAAATTTGAAACAAATATTATGGGACAAGAAGGACAAACAATTTTGAATCTTTTGAGCGAGAGTGTCATTGTAGAAGGGGATGTTCAAACCACGAAAGATATACGGATTGACGGTACGCTCGTGGGTACGGTACAGACCGGCGGTCGTTTGATACTCGGTACGGCATCCCGGGTGACTGGGGGCGTAAATTCCCCGAATATAGACATTTACGGGACGGTGGAAGGGGAAATCGTGTCTTCGGGAACGGTCGTGTTGAGAAAAAATTCGATAGTGAAAGGAACGATAACCACGGTGACGATGATCGTCGAAGCGGGGGCAACGTTCAACGGGGAGAGCAGAATGATGTCCGGGAAGAACGAAGTTTTGCCCTCTGGTAGAGGCGAAAAGAAATAATGTAGATTATTTATATCGTTTTCGATGAAAAAATGTAATTTTGCAAGGAAATTATTGACGTTATATGGCTAATGATAGTAAAGTTGTTCCGGTTCCGGTTTTAAGGCGAATGCCAGCATATCTTTCATTCGTGAAGACCTTGCAAAAGCAGGGGGAGAAGTACGTGTCATCGACTAGAATAGCCGAATACATGGAAATAGACGCCACGCAGGTGACGAAAGATTTATCACATACGGGCATATCCGGCAAGACGCGGGTGGGGTACGAGGTGGACAATTTTGTGGAGATTCTGGATGATTTTCTCGGGTTTAATAAAATGAATAACGCTTTTCTCGTGGGTGCCGGCTCGTTGGGAGGTGCCTTGTTGCAGGATAAAGGATTGAGAAATTTCGGGCTGAATATCCAAAAGGCTTTCGATGTGGATAAATCAAAGATCGGTACGAAAATCAATGACGTGGAAATATTTCATATCGACCAATTCCGTGGTATGCCTGCCGAATGCAACGTGGCAATCGGGATCATCACCGTTCCGGCGGATTGTGCGCAAGCGATTGCTGACTTAATGGTAGCGTGGGGCATCAAAGCCATTTGGAATTTTACCCCTGCACGTATTAAAGTTCCTTCGCATATTGCCGTCCAAAATAGTACGATTTACACGAATCTGGCAATCCTGTTCAATAAATTACACGGGCAGGAATAAAAGTAAGTTGTTGTTTTACCAGAGAATAGATGACTTTATAGGGCGTGTTCAGTAACTGCTCCTAGGGTGTTTCTACCGTAGTCAGTAATATGGTTTCTATATTACTGGTAGATACTTGTGTGTATACATATATCAAATTTTATTCAAATCCTAATAAAAGCCTATACTTTTTCTATTATAATAGAGGTTGAATGGGAGTTGAATAGGAGTTGAATAGGAGTTGATACCAAGAAAGTTTCAATAAAATCTCGTTGAAATATCTTTTTTAGAACTGATTTGGGTATAATCTCGATAGGACACGGGATGTCCTTTACTGAAAAATTGACCGTTAAAAATATACTTTTTTGTTTGGTTTTCCAATAAGGTCGCTTTTTTTGAACGAATCGGGTTTGTTGCATTTAATTAGCCTTGATTCTGCTGGATTCTTTCTTTGTTATTTCGATGTTTTTTAGTATCTTTGCAGCTTGTAAATTACAAAGAGTAATAAACTAAAAGAAAGCAGAATGGTAAAGATTAAATTTCCCGATGGGAATGTAAAAGAGTTCGAGTCCGGGGTTACCGGCATGGACATAGCTAAGTCGATTAGCCATAAGCTGGCTAAGGAAGTATTGTCAATATCCGTAAATGGTGTCACGTGGGACTTGACACGCGGGATAACGACAGACTCCGAGATTAAGCTGTATACATGGGACGATGAAGAGGGACGCCATGCTTTCTGGCACTCATCTGCACACCTTATGGCAGAAGCTTTGCAGGCTCTTTACCCGAATATCAAGTTCGGTATCGGACCCGCTATCGAGAATGGTTTCTACTATGACGTGGATCCCGGGGAAGGGGTTGCCATCCAAGAGAAAGATTTGGTGGAGATCGAGAAGAAAATGTTGGAGTTGGCAAGGAGAAACGAGGAATATTGCAGGATAGACGTTAGCAAGCAAGAGGCGTTGAATCATTTTTCATCGCTTGACGAAACATATAAAGTAGAGTTAATCAATGATTTGGAAGACGGGACGATCACGTATTACCGTCAGGGTGATTTCACGGACTTGTGCCGCGGTCCTCACTTGCCGGATACGTCTTATATCAAGGCGATCAAGTTGACTTCCGTGGCGGGAGCGTACTGGAGAGGGGACGAGCACAGGAAGATGTTGACTCGTATTTACGGTATCACTTTCCCGAAACAGAAAATGCTGGACGAGTGGATCGTGCTGATGGAAGAGGCTAAGAAACGTGACCATCGTAAGATCGGCAAGGAGATGGAGTTGTTCATGTTCTCGCAAGCCGTGGGATCGGGACTGCCGATGTGGTTGCCGAAAGGAGCCATGTTGCGCGACCGTTTGGAGGCTTTCTTGAGAAAGGTGCAGAAAAAATACGGTTACGAGCAGGTAATCACCCCGCATATCGGTAACGTGAATTTGTACAAGACATCCGGTCACTTCCAGAAATACGGGAAAGATAGTTTTCAGGTAATCACGACCCCGCAAGAGGGCGAGGAGTTTATGCTGAAACCGATGAACTGCCCGCATCACTGCGAGATATACAAGTTCAAGCCGCGGTCGTACAAGGATCTTCCGGTGCGTTTTGCCGAGTTCGGTACGGTGTACCGTTACGAGCAGAGCGGGGAATTGCACGGGTTGACAAGGGTACGCGGGTTTACCCAGGATGACGCCCATTTGTTCTGTACGCCCGACCAGTTGAAGGACGAATTTAAAAAAGTAATTGATATTATCTTCACGATATTCAAGGCTTTGGATTTCGAGAATTTCACGGCACAAGTGTCGTTGAGGGACCCGAATAACAAGGAAAAATATATCGGTTCGGACGAGAATTGGGAAAAGGCGGAAACGGCTATTATCGAGGCTGCTGCCGAGAAAGGCTTGGCAACCACTGTCGAGTTGGGCGAGGCGGCGTTCTATGGTCCGAAATTGGATTTCATGGTGAAAGACGCTATCGGTAGGAAGTGGCAGTTGGGAACGATTCAAGTGGATTACAACTTGCCGGAGCGTTTCGATTTGGAATACACTGGGGCTGATAACCAGAAACATCGCCCGGTGATGATACACCGTGCGCCGTTCGGAAGTATGGAGCGTTTCGTGGCAGTTTTGATCGAGCACACGGGTGGTAAATTCCCCTTGTGGTTGACTCCGGATCAGGCTGTCGTGTTGCCGATCAGTGAAAAATACAACGATTATGCTCAAAAAGTTGTAAATTTCTTAAATAATTCCGACATTCGCACCGTTTTAGATGACCGTAACGAGAAGATAGGTCGGAAGATACGTGATAACGAGTTGAAAAAGATACCTTATATGTTGATTGTCGGGGAGCAGGAAATGAACGAAAATAAGGTTTCCGTGCGCCGTCAGGGAGAGGGTGACAAAGGATCTGTTTCAATGGAAGAGTTTGCAGAAATGATTAACAAAGAGGTAGAAGCACAGTTGAATGCTATCTATAATGAAAATAAATAATAAAAGGAGGATTAATTATAGCAAGGACAATGGAAATTAGGGGCAGAGGTCAAAGTGACAAGCCACAGCACAGAATTAATGAGCAGATAAGAGCCGCTTCTGTGAGAGTCGTTGGAGAGAATGTGGAACCGGGGGTTTATCCTTTAAAAGAAGCTTTGGCTTTAGCCGAGGCTGCCGGAGTTGATCTGGTGGAGATATCTCCCAATGCTGATCCACCTGTGTGCAGGGTTATTGATTACAGTAAATTCCTGTACCAGCTGAAGAAAAAGCAAAAAGAGATTAAAGCCAAAAGTGTAAAAGTGGTCGTGAAGGAGATTCGTTTCGGACCCCAGACCGATGACCATGATTTCAATTTCAAGTTGAAGCACGCTATCGAATTCTTGAAAGAAGGTGCGAAGGTAAGAGCCTACGTGTTCTTCAAGGGACGTTCAATCCTGTTCAAGGATCAAGGTGCAGACCTACTGGAACGCTTTGTCGATGCTTTGGAAGATTACGGTAAATTGGAATCCGCTCCCATGTTGGAAGGAAAGAAAATGATCGTGATTATTTCTCCTAAAAAATGATAGGATTCGGTGATTATGGATAGATTTTTATAATTACATATTCTGATAACAATTAAATTTAGAACAAATGCCAAAGATGAAGAGTGTAAGTAGCGCGAAGAAGAGATTCGTTCTGACCGCTACCGGGAAGATTAAAAGAAAACATGCTTTCAAAAGTCATATTTTGACGAAAAAAGCAACGAAGAGAAAAAGAAATTTGACTCATAGCGCTATCGTTGATCCAGCGAACGTGGCTACCGTGAGAAAGATGCTTTGTATCTAAGTAATTAAAGACAGTTATTAACCAGGATGTTATGCCTTACAAGTTTCTGAAAAAGAACGCTAACATTCAAAAAAAAGAAAAATTATGCCAAGAGCTAAAAATGCCGTTGCTTCGAGAGCACGTAGAAAAAAGGTTTTAAAACAGACCAGAGGTAACTTTGGTGCAAGAAAAAATGTTTGGACGGTTGCCAAAAACACGTATGAAAAAGGTTTGACATACGCGTACCGTGACAGAAAGAAGAAAAAATCAGAATTTAGAGCGTTGTGGATTCAGAGAATTAACGCCGCGGTTAGAATGGAAGGTTTGACTTACTCCAAATTTATGAACTTGGTTCATAAAGCAGAAGTAAACATGAACCGTAAAGTTTTAGCTGATTTGGCTATGAATCAACCGGAAGCTTTCAAAGCTGTAGTGGCGAAAGTGAAAGAGTTAGCTTAGTAATTATAAAATATCGGAAAAGGCTGCCCTCGGGTAGCCTTTTTTTTTAATTAAAATATTATCTTTGTGTCTTAGTGGTATATTTTTTATTTGGATAATGAAGATTGCATTACTTGGTTACGGAAGAATGGGAAAAGCGATCGAGCGGGTGGCTCGGGAACGCGGGCACGAGATCGTGCTGGTGGTTGATGAGACAAATCGTGCCTCGTGTACGGACGAGCAATTGAAACAGGCGGACGTGGCGATTGAGTTCACTACTCCCGCGGTTGCCGTGGATAATTATTTCTGGTGTTTCCGTAATGGTGTGCCCGTGATTTCCGGTACGACCGGGTGGTTGGACAGATGGGGCGAAGTGACAGAGTCGTGCGAGCAGACAGGGGGGGCGTTCTTTTATGCCTCCAATTATAGTATAGGTGTGAATATATTCTTTCATTTGAACCGTTGGTTGGCAAAGACCATGGCAGGTTTTGGTAATTACAAGGTGTTCGTGGAAGAAACACATCACGTGCATAAATTGGATGCCCCGAGTGGTACCGCGATAACGTTGGCAGAGGGAATCTTGGATGAACATCCGAAATATTCTTGTTGGAAATTAGACGAGGGGGACGTGAAAGATCGCGAGTTGCCAATCAAGGCGAAGCGTGAAGGCGAAGTGCCCGGTATTCATTCCGTGACGTATAAATCGGACGTGGATGAGATTCAGATACATCACTCCGCTTTTTCCCGTGACGGATTCGCCCAGGGAGCCGTGATGGCTGCTGAATTTATGGCAGGGAAAAAAGGGGTTTATGGAATGGATGACCTTTTAGAGTTGAAAGTTAAAAACTAAAAGATAAAAGTTTAGAATTAAGAACGAAGATATGAGAAATGTATTGACAAATAAATGGTTTAAGTTCGGGATAGTTCTTTTTATATATTTATTGTGGACGTTGTGGATACAGAGTTGGTGGTTATTGATCGGTGTACCCGTTTTGTTCGATATTTATATTTCAAAGAAGGTGCACTGGGCTTTCTGGAAGAAAAAGAACGTGGAAAAACAAACGAAGGTTGTCGAGTGGATCGATGCTTTGATTTTCGCGATTATTGCCGCCACGTTGATTAGGATGTTCTTTTTCGAGGCGTACACGATTCCTACTTCTTCAATGGAGAAGACCATGCTCGTGGGGGATTACTTGTTCGTGAGCAAGGTGGCTTACGGTCCGAAACTGCCGAATACTCCTTTGTCTGTACCTTTCACTCATCATACTTTGCCCTTTACAAGCTCCACGAAGGCGTATTCCGAAGCCATCCAGTGGCCTTACAAGCGTATCGGAGGTTTGGGAAAAGTAAAGCGAAATGATATTGTCGTGTTTAATTTCCCGGCAGGGGACACGGTGATCGTGGGG
The DNA here is from genome assembly GCF_900091675.1 of Butyricimonas sp. Marseille-P2440. Taxonomy (NCBI): domain Bacteria; kingdom Pseudomonadati; phylum Bacteroidota; class Bacteroidia; order Bacteroidales; family Odoribacteraceae; genus Butyricimonas; species Butyricimonas sp. Marseille-P2440. The sequence continues at coordinate 1,604,010 of NZ_LT594610.1, read as the reverse complement.
AATGAAAATCCGGATTATTATTCACGATTGCGAGGTGCGACTCAAAAAGCAATTTATGATACGAAAATGGAGAAGGGGATAGATGTTGCTTATGAATTTGCATTACCTATTGTCCGTAAAGAAATGTGGGCAACGAATAACATTATTGCCCGTCCGGTAGATAAGCGTGAAAACTATATCAAGAGATGCGTTGGGATGCCGGGAGATGTGTTGGAGATGAAGGATGCTGTGTTGTACGTGAATGGGGAAAGAGAAGAGAATTACGCTACCATGCAGCAAAATTATGTCATTACGGTAAATTCTCCGTTCAATCAATTAAAATTGGAGGAAATGGGGATCGCCCGGGATGATATCGGTTATTATGCCAACACTTATAAATTACCTTTGACAACAGGAATGTTGGAAAAGATTAAAGCGATGCCTAATGTGGTTTCTGTTAGCCGTGAAGTCGAGCGTGGTGAAATTTTCCCGTATAGCGAGAATTACCCGTGGACGAGGGATGATTTTGGTCCGCTGCCTATCCCGAAGAAGGGGGAAACCATAGACCTGACAATTGAAAATTTACCAATATACGAGCGTATTATCGGGGCTTACGAGGAAAATAAGCTGGAAGTAAAGGATTCCGTGATATATATTAATGGAAGTCCGGCAGATAAATATACCTTCAAGATGGATTATTACTGGATGATGGGGGATAACCGTCATAATTCGGCAGACTCCCGTTACTGGGGATTCGTGCCCGAGGATCATATCGTGGGTAAGGCTTATTTTATCTGGCTTTCCTTGGATAAGGATAAATCTTTCTTGGGTAAGATACGATGGAACAGGATGTTCCGGTTTATACATTAAAAAAAAGCGGCTAAGCCGCTTTTTTTGTTAATAAATTTACTAACTTGTCAGTGTTTAGAAAATACTACAATTATGGCAAAAAGTAAAAACAAAAAGACGTTTGTATTAGATACGAATGTTATCCTACATGATTATAGATCAATTTACAATTTTGAAGATAATGATATCGTTATCCCGATAACGGTTCTCGAGGAGTTGGATAAATTTAAAAGGGGAAATGACCAGATCAATTACCACGCGCGGGAGTTCGTGCGTGAGTTGGATCAGATTTCGGGAGAAGATTTCTTTGTGAAGGGAGCTTCTTTAGGCAAAGGAAAAGGCAATCTTTTTATCCAGACGGGGGTGCCGTTTAACGAGAAGATAAACGAGTCGTTCAGTGAAGATATTCCGGATCACCGGATATTGGCTATTGCCGCGTTTATTACAGAGAAGAGAAAGGGTGAAAAGGTCGTTTTAGTGTCAAAGGATATGAATTTGAGGATGAAAGCGAGGTCTTTGGATATTCTGGCAGAGGACTACAAGACGGATCAGGTGAAGAATTTGGAGGTGTCGTTGAACAAGTGCGTGATTACAAGGGAGGATTTTTCCCAGGAGTTGATTGCTAAACTTTACGAGAGCGGGGAAGCCGGGGTACCGGTGGAAACGTTCTTCCCGAAGGAAGAGATCAAAGGGAATAATTATTATATATTAAAGAACGGCAGTAATTCTGTGTTGGCTTGTTATGATCCGACCCGGAGGGTGGTGCGGAAAGTGGAGAAATTGAATACTTTCGGTATTTACCCGAAGAATTCGGAGCAAGCGTTCGCGTTGGACGCGTTGATGAACCCGAATATATCTTTGGTGGCATTGAGTGGCAAGGCTGGAACGGGAAAGACTTTGCTGGCGTTGGCAGCAGCGTTGCAACAAAATAAAGCGTTCGAGCAGATTTATCTGGCTCGTCCTATCGTGGCTTTGTCTAACAAAGATTTAGGGTACTTGCCGGGTGACGTGAACGAGAAGGTGAGTCCTTATATGCAACCGTTGTTTGATAATTTGGCGGTGATCAAGCACCGTTACACGATGCACAGTCAGGAGAATCGTTTGATCGACGATATGTTGAAAGACGAGCGTCTGGTGATTTCCGCGCTGGCTTATATCCGCGGGCGGAGTTTATCGAACGTGTTTTTTATCGTGGACGAAGCTCAAAACTTGACACCGCATGAAATAAAGACAATTATTACACGTGCCGGAGAAGGGGTGAAAATGGTGTTCACGGGAGATATTGACCAGATCGACTCTCCTTATTTGGATCGCCAGTCCAATGGGTTGTCACATTTGTTCGACCGGATGCAAGGACAAGAAATGTTTGCTCACGTGCACTTGGAAAAAGGGGAACGGAGTTACCTGGCAGAGGTCGCAAGCAATCTGCTTTAACAGTCGAAAGTCTATAAAGTCCGTAAGGTCTATAAGGTCTATATGCAGACACTTTGTAACTTTATGGACTTTATAGACCTTATGGACTTTATAGATTCTTTATATGAATATTTGGGGATTTTTGGGTGCGGCAATAGCGTTGACATTGATGCCGGGACCTGATATTTTATTTGTGATCACACAAAGTATTATCCGGGGGAAAAAAGCGGGAATCATTTTTGCCTGCGGGTTGTGTACCGGATTGCTTGCTCACACTGCGGCTGTTAGTTTGGGGCTTTCGTTGATATTATACAAGTCCCCGGTGGCTTTTTCCGTGTTGAAGTATCTTGGAGCGGCTTACCTGATTTATTTGGGTGTTAAATCCTTTATGCATCGTAACGAAAATTCCTTGGAATTACCTGCTTCCGGGGGGGCGGAGTACAAGCTATACCGCAAAGGTATTCTGATGAATATATTGAACCCGAAAGTCCTCGTGTTTTTTATCGCGTTCTTTCCCGGGTTCGTTAATCCGGCGACGGAGAATCCTGCGGGAGAGTTACTGTTATTAGGTGTACTTTTTATGGCACAGGCTATTGTTATTTTCTCGCTAGTAGCTTTGTTGGCGGAACGATTGTCCCGCCGTTTGATGCAAAATAGTCATTTTTCGTTGATTATGCATATCATCGAGTCGCTGGTTTACATCATCATCGGGATTAGCCTGATCTTCGTGACCGTGGGGTCAGAACTTCCTCAAGCGTAATATACGGGGAATGTATGTTGAAATATGGCGTGCTTTTTTCGTTTCATAAACATCATCTATTTTGATCAAGATTGCCGTTTCCTCCACACCACCGAATCCCGGATTGATAGCGGTTCCGAATGATTTCATGGAAGGGGACAAACTCATGTAGGCGTTCACGAGGGGAGGTATGTTTTCCCCGTGTTCCCGCACGTAACGGGAGAGTATTTTATAATCCTCCTCGTAGCTATTCCCGCAAAGTATGCTACCGAGTTTTCGATCGTCAATATGTATTTCCAGGGGAACGATGGGTTCTACCAATCGTTCGTTATCCTTGAAATATTTGCGCATGAAGAAAAGTATCATGTCACGGGCTTCTATGTTGAAACTGGTGTACATGGTGACTTTCCCGAAGAAGTACTCCATCTTGGGGTTTTCCACGGTGAGGGCTCCTAATCCATCCCATAGGTTATCCAGGGCAAAAAGGGATTTTCGTCCCATCTTGGTAGACTGGTACAGGGGTTGGACGAAGGAACGCCCGAGTTCTATCATCTTGGTCAAGTATTCTTTCTTGAATTGCTCGGAGAATCGAAATAGTTCCGTGGTGGCAAGGTTGGGCTCTCCCTCTGCATTCAAGGAGAGGTTGTCACAAAGGATGTAACGGTAACCGCCGAGTATTTCTTGCTCTTTGGGATCCCACACGATCAATTGTTGATAAGGCACTTGTTGATCGATATCGAAAGGGTCGATGTCAACTTCTTTGCCCGTACCGCCTCCTGCCGTCCTGAATGTCAATTCGCGTAGTCGCCCGACTTCTCTCATCAGGTTGGGGCTATTGAAAGCGTTGAACGAGTATATTTCGTTGTTACCTTTATTCGTTTTCCGGATAAATCTTTCTTCCGTTAACTCTGCTAACAATTTTGCTTTATCCAAAGGATAGATGACAGGCTGCATAAATTTTAGATTTTGAATTTTAGATTGTCAATACGCAATTTAAATCTATAAGCTGTAAACTATTTTCTTCACTTGTTCTGCCCATTCCTTGGGGGTTTTACTTTTGTCGAAGGTTTGCCAGGGAATAGGTTTACCGATACTTAACGTGAAAGTGGAGCCTTTTTTATTGAATGTTTCTTTGGGAAGGCACATCATTTCGAGGTTTACTTTCAATCCTATTTTTGTTCTGAAATTAGCGAGGTTATAGAAGAATTTGGAATTCTGTCCTTTTACCCGTATCGGAACAATGTCACGATGGTATTTCACGGCTTTCACGATAAAACTCTTTTGCCACTCGGGATCGATGATGACCCCTTTGGTTTTCCGGCTGACCATACCTGCCGGAAAGGTGATTACCTGTGCATCGGAAGCAAAGGCGGCTTCAAGATCGGCAGCGGCCTCCTTGGCTAATCCACCGTGTTTGTTAACCGGCAAGAAAATATTGTTCAAATTCTTCAGATTCATCAACAAGTCGTTTACCGGGAATTTTAAAGGACTATATTTTCTTCCCAGGTAGTGAATCAGAATGATGCCGTCCGGTCCGCCCAAAGCGTGATTTGCTGCGAATATGTATCGTCCGTTGGGATCGGGGAGATTTTCTTCACCTTCGATTTTGAAAGATAGATCAAGGTATTCCATTACTCCGTCGGCGAAGTCCAACCCTTTGTGGTCGCCGTATTTGGAGATGAAATCATTAATCTGGTCTTGACAAATCAATCTTTTTAAGAATGAATAAATGAATTTGGGAATCCAACGGGCTAACTTGGGATTTTTACTCTTAAAAAGTTCTTCTATATATATCGGTTTAACAGTTTCTTCCATAATAATTGTGAATTGAACTCTTTTGCTCTAAAAGTTTTGACAAAGATAAAAAACCTTATTCAATAAAAATCGTTATAGAAGATATGAATTGAAAAATATGAACATTTTTAATGAATGGAATAAGTTGAACCCAAAAAAAGAGAACAATGAGAAAATTATCTTTATTGACTAGTGGAGTTATTTTGATGCTTTCTTTCTTGATGGTGGGATGTAATACCATGAAGAAGTTGGAGAGAGAAGCCATCGAAACGGCAGTAGTGGGGAAGGTCTCACCTCAGCAGTTGACGGCGGTGGATGGAATGGTGAATTTTAATTATAATGTTGCTTTCGCTCCCAAGCAGTTTTATAAGAAGTTAATTTTGAAAGTGACTCCGAAGATGCAATATCCCGGAGGAGAAGAAGCTATGCAACCGCTTTATTTCCAAGGAGAGAAGGTGAGAGGCACAGATTATCCGGTGGTAGAATACAAGGGTAACACGATGGCAACTTATAACCTTTCATTCCCGTACCGTGACGGTATGCAAAAGGGGATCTTGATAGCTGATATCGAGGCGATCATGGGTAATAAGAGTGTTGATTTTACACCTGCTATCTTGAACACGAATGGTGTGAAAGAATGGAAATCTTACGTTTATTCTTTACCCAGTAATCCTAACGCTATCCCGTTGTTCACGGAAACTTTCGTGAAAGACGTTCCCGCTACCGGAGTGGGTGTTGTTAGTGGGTATGTTTTGTTCCCGTTGGCACAATCTGCGATCACGGATGCTCAAAAGAAATCAACCGTGATGTCCCAAGCGACTAAGGTGATGAAGGAAGTGTTGGCTAATAAGGATGCCAAGATCACGAACATGATTATGTATGTTTCCAGCTCCCCCGAAGGACCGGAAAGATTGAACAAGAATTTGACAACAAACCGTTTCAAGGCCGCGAAGACTTTCTTCGAGAAAGACCTTGGTTTGGCAAATACGCCGATGGCAAAAGATGCCAAGTTTATCGTGTCTAACCTGGTAAACGAGAATTGGGATGGTTTGTATCTGTTGTTGGATGATTCTAACATAAAGAATAAAGCAACGATCGTGAAAGATTTGAAGGCTGCTTCGAATTTGGCAAAACGTGAAGCCGTGCTCGAGTCTTATATCAAGACTGTACCGGAATTGAAAGATGTTGTTCTTCCTGTTCTCCGCCGGGCTGATTTCTTTATATTCTACACGGTACCCGCTGTGATGCAGGTAGAGGATCAGGCAACCGCTTACTATGTTCCTCAATTGCAGGAAACTTCTGTATTGTCTGCACAGACCGATATAAATTTATTGAATGATTTGGCTGCCTCGGCTATCCAGAATAAGGATTACCGGAAAGCGAAGAAGTTATTGGAATCGGCTGCCGTGATTAAAGATCAACCGGAGGTGTTTAATAACTTGGGTATTGTTTACCAGAACGAGGGCAACAATGCACAAGCTCAAAATATGTACACGAAGGCGTCCATTAAGAAAGAGGCTAAGTATAATTTAGGTATGCTGTTATTGCAACAGAAAGAGTATAGCAAAGCTATTCCTTACTTGAAAGAGATGCCGAATATTAACTTGGCTTACGCGCAGTTGATGGCTAATGATAATCGTGCAGCCTTGTCTACTCTGAAGAGTTTGAATCTGACTTCCGGATACGAATACTACATGATGGCTATAGCTGCAGCTAGATTGAAAGATACGCAGACGATGGCTGTGGCTTTGCAAAAAGCAATCCAGCTTGACTCACAATTGAAGGAAAAAGCTCGGACAGATAAAGAGTTTTATCCTTATGCACAAGAAACGATTTATTTGAATATTGTTGATTAAAATTGTTTGACTTTGCATTGAAAATAGGGTCATGGCGAAAGCGATGACCCTATTTGTTTTAGGTTATGGGGGGGGTAAAGCAATTTATTGCTTTACAAAACCTTGTCCGGATTTTGCTTGATGAAATCTCCCCAACCTTTGCATTTGGAGCTGCCTGTTGTCGGGAGTGAACCTTGCAGGTGATGGCAGTAGGCAATGGCGATGGCGTCCGTTTCGTCCAATGTGGAAATCGTGTCGGGCATAACCATAAATTTACCTAGCAGAATAGCGATTTGTTCTTTTGATGCCTCTCCTGTTCCGGTGATGCTCATTTTGATCTTTTTCGGGGCATACTCGAAGATCGGGATATCGCGTTGAAGTGCGGCAGCAATGGCTACGCCTTGTGCCCGTCCCAGTTTGAGCATGGATTGAATATTCTTCCCGTAAAACTGTGATTCGATAGCGAGTTCGTCGGGGTGGTAGGAGTCGATGACTTGCAGGGTACGTTGGAATACACGTTGTAATTTTAGGTAAGGGTCATCGAGTTTTTTCATGTCCACGACTCCCGATACGACAAGTTCCGGTTTACTATTCTTCCCGGTAGTACGGAGAATAGCGTATCCCATAAAGTTCGTTCCGGGGTCAATCCCCATGATTAGTTTTTCCATTGATCGAAGGTGTACACGTTTATTTCATGTACAAAGGTACACAAAATCCTTTGGATTTTATACTTCTTCCAAAGTTGTACTGAAATGAAGTAAATTAGAACCGAACATTTCGGTTAATACTCCCAGTAATTTTTCTTTGTACAATTCCATGAAGACCGCGTAATCATCAGCAACAGAGAAAACAAGTTGTAACGAGAAGGATTTTCCTTCTTCTTCGTTTACTAGTATCCTGGTGAATAGGACATCACAGCATACGCTTTTGGCTTTGACGTAAGGAATATAAAATTCACGGATCGCTTTTCTGAATGCTCCCTCTATTTCTTCTTCGACGTGAAATGTGGTGTTGTAGATAAATCGCATAGGTCGGGTTAAAAGTTAAAAACTAAAAGATAAAAGTTTAAAGTGAATCTTACGTGCCTATCCTGAAAAAGGTTTCTTTAAGCGGGAATGACCTTTTATCTCTTATCTTTTAGTTTTTAGTTCTTATCTTTTACTTGATGTAATCCGTTCCCATGAATCCTCGTAGGACGTCGGGTACACGGATTCCTTCAGGGGTTTGATTGTTTTCCAGCAAGGAAGCCACGATTCTTGGCAAGGCAAGTGCGCTGCCGTTAAGGGTATGAGCCATAATGGTTTTCTTTTCACCTTTTTCCCGGAAACGCAGTTTCAAGCGGTTTGCCTGGTATTCCTCGAAGTTGGAGACGGAGCTTACTTCTAACCAGCGATTCTGTGCTTTGGAATATACTTCAAAATCGTAGGTGAGGGCAGAAGTGAAACTCAGGTCGCCACCGCACAAACGAACGATACGATAAGGTAATTCCAGTTTTTGCAACAATCCTTCCACGTGTTTCACCATACCGTCGAGAGCCTCGTAAGAAACTTCCGGGCGAGTGATCTGCACGATCTCTACTTTGTCGAACTGGTGTAGGCGATTTAAGCCGCGCACGTCTTTGCCGTATGAGCCTGCTTCCCGGCGGAAACAAGCCGAATAGGCTGTATTTTTCACGGGCAACTGGTCTGCGTCGAGAATCACATCCCGGTACAGGTTGGTTACCGGAACTTCTGCCGTGGGGATAAGGTAAAGTTTGTCTTCGTTCACGTAATACATCTGCCCGTCTTTGTCGGGTAATTGTCCGGTTCCGAACCCGGAGTCTTCGTTCACCACGAGAGGCGGTTGCACTTCCTCGAATCCGGCTTTGATATTTTCTTCGAGGAAGAAATAAATCAAGGCTCTTTGCAGGCGTGCTCCCAGTCCCTTGTACACGGGGAAACCGGCTCCGGTGATTTTAACCCCAACCTCGAAGTCGATCAATTGGTATTTCTTTGCCAGATCCCAGTGGGGGAGTTGTCCTTCCTCGTGGGCGGGTATATTGTCGCTAACTTTGACAATCACGTTGTCTGCATCGCTTTTTCCGGGAGGCACGGAGTCGTGGGGTAAATTTGGCAGGCGCACGATAAGTGTGTTCAACTCGTTCAAGGTTTCGTTATGCTTGGCGGTCAGGGCTGCAATTTCTTCTTTCAAACGGGTTGTGTTGGCACGGGCGGCTTCTGCCTCTTCTTTTTTCCCTTCTTTCATCAACGAGCCGATTTGTTTCGAGATGCTGTTCATTTCGGCTTGTTTGTCGTCTGATTCTTTTTGAAGGTTTTTTCTCTCGTTGTCAAGAGAGATGATTTTCTCAACTAATTCTTTGGCATCAAAGTTTTTCACGGCTAATTTACGGATTACCGTTTCTTTGTTTTCCTGAATAAATTTAAGGTTTAGCATCTCGACTAATTTTAGATTTTAAATTTAAGATTTTCATTTACGAAAGCAAGAATCTATTTTTGAGTACTCTTGTTTCGGGCTGTAAAAATAAAAAAAACTCCTGTACTTTGCCAAGGACAGGAGTTTAAATATGTTCATAATTTCTGTTTACTCAGCAATAGCTTCTACAGAAACGTACGATTTGTTGTCTTGTTTCTTTTTGAAAACAACTTTTCCGTCGATCAAAGCGAATAAGGTATGATCTCTACCTAATCCCACGTTCAATCCCGGGTTGTGTACAGTTCCTCTTTGACGAACAATAATGCTACCAGCTTGCACGAATTGTCCACCAAAAACTTTTACTCCTAATCGTTTGCTTTCTGATTCACGACCGTTCTTAGAGCTACCGACTCCTTTCTTGTGTGCCATATCGTCTTATAATTTTAGAAGTTACAAAATAAATTAAGCGTTGATCGTTTCGATCTGAATTTGAGTCATACATTGACGATGACCGTTCTTTTTGCAGTATCCTTTTCTTCTCTTTTTCTTGAAGATGATCACTTTGTCAGCTTTCAAGTGAGATAATACTTTTGCCGTAACTTTGGCTCCTTCTACTACTGGAGTACCGATTTTGATTTCTCCCTCATTGTCCACTAAAAGCACTTTGTCAAATTCTACTTGAGCGCCTTCTTCTGCAGCCAGTCTGTGAACATAGACTTTACGGTCTTTTTCAACCTTGAATTGTTGTCCTGCGATTTCTACAATTGCGTACATTGTTCTAATTCATTTTAAAGTTAATACCATGGGGTGGGTGTTTCTCCGCTTGGTGTACCCCTGAGGCTAAATTTTCGCTCGGCAAAAGTAGTAATTGTTTTTGAAACGGCAAAGAAATCGTTGAATAAATGAGATATGATTTTATATTCGGGGGAAATGTACTAACTTTGGCAGGTTTTCTGTAAAAGAGAAAGATTATGAAATATATCGCACGTCTGATATTAAAGATTTTCGGGTGGAAGCTCAGGGGAAGTTTACCCACGGACAAGAAGGCGGTGGTCATATCCGTGCCACATACCTCCATCATGGATTTTATCTGGGGAAAACTCACGTTCATGAGTTATGGCATCCCCACTTATATATTAATGAAGAAAGAATTTTTCTTTTTTCCTTTAGGTTTGATATTGAAGGCCATGCACGTGATTCCTGTTGACCGGGGAAACAAGGAAAACCATCTTGTCGAGCGTATGGCGGAAGAGTTTAAAAAGAGGGATGAGATGTATTTGACGATCACCCCGGAGGGAAGCCGCAAGAAGCGGAAGAAATGGAAAAAAGGATTTCTGGTGATCGCTAAAGAGGCGGGAGTGCCCGTTTATTTGGGAAGAATAGATTATAAAGATAAATATTGTACCTGGGGACCTCGTTTTATTCCCACGGGTGACCCGGATGCGGATTTGAAGTACATCATGTCAACGTACAAGGATGCCCATCCTCGTCACCCGGAAAATTTCTCGGCGGGTGATTAGTAATGGTATAGAACGGGAATATTGTTGTATCAGAAAATAAAATGATTATGAAGGTAGCAATCGTACAAGCACGCTTGGAGTGGGAAAATGTTCCGTTGAACCTGAAGTTTTTTAACAAACGTTTGAGTGAAGTGAATGGGGCGGATATCATCGTGTTGCCCGAGATGTTTGCTTCCGGTTTCACGATGGCGGGTAAAGGGCAAGTGGCGCCTTTTTATGAAGCCGTGAACCAATGTATGCAGGATTGGGCGGATGAGAAGGATGCTTTAATCATGGGATCGACCATTTGCTATGAAGACGGGCATTATTTCAATCGTCTTTTGGCGGCGTTCCCGGACGGGCGTGTGTTGCATTACGATAAAAGGCACCGTTTCACGATGGGCAAGGAAGATGAGCATTTCACCGCCGGACACGAGTTGTTGGTTTTTGAATACAAGGGAATGAAGATCGCTCCTTTTATTTGCTATGACCTGCGTTTTCCCGTGTGGAGCCGCAATACTTCCGAGTATGATATGGCTGTCTATGTTGCCAATTGGCCGGAAGCCAGGAGGGAGCCGTGGCAGATTTTGCTAAAGGCGAGGGCTATCGAGAACCAGTGTTACGTGGTGGGTGTGAATTGTGTGGGCGAGGATGGTATCGGGTTGCGTTACTCGGGCGATTCCATGGTGATCTCCCCCAGGGGGGAGGTACTGGCGGCGTGTGAACCTTATGCCGATGAAGTGCGTCAAGCCGATATAGACCTGGAGGCGCTGGAAGAGTTTCGTGATAAATTCCCTGTTCTGGAGGATCGAGATGAATTTACAATTGAAGAATAATGTATAAATAACAGCTAAAAGAAAGGAATGAAAAAAACATTGTTGACGATAATCGGATTGAGTATGATGTTCGGTTTGAACGCACAGGAGAAAGTGTTGACCATGGAAGAGGCTGTGGTAGGGTATCACCTGTACCCCCGGTCGAAATATTTCCAGTGGCAAGGGGATAAGAATCAATACACTTATCTCGATCGGGAGGGGCTCATGGGAGAGTCTGCCGATAAGGGTGAAAAGACTGTTCTGTTGACAGTTGCAGAGTTGAACAAGATTTTGAATGCCGACCTGAAAGGTTTTCCTAACTTTTCTTGGCTAGACGGCAACACGATCGTTATAGCCCGTCAAGGAAATATCTATCATATTGACGTGGAGAAAAAGCAGTTGAAGCATACTTTTTCTTTCCCGAAGGGGGCTGCCAATCAAACTTACACGAAGGCGGGTAATTTGTATGCCTACACGGTGGATAATAACTTGTATTACCTGGATGAACGGGGGAACAGCTATACCGTGACTGCCGACGAGGATAAAAATATCGTGAACGGTCAGGTTGTTAGCCGTAATGAGTTCGGGATCTCGGGAGGTATATTCTGGTCGCCAGACGGTAAGAAACTCGGTTTCTATCGTAAGGACGAGAGCGAGGTGACGAATTTCCCTTTGTTGGATATCAATAGCCGCACCGGGAGTTTGAAAGAAATCAAGTACCCGATGGCTGGAATGAAATCCGAGCTGGTAACGATGGGTGTTTATGACATCGCTTCCGGTCGTACGGTCTTTCTGGATGTGAATGATTTCGGTCGGGAACAGTACCTCACGGGGATCACGTGGGCGCCGGAATCCGATATCGTGTACATTCAGGTGTTAAACCGGGGACAGGATCATATGCGTTTGAACAAGTACGATGCCTCTACCGGGAAACAAATCGCCACATTGTTCGAGGAAAAATCCAATACTTACGTGGAGCCGCAAAACGGGTTGGTATTCATGAAGAATAACCCGAAGCAGTTCCTTTACGAGACAAATAACCGGGACGGTTATTTCAATCTTTACCTGTACGACGTGAATGGCAAGTTGATTAAACGTTTGACCGATGTCGATGCGGACGTGGCTTACGTGGATATGGATCGTGCCGGAAAATACGTGTACTATCTTTCTTCAGAAGTATCTCCGGTGGAAAAACAGCTTTTCCGGGTAGACGTGAAGAGTGGTAAGAAAGCTCGCTTGACTCCCGAGGAAGGTTGGCATAATATCAGCATGAGTGGGGATTGCAGTTATTTTATTGATAATTACAGTAGTGTAAAGGTTCCGCGTAACGTTGATTTGGCAACCAATAACGGTAAAGTGATTCGTCGGATTCAGGAAGTGGAAAACCCGAACAAAAACTACAATTATGGTGAAGTTACTTTGGGTTCCATAAAGGCGGATGATGGTAGCGATTTATACTATCGTTTGATAAAGCCGATGAATTTTGATCCGAACAAGAAATACCCGGTAATTCATTACGTGTACGGGGGACCGCACGCGCAAATGGTAACTAACATCTGGAATGCCAATATCCGGATGTGGGAAATGTACATGGCTCAACACGGTTACGTGGTGTTTATCATTGATAACCATGGTACTCCCAATCGCGGAAAGGCTTTCGAGGAAGTGATTCACCGCCAGTGCGGACAGGTGGAAATGAAAGACCAGGTGAAAGGTATCGAGTGGTTGAAATCCTTCCCGTGGGTGGATGCCGACCGTATCGGTGTTCACGGTTGGAGTTACGGTGGTTTCATGACCATTTCGTTGATTACCAACTATCCCGATATTTATAAAGTGGGAGTCGCCGGGGGACCGGTGATCGACTGGAAATGGTACGAGGTCATGTATGGCGAGCGTTATATGGATTCCCCGCAGGAGAATCCGGAAGGATACGCTAAAACCAGTTTGATAGCTAAAGCTAAAGACCTCAAAGGTAAATTATTGATCTGCCAGGGAGCTGTCGATCCGGTGGTGGTATGGGAACAGAGTTTAAGTTTTATTCGGGAATGTATCAAGAATAACGTGCAAGTGGATTACTTCCCTTACCCGTGCGCGGAGCACAACGTGATGGGACGTGACCGAATCCATCTGATGCAGAAGGTGACGAATTATTTCGAGGATTACTTGAAATAATTGAAAAATGTAGCCGTGAATAGGATTCTGCATTAGATTAAATCAGCCAACTAATTTCTTTGACTTAGTTGGCTGATTTATTTTATTTATCTTGATAGGCATTTATATTTCTTCAATTTCTCCGGAAGATAAACCTGTTGCTTTTATGATGGCATCTGGCGATAATCCCATCGTTTTTAAATTTCGGGCTATTTCCTGTTGCTTTTTCTTTTCTCCTTCTTTGAAGCCTTTCTTTTCTCCTTCTTCATAACCTTTTACATGCCCTTTCTTTTCAGCAGTTTTAACCACGCTGTACCAATCCCGAAAGACTTTTAGGCTATCCTCGTATTCGTACAGTTCCCGTTTACTGAATCCGGCAATTTCAGCGGCTTTGAAAAGGCGTTCGAAAACTCGTTCCTGTAGAGCAGCCGGGCGTTCCATGAGTCCTGAAAGATTCCGTAGCACAAACATCCATTTATCGAACATGGTTTCCAACTCCAATTCACTCTTGTTGAATTTGGGCATTTCGAGGTAAATGAACGTTAGTTTGTCATAAAAAACTTCTTTCGTGCGAGTATCTAGTAATTTTACTTCATGATGGTAATAATTATCCTTGTCGTCAAAAGTAAAATTAAGGATACCGATCGTGTAAATAGCTTTTAGTTCGTAATCCCAACTTTTCCCTTTCACGGCTTGTTCCCGAATGGGAAATGTCGAATAAAACAAACTACGATCTTTAAAAAATTGCTGCTCACCTTTTTGCATCTCCACGAGGAATTTCTCTCCTTGCTCGTTTTCGCAATACACGTCGAATACTGCACGTCTGTCAATCTCTTGCGTATCCAAGTGGTAAGTAATATCTTTTATCGATTGTTCCCCGTGTAGCAAGGCATTCAAGAAGCTGATTAATAAATCCTTGTTCATGTCCGTACCGAATAACTTCTTGAAACCGAAGTCTGTGTAGGGATTAATATAGCGTTCCAGTAAACCTTCGCTTCCCATGATTTTTTGTGTTTTATTATATAACAAAGATAATCAATTTTTTGCCATGTAATAAATTCGATGGGCAAATATAGTAGTTCTTTTTTGTTTTTATTGTTATATCTTTGTCGCTTTCAACTTTCAATTTTCAATTGTTATGCGCATTGATATATTAAGTGTTGTACCGGAATTACTGGAAAGTCCTTTGAATCATTCGATTATCAAGAGGGCAAAGGAGAAGGGTATCGTGGAGATTCATATCCATAATATACGGGATTGGTCGAAGGACAAGCACCGGAAGGTAGACGATTATTCTTTCGGCGGTGATGCCGGTTTGGTGATGGCTGTACAGCCGATTTTTGATTGTATCAATGAGTTGGCTTCCCAACGGCACTACGATGAAATTATTTACACGGCGCCGGACGCCCCGACGTTTAATCAAAAGACGGCAAACGAGTTGTCTTTGAAAGAAAATATCATGATCCTTTGCGGGCATTATAAAGGGATCGACCACCGGATCCGGGAGCATTTGATTACCCGGGAGATTTCCGTGGGCGATTACGTGTTGACGGGAGGGGAGTTGCCCGCTTGTATTATGACGGATGCCGTTGTGCGTTTATTGCCGGGAGCCATGGGTGATGAGACTTCCGCCCTGACGGATTCGTTTCAGGATAACCTGCTTGCCCCGCCCGTGTACACCCGTCCGGCAGAATTCAACGGTTGGCGTGTGCCGGAAGTATTGCTGTCGGGGAATCATGCTTTAATTGACGAGTGGCAGGAACAACAGGCTTTGGAACGTACAAGGCGGTTGCGTCCGGATTTATTGGATGAGTGATCTTTTCGCTATCCTAAGTCTATCCTTTCGCTACCATAAAAACGAATCATGGCCGAATCATGGCCGTAGCATAAACGTGGATTTGCGTTCATGATTCGTTTGTGATGGGTACATGTATGGTTTTTGTGGTAGGGCAAGGTAAAGCAAAGCAGTACTTGGGGTGGATGTAGGGTGTTGTATCTATTTGACAATTAATTGACTCGAGAGATGATCCGGGGGTGAATAAACGATCGTTTATTGAGGTGCAAATATACAGCATTTTTGTTTATCGCAAATATTTCGAATAATAATTTTTATTTCTCGCAACCAGATGTTTAGTTTTTTTGGCGATTACTCGCAAGAGTTCTTTTTTGCTGTGTCAATAAATGATGGTTTTTTGATATAAAATATCGTTTGTCGCAACAGATTTCGTGCATCTATAATACATAGTGCTGTTTAAGTGAGGTGCGTGAAACACATGGCAATAAATCAGAACCGGTAATAGGGTTAGTGCGCGAAGCGTATCCGATCGGCTGATAGAATAGAATTTACATGATCGAGGATAAAAAAATACATTGGTATGTCGCTTACACACGGGTAAATCAGGAATTATTGATCAAGAAGAAACTGGACGGGTTGGGAATCGAGAATTTTCTTCCTCTGGAGGAGCAAGTCCGGGATACTTCTCTTGGTCGAAAAACTATTCGTGTCCCTTTGATTCACGGTATGATTTTTATCCGCACGGACAAGATGACAAGTTTCTCCTTGCTTAACGAGTATTCCCTGAACATGGTTTACCTGAAAGATATCGAGGGACGTGGTTCCCTGGTCGTTCCCGACAAGCAGATGGAAGATTTCATGTTCCTGTTGGATTTCTCTCCCGAGGGTATCGAGATATTGAATAAAGACCTCAAGCGGGGTGACCGGGTTAGGGTGATTAAAGGACCATTGGTGGGGCTGGAAGGAGAGTTGGTTCGTTTGCGAGGTCATAAGCGGGTGGTGATCCGCCTGGAGGGGGTGGCGTCGATTGCGACGTCTTACATCCCGGGTTCATTCCTTGAAAAAATAGAGTAGCGAATGGATAGATTTAAGATTTATAAAATCATAAATCTGACGTTGTAAATCAAAAATTACAGATGGAAAAAGGTTTGTTTCACGATTTGTACAGGCAACTGGACAATCTTGATCCCCGGTCGTATTCCCCGGCGAGCTTGTCGGGTTTGCTGCACGGTTACCTGACGGTGTACTCGATGGTGCGGGTGTACCCGTGGCTGGAGCGTGATTTTGGTAGTCCCGGTGATATTCACGAGCGGGCGAAATCGATCGTTCACTTGTATCCCGGGCAGTTACAAGGTGATGATATTCCAGTGGATACCCGGGCGGGTTACGCGGCGGACAAGATGGATGTCTACCAGTTGTACTCTGATTTGGGATACTTGAGAAATGGTTTGGATGCAGCGTACCGGATACTGTCGTCACGTGGGAACGGGAAGATCTCGTTGCCTTGCCGTACGCCTAATATTTGTCGTTTGTTGTGTAACTGTTACTATTTTGCCGGAGACGAGGAGTGCGGAGAACTTGCGGGGCGTTTGGTGACGGAGGCGTTGGGATATATTCGTGGCGGAGACCGTGGCGTGTTGTTATCGTGGTGGGATACCATTTGCTTGTACGGTGACGCCGTGGGAGCAATGATGTTGCCCGGGGAGGATTATAAACGGCTGGAGGAGGAACGGGCTCGTTTGCGGGTGAGCGTGGAGCGGGAAGAGGATAAAAGAATCGAAAGTTTTCGGCAGGTGGGACAGGAAGCGGATTTTGGTTTGGTATCGGAAGTATTCAATATTTTGGCGAAGCGGGAGTTTGATATGATTCATCATTGAAAATAATGTTGAAATGAAAAAAATAATGATTTTGGGTGGAAGCCTCCTTCAACTTCCTGCAATCAAGCAAGCTAAAAAAATGGGGCTTGAAGTTATCGTTGTTGATATGAATCCTGAAGCAATTGGTTTTAAGGAAGATGGAGTAATAGGTCTTCTAATCAGTACGATAGATACTTCTAAGGTTATAGAGGCTGCTCGAGAGTACTGTATAGATGGTGTCATGACGCTCGCTTCAGATATGCCTATGCAGACAGTAGCAGCCGTTTGCGAGGATTTGAATTTACCCGGTATTACACCTCAGACAGCATTGAATGCGACAAATAAGGCAGAAATGAGGATGTGTTTGAAAAAGTGCGGTGTACCTATCCCTGAATTTTATATAGTTCGTGAGTGGAATGAATTTTATGATGCTTCTAAAAATTTTGTAGAAAAATTTATCGTGAAACCGGCAGATAATTCCGGTAATAGGGGGATAAAGTTGGTTACTGATTTTTCGCTAGCAAATTTGAAGGAGGCGTATGCTTATAGTAAACAATATAGCAGGGATGGCAGAATTCTTTTGGAGGAATATATGGAGGGAGATGAGTTTAGTGTAGAAAGTATAAGTATTCACGGGGTTTGTAATATAATTCAAATTACGGATAAAATTACTTCCGGGAAGCCATATTTTGTGGAGATGGGACATACGCAACCCTCTCGGTATGATACAGTAAAATTGAAATATATAGCAAGTGTTGCGAAGATGGGAGTAGAGGCATTGGGAATAAACAATGGTCCTTCGCATACTGAAATTAAATATACTGCTACTGGTCCCAAAGTTGTGGAAATCGGGGCAAGGTTAGGTGGAGATTTTATAACGACTCATCTTGTACCATTGTCAACTGGTATAGATATGGTTACAGCCAATATCAAATGTGCTATAGGTGAGGTTCCTGATATCGAGAAAAAATATGAAAAATTTTCTGCCATACATTTTTTGCAACCGAAATCAGGGAGATTAAAATCTGTGTCCGGAATAGCTGAGGCAGAAGCGGTAGATGGGGTATTCGAGGTCGGTTTATTGAAACATATCGGAGAGGTTGTACCGGATGTGCGTAATAGTTTGGACAGAGTAGCGTATATTATCGTTCAAGGTGATACGAGTGATGAAATTATGGTGTCGTGTGAAAAAGCTATACCGCTGATTCACTTTGAAATAGAATAAATAACCATGTATAATAAATTTTTTAAACGTTTGTTGGATATTCTGGTATCGTTGTGTGTTCTTCCGTTCGTGTTTCTGGTTATATTGATAGTTGCCCCTTTTATTTATATTGAAGACAAGGGCTGTGTGTTTTATTTAGCCAAGCGCAGGGGACGTCACGGGAGAATATTCAATATGTATAAATTGCGTTCCATGGTGGTAAACGCTCCGGATATTCGCAACGAAGACAATTCAACATATAATTCACCTGATGATCCGCGTATAACTAAGATTGGAAAGTTTATGCGTAAAACATCCGTTGATGAGTTACCTCAGTTTATCAACGTTCTAACAGGAGATATGAGTATTATCGGACCTCGTCCGGTAACGATAGACAGACCGCTTGAAAAGTATGATGAGAAGCGAAGGATACGATTAAAAGTACGTCCCGGTATTACGGGATATTCTCAGGCATATTTCAGGAATTCCATATCTAATGAAGAAAAATTGGAAAAAGATGCGATATATGCCGAACATGTCACATTCTCCGGAGATTTGAAAATATTTTTAGCGACACTACGGACAGTTTTATTTCGTAAAAATATTTACA
This sequence comes from Butyricimonas sp. Marseille-P2440, assembly GCF_900091675.1. Classification (NCBI taxonomy): domain Bacteria; kingdom Pseudomonadati; phylum Bacteroidota; class Bacteroidia; order Bacteroidales; family Odoribacteraceae; genus Butyricimonas; species Butyricimonas sp. Marseille-P2440. The sequence goes on along the minus strand of NZ_LT594610.1, from coordinate 1,585,059 downwards.
ATAGTTTTGAAAATGAGAGATAAAAGATTACTTGTATTGGGAGCGGGACGCGGGCAAATAGGTTTGTACAAGGCTGCTCGCGAGATGGGGATTACGACAATTGCAGTCACGTTACCTGATAATAATCCTCCTTGTTTGCCATTGGCAGATGAGGTTTGTTATGCAAATATTGTAAATCCGGATGAGGTGGAAATCAAGACTTCCGGATTGGTGTTTGATGGCGTGGCGACATGTTGTTTGGATAGGGGGGTAAGGTCGTTGGGACGCTTGTGCGATAAATATTCTTTGCCGGGGTTTTCGGAATCGACTGCCGAACTTTGTAATGACAAGTTCAGAATGAAACAGCGTTTAGAGGCATGTGGAGTTAATACAGCTTCTTTTAGGCAAATAGGTTCGGAACAGGAGTTGATAAAGGCTGTCGAGGAGGTAGGGAATTACCCTGTTATCATTAAAGCAACGGATCTAGCCGGTAGTAAAGGAATATACAAGGCGGAAAATCGTGATGAAGCCTTGTCCGGATTCCGTAAAGCGATGCAAGATACTAAAAAGGATTATCTCATAGTTGAAAAATTTCTGCAGGGACGGGAATTTGGAGCGCAAGCATTTGTTGTCAATGGGGAGTTGTTGTTTGTCATGCCTCATGGTGATTTGTTGTATTACGCCGCAACGGCAGTTCCTGTCGGACATTATGTCCCTTTTGATTGTGATGTGGAAATGCGAGAGAAAATCGAATTGGAAACTCGAAAAGCAATTTTTGCATTGGAGTTGGATAATTGTGCCGTGAATATAGATTTTATCGAGGAGAATGGGAATATATATGTTCTGGAACTTTCCGGACGGGCAGGCGCTAATTGCTTGCCGGAACTTACCGGTATTTATTATGGTCTGAATTACTATAAATTGATAGTAGCGGCATCATTAGGACTTGATGTTAGGGGAATATGGAATAAACGGAGAGTAGGGAGAATGACAGGAATTTCAAAAATGGTAATTTCTACTGATAAATCTGGAATTTTGGAGAATATAGCATACCAGGGAGAGAAATTTCCTTATATCTATGATATGACCTTTTTTGTAGAAAAAGGTCAATACGTTCATAAATTCGAAAATTCGAGTCACTGTCTCGCACAAGTAGTAGTTTCATGTTCTGATTACGAGGAATGTGAAGTGCGGATAAATGATGTAATGAAACAAATAGTTATTGACATTGACGAGTGAAATATTGACAGGATTTGAGAATTAAAAAATAAAAATGATGGCAAGGTTTAATTTGAGAAAAAAGATAAGTAAAAGTTTTCGGAATGTATTAGGACGTGTTTATCCTAAAGCACTGTGTTCTTATTTATATTACAGAACATTCGGGAAAAAATTGAATTGGAAAAATCCAAAGTCTTTCAATGAATGGGTTTGTTGGTTAGAGTTCAATACCGATACATCATTATGGTCAATATTGGCGGATAAGTATAGAATGCGGGAATGGGTTACAGAAAACGGATTCGGAGAGAATCTTCCCATGTTGTATGGAGTATATTATCATGCTGAGCAGATTGATTTTGATAAATTACCGGAAAAATTCGTCTTAAAACCGAATAACGGATGTGGGCAGGTTATTTTAGTAAAAGATAAAAGCAAGATAGATCGTAAAGAAATCATCAAAACGGCTGAAAAATGGCTTAAAACTACTTTCGGTTACGAAACTGCCGAATCTCATTATGTAAAAATTCCTAAATGTATTGTTGCCGAGGAATTATTGGAAAATCCGGATGGAACATCTTTGATAGACTACAAATGGTTTTGTTTCAACGGGGAACCTAAATTAGCCCAAGTCCTATCCAATCGTGATTATTCTGGTTCACATAAATTCAACTATCAAATATACGATACAGAATGGAATTCTCATGATGAATTCATGAGGAAAAAAAACTTGAAAGCAGATGTGAAAAAACCGATGTGTTTGGAACAACAGTTAGAGATATGCTGGAAGTTGTCAAAGGGTTTTCCGCAAATAAGAATAGATTTATACGAAGTCAATAACAAGGTGTATATCGGGGAACTCACGTTGACTAATGCGGCAGGAAAAGATACTGAATATACAGAGGATGCTTTATTATTGTTGGGTTCGTACATAGACAAGAATCTTACCAAGCGAAGATAGCTTTTGTTTTATCTGTGCTCATGAAATCATCCAGTAGAATAATTGTAAACACAGCTGCACAATACACGAGGACAATATTAAATGTATTGTTGTCGTTATGGTCTTCCAGAATCGTTTTGTCTGCTTTAGGGGAAAACGATTTCGGAACGTATTCGCTTGTTGCCGGAGTCGTGTCAATGCTGTCGTTTTTAACCAATGCTTTGATGGCTTCGACTCAGAGATTTGTTTCTTATCATCAAGGCAAAGGTAATCCGAAAACAGTGGGGCATGTATTTAATAATAGTTTAATACTGCATTTGTTTATCGGAATACTTTTGGTTGCAGTATTGGAGGTTATTGAGCCATTGCTTTTCAACGGGTTTCTTAATATCTCGCAGGAGAGAATCGGTGCGGCAAAAATTGTATATCAGCAGGTTCTGTTTATGTTGATGTTCTCGTTACTTGCTGCACCGTTCAAGGCTTTACTGGTATCGTATGAAAATATCGTGTATATATCCGTCATTGAAGTTTTGGATGGGATATTGAAATTGGTGTTGGCTGTCGGTTTATTATTTGTGAACTATGACAAATTAGTGACTTACGGTTGGATTATGTCTGCTATAAGTATGTTTAATTTTGTAGCTTTCGCTTTATTCTGCTTTATTAAATATGAAGAATGTAAATTTCCTAAAATCAGTTTGTTCGATTTTAAATATATAAAAGAAATTTTCGGATTTACGGGTTGGATTGTGTACCATTCTATGTGTATAGTGGGAAGAACTCAAGGGCTGGCAATTGTGCTTAATAAGTTTTTCGGAACACTTCTAAATGCTGCGTACGGTGTCGGGTTACAGGTTTCTGGCGCTATAAATTTTGTAAGTTCTTCTTTGGGTAATGCCATCAATCCGCAATTGGTGAAATCTGAAGGGTCGGATAACCGTGAACGTGTATGGCATTTGGCAAGAATCCAATGCAAATATTCTTTTTTATTGCTTGCCGCTGTGTCGATTCCGATTATGTTTGAAATCGATGCATTGCTTAATATATGGTTAAAAAAAGTACCGGAACATTCTGCTTTTTTCGCTATTATGATTATGTCTGCTGCATTATTTAATCAGTTGACCGATGGATTAGGTGCGGCAAAACAGGCGATAGGGAATATAAAAAAATATACATTGATAACCAGTACGCCCAAGTTGTTGGTCATACCGACTTCAATACTTTTTCTATATAATAAAGCTCCACTCTATACCGTGGCACTTTGTTTTGTTGGAGCGGAGGTATTTTCAGCGGTCATAAGACTTCCGGTACTGTATAAGTATAATGGTTTTGATGTCCGCAAGTATTACAACCAGGTGGTCAAGATGGTTATTCTACCTGTAATGTTGTGTGTTACGATATGTTATCTCTTTGTGAATTATATAGATATAGAATATCGTTTCCTATTAACATTTGTAAGTTCTGCGGTACTGTTTGTTGTTGCCGTTTATTTATTTTCCATGGAAAAAAACGAAAAGAAAAAGATTAATGAAATCGTACTGAAGATAATTTTAAAGCATAAAAAATAATTATGTTTTATGAAAAAAATTAATGTGTATAGAAGTCCGTTATTTCTTGATTTGTTATTGTGGTTCGCTTTTTTTATAGTAATAGGAAGTGCTTGTTTTCAATTCCAGTATAAATTCCCGTTTACTTTCGAGTTGTTTAGCATACTGTCGAAAGTGATTTTTATAGTAAGTTTATCAGCGCATATCGTAAGATGTTTGAAATATAGGAGAAAGTTTTTTTCCAAATTCGATTTTTTTCTGTTGTTATTGTTGTTCTGGTTGGTATATTCTTCCATATTAAACAAACATAGTTGGATTACACAAATTCCTTTCGTGATGAAAGCCCTTGCAGTCCGTTATCTTTTTTCATTGTATATGCCTAATCACACGGAAAAAGCGACGAAGATTTTATCATCGGTATTTTCTTTCATAATCTATGCAAATTTTTTTCAATTGTTATTTTTTCCGTCGTTAATTGGTTCGTTCAAAGGAGAATATATATATCTTATATCAACGAACTATAATCAATTTGCAGCAGTATTTATGCCTGCTATTTTTTTACACACAATAATGTATTTCCGAACTGGTAGGATTAGAAGTTTGATTTTATTACTTTCAGTTTGTTTTGCATCAGTTGCTTTGGAGGGGTCTGCAACGGCTACAGTATCTATTTTATTGTTATTATTGACGGTAATATTCATTAAAAACGAGCGTTTGCTGAAAATTGAGAACCTGTCGTTAATAGTAGGGATAGTTTTTTTCTTTTTTACATTTGTCATACCGACATTCTCGGTTCTTGACATACCTCTTGTAAGTAATTTCGTAGAAGGGTTGGGAAAAGATATGACATTTTCCCATAGAACGAACATATGGAGATATGCCGAATTTCAAATAATCCATAGCCCTATAATCGGTTACGGTGTATGTGATAAAGAGTGGTTTCAGCATTTGTTAAGTAATGCGGTACACACTCATAATATAGTTTTGCAAATGCTATTACAAGGTGGTATAATAGGATTGTTGATATTTGCCGTGTTTGTGTATGGGGGAATAAAAAAAATCTTGTCTGTTCAAAATAAATATCAGAAAAGATTATTAATAACAGTGTCAATCATTTTTTTATTAATGTCCCAGTTTGAAGTTTACATAAATACATTCATATATATATTTATATTTTTAATGTTTGTAACCAAAAACATACTTATTTCCCAATTTATTGAAAAATGATTAATTATACTATTATAATACCTCATTACAGGTCGGTCAATACTTTGTGCAGATTACTTTTATCCATCCCAGACAGAAATGATATACAGGTATTAGTAATAGATGATAACAGTAATTTGGATGAAGATGAATTCAAACAACTGCCGTCATTTGTTTCTGCAGAATTTTCAATGATTTTTTTATCGGAAAACAGGGGTGCTGGAGGAGCCAGAAATGAAGGACTTAGGACAGCCAAAGGGAAGTGGCTGATATTTGCCGATTCCGATGATTTCTTTTTGCCTTTTGCATTTGAATTGTGCGATGAATATCTATTATCAAAATACGACATTGTTTATTTCGGAATCACAAGTGTCGATAGTGTAACGTTTGAGAAAAATGACAGATATAAATTCAATCATAGATATATTGAGAAATATGATGAATCTTCCAATGAAACAAAGGAAATTCTTAAATTTCGTCATGACGTTCCATGGGGAAAGATGATTAGAAGTTCTGTAGTTTTTTCAAATAATATTGTGTTCGATGAGACGCACTATTATAACGATACAATGTTTTCTACTAAGGTTGCGCTTATTGCAAAAGAAATTCATGCAGATATCCGACCGTTTTATTGTGTTACGGAAAAACAAGGAAGTCTTATGACACATAATTCGAAAGAGGCTATATTGATTAGATTAGAAGTGCATCTTCGCAAAAATCAATTGCTTAGGAGATATGGAAAGAAAAAATACCAATATTCAATTCTCCCTTTTATTAAACATTTATGTCCTTATGGCATAGGGGCTGTTTGGGAAGGCATTAATTTAGGATTAAAATACAGGGCTAATTTTTTTATAGGAATTTCTCAAAAATTAAAATTAAAATGCTAGTTTTACTTATTTCCCGTGGTTTCCCTTCCACGCAAGATGTGTTGAACGGGAATTTTGAAGCGGATCAGGCAAGAGCGTTACAGGCGTTAGGTCATAAAGTGATAGTATTGAGTGTGGATAGACGCCTTAAAGCGAGAGATAGGCATATAGGTATTAATCATAGGGTTGTCGATGGGATTGATGTCTATAATTACTGTTTGTTACCGATGCCTATAAAGACTATGTATAGATTGGGTTATTTCTACATCGTACAGGTGACGAAATTCCTGTCCAAGATTATTCTCCGTAATCACGGCAAACCGGATATCATACATGCACACTTTTTATACACTATGCCGATAGCTTTGAAGTTAAAAGAAATATATAAAGTACCGTGTGTCGGAACCGAGCATTGGAGTTTTGTCGGTAAAAATGATATTTTGAATCCTGTCAGATTTTATGCTAAAAATGTATATCCTAAATTGGATGCGCTTATTACCGTGTCTAACAGTTTGAAGACAAATATCAGGAAGCATTTCGGGATAGAAAGTACTGTCATTCCGAATATGGTTGATGTTTCCAAATTTAATATTGCCGGACTATGTGGTTCGGATAAAAATCAGGCACGTTTTGTTTTTATATCGATCGGTTCGCTTATCGAAAGAAAGTGTTTGGATTTATTGTTGAAAGCATTTTCAAAGTCGAAAATTGAAAATAAATACTTGATTATTGTTGGGGACGGACCGAAAAAGCAGGAGTTGAAAGATTTAATAGTGGGATTAGGTATAGAAAATAGTGTAGAGATGACCGGCAATTTGAGGAGGGAGGAGATTGTGGACAAGTTACATGCCTCTAATGTTTTCGTGTTACCGCCCAATTCTGAAATTTTCGGTGTAGTATATATAGAAGCTATGGCGTCTGGTTTGCCTGTCATTGCAACCAAGTGCGGAGGACCTGAAGAATTCGTGGAGCATTTCAATGGTTTGTTGATAGATTTGAATAGTGAGGAACAGTTGGTTGAGGCGATGCAATATATGTACGGACATTATAATGAATACAATCCTGAAATTATAAGCGAGAGCATTATAAATAAGTATGCACCAGATAAAGTTGCCAGAAAGATAGAATGTTTGTACAATAAAATTCTTTGCAAATGACAGATTTGTTTTAAAAAAGGAAAAATCATATATGAAAATAGCAGTGGCAGGTACAGGCTATGTAGGTCTGTCAATAGCGACATTGTTGTCGCAGCATAATGAAGTTACGGCAGTAGATATATTGCCGGAGAAAGTCGAGATGATAAATAAGCGTGTTTCTCCTATTCAAGATGAGTATATTGAAAAATATCTTTCAGAAAAAGCATTAAATCTGAAAGCGACTTTGAATGTGGAAGAAGCGTATAAGGATGCGGAGTTTGTTGTGATAGCGGCTCCAACCAATTATGATCCGTCTAAAAACTTTTTCGATACATCTGCTGTTGAAAACGTGATTGAGTCTGTTATGCGTATCAACCCTAAGGTAATTATGGTTATCAAATCTACAGTACCGGTAGGATATACTGAATACGTGAGAGCAAAATATAATTGTGATAATATTTTGTTCAGTCCTGAATTTCTTAGAGAAAGCAAGGCGTTATATGATAATCTATATCCCAGCAGGATAATTGTCGGTACAAAATTGGGTGATGTACGTTTGGAAGATGCGGCTCATCGTTTCGCTCTCTTGCTGCAGGATGGGGCATTGAAGCAGGATGTTTCCACCTTATTTATGGGATTTACAGAGGCAGAGGCGGTGAAGTTATTTGCCAATACTTATTTGGCATTGCGTGTGTCGTTCTTTAATGAATTGGACACGTATGCGGAAATGAAGGCATTGGATACGGAAGAGATAATTAATGGCGTTTGTTTAGATCCGAGGATAGGAGAGCACTATAACAATCCTTCATTTGGTTATGGAGGGTATTGTTTACCGAAGGACACGAAACAACTTCTTGCGAACTACGAGCATGTGCCTCAGAATTTGATTCGAGCCATTGTTGACAGTAATAGTACCAGAAAGGATTATATAGCCGATAGGGTATTGCAACTTGCTGGGTATTATGATTATAATAAGGGTGTTGAATATGATGTTAATAGAGAGCGTATCTGTACAATAGGAGTGTATCGTCTTACAATGAAAAGTAATTCGGATAATTTCCGTCAAAGTTCTATACAAGGTGTTATGAAGCGAGTGAAAGCCAAGGGCGCAAGAGTTGTTATATATGAGCCTGCTTTAGAAAATGGTTCAACCTTTTTCGGTAGTGAAGTGATTAACGATTTGGGGCGGTTCAAGAGTATGTGTGATTCAATTATAGCCAATCGTTATGATGCGGTTCTTGATGATGTGCAAAATAAAGTGTACACAAGGGATGTTTTCAGGAGGGATTAAAACTTACAGAAAATAGAAGTGAATTTTTAAAGGATTCATGATAATTCAGAAAATGAGATGAAGATAAAACGTTTGAAAAATTTACTGTTCATCCATTTTGCCAGATTGCCGATGAAAGGGAAAAATCGTGCTAAGTGTCTGAAAATGGGGGGGGACGTATTGATGCCCCGTCAGATAATATTTTTATTGGTGAACATGTTGTTTTTGATACCAATCATCCAGAACTAATCACGATAGAAAGGGGAGTTTGGATAACTACGGGATGCGTGTTGTTGACTCATTATTTGGACACAAATAAATTAGATACAGAAGGGAGTAAATATCAGCACAAGTTTCGATTGGGGAAACTCCATATAAAAGAAAATGCTTTTATCGGTTGTCATACAGTTATATGTAATTCTGTGACAATTGGTAAAAATTCAATAGTAGGAGCGTCTTCTGTTGTAACGAAAGACATACCAGATAATGAGGTTTGGGCTGGAAATCCCGCGAGATTTATTAAAAAACGATAAAATAAAAATCGGTACATAATTGTATCAGACGGTAAATATCATGTGTTTACATCATAATATTACTACTTGTATGAAAAATATTCCTTTTTCTCCCCCGGATATGACGGAGGCGGAGATTATAGAAGTTTGTGAGGCACTTCGTTCCGGTTGGATAACGACGGGACCGAGGACCAAGGAGTTTGAACATTTGATAGCGATGTGTTGCCAAACGAGTAAGGCAGTTTGTTTGAATTCTGCCACGGCTTGCATGGAATTGATACTTCGTGTTTTGGGCGTGGGTCCGGGAGACGAGGTGATCGTTCCCTCGTACACGTACACGGCTACTGCCAGCGTGGTTTGTCACGTGGGGGCAAGGGTGGTGATGGTGGATACGGCTCCCGGTTCGTTCGAGATGGATTACGATAGGTTGGCGGAGGCTGTCACGGAAAGGACAAAAGTGGTTATCCCGGTGGATTTGGGTGGTGTGGTATGTGATTATGACAGGATATTTAAGGGTGTGGAGAGTAAAAGACGATTGTTTTCTCCGGCAAATGATATACAGAAGGCATTCGGGCGGGTTGTTGTTCTTGCCGATGCTGCCCATGCTTTTGGGGCGAAGCGGTACGGGAAAATGTGTGGTGAGATTGCCGATTTCACGTCGTTCTCGTTTCACGCGGTGAAGAACCTGACCACGGCGGAAGGAGGAGCCTTGACGTGGCGTTCGGTGGAGGGTGTTGATAATGAATGGTTGTACAAGCAGTTTCAATTGTTGTCGTTGCACGGGCAAAGTAAAGATGCTTTGGCTAAAACACGGTTGGGAGCGTGGGAGTACGATATTGTCGCACCGAATTTTAAATGCAACATGACGGATGTCATGGCTGCGATAGGGTTGTCGCAGCTGAAGCGTTACCCGGAATTGCTTTATCGTCGTCGTCAAATCGTGAATCGTTATAATGAAGTTCTGGGGGAATGCAATGTGCAGGTGCTTGATCATTATGGAGATGACCATTCTTCCTGCGGTCACCTTTACATGGTGCGTTTGCTGGGGAAAGATAGCGCTTTCCGGAATCAGGTTATCATGGAGATGGCGGAGCGTGGGGTGGCTTGTAACGTGCATTATAAACCTTTGCCGATGATGACAGCGTACAAGAACTTGGGGTTTGATATTAAAGATTTTCCGAACGCTTACAATCAATATTGTAACGAAGTGACGCTTCCGCTGCACACTTGTTTGAGTGATGATGAGGTGGAGTACGTGATCTCAAATTTTGTAGAGATTATTTCAAAATAATATTCCTTTGAAACGTGTTTTTGATATTGTGGCAAATGGTTGATCAATGTGTTTGTCGGGATGTGAAGTGCCCCCCAAAAGTTAGACACAAAACTTTTGGGGGGCACTTCAGGTTGGCCTTTATTTGAAAAGCAGGTCAATATCCATGGAAAGAAATTCTTCAAACGATAGTCCTCCGAAACCGATAACTAAAGCTTTGTACGGTTTATACATTTTCGTGAAGACGGATATTCCTTGATTTGTAGTTCTTCTTCCGCTTTTAACTTCTATGGCTATTTTTTTCTTTCGCCGGACGAGGATAAAGTCGACTTCGTCTTTATGATCTCTCCAATAATATACTTTATAATCATTCATTTGTGCTTGACTGACAAGGTATGCGCCTATGGCAGATTCAATATATCTACCCCATAATTTAGGATCTTCAATCACTTCGGAAAAGTCGTCATCTACATAGACGTTACGGAGTGCATTATTGTGTACCTGAAATTTAGGAACGGAATTATATTTTCTGGCATCGTCCTCCGCGAATTTCTGTAAACCACATAGAAGACCACATTCATCAAGTAAATGAAGATACCCCGCAAGGGTGGTGACATTTCCGGTATCCTGTAATTGAGCCGCGATTTTAGTCAAAGATAAAAGTTCGCCACTATAGCTACTTCCCAGTTCGAATAGTTGCCGCAAAAGTTGTGGCTTCATGATTTTCGTGTCCATCAGAATGTCTTTGGATATGGAAGGTTCAATTAAAGAATCTTTCACGTAGTTTCTCCAGCGGTTTTCGTTATTGATGAATTGTGCGGCACCGGGATAACCACCAAAATAGACATATTGTTGTAATGACCAACCGAAACAGTCTTTCATTTCGGCATAGGTCCAATGAGCAAGGCGTATGAGTTCGAATCTCCCGGCAAGAGATTCGGTCAACCCTTTTTCTATGAGCATTCTAGAGGAACCAAGCAATACGATAACCAGTTCCCGTTTCTCCCTCGTGTCACGATCCCATTCCGCTTTAACGGTTTCACTCCAGTTTTTGATTTTCTGTATTTCGTCTATGACCATGAGCCTTTTCGATTCTCCCCGTGCGAACATTTTCATTCTTTGTGATTCCCACGCTTGGGCAAGCCAATCGGCGGATACTCCGGTGACATCATCAGCTGAATAACTGTCAAAGGGGATGGTACATTCTTCTAGAATTTGACCAATTAGCGTGGATTTCCCAACTTGACGGGGACCAACGATAACTTGCATTTTGCCGCGCGGTTCATTAATACGGTGAAGTATTTCCGTGAATGGTGCTCTTTTATATTCCATTTTCCCAAATGTTCAATCTGTTCGTATAAAATGTTCAATGGATTGAACAAAAATGTTCAGTCCGACTCAAAGGTATGTGATTTGTTTTAATTGAACAAGTTTCATTCAGATAATTTTTCCGGACATTCAGATAATAAACCGGGGCATTCAGATGATTTAGTTGGCAAAGGGGTGTTGCGGGATGTACTTTTGGTTTATGGCTGGGAAATTCAGATATTGAGATATTGTGTTATTTTTCAGCGAGTTTTGTTTGCCAAGTTAATATTTATTCGTATTTTTGCGCCCGTATTTGAAAAATATAATGTCTAATTTATTAGAGGATAAGCATTTATTATTATGACAGAAGAACAAAAGCAAGTGGAACTTGCACAAGAAGAAACCAAGAAAGTTGCTCCGGTAGCAACCACAAGCGCTGAGGCTGATGACAATTTCGATTGGGAAGCCTATGCAAATGATGATGTAATCCCCGCATCTGAAAAAGAAGAATTAGTGAACAGGTATGCCGAAACTCTTTCATCCGTGGTAGAGAAAGAAGTTGTTGAAGGTACTGTTATCTCAATGAACAAGAGAGAAGTCGTTGTAAACATCGGTTACAAGTCAGATGGTATCATTTCATTGAACGAATTCCGTTACGATCCGGAATTGAAAGTGGGAGATAAAGTAGAAGTTTACGTTGAGACTCAAGAAGACAAAAAAGGTCAGTTGACTCTTTCTCACAAGAAAGCAAGAGCTTTGCGTAGCTGGGATCGTGTTAATGCAGCGTTGGAAAACGACGAGATTATCAAAGGATTTGTTAAATGTCGCACGAAGGGCGGTATGATCGTAGACGTATTCGGTATCGAAGCATTCTTGCCGGGTTCTCAGATCGATGTTAAGCCGATTCGTGATTATGATATTTATGTTGGGAAGACGATGGAATTCAAGGTGGTTAAAATCAACCAAGAGTTCAAAAACGTTGTTGTATCTCACAAGGCTCTTATCGAGGCTGAGCTGGAACAACAGAAGAAAGACATCATCTCCAAACTTGAAAAAGGACAGGTACTTGAAGGTACTGTTAAGAATATCACTTCTTACGGAGTGTTCATCGACTTGGGCGGCGTAGACGGATTGATCCATATTACCGACCTTTCTTGGGGTCGCGTAAATCACCCGAACGAGATTGTAGAGTTAGACCAGAAGTTGAACGTTGTTATTCTTGACTTCGATGACGAGAAGAAACGTATCGCTCTTGGTTTGAAACAATTGACTCCGCACCCGTGGGATGCTTTGAGCGCAGACTTGAAAGTGGGTGACCGCGTGAAAGGTAAAGTGGTTGTTATGGCTGATTACGGTGCTTTCGTTGAGATCGCTCCGGGCGTAGAAGGATTGATTCACGTTTCAGAGATGTCATGGTCACAACACTTGCGTTCCGCTCAAGACTTCATGAAGGTGGGTGACGAGGTTGAGGCTGTTGTACTTACCTTGGATCGTGACGAAAGAAAGATGTCTTTGGGTATCAAACAATTGAAGAATGACCCGTGGCAAAATATCGAGGAGAAATACGCTGTTGGCACGAAACATAAAGCTATCGTGCGTAACTTCACGAACTTTGGAGTATTCGTTGAGATCGAGGAAGGTGTTGACGGTTTGATCCACATCTCTGACTTGTCTTGGACGAAGAAAGTGAAACACCCGGCAGAATTTACCCAAATCGGTGCAGATATCGATGTAGTTGTTCTTGAAATAGACAAGGATAATAGAAGATTGAGCTTAGGTCACAAACAATTGGAAGAGAATCCTTGGGATGTATTCGAAACGATCTTCACGGTTGATTCAATCCATGAAGGTACGATTACCGAAATCTTCGACAAGGGTGCCGTTATCGCATTGCCTTACGGTGTAGAAGGATTTGCTACTCCTCGCCACTTGGTAAAAGAAGACGGTTCACAAGCTAAGGTTGACGAGAAATTACCGTTCAAGGTGATCGAATTCAACAAGGGAGCCAAGAGAATCATTCTTTCTCACTCTCGTATTTTCGAAGACGAGCAAAAAGCTACCGATAATGCGAAGAAGAAAGATGAGGCTAACGCAACTAAAAAAGCAGTGAAGAAAGTGAAAGAAAAACTAGAGAAAACTACTCTGGGTGACATCACCGAGTTGGCTGCTTTGAAAGACCAAATGGAAGCTAAAGAAAAAGAATAATAATTAGTGAAGTTTGAGCTAACCATATTAGGGTGCGGTTCCGCCGTGCCCACTCTTCAAAGAAATGCTGCCGCTCAGGTACTTAATGTACTTGAGCGGTACTTTCTTATCGACTGCGGGGAAGGTACCCAGCAGCAATTGCGGCGTTTCAAGGTGCCGTATAATAAAATCAATCATATTTTTATTTCCCACCTGCACGGGGATCATTTTTTTGGTCTGATCGGTTTGTTGTCCAGTTTCTCGATGCAAGACCGGAAAAACGAGTTACACGTTTATTCCGACAAGCGTTTGCAGGAGATTATCGAATTTCAGTTAAAGGTGATGAATACCCGCTTGAATTATCCTTTGATTTTTCATCACTTGGAACGGGAACCGGCTTTAATTTATGAAGATCATGCTTTGACCGTGCGTGCTTTCCCTTTGAAACATCGCTACGAGGCTCCCGTGACGGGATTTTTATTCGCCGAGAAAGAACGGGAAAGAAATATCAAGCGGGAGATGACGGATGCTTTTCGGGTGCCCGTGGCTTTTATGTATCGGTTGAAAAAAGGAGAAGATTTTATTACCCCTGATGGGGAGGTGATTGAAAATTGCCGCTTAACCACGGCTCCGGCTGCCCCTCGTTCATATGCTTATATGACGGACACGCTTTTCAGGGAGTCTTTTGCCGAATACGTGGAGGGTGTGGATTTGCTTTACCATGAGTCTACATATGGTAACGAGTTCGAGAAGCTCGCGAAAGAAACTTTTCATAGTACCGCGGGACAAGCGGCGCGAATGGCTGTACTTGCCGGGGTAAAGCACCTCCTGCTGGGACATTTTTCCTCCCGATACCCGGATCCGACACCTTTGTTGGAACAAGCCCGTGAGATTTTTCCAAATACAGATCTGTGTTATGATGGGGCGGTGTTTGAATTGCCACTTGTGAAACGAGGATAAAATTTAATGGAACTATGGAGAGAAAAGAGATTACTTACATCCCGTCGTCTGAAGTTTGTTCGAAGGAGATTCGTATTGTTTTGGAAGATGATGTTATTGCGGAAGTGAAGTTCACCAAGGGGTGTGCTGGAAATACCCAGGGGGTGGCGGCGTTGTTGAAGGGGATGCGTAGAGAAGAAGCTATTCGTCGTTTGCGAGGTATTTGTTGCGGAAAGAAAACGACTTCTTGCCCCGATCAGTTAGCGAGGGCTTTGGAAATGAACTAAGACGAGGACTAAATGTAAAACACCCGGGTATCTGCAAAGGATAGCCGGGTGTTTTTTTTAGGGGGCAAGGATAGTACCATTTTTATTTTCGGGTATTCTATAAACGTGGAAAAGAAAATGTAATAAATATTTATTCAAAACAATACTTTATGGAAAAATCAATTGTAAGAGTGGAACATTTGTCACATCGTTACAGTGTTCAATGGGCTATTCGGGATATAAATTTCGAGATCACGGAGAATGGGATATATGGTTTATTGGGTTCAAACGGTGCGGGCAAGTCGACCACGATGAATATCATGTGCGGTGTGTTGAAACAGACGGAGGGAGAAGTTTATATCAAGGGAGTGAGTATGCGTGCCGATCCGGTGGAAGCGAAGCGTCATATTGGTTTTTTGCCGCAAAAGCCGCCGTTGTACGGTGATTTGACGGTGGAGGAGTTTTTGACGTTCACGGCGAATATCCGCCGTATCCCGGAGGGAGATGTAGGGCGTTCCGTGAAGGAGGTGATGGAGCGTTGCGGGGTAAGCCATTTCCGCCGGCGTTTGATTCGCAACCTGTCGGGAGGTTACCAGCAACGGGTGGGGATCGCGCAGGCGATCATCCATAACCCCGCTTTCGTGGTATTGGACGAGCCGACGAATGGCTTGGACCCGAACCAGATCATCGAGATCCGTCATTTGATCAAGGAGATCGGGGAAGACCGGACCGTGATTCTCTCGACACATATCCTGTCGGAAGTGCAGGCGACGTGTGATTACATCCGCATGATCGAGGAGGGGCAGGTCGTTTTCTCGGGTACGGTGGAGGAATTTGACAATTATATTGTCCCGAGCACGATTTTCGTGACGTTGGCTTCGATGCCGTCAGTGGAAGAGTTGAAGGTACTTCCGGGCGTGGTTGATGCGGAGAACACGGGTGGGATGAATTACCGGGTGAGTTTCTCGGATTCTCGCGAGGCGATCCTGAAGATCGTGGAGACGAGCGTTGCCCGTAACTGGCAGTTGCTTGAGATCCGTGCGGAGAAGAGCTCGATGGATAGCGTGTTCGCGGAGTTGTCTGCCAAGAGTAAGAAACATTAAAATCGTGAGTTTATGAAGATGGTGTTTAAAATAGCAAAGATGGAGTTGCAGTCTTTGTTTTTCTCGCCGGTGGCGTGGTTGTTGCTGGTGATATTCGCTTACCAGGTGGGGATGACAATATCCGATTTGCTGGAAGGGATCGTGGTGAACCAGGCGATGGGCTACGGGGCTTGGAGGGTGACAAGCGTGTTTGGCGAGTTGGCGGAGGGTATTCAAGGATCTCTTTATTTGTATATCCCGTTGTTGACGATGAATTTGATCAGTCGGGATTTGAGCGGGGGAACGATAAAATTGTTGCAGTCGGCACCGTTGCGAAGCGTGCAGGTGGTGATGGGAAAGTATGTTTCCCTGATGGTGTTCGGGTTGGCAATGATGGGTGTGATATTATTTTACGTGGTGTTCGGTTTGTTCACGATCGAGAATATGGATGTGCCTTACGTGTTGACGGGGATACTGGGGCTTTACTTGTTGTTGTGCGCGTATGCGGCTATCGGGTTGTTTGTTTCCAGCCTGACGTCCTACCAGGTGGTGTCGGTTTTTGGCACGTTGTTTATTCTGGTGGCGTTTAATTACGTGGGCGAGGTGGGGCAGAATTACGAGTTCGTGCGGGACGTGACGTATTGGCTTTCTATCCGGGGAAGGGTTTTCGAGTTTATCTCCGGTTTGATTTGCAGTGAGGATGTGCTTTATTTCTTGATAGTGGTGGCTATATTCCTGACGTGGACGACGCTTCGGTTGATTAACCGGGTACAGCGGCGGGGCTGGATGACACGTTGGGGGGCTTATCTAGGCGTGTTCGTGCTGGCGATGGGATTGGGGTACATGAGTTCCCGCCCGGTATTGATGACGTATTACGATGCCACGAGAACGAAAGGAAATACCTTGAGCCAAGCGAGTCAGGATATCGTGAAGTTGTTGGATGGAAAGGTGAAGATCACGACTTACACGAACGTGTTGGATAAGGGGTTCTGGAGCACCTTACCCGAGCATATCAGTCATGATCGAGGGAATTTTCGGGATTACGTGCGTTTTAAACCGGACATGAAGTTACGTTATGTGTACTTTTACGATAATGCGAATAACGAGGAACTGGATGAGCGGTACCCCGATTTGAATGACCGGGAACGGGCTGAGCGTATTTGTGACAATTACGGGATACCTTTTTCTATTTTCCATTCACCGGAGGAGATGAAGGAGATCGAGGATTTGAGCGGGGAGGGAAACAAAACTATCCGCGTGATCGAGCGGGAGAACGGGCAGAAGGCGTATTTGCGTTTCTATTACCACGGGGGGTGGAAAGATTCCCCGGGAGAGGCGGAGATTTCGGCCGCTTTCAAGCGTTTGGTGATGCAAGTACCGACGATCGGGTTTCTTACCGGGCATGGCGAGCGGGATATAAACCGGGAGGCAGACCGGGAATACAAGCGTTTTTCGAGTGACAAGAATATCCGAAGTTCGATGGTGAATCAAGGGTTTAATATCGAGGAGGTGCGTGCCGACAGGGCGATTCCGGATAGTGTGGATATTTTGGTAATCTCGGAATTGCGATCGCCTTTAAGCGAGGAAGAACGGGTGAATTTGGATGCTTTTATCGATCGGGGCGGCAACCTTTTTATCCTGGGAGGACCCGGGAGGCAGGAGTTGATGAACCCGCTTATCGAGCGGTTCGGTGCGAAGTTTATACCGGGACAGCTGGTGCAGCCGACGGAACTTTTCCAGGCGGATTTGATACAGTCGTTGCCGACAGACGAGGGAGTGAGGTTTTGGACGGGATTGAAGACGATCAGGGAGTACGAGGGATGTGTTGCCATGCCGGGATGCGTGGGGTTGGAGTATCGTCCCGTTGAGGGTGTGACGGTTACGCCGTTGTTGTCGACGGATACGGTGGGGTGTTGGAACGAGACGGGAGAGACGGATTTCACGCGGGACACTGTGGTGTATGATCCAGGGGCAGGTGATCGTGCCGGAGTGTTTGCTACTGTTTTAGCTTTGAGCCGTACGGTGAATGGCAAAGAGCAGCGGATCGTGATTTCGGGAAACACGGATTGTTTGAGTAACGGGGAGTTTGCCACTGGCAGGCGGGAAATCCGCAATTTCAATTACACGTTCGCTCATTCGAGTTTCTACTGGTTGTCTCACGAGGAGTTGCCTGTGAATACTTCCCGGGCGGACCCGACGGACCGGAAGTTGAATATTAGTGAAGCTGCGATGGAGGGGTGGAAAATTGTGTTCATGGTTGTCGTTCCCGTTTTGCTGGCTCTTGTGGGTGTTCTGATATGGCTCCGGCGGAGGGGCCGTTGAGTATTGGCGTTAATTTTAAAATTTAGGTTATGAGAATGATTTATAAAATAGCGAAGACCGAGTTACAGATGTTGTTTTATTCTCCCGTGGCTTGGTTGGTGTTGATCATATTTACTTTTCAATGTGGTCTTATTTTCACGGGTACAGTTACTATGATCGAGAAACAACAGGCGATGGGTTATGATCCCTCGTATATCAGTTCCAATCTTTTCAGCAGGTTGTTCGGAGAAGTATATAGGTATTTTTTCCTTTATATTCCTTTGCTGACGATGGGGTTGGTGAGTAAAGATCTTGCCGGGGGAACGATGAAGCTGTTGTATTCGTCGCCCATGACGAATGCGCAGATTGTTCTCGGGAAGTATTTGTCGATGGTGCTTTTTGCCCTTGTGCTGGTGTCTATTTTGGTCGCGTATATGATTTTTAGTTTGTTCACGGTAGAGCATTTTGACGTGTTGCAGATTTTTACCGGGATTTTTGGTTTCTTTTTGTTGATATGTACTTATGCGGCTGTCGGGTTGTTTTTCTCGACGTTGTCTTCTTACCAGATCATCTCGGCTGTGGCAACATTGGTATTTTTGACGTTCTTGAATTACGTGGATCGGATTTGGCAAGATATTGATTTCGTGCGGGATGTTACTTTTTGGTTGTCGCTCCCGAGACATGCCTGGACGTTCATTAGTGGTATGATTTGTAGCGAGGAGATCGCTTATTTCATCACGTTTCCGGCGATGTTCGTGTGGTTTTCTATTGTGCGTCTGTCTTCGAGAGTACAAAGAAGCTCGTGGGTGCAAGGTTTGATGAAGTATGCGGGTGTTTTCCTGTTAATGGGGCTTATCGCGTATGTGAGTTCCCGTCCGGCATTGATGGGATATCTTGATATGACGCGGGAGAAGAGCCTGACATTGACGCCTCATAGTCAGGAGATCGTGAAGAAGCTGAATGGCGGGTTAACGATCACAACTTATAGTAATTTGCTGGATGATGATTTTATGAAAGCTCTTCCGCAGTACCAAAATAGTGACATGTATCAGTTCCGCGAGTATCTTCGTTTTAAGCCGGAGATCAAGATGAAATATGTGTATTATTACGATTCGGTGATGAATACTAAAGAAAAGGGATTCTTGTCGGATTTGCCGATGGAGAAGCGGGCAAGGCAGATTGCCGCCTCGTTCAAGATTAAGTTTTCGAGGTATTTGAATCCGGAACAGATCAAACAGATTATTGATCTAACACCGGAAGATAATCGTTTCGTGCGGCAGGTGGAACGGGAGAGCGGAGAGAAAATGTTTTTACGGCAGTTTGATGACATGATGCGAGATCCGGGCGAGGCGGAGATTTCCGCCGCATTTAAGCGAATGGTGATGGAGTTGCCTACCGTGGGATTCCTGACGGGACACGGCGAGCGGAATATAAACCGTTACCGGGATCGTGATTACGCGAGTTTCGCTCAAAATAAACGCTTCCGTTACGCTTTGTTGAATCAGGGATTCGACGTGAAAGAAGTGATGTTGAACGAGGATATTCCTACATTAATAAATATTCTAGTGATTGCCGATATGCAGCAACCGTTGACCGGAGAGGAGATGGAACGTTTACAGCGATATATAGACCGGGGAGGCAATTTGTTTATTGTGGGAGAGTCTAGTAGGCAAGCCCTGATGAATCCATTGGTGGAACAGTTCGGGGTTGAGTTTGTCGAGGGGGTACTGGTGAAACCTACGGAAGATTTCCAGCCCGACTTAGTACTATCGCAACCTACGGAAGAGGCGAGGGAGTTGTCTTATTTCTTCGGGACGATGAAGGATTGGAGAATGAGCGCCACTATGCCGGGTGCCACGGGATTGACGTATTCTACGGATAAAGGATTTAAAGTGATGCCGATATTGCTGACAGATTCCACGGGAGTATGGAACGAGTTGGAAACGACGAATTTTATTGATTCGACGGTTTGCTATAACCCGGCGAGAGGAGAGGTGGAACAGCAATACACGACACTCTTGGGATTATCGCGCCCGATGGGGGAACGTGAACAGAAGATTGTGATCCTGGGGGATGCGGATTGTATCAGTAACGTGGAATTGTTTAAGCCCCGTGAAGGGATCGAAGGGGGAAATTTCTATATTATTCTCGGGTCTTTCCAATGGTTGTCTGACGGGGAGGCTCCGGTAGACGTGCGCCGTCCGAAATCAATCGATAATAAATTGTTCTTGGGTAAAACCGGCGTGGCTGTAACCGAGATCGTGTTTAAGTGGATGGTGCCGGTTGGCTTGTTGCTGGCAGCTATTTTTGTATGGTTTAGAAGAAGAGGAAGATGAAAGAACTGGAAAAATCAATTGTAAGAGTGGAACATTTGTCACATCGTTACAGTGTTCAATGGGCTATTCGGGATATAAATTTCGAGATCACGGAGAATGGGATATATGGTTTATTGGGTTCAAACGGTGCGGGCAAGTCGACCACGATGAATATCATGTGCGGTGTGTTGAAACAGACGGAGGGAGAAGTTTATATCAAGGGAGTGAGTATGCGTGCCGATCCGGTGGAAGCGAAGCGTCATATTGGTTTTTTGCCGCAAAAGCCGCCGTTGTACGGTGATTTGACGGTGGAGGAGTTTTTGACGTTCACGGCGAATATCCGCCGTATCCCGGAGGGAGATGTAGGGCGTTCCGTGAAGGAGGTGATGGAGCGTTGCGGGGTAAGCCATTTCCGCCGGCGTTTGATTCGCAACCTGTCGGGAGGTTACCAGCAGCGGGTGGGGATCGCGCAGGCGATCATCCATAACCCCGCTTTCGTGGTATTGGACGAGCCGACGAATGGCTTGGACCCGAACCAGATCATCGAGATCCGTCATTTGATCAAGGAGATCGGGGAAGACCGGACCGTGATTCTCTCGACACATATCTTGTCTGAGGTGCAGGCGACGTGTGATTACATCCGCATGATCGAGGAGGGGCAGGTCGTTTTCTCGGGTACGGTGGAGGAATTTGACAATTATATTGTCCCGAGCACGATTTTCGTGACGTTGGCTTCGATGCCGTCAGTGGAAGAGTTGAAGGTACTTCCGGGCGTGGTTGATGTGGAGAACACGGGTGGGATGAATTACCGGGTGAGTTTCTCGGATTCTCGCGAGGCGATCCTGAAGATCGTGGAGACGAGCGTTGCCCGTAACTGGCAGTTGCTTGAGATCCGTGCGGAGAAGAGCTCGATGGATAGCGTGTTCGCGGAGTTGTCCGCCAAGAGTAAGAAACATTAAAATCGTGAGTTTATGAAGATGGTGTTTAAAATAGCAAAGATGGAGTTGCAGTCTTTGTTTTTCTCGCCGGTGGCGTGGTTATTGCTGGTGATATTCGCTTACCAGGTGGGGATGATGATATCCGATTTGCTGGAAGGGATCGTGGTGAACCAGGCGATGGGGTATGAAGCTGGGAGGGTAACGAGTATATTTGGGAAGTTGTTCGCAGAAATGCAGGGGTATCTTTTCTATTATATTCCTTTGTTAACGATGAATATAATTAGTCGGGATTTGAGCGGGGGAACGATAAAGTTGTTGCAGTCGGCACCTTTGCGAAGTGTTCAAGTTGTTGTAGGGAAATATCTGGCTTTGATGGCATTCGGATTGGCAATGATAGGGGTGATACTATTTTACGTGGTGTTCGGTTTGTTCACGATCGAGAATATGGATGTGCCTTACGTGTTGGCCGGGATACTTGGTATTTACTTGTTATTGTGTGCTTATTCCGCAATTGGATTATTTGTGTCCAGTTTGACCTCTTATCAGGTTGTCGCTGCCTTTGGGACATTGTTAGTCTTGATGATTCTGAATTACGTGGGAATGTTGTGGCAGAATTACGAGTTCGTGCGGGACATTACTTACTGGTTGTCCATGCAGGGGAGAGTGGGAGAATTTATTCGAGGATTGATTTGCAGTGAGGATGTGCTTTATTTTCTAATCGTGATCGGAATGTTTTTGACGTGGACGACACTTCGGTTAATCAATCGGGTGCAGCGGCGGGGCTGGACGACACGTTGGGGGGCTTACCTAGGGGTTTTCGTGCTGGCAATGGGAATCGGGTACTTGAGTTCCCGCTCCACGTTGATGGGATATTATGACGCCACGTACACGAAGAGTAATTCTTTAAGCCAGAGTAGCCAGGATATTATCGCATTGTTGGATGGCGAAGTTACCGTAACGACTTACACGAATGTATTAGACCAGGATTTTTGGGAAACACTACCCGAGAATATAAATCAAGATAAAGAAGTGTTGCGTCCTTATGTCCGGTTTAAACCGGATATGAAACTCCGATATGTGTATTTTTACGATAATGCGAATAATAAGGAGTTGGATGAGCAATATCCGGATATGAATGACGAGGAACGGGCGAAACGAATCTGTGAAAATTACGGGTTGCCTTTCTCTATTTTCCGGTCGCCGGAGGAGATGAAGGGGATAGAGGATTTGAGTGGCGAAGGGAATAGGACGATCCGCGTGATCGAGCGGGAGAATGGGCAAAAGGCATATTTGCGTTTCTATTATCACGGGGGGTGGAGAAGTTATCCCATGGAAAGTGAGATTACGGTTGCGTTTAGGCGATTAGTATTGGAATCGCCCACGATCGGTTTTCTCGTCGGGCATGGAGAACGTAATATTTACAAGGAGGGAGACCGTGAGTTTAAACGTTTTTCCAGTGACAAGGATTACCGGGGAGCGATGATCAACCAAGGGTTTGATATAGAGGAGGTGAGTGCGAGCCACCCCATTGGTGATAATATTGATATACTCGTGATTTCGGAATTGAGGTCTTCCTTGAGCGAGAAGGAGAAAGTGAACTTGGATGCCTATATCGCTAGAGGTGGAAATTTATTGATTCTTGGTGGTCCTGAAAGACAGGAATTGATGAATTCTATTGTTGAGCCCTTTGGAGTTCGTTTTTTACCGGGGAGGTTGGTTCAGCCGACGAGGGATTTGCAAGCAGATTTGATTCAAGCTTTACCTACTGACGAGGGTATAAATCTTTTTCCGGGATTGAATATGATCCGTGTTTATGAGGGGTGTGTAGCGTTTCCGGGATGTGTAGGGTTGGAATATACGCCTGTCGAGGGAATGAGGTATACATCTTTGCTCGAGACGGATTCCGTGGGATGTTGGAACGAGATGGGGACGACGGATTTCGTGAACGATACTGTGGTGTATAATCCGGAATGCGGTGATAAGGATGGGGTTTTTACGTCTACTTTGGCTGTAAGCCGCGAGGTGAATGGAAAGGAACAGCGGGTTGTGGTCATCGGGAATACGGATTGTTTCAGTAACGGGGAATTGGCTACCGGGAGAAGGGAGGTCCGGAATTTTGCAAACGTGTTGGTTCGTTCTAGTTTTTATTGGTTGTCTCACGAGAAACTTCCTATTCATGCGTCTCGGGAGAAACCGATAGACCGGAAGTTGTATATCTCGGAGCCGGCTATGGAGGTTTGGAAAATGACCTTTATGGTTGTTGTCCCGGTTATTTTGGCTTTAGCCGGAGTAGTCATCTGGCTTCGCCGGAGGGGACGATGAAAGGTTTGTTCTCGAAAAGAAGAACTTAGTTTTTTTCTATAAAAAAGTAATACCAAGTGAATGTTCGAGTATTCTTTAGATGGTTATGGATAAAGATAGAATATATAAGATATTGGATTTATTTCTTAAATCTTGGTCGGGGGCTCTCACTCTTCCGGAAGAGAAAAAATTGAACGAGTTACTGGCAGATCTGGAATGGGCGCAGTTGAAAAGAGATTTGGAAAATGACCGTTTTATAATGGGGAGATTTAAAGAACACGAGAAGTATGATTCCGTTGCTGATTTTGCTATTTTCTTGAAACGAATCAGGAGAAAGCAAAAATTGAGACGTGTGAATAGAAGATTGAGGAGAGTGGGATATGTTGCCGCTTGCGTTCTTGTATTCGTGACGGCGGGTTGGTTGTTGTTGAAAGAAGATAGCAAGTCTTCTTTGCTCAAGTGTAAGGAAAATATGGCGATGGTGCAACAGATAGCGGATCGAAATTGTGTCCGTTTGGTGTTGCCTAATAACCAGGTTGTTGCTTTGTCCAAAAAGGCAGAGATTATTCCGATTTCGCATTTGGATTCTATAGGCATATTCCGCTCCTCGGGGATGCCGACGCTGGATTATTCGCGATTGAAAAATAGTGTGTTGGAAGATTCTATTCAATACCACACGTTGATCGTTCCGACGGGGAAGATGCAATCGCTTGTTTTGTCGGATGGAACACGGGTGACAGTTAATGCCAAGTCTACTTTGAAATATCCGGTTATTTTTGCGGATTCAGTCCGGGAAGTGTACTTGGAGGGGGAGGCTTTATTTGAAGTTACAAAAGATCCGGGTAAACCTTTTATCGTGTCGGGAAAAGATTTTGAAGTGGATGTTTTAGGTACGGTTTTTAACGTGATGAGTTATGACGAGGAACCGATGTCCCGGATCACTTTGATAGAAGGGAAAGTGAGAACAACTGCGGGAAAAGTGTCTGTTTTGTTGAAACCCGGGGAACAAGCTTCTATATCACCGGAGCAGATTCACGTGGAAAAAGTGAACACGGATGCTGTCGTTGCCTGGGTGGATAGGAAGATTACTTTTGACGCCGAACGATTGGATTTAATAATGAGGAAAATATGTCGCTGGTATAACGTGCAAGTCCTTTATGAATCGCCTGTTATGAGGGAACGATGTTTCACGGGAGCCTTGTTATGTGATCATCCGTTGGAGGTTTTTCTGGAGTGGATGAGTACGACGACAGATATGCAATTTATATTAAGTGACGGAGTAATTACAATTAAAAACTTTAAAAATCAATAGCTGGTAATTCCTAACCTATAAATCTAACATACAAATGATGGTGAAGCCCGCGCAAGCAATGTGGTGGGACACGAAGTAAAACGCGGGTTTCATTTTTTATGAATCTAAAACTAATCTACATGAAAAAAAAGAAGTCTAATTTACTGATGATGAAGAAGACAACAGGTATCGTGTTTATTCTGTTTTTTGTTCTTCAGTCTTTTAACATCGGGATTTGCTATGCGCAGTCTGCTAATGAACCGCGATTGACCGTGGAATTTAAGGAGACCCCTTTTGTCGATGTGCTTAATTACATTAAACGTCATACAAAGTATGAAACTTTGTATAATAATGAGGAGATGAAGAAGATTCCGGCTGTGACGCATGATTTTAAAGCTGTCTCTTTGTCCGAGGTCCTTCGCCAATGCCTGGAGGGAACGGAATATACTTTTCGTTTTTTCCAAAATATGATCGTGATCCAGAAACGGCAGAAGACGATAGAACCAGTGACGTTGCGTGGTAAAGTGTTGGATGAAAGAGGGGAGGTGTTACCGGGTGCAACGGTTGTCGTGCGTGGAACGAACATCGGGGGAAGTTCCAATAACCAAGGAATATTCGTGTTCAATCTGCCTAAAATGGATACCATTTACTTGCTGGTAAGTTTCGTGGGATACGAGACTCGGGAGGTGGTGATGACAGATTTTAACAAAGAGATTGTTGTACGAATGAAACCGGACACGAAGGAAGTGGATGAGGTTGTGGTGACGGGATATGGAAACGTGAGAAAGACTAGTTTCACGGGTAATTTTGTGACCGTGAAGCGGGATGAATTGTTGAACGTGTCTAAAACGAACGTGATAAAGGCTTTGGAAGTTTTCGATCCTTCATTCCGTATCAAGACGAATAACCAGTGGGGATCAGACCCGAATGCTTTGCCTGAAATGCAGATTCGCGGGCAATCAAGTATCGGGGTCAAGGATTTGGATCGGAATTCTCTGTCGAAATCCGCGTTGGAAAATAATCCTAATTTGCCGATTTTTATTCTTGATAACTTTGAAACGACGATCCAGAAGGTGTATGATATGGACCCGAACCGTATTGAAAGTGTTACGATATTGAAAGATGCCGCGGCAACAGCGTTGTACGGTTCCCGTGCATCCAACGGTGTAGTCGTGATTACCACTGTGGCACCCCAATCAGGAGAAGTGCGAGTAACGTATAATATGGTAGGGACAGTATCTATGCCGAATTTGCACGATTATAATCTGATGAACGCGAGAGAGAAACTGGAAGCGGAGGTGGCATCAGGAATGTATGATATTTCTGACTTGGCACTATGGATAGGCGTGATGAGGCTAGAAGAATATCAAGCTAAATTGGAAAATGTTATCGAAGGGGTGGATACTTATTGGTTGAGCAAACCGTTGCGTTCGGAGTTTAATCACAAACATAGTTTATACCTGGAAGGGGGAAATAAAGAATTCCGCTATGGTATAGATTTCAGTTATAATAATGAAAACGGGGTTATGAAGGGTTCGTACCGGGATCGTATTGACGTGGGGTTCTCTATGCTGTACACGACCCCGAAAGTTCAGGTAACCAATAAGATCACGTATGGCGTGACGAAGGAAAAAGAATCTCCTTATGGTGATTTTTCAACTTATACGAAATTGTTGCCTTATGAGAAATACAGGGACGAGGATGGTAAGATGTTACGTCACTTGAATTGGTCGCAGATTATGGCTAATGAACGTATAAATCCGTTGTACGAAGCAGAACTGGGGAGTTATGATAAAGGGAAAACGAATTCGTTAACCGATAACTTAAGTGTCAATTGGTATATAAAGCCTACTTTATGGGTTAGGGCGGAGGCGAGTGTATCCCAATCGATGAATAAAAGAGAAAAATTTATTGATCCCTTGTCTGTATATAATAATTTGCAGTACGGGGATGATAGGAGTTATGTAGGCAGTTTGACCAAGTCGGATAGGGAATCTATTTCCTGGGAGGGAAAATTTACAGTTTCTTATAACGAATCAATATTAAATCATAATATAAATTTATCCAGTGGGGTCGAAGTCCGGACTTCTAAAAATAATTCCAATTCGGGGACCTATAAAGGATTTCAATCCGCGGAATTCTCTTCGCCGGAGTTTGCCCGTGATATGCCTTATAAACCGAATTTTAGTGAAACGCAATCGCGTTTGTTTGGTGTGTATTTTAGATTGAACTATTCTTATCGGGATATTTATTTGGTTGATGCCACGATCCGGTTTGATGGCTCTTCTGAATTCGGTTCTGATAAAAGATACGCACCATTCCTGTCTGCCGGTGTCGGTTTGAACATACACAAGTATCCTTTTATGGAACAGTTCGGTTTTATCAACCATTTGAAGGTGCGTGGTTCTTTCGGGCAGACAGGTAACGTGAACTTCTCTCCTTATGCGGCGGTTCCCTCTCACGTGATTGATACTGACGAATGGTATGTGTCCGGTCCGGCTACAAGCTTAATGACTACGCGGGGAAATCGGAATTTGAAGTGGGAAAAGACAAATAAGCTTGACATGGGATTTGAGTTAGGTGTTTTGAGGGACTTGGTATATCTTGAATTTTCTTGGTATAATGAAGTGACAAACGGTTTGATTAATGATGCTTCATTGCCTAGTTCAACGGGATTTACCACGTATTTGACTAATGTCGGTAAGGTGGAGAACCGGGGGTTCGAGTTGCAACTTAGAACTCAATTGCTTCGGACTTCGGATTGGTATGTGGCTGTTTATGCTAATATGGCGCATAACAAGAATGTAATAAAGGAAATATCCGATTCCCAAAAAGCTTATAATGATGCGGTAAACGAGTATTATAATCAAGAGATAAGGAATTTTTGGGATGAAGATAAACCGAATCTGAATCGGGTAATGACGAAATACGAGGAAGGACAGTCTCTTTCGGCTAAATACGGGTTGAAGTCTTTGGGTATTGATCCGGCAACAGGAGAGGAATTGTATGTTTATCGTGACGGAACTGTCGGTTACGAGTGGAGGGCAACGGAAATGCAGAATATCGGGGATGAACTCCCGTGGGGAACCGGTGCTTTCGGGGTGAATCTGCGATGGAAGAATTTTACGCTTAGCACGAGTTTCACTTATAAGTTCGGGGGGGATTTTTATAATGAGACGTTAATCCAAAAGGTTGAGAACGCGCAGATACGGACTTTTAATGTTGACCGCCGTGCTTTGGCTCAACGTTGGCAAAACTTTGGTGACGTGGTGATGTATAAGGATATAAAAAGCGAGAGTCAAACCACGAATCCGACTTCCCGTTTTATGCAACGCGAGAATATATTGGAATGGAATTCAATGACTATCGGGTACGAGATAGGAAGCGAGAAACTGAAGAAATTCGGTATAGACAATGTTCGCTTGGAAGTGGGTACGAATGATTTATGGCGACTTTCCACGGTAAAGGCGGAACGCGGATTGAGTTACCCGTATGCCAACTCGGTGAATTTTTCCCTGAATGTTAGATTCTAAAATGAGATAAAGATATGAAGACAGTAAAATACATTATGGGTTTGTTGGTTGCTTTCTCGATGACCGGTTGTAATGATTGGTTTGACGTGAGTCCGGAAACTCAAATTAGCAGTGATGATTTGTATTCTACCGGGGACGGCTTCAGGATGCAAGTGAACGGTATTTATAAAAGTTTGTCTGCCCAAAATCTCTACGGGAAGGAATTGACGTGGGGGTTAGTGGATGTGTTGGGACAATATTATATCAAAGAAAATTTAGATCAAGTTTACCAGGATGTGAACGACCGTTTGTATGAAACGAGCGATGTACTTTCTTTGACAGATGGTATTTGGTCCGGTATGTATAAGGTAATCGCGGATTGTAATAATATTATCGAACATGTGGAGAAAGCTTCTAACAGCATATTTGAAAACGGGGAAGGGGAGAAATGTAAAATACACGGGGAGGCTTTGGCTATGCGGGCTTTTATCCATTTCGACTTACTTCGGTTATTTGCTCCCTCGCCTGCCCAAAACGAGAATGGAACATGGATTCCTTACGTGAAAGATTCTGAATCCGTGATTAATAACAAAATGACGGTGAAGCAGGTATTGGAAAATGTAGAGCAAGATTTGTTGGAGGCACATTCGCTTATGGTTCAATGGGATTCTGTTGTTTCTTATAGTAAAAGCTGGCGCGAGGAAGTGATTTGGATGTGGGTCGTGATGGGTGGATATTGGAAAAGTTGGAGTGACGAGAGTGAATATGCGGAGTTTTTCGGACATCAACGTTCCCGTATGAATATGGTATCCGTGAATGCTCTCTTGGCTCGGGTTTATGCTTACATGGGCGAGAAGAAAAAAGCCTATGACGTGATTGAGGAAATGTTGAAAATGGGAGGACGTGGGGAAGAGTGGAGATTCGATCAAATGGATTATCTTCCGGCGGGTGAATGCCGGTTATTGGGTGATGTGATTTTTAACCTTTATAATAAACAGGTCGGTGAATATTATGCGCCTTATTTAACCTCGGAACATCCTCTTTACTTGAGAAATATAACTCAAGTATTCCCAAGTCGGAACCAGATTGACGGTCGGTTTGAAAAATTGTTGATGCAAATAGGTTCGGATTATGTTTCTGTCAAGAATAGAAGGACAAACTTGGATGTTGCCTATTTGCCTGTGATCAGAAAAAGCGAATTGTATTATATAAAAGGGGAATACCTGGCTTCCGTGGGGAAAGTGGATGAAGCAGTTGAATTGTTACGGAAAGTAAGAAGTGCACGGGGAGATATTTCAACGGACGATTTGAATACAATTACCACGGAAGCGGGATATATACAGGCCATGTTGGCGGATGCCCGGAAAGAGTTTATCGCGGAGGGACAGTCTTTCTATATGTTCAAGCGTTTGAACCTTCCTATCTTTGATGGCAAGCAGAATATTGATTTTAGGAATAATAATTATTTACCTGTACCGAAGAGTGAGGAAAGTGCTTTTTAAGTCTGTTAATTTTAAATAGGTAGAAATGAGATATATAGTTTTTATACTGGTATTCGTGTCTTTTCTTGGGGCTTGTTCCGAGGATAAATTTACGACTTACGATTCAGATAGATTTGTGTATTTTACGAAAGGGATAACGGCGGATAGTATTACCGAATCGTTTTTCTTTTACCCGGGAGAAGATACGCATGAGATAAATTTGGAACTGGCATTTGCAGGAATGCCCGTGGAAGAAAACATGGCTTATCGCGTAGACGTAGACGAGAGTTTGTCTACTGCCGTGAAAGGAACTGATTTTGATTATGAACCGGATCAAACGTGGGAAGCCGGTAAAGAAAAGGATACCCTCGTGGTTAAGTTGATTAAAACGGCAAAGTTAGCAAATCAGATGGTACGGGTGGTATTGAAGTTGGCACCGACGAAAGATTTTTCTTTAGGACCGGTGAATAACACGAGAAGCCAACGGTTGGCGTTTACTTCTAAAGCGATAGCTCCTTCCTGGTGGACATCCGATATAGTCAAGTACTATTTGGGTGAATATAGTGATGCCAAGTATGCCAAATTTATAGAGGTTACCGGTATCAGTGATATGAGTGATATGGGACCGACGGAATTGAGGTATTACGCTCTGAAGCTGAAGTACCATTTAGTGGAAATGAAAAATGCCGGTACTCCGGTAATGGACGGAGACGTGGAAATGACGGTTCCTATTGTTGGATAATTAATGGCTAATATTATGAAGATACAAAATTATATATGGGGTGTATTTGTTGCGATTTTTCTTTACGGATGCTTTGAAGATAAAGGGAATTACGACTATTCGGAAATGCCTACCGTTTCCGTGGTGGATTACGTCACGAATGAAGAGGAATTCGGGAGTTTCTGGAATTTGACAGTAGGGGATGTCATAAAGGTTTCCCCTGTATTGGAATACACGGGCGATTCTACAGCATTATCATTAAAATTTGAATGGGTCGTGGAGAGTATGGGGACAGATGAGGTGAAGTCGCTTGGATTTGGGAGAGAATTGGAATGGAAAACAGATATGGGCGGTTTTTTGAGCCTGCATTTATTTATAACGGATACGATTACCGGATACCAGATTGTTGACAGTGAGATTAGTATCTACCCAACGGATAATAATTCAATGTCCGAAGCGTGGATCGTATTGTCGGAAATAGACGGAAAATCTTGTCTTTCCGTGTTGGAAAATGTGAGTGGTTGGGAAAATGATAACTACGTGACTCGTTTCCGGGAATTGAAAGATTATTACACGAGTCAGAATGGCGGTGTGGAATTGGGAGGTTCGCCCGTGAAAGTGATGA
Organism: Butyricimonas sp. Marseille-P2440; assembly: GCF_900091675.1. Classification (NCBI taxonomy): domain Bacteria; kingdom Pseudomonadati; phylum Bacteroidota; class Bacteroidia; order Bacteroidales; family Odoribacteraceae; genus Butyricimonas; species Butyricimonas sp. Marseille-P2440. The sequence continues at coordinate 1,553,851 of NZ_LT594610.1, read as the reverse complement.
ATCACTGGTTGCAGAATGGTAGTTCTTCTTCGCCTGGAATGATATTGATTCTTCAGAACGGGGGAATCGGTCCGGTCTATGTAAGTGACCAGGATTATAAAAGGACCTTGAATTTAAAGGATGATTTTATAAACGGAATGTTGCCTAATGTAACTTTTAAAGATGCCGTGGCTAACTCGAAAAGCCATGTTTTATTGGCAACAAACGGAGATTTGTACTTGAAAGCCGTGGAGCATTTGGATGTTTGGTTTGCCGGTAAATATATCGATGTGCCGGTGGCTATAGATGGAGGAATGAAGATTGACCGTTTGATACGTATGTCTTACCAGAGAGTGGGTATCACGGGCACTTTTGCTATTGACGGTTTGAACCATCGTCTTTTGCATATCGCGGATGACAATTCATTGGAATATTACGGGAATTGGGGTGATGCCAATGCTATTAATGTTGTTCGAACGGAACCGACCGAAGGTATCACGCTTGCTATGGACAACTTGAAAGACGTGGATATTATTTACGCCGGCTCATACGTGGGACGCCGGCAAACGGAATGGGGATCGGACCAGAGTTCGGATTTGTTTATGTTCTACAAGGATAATAGAAGCGGAAGCGAAACGGAGGGATTGTATTGTATCCATACGTTCAGATTAGGTTCGGACGACGAAACTTGGGAATTGAGGGCGTATCCGAAAATAGAGAGGGCATTCCCTATCGGTTTCCAGAACAGAATCAATAGTGATGGTGCGTATTTTGTTTCTCCTCACGGGGATTTGGAGTTCTTCTTCTTCAGTAGTGGCGCGAACAATGGAGAGTTGTGGGGGTATATTTTCAGGGGTTCGGGTGGAACCGATCCGATAAAGTTATTTGATTTTGAAGGAAGGAAAATCGTGAAAATAACATCGACGGATACGGGAACCGGCTCAAGTAGTAGGGGTATGGATTTGACAGTTGCTTTGGAGACAGGGGAAATTTATATGTTCACGGTGAATAATTCCCATTTTGCAACAGGAGTAACTCCTAAATGGCAATCGACAACCCGTTTGGGTAAGATTGTCGATATGCGTTATGAAGGGTGGGCTAACGAGGCAATTTAATTGATTTTATAGTGAAGGGATAAATTTTCCTTTCTTCCTCCCTGTTGTCGTTGGAATCTTCTTCGGCAACGGGGATTTTTATTTTAGATCTAACCGTACGGGGTCCTGCTTAAAAAAAATGAAGTTTTAAGATTTTAGAATAGTACCAAAGTTCAGTTCAAGTATTCAAAATAATGATAAGTGGGAAATGTGGTGTTACGAGAGGAATGAATTATGATGAACAAGCGGATTGAGACAAACGGGCAGAACAGTGCGAGGGAAGATTATTTACGCTTGATAAAATTGAAAAGTTTAAAAAGGGATAAAGATGGTAAACTTTGATTCTATTTTACCGGGTATAAACGGCAAAGACGAGAGATGTTGGGAACAGCTCTACACCTCTTGTTATGCAGCCATGTGTGTCTACGTGGAATCGATTGTCAAGGATATGGATAGTTCAAAGGACATCGTGCAGGATCTGTTGGTGAATCTCTGGCATTCCGACGTGCAGTTTGCGTCCTCGAAAGAATTGATGGGATACCTGTACAAGTCGCTATATCATAATTCATTGGTGTATATTCGCAATAAGAAAAAAAGAGCCTCCATTCTCGATAAAATCGACAAGGAAAAAGAGGAGGAAGATTTTGCCAAAGATTTCCTGCTCGACACAGTACAAGAAGAAATTGTGCGTTTGCTCTACCTGCATATCGGTGATTTGCCCCGCATGAGGAAACAGATTATCAAATTAAGCATAAGTGGTTTTTCCGGAAAAGAGATTGCTGATAAACTGGGTATCAGTGTCAACACGGTGAAAGTCCAGAAAAATAAAAGTATTAAATACCTTCGCGACCGCTTGATGCACCGCCGTAGAGAGTTGGATTTGTAGTTAGAGTGTTAAATTTAAGATTTTCCTAACAATTCATTTGGGAAATACAAAATAATGTTATATATTTACAGTGAGCGAGGATAGAAACGGAAGAGGAGAATTTGGTTTGAATTAGTAACTTTAAAAAAGAAAAGAGATGAAAGCTAAATGGAATCAAATGGTAATCGTAGTCCTTCTACTGGTTGTTATCACGAGCATCGTTGTTTACACGTGGATAGGGATAGCGGAGATCATTCATTATTTTGATCACGTTGCGTACGAATCAATCACAACCATGAGAATACTCGGTTTGTGACGGGGTGAATTGGAGTAGCCGGTATATTACCCTGGTAATATACCAGTTTTATCCGTGTTTCCCGGCACTCAAGTATTGACTAACTATTAATCAACTATTGATCAACTATTGGTTAAAGAATAGTTAGTCAATACTTGATCAATACTTAATCAATAGTTGTGTGCCGGGAAACACGGATAAGAGTGGGAGGAATGTTATTTAAGTGTAATATTGGTCGTGAACTATTATGAACTTGTTTCGTGTGAGTTTGTCCTGTATTTTTGTATTATTAAATGAATTTGAATTTAAAAATACAAAGGATGAAGGTTGAACGTTGGTTGCAAAATCTACTCTTTATTGCGCTATGCGGGTGTTCCGGGGGCGGCGGTGAGGAGAATGTACCCTTACCGGAGGAGCCGGAGGGACCGAAAGTACAAATAACATTGAATTGCGGTATTGATTCCCGTGCCACGGAAACGAGTTTCGAGGCGGGAGATCAAGTGGGATTGTTCGTCGTGAACTATAACGGTACTTCTGCCGGGGTGTTGCAGAATTCGGGAAATCATGCCGACAACGTGAAGTTTACTTATTCTTCCGGGTGGATCCCGGAGCGGGAGATTTATTGGAAGGATGAAACGAGTAAGGCTGATTTCTATTGCTATTACCCGTACACGACGGTAACGGACGTATTGGCGTACAAGTTCACGGTGAACGCGAATCAATCGACAGAAACGAATTACAAGGCTTCCGATTTCTTGTGGGGGAAAACTGGGGGCATTGCTCCGACAGAGAATGCGGTGGATATAACTTTGAAGCATATGTTCAGTTGTATGCAGATCAAGGTGGCTCCCGGCAAAGGGTATACTGCGGAGGAACTGGAGAAAGTTGTTGAAAGTGTGACGGTGCACGGTGTCAGAAACGAGGCTTCCATCAATTTGGCTACGGGAGTGGCGACTGCCGTGGGGGCGGAGAAGGTGATCACTCCTTGGCGTGATGGCGAATACTACAAGGCGTTGATCGTGCCGCAAGCGGTCGAGGAGGTTGGTTTGATCGTTGTTCTTATCGGGGGAAAAGAGTACGCGTTAAAGAAGGCTTTTACTTTCGAGACGAACAAGCGGTACACGTTCACTGTTACGGTGGATAAAACGAATAACGGTATTAACGTGGGGATCGGGAATTGGGAGGAAGACGGTGTCGATCATGGTGGTGTGGCTGAATAATTAAAACAGGTGATTATGAGAAAGAAATATGGTATTTGGGGAACGTGCGTGGCGGCGTTTGCATGTTTGTTCTTTGCTTGTCAGAAAGATGACGGGGTCATGGGAGGCGAGGCTGACAGACTTCCGATAGTCTTGTCGGGGGATATCGATCAGGTGATGTTGTCCCGGGTGAATGACGGGGGATTTTGTGACAAGGATGTGATGGGTGTCTATATCGTGGATTACGAGGGTGGCAATCCCGGGAAGTTACAATTGGATGGGAATAGAGCTTCCAATGTGCAATTTATTTACGATGAGGCTAATAATAAATGGAGCGGGGCGTATGATATTTACTGGAAGGATTCGAAAACCCCGATAGACGTGTACGGGTACTACCCGTGGGGAACGCCGGAGAGTATCGAGACATACGCTTTCGAGGTACAGAAGGATCAGTCGAAGGCGGGGGAGAACGGTAACCTAGGAGGATACGAGGCGAGCGATTTTCTTTGGGGAAAAGCCGTGGAGGTGGCACCTTCGACGAAGGTGATCCGTTTGTCATTCCGGCACAGGATGAGTACTGCTCGGGTGACGCTCGCGGAAGGAAAGGGGTTTGCCGAGGGGGAATGGGCAGGATTGGAGAAGCAGGTGCTGGTGACAAACACAAAACGAAAGGCAGCGATTGATTTGACAACGGGAAACGTGACCGTGACGGGAGAGGTTGCCACGACGGGGACGATTCCTTACCGGAAGGACGGGGTGTTCCGTGCGATCGTGGTGCCTCAGGAGATTGCTGCCGGAACAGAATTATTCAAGATTACAGTGGACGGGGTGGTTTATGCTTTCAAAAAGGACGAGGCATTTACTTACGTGCCCTCGAAGATGCATAATTTCACGATAACGGTGGACAAGAAGGAGAGTACAGGAACGTACGAGTTTACCTTGGCGAGTGAATCGATCACGGCGTGGGAGAATGATGATATAGGACATGATGCAACGGCGAGGGAGTATATCGTGATAGAGTCGGAGGCGGGAAAGTTGAAAGAGGCGATCACTGCGGCGAACAAGGATTTTCGGATGTTGCAGAATTTGAAGATCACGGGGGAGATTAATGCGGATGACTTTTATTTCATGCGGGATTCGATGGATCGGTTGCAGGCGTTGAATTTGAAAGAGGTAAAGGTAACGAATGATGTTATTCCTGCAGCAGCGATGCGTAGTAAATATTCTTTGACGAGGTTGGTGTTGCCGGATCAGTTGAAGGAGATTAAATCGGCGGCTTTTTCTGATTGTAGAAATCTGACGGGATCGTTGATTATACCGGAAGGGGTCACGAAAATAGAAGGTGAGGCGTTTTACGGGTGTAAGAATTTCACGGGAAGTTTATCATTGCCATCGACGTTAGAGGTATTAAGTATGGGAGGAGGTCTTGGTGCTTTTCGTGACTGTAAGTTTGTATGTGAACTGAAACTTCCTGAAAGATTGAGATACATTGGATTACAATCTTTTTGGGGATGTTCTGGCTTTTATGGGGAATTACATTTACCGGGTAGTTTGGAATTTTTAGATGAAGGGACATTTGGAGGGTGTAAAAATTTGACGGGTTCAATAACTATACCTCAAGGTGTAACGGATATCGGGGATGCCGCATTTACAGGTTGTTCAGGGTTAAATGGGACTTTAACTTTACATGATGGAATCGTGTCTATTGGGGCATATGCTTTTGAAGGGACTTCTCTTAAAGGAGAGTTACATTTGCCAAAGAATCTCATAGCTATTGGTGAGGGTACATTTAGCGGTTGTGATTTCTCTGGAACCTTGGTTTTGCCCGAGGGACTGATGTCTATCGGGGATAAGGCTTTTGCTTATAACTGGCGTTTGGCGGGAATATTGGAATTCCCGGAGGGAATGCAGAGTATTGGGGCTGGGGCTTTTGCTAAATGTCGTAGTATTGAAGGTTTGGTTTTCCCGGAGAGTTTGGAGAATATTCGTTACGAGGCTAGTTGGTGGGAAGATGGCGGTGCTTTCCAAGATTGTTTCGGGATAGGGAGTATCGTGTGTAAGGGGGCGATTCCGGCTTATGTGCAGGAAGGAGCTTTTCACGGGGTGGCGAAGGATAATTTCACGTTGGAGGTGCCGGAGCCCGTTGTTGCGCAATACCAAGCTGCCCCGGGATGGAATGATTTCAAGCGGATTGCGGCTCACCGGGAGCTGGTGTGCCGTCCGGCTTTGGCGACGGCAATCAACACGGAGTGCGAGCGTCGACTGGTGCTGAATGCCGAGGGGGATTGGGAAGTGGCGGAGAAGCCGGATTGGTGCGAGTTGTCGGCCACGAGCGGATCGAAGAAAACGGAGTTGCGGTTGACGATTAAACAAATGAGTCGAGGTGCCGAGGCTCGCGAGGGGGATATCGTGTTCCAGTTGAAGGATAAAGATTACACGACGCGTTGCCACGTCACGCAATACGATTACGAGTACGCGGAGGATGAGATTATCACGTTGCAGGAACATACCAAGGGCAACGGGGTGAACCTAGTGTTTCTCGGTGACGGGTATAGTGCATTAGATATTTCGAAAGGGGAGTACATGAAGATGATCCGAGAGCAGGTGGAGCGTTTCTTTGATATAGAGCCTTACCGGACGTACCGGGATTATTTCAACGTGTACACGGGTATCGCCGTTTCCCCGGAAAGCGGTATCGGGACGATCAACACAATTCGCTACACGAGGTTCGAAACCACGTACACAGGTGGCGTGGGGTTGAAATGCGATTATGATGCGGCGTTTGCGTATGCCCTAGAGATGCCGACGGTGAACAAGGGTAATTTGAATCAGACGTTGATCATCATGACTCCTAATTCGACGGATTACGGTGGTATTTGCCAGATGTGGGATGATGGTTCGGCTATTGCGTTTTGTCCGTTAAGTGATTACGGTTATCCGTTGGATTCGCGGGGGGTGATTCAACACGAGGCGGGAGGACACGGTTTCGGCAAGCTGGGCGACGAGTATATCTATCATAATGAGTTTATAGATTTCTGCGGTTGTACGTGTTGCGGGCATGTGTGGGAATTTAATTACGCTAAAGCGTTGGGATGGTACGAGAATCTGTCGCTCACGGGGAAGATGCACGAGGTGCCTTGGGCTCATTTTATTTTTGATGACCGGTACAGTGACGTGGTGGATATTTACGAGGGCGGGTTCATGCATAACCGGGGCGTGTTCCGCTCGGAGCAAAACAGTTGTATGAACAATGATATTCCCTATTATAGTGCGATTAGCCGGGAAGCTATCGTTAAACGGATTATGGCGTACGCCGGGGAAACGTACTCGTTCGAGAAGTTCGTGGAGAATGACAAACGAGATGCCACGGAATCGCTGTCCCGTTCTGAGGATCGCCCGGGAGTGACGGTTCGGGGGTATCAATACGCTCCACGGATTCATAAAGGTAAACCGGATATTTTGAAATAAGGATTGAATGAAAAATAAGTTTGCTATGAATTGCATGAATATAATATACAGAGTTGGGATATTCTGTCTCCTGTGCCTCTCGGCTGGTTGCTCTAATTCTGATAGGGAGGCAGTGCCCGATGATTTGTTTGTCACTTTTGACGTGGTGCATCCCGCTCTTGCCCGGGCAACCTCGACTAGTTTCGAGGCGGGCGATCAAGTGGGTGTGTTCTTGACGGAGCGGGATGCCCCGTTGGAGGTGTCCGGTAATTACGTGAACAACGAGTTGCTGACGTATTCCGGTTCGGCGTGGGAGTCTGCCAGAAAGATCTATTGGAATGACGGGACGTATGATGTGTTCGGGTATTACCCGTACGTGTCCCCGTTGACAAGCGTGGACGATATGCCGTTCGAAGTGGCTTCGGACCAGACGATCGAGGGGAACGGGAACGCTTTGGGTGCTTACGAGGCGAGCGATTTCTTGTGGGCAACGGCGAAGGGGGCGACCGCGGGAGAGGGTGCCGTGAAGTTGGTTTTCGCTCATCGGATGAGCAAGTTGAATGTTCGTCTGGTGAAGGGTGATGATTACGATGGAGAGTTACCTGAGGAGGCGGAGGTGTACGTGCACAACACGGTGCCTTCAGCCACGATAGACTTGAGTGCGGGGGTGGTGACGAAGGATGTTTATGGCACGACACGGGTGATTCGGGCGAAGAAGACGGGCGAACAGCAATATTCGGCGATCGTGGTGCCCCAGCGGATTGATAACATGAAACCGTTGATTGAAGTGGTGATGAAAGGGGTGGCTTATCTGGTGGAAAGACGGTTCGTGTTTAAAGCCGGAGTCCAGCATACGGTGACGGTCGTGATTTCCAAGAATCCGGAACAAGTGAAGATTGAAATAGGAGGCGAGATTGAAAATTGGGAAGAATAGAAAGAAATGTGTATTTTTGTCACGTGTGATGTTGTAAAGTCCCGTCTATGATGAGAATCGGTATAATATTATTCACGTGCGTGTTGCTATTCGCTTCTTGTGACGAGAAGCGAATAGCAATTTATGGTTTACCCTTGAAGATTACCCGGGGAGATGAATGGGGTATTCTCGGGACGGACGGGACGGTAAAAATGATTAACGCTTTCAAGTATCAGCCGTCGGCTGTGGTAAACGGGAGGTTGAGCGTGCCGGATGACTCGGGAAAGTACGAGTTGTATGGTTTTGAAGGGGAGTTGAAGTTGATGTCGCCCAAAAAGTTTGCCGCTATCGGCTATTTTTTCGAGAACGTGACGTTCGCCCAGGAGGAGGTGGGGGAGCCTTTGTTGTTGGTGGATAAGCATGGGGAGAAGGTGGCGGTGGTGGATAATTACGAGGGGCATAAAATCTTGTTGACGCGTAATTTTAGGGAAGGATTGGCATTGGTGTACACGAGTAACGGGAAGTATGGTTACGTGGATACGAGGGGTGAGATGGTCATCAAGCCCGTGTACGATTATGCCGCGGATTTCTCGGAAGGACTTGCCGTTGTCGGTGTTGCCGGGGGAGAAGGACAATTGGCTTACCGGGTGATCGACAAACGGGGTGAGATTCAGTTTTATATTACGTTACAAAATAGCCGGATACACGAGCATTTTTCTTGTGGTTATTTGCTGTTCAAGAATCTGGAACAGAATTATTGCGGAGCTTTGGACAGAGGGGGAAAGGTTTGTCTATATTTGCCAACCCGGATACAAGAGGTGATGCCGTTCCGGTATGACGCCGCCGTGTTCTGGACGGAAACGGGTGTCGGGTTGATTAATAAGGAGGGAAAAGTTTTGATCCCGGCGAATTATGATGACGGAAAGATCGTGGGTGAACGGCGGGTGGCGTTGAAGTTAAGGGATAAGTGGGGACTTTTTGATTTCGAGGGTCGACCGCTTTGCGAGTTCGTGTACGATTGGATCTCGGATTTTGAAGGATACGCTTTTGCCTGCCGGGATCACGTTTATTATATCATGGATGAACGGGGACAGGTGGTGGGACCGAATAAGTTTTCAACCGTTCTTTGGGATCGGGTGGCTGCCGGGGTGTGTCCGCAGGTGTTCACGTTGCACGAGATGGTGAAGGATTCTATCGTTGAACCCGTGGAGCGAGAAATGAAGACGGAGCGATTGGAAGAGCCTGTTCAGCCTAAAGTTCGAACAATAGATAGAAACAGTCCGTTTTACCGGGAAGCCAGACAGGTGATGGACGGCGGTTTGCAGGAAGAGGATGCCTCGAACAGGCAGGTGATATTGAATTACATGGAGCATTTCAGAATGTCCTACTTGACGAAGGATATTGATTTTCTGGAACAATTGTTTAGCGAGGAAGCGTTGATCGTCGTGGGGACCGTGGTCAAGAGGGCTGCCGTGGGAGAGGTGCGTTATTTATCTCCCGAGCAAGTGCGTTATAGCGTGAAGAGTAAGCGGGAGTATTTGAATCGCCTGCGGGTGATATTTCAAGCGAATCAACGTGTTGATGTGAATTTCACGGATTTCTCGATAAAACGGCATCCCACGAAAGTCGGGATATACGGGGTGTCGGTGAAACAAAATTATAGGTCGGATATGTATTCCGACCAAGGTTATTTATTTTTGTTGTGGGATTTCCGGGACGAAACGGCACCCAAGATACACGTGCGCACGTGGCAGCCTCGCATGTTGGATGAGCGAACCCCGTTACCCGAACAGGAGATATTTAACATAGGAAGTTTTAATTTGGAATGATGGACAAGGTTCTATTGATAATTCTATTGTGTTTGACGGGACTTTCGAGCAAAGCCCAAGAGTTCAAGGTGCGCTCTTTCCGTTGTTTGCCAAATGATATTACGGCTTGGGTGGATCCGGTACGCGATTTGAACAACGAGGCTTGTGCGTTGATAAAGGTCGTGGGTGATCCGGACTTTGTCTTTTCTACTCCCCTGGGAATTGTTGCCCGTAGGAATGAAGTCGGCGAAATATGGATTTACGTGCCTCACGAAACGGTAAAATTGACCGTGAAACATCCCCGGTGGGGAGTGTTGAGGGATTATCGTTTCCCCGCGCCGTTGGAATCCCGGTTGACGTATGAACTGGTGATAGCTTCGCCTCCCGAGAAGGTACAGGAAAAGCCTTACCCGAAGGTGGTGAGATTCCCGTTCAGGGGAATGGAAAATACCTCCTTAGATTATTCCCTGCGTCCCATGCCCATGGGAAAATTACGTCGTGGGCAAGCGGCTTATTTCCTGATTGCAACGGCGGGCATGCACGAGGGGGAGATGGCGAACGGGGTGAGGTTCGGGGTGATGCGGCAACATGGCATATGGGTACACGTGCAGAGTAATTTCCGTTTTCTTTCGACCTCGGGGGAGTGTAACAAAAGAGGGGAGTTGGCTTCTGGAGAACCGACACCTTATTACAAGGAGTCCGTGTCCCGGGCTTTGGGTACGGTCACGATAGGGGGAATTCACCGGATAGTGGGATTGTGGCACTTGTACGAGGGCATCGGGTACGGGGAACAGCGTGTCGCCTGGGAAACGTTAGAAGGGGTTAAATTGCGAAATACGGATTATTCGGCAAAAGGGATCACGGGGGAATTGGGAGTACTTTGGGAAGTACGCCGGATGGTGTTGTCTGTCGGGATGTTGACTATCCGGGGTGAGCATTGGGAACCGCTGTTGGGTATAGGTATTAATTTCTAGTGTATGGGTAAGTTTTGTTTTTATATTATCTGTTGCGTGATTTTGGGAACGGCTTGTTCAAAAGAGACGAAACCCACGGTTTTGCCACCGACGTTGATTTTACGTGAGGCGACAGGCATTACCCGCAATACGGCGCATTTATCCGGAGAAATCATGCTAAACGGGGACGGGACGGTGCGGGACTGTTATTTCGTGTACGGGGTTTCACCGGAGGAGGTTGCTCGGGTTGCGGCAACTCGTACGGAAATCGGGGCGGAAGTTGTTCTGGAGAATTTGAAAGCGGGAACGGAGTACTGTTATTATTTGGAAGTATCTAACGGAGGCAGTACCGTGTGTTCTGAAGTATCTTATTTCCGCACTTACCCGAATACGGCACCCGTGTTGAAAGAGATTGCTTTGATAAATAAAGGTCCCACGACGGCAACCGTGGTATGTACCTTGGTTGAAAACGGAGGGGAAGCGCTCACGTTTTTGGGATTCAAGTACCGGGGTGCGGATGCCACGGAAGAGTTGTTTACGCCAGCCGAACCCGGGGAACAGGGTGTTTTCCGGAAACAGCTGACGGATTTGAATTTGGCGACTTCCTATGTGGTGCGTGCTTACGCCGCCAATTCTGTCGGGGAGATATACACGGACGAGGTGGTGTTTACCACCGATGACGCTATATATGTTTCGGAGCCGGGTACGTTGTCAGAGGTAATTGGTGAAGGTCTGAAATACCAATTGTCTCAAATTTCGGTTAGCGGGAAGTTGAACGGTTCCGATTTTCGCCTGTTGCGGGATATGTTGGGACAGGGGGTGGAAGGGGAAAATACGCCGGGAATGTTGAGCGAGCTTTATTTGACGGATGCCCAGATCGTGGAGGGGGGAATGAGCTATTCATCGTCCCGTTATACTGCCAATGATACGTTGAGTTACGGGATGTTCATGAATTGCCGGAATCTGCGGGAAATTGCTTTACCGAACACGATAAAGGTGGTGGAGAAAGATGTATTCAAAGGGTGTACGGGGTTGACGGCGCTGACTATACCCGATAACGTGCAACGTTTTGCTTCGTCGGAAGGCTGTACATCGTTGCAAGAGTTTAGGGTGTCCGTGATAAACCCTTACTTCGAGGCGGAGAATGGCATTTTGTATGACAAGGGGAGGGAAACGCTGTTGTTGTACCCGGAAGGTAAGGTGCTGTCTGTGTTGGAAATCCCTGCCGGGGTGAAAAAGATCGCGGATCAAGCCTTGCAGAATCTACCCGCGGATACATTGTATATGGCACATTCGGTGACGAACTTGGGACTTCAGGTATTTCGGGGGGCTAAATTGAAAAAAGCGGTTCTTTCCGATGGGCTTGCAATGGTTTCGGGAGCTACTTTTCAAAATTGTGTCGAGTTGCGTTCGGTCACTCTTGGAAGGGGAACGGTGTATATTTCCGACTATTGTTTTGACGGCTGTGCCTTGGAGGAGTTGACGGTGTTGGCTGATATTTCTCCCACGTGTGCTTCCAAGGCTTTCGGGAATGCGGACTTTTTTGAAACGTGCGTGCTTTACGTGCCTTCCGGAAGTAAAAACAGTTACCGTTATGCCGAGCCGTGGAAGAAATTTAAACGTATCGTGGAAATTGTTCCTTAGGCGATTAAATCTTTTGGCGGATGCTTTTTATTTCCCGGTCAACATCGAGTTGTAGATGGGAGAGTAGCTTTTTATATACCGGGGTTTTCCTTTGGCTTGTTTCCGGAAAATCCGTATTTAGGGCTTGTTGTAGAGCTTGATGGAGTAGCAGGCTATCCCGTGTCAGTTCCTGGCGATTTGTTGAATATTGAGTTATTTTTCGGTGCAAGCGGTTCTTTTCCTGCAAAAGGATATGGTGGTAAGTGTTGCTGGTCGAGAAGTTGCTGTACGTTTGTGTTATCGTGTTTTTGCCGGCAGATGGATTATTCGCGGGAGAATATTGTAGATAGAAAAGGGATACCGCAATTAACACGATAGCAAATGCCACGTATTTGAATGGTGTTTTAAAAGATCTTTTCTTGAGGTCTTCGATAATTTCCGCGGTATTATTGTAACGCTCGTTTGGGGTCGGGCGTGTACATTTCTGAGCGATGGAGGCAAGTTTCCGATCTTTTACGATACTCGACATTTCTTCAATAATGATGCCCAATGAGTAGATGTCCGTTCGACAGTCGAGTGTTGCTTCGGGATTCAATTGCTCCGGGGCAAGGTATTTTTCTGTTCCTGCCGGGATTTTTAATATTTCATAGTCATCACAATCTGCAAGCCCGAAGTCAATGAGTTTCACGTTGTTTCCGTTGTACGTGATGAGAATGTTGTTCGGTTTCAGGTCTTTGTGAATCTGTTGCTTGCTGTGAATGTATTGTAATGCATTACATATTTCCGTGATAAACTTGTATGCCAGTACCGGGGTGAGTTTTCCTTGTTCCATAAAAGTTGTCAACGGGATACCGTCAATGTATTCCAGAACGATGTAATTTCCCAGCAGGTCATTCTTTTCCCATCCTAGCGTATGGCGAATGTTGGGATGGTCTAACTGGTAACCGATATTAAATTCTTTTAATAGCAGTTGTTTATAAAACTCTTGTGACGAGTAGAAAGGTTGTAGGCTCTTCAGAATATGCAGTTTCCCGTATCGGCGGCATAAATGCAACCTGCTAAACCCGTTAGCGGGGGTATAAAATTCTTTTAGGTCTGTATATATATCCAAGGTTATGTCTTCACCGAAAAAGCCGGATGATAATGTTTCCTCGTTCATTATGTCAGTTGATTGATTAAAGTGAGTCCCCCGTTACGTCCCGCGATGAAAGGAGCCGTTTTTTTATTATCCCTTAAGATGTAAGATAATAATAGAGGCTGTCCCATGAGGAAACAAGCTGTTTCAAAGCAATCGCCTTTTTTGAGTTTGGATTGTTTCGAGTCCATGACTTGAAAACGGGCTCCCCCGTGAAAGCGTAAACGTAAATAACGATTGGGCGACCAGCCGATCTCTATCTCGTCTCCCGGGTTTAAATCTTGAGCCTGTATCTGTCGGGTGGTAAAAAAGGATGAATTGTACATAGTACTGGTTTTCAGATGATGACAGAAATCACTGAAACAAGCGAAACCGATATATTGGGATAATACATCCAATGTTTGAGTACGAGGTCGATGGGTATCGTTGACGTATCCCCACAGACGTTTTAACGTGGACGTGGAAATGAGATAACCGTGTTCGGATTTTAAATGAAGTGAGAATTCGTCGAAATCGGTTGTTGTAAGCAAATTGCGAGCATATTTTTTCCCGACTAACGTTAATAATTCCATTATTTCCGGCTTCAATTCGTTCATTCGATATATATTTAGGCTGATAACAATTCATGACAAATTTACTAGAATGTGGTGAAATAGAAAAATTTTTGAAGGGATAAAATATGGGAAAGGGGGCGTGAAGTATAAATTTTCGAAGGTGTGTCGATAACCTGATGATTATTGTTAATTTTGTCGACGGATAACGAGTAAAAATAACAATAGATGACTTCTAAAACAATTCGGGTATTATCGCTGTTTTCAGGTTGTGGGGGAATGGATTTAGGGCTGGAAGGTGGTTTTGCGGTTCATGAAGCCAGTATCAACGAGAAAACGAATCCGGACTTTATTGAAAAGTCCGGGGGGAACGGATGGGTGAAGCTGCAACCTACCCGTTACCGGATTGTTTTTGCCAATGATATATTGAAAGAGGCACGGACGGCGTGGACGCATCATTTTGCCAAGTATGGTTATCCCGCCGAGGTATTCCGGCAGGATAGTGTGGTCGATCTGGTGAAGCGACACCGGGCGGGGGAGTGTGTCTTCCCGGAAGGGGTGGACATCGTTACGGGTGGTTTTCCTTGCCAGGATTTCAGTTTGGCGGGTAAACGCGGGGGATTCAATTCCCACAAGGATCACAGGGGAAGAATCATAGACGGGGAGATCGCATCGGAAGAAACCCGAGGGAAACTTTATATGTGGATGAAAGAAGTCATTGAGATTACGAAACCCAAGTTATTTATTGCCGAGAACGTGAAGGGGTTGGTAAACCTCTCGAACGTGAAGGAGATTATACAGCGGGATTTTTCGCACGCTGACGGGGACGGTTATCTCGTGTTGGAACCGAGAGTGCTGCAAGCCGCCGATTACGGGGTGCCGCAATCGCGCGAGCGGGTGATCTTTATCGGTATCCGGAAGTCAGCACTGACGGCGGAAGCCCGAGAGATATTGACAAGGGAAGCAATCCCTGTTGAATATAGCCCTTACCCGCGACCCAGTCATGCCTACCGTGCGGTGGGGGATAACCTGATCGTGCCACAGACTCTTGCCAACGTGCTTTCCGGGTTGAAAGAACCTGAAGAGAGCGAGGATCCCTCGCAAAGGTTTTATTCTTGTGCGAAATACTTCGGGCGGCATTGTCAAGGGCAGATTGAAGTGGATCTTTCGGGTGTCGCTCCTACTATCCGTTCCGAGCATCACGGGAATATCGAGTATCGCCGCCTCTCGGAAGAGCACGGGGGTATCCAAAAAAAGGAGTTAAAACAGGGACTGAAGGAGCGGCGCCTGACTCCCCGCGAGTGTGCGTTGATACAAACTTTTCCCCCGGATTACGAGTTCGTGATCCCTGACGGGGGTAGGGGCAGATATAAATTATCCCCCTCTTCGGCGTATAAAATCATAGGGAATGCTGTTCCTCCTTTGTTGGCATATCATATCGGAAAACGTATCGAGAATTTGTGGGATTTTTATTTTGGGAATTAGGATTTCATTAACTGATCGACTTTAGATTTTAGATTGAGTGATTGGAAAGATTCCCGAGGCCAGTGAGTATTCCTGCTTCAATCTAAAATAACAAATAAGCCGTGCTTCAGCACGGCTTATTTGTTTTATTCTTTTTCCATATAGACGGTGATCGTCGGGGAAGTTTTGAGTTTTACTTTTTTCATTCCGGGGGAGGTGATCGTGAGTTTGTCGTTCTTCCCGGTGATTAACAGAAATTTTCCGTTTTTATCCGTGTTCGTTTTTGCGCCCGGGGTAGCAACTGAGGCTCCCGCAATGGGGTTCCCGTCCTGATCCAGAACGGTACCCATTGCTTTCACCACGGAAGAGCTGGTTATCCCTGGGAGTATATGAGTTTCTCCTACACGAAGTTGACTGTCTGCAATAACGTTGACTTGTGACGTTCTAAGTGTGAAATGAGGGTGGTCGTGTGTTTCACGAGCCTCAAAATAAGCTTCACCTTGTAATTCTACTTTTCTGCTGATACCGTCACGGACTACAAATACTTCGGAGGGTTGTCCTTCTCTTTGGGAAAGTTTTACTTTCGTGCCATCCTCGAGGATAATGATCGTATCCGAAACGATTTGGACGGAAGTAGTAGCGGTAACGCTTTCTACCGGTTCAACGACAACAACCCCGTGTACACCTTTTGCTCCATAGGCAGAGATAGCTGCCTGGTCTTTCAGAACGGTTATAGATTGGATGTTTTCAGATTTGAGATTCTGAATTGTTTCTTGGCTGACTTCTTTGCCATTCAGAATGAATAAGGGGCTATCGGAAGAGGTTGTAATGACCACAGAGCTTTTCGTTCCGTTGATGATGGTATCCTTCACGAATGTATGTCTGGGGGTAATATTCCCTTTTTTATGACTGAACGTGTCGGATGCGATCGTGATAGACACAAGAGAATCCTCGAGAGTATAGGTGTAGAAATAAGCCGAGTCCCCGCGGACAACTGTTTTTGTAGAACTATTTTTTCTTGTCAGGGAGTCCTGTTCTGGGGCAAGATTATTTGCTGCCTTTGTTTCTAGAATTGAAGTAAAATCATTAACTTTGATAGCTGAAATCTCGTTTAATTCGTTAGAGATTTCGGGACGGGCGAAAGTGGTTAATGTAACCACTGCCAGCGGTAGTACATACAAGTACTTCGCTCGAGCCCACGGACTGGATTTTTCTTTTAACATCATAGTGATTCTTTTTTTTAGTTTACTGTGATTAAAGCTGTTGGCCATAGAGTAGAGCCTTGTGCCGACAGCTTTTTTTATTAATAATAATTGATATTGTTTTGCGTTGACGCCTTGACGGATGACCGATTCGTCTGTCTCGTATTCATGGATGGTTTGCAGTTCCTGTTTCAATAACCAGGAGGCTGGGTTGAACCATTGGAAACAGATGCAGAGATCGGTGACCAACAGGTCGATTGAATGGCGGTTCCGGATATGGGCGATCTCGTGGGTCAGAATTTCCTTGCTGTTTTCTGTCAGGTCTTTTTCCGAGATGACGATGTATTTCATCCAGCTGAAAGGGGCAATTTCTTTGTCGTGAATGACGAGGGTAATTCCTTTTTCCAACTTTTCTTTTCGTCCGCTTCTCACGAGGCGAAGCATTTGAACGAGAGAATACACGGTGCGTCCGAAAAAGAAGAGAATCCCGATAAAGTAAACCAGTAGAGCAACCAGTATCCACACCGGGATCGATGACTCTGCTATGCTGGGGGAAGCTTGTATGACGTAATCCGCTTGCAGGATGAATTGCTCTAGGTTCACGAGGGTTTGTTGGATCTCGGTATTGTTGTGAACGGTGATTTCACAAAGTGGGATAAGCAGTGACAGCACGAGAATCCCGGACAAAGCGATCCGATTGAAACGGTGAAAAGTTTCTTTACTGAGCAACAACCTGTAAAATAGGTAGAAGACCGTTAGACAGAAAGACGCTTTTAATATATAGACGAAAAAAGTGCCCATAAGCTATTGTTTTTGGTGTGCTTTTTCTACTTTCTCGATGAGTTGTTTCAGTTCTTCTAGCGATATGTCTTCTTCCTGCACCAGAGAGGATACGGCATTGAGGTACGAGTTGTTGAAATACTTGTTAATCACGTTTTTCAACGTCCTTTTTCTGAATTCTTCTTCGCTGATGACGGCATGGTATCGATAGGTGTTCCCGAATGCCTCATGTCCGAGAAACCCTTTTTCTTCCAAACCCCGCACGATGGTGGAGAGGGTGTTGAAATGCGGTTTGGGTTCATCATAGTAAGCAAGCAATTGCCGCACGAATTGAGGACCTTCCTTCCAGAAAAATCCCATGATCTCTTCTTCTTTTGTTGTTAGCCCTTTCATAGTTTTTATCTTTTGCTACAAAGTAACTAAAACTTTTAGTTATAAAACTAATTTTAGTAGTTAATAATTAGTTAATATTTTATAATAGCACTTCGAGGTTGTTTGGCGATCTTTCTACATTTAAAATCTAAAATTTAAAGTCTAAAATTAGTAAGTTTTCCATTCTTTTGACTTTCTGTTTTTTTCATGTTGGAAGTTCTGTAAAAATATTTATATTTGTATAGTTGTGCGTGCGTGGGAAGTGAATTGACGAATGTAGTGTAACTTAAAATTAATGTCATGGAAGAATGGTGGAATGCTTTAGGCTTATTTATGCAATCGGTGTGGTGTATCACGTTGTTTGCCAGTTTAGTATTTATTATACAGACTATACTGACTTTCGTGGGTATGGATGCCGACGGGGGTATGGATGTGGATATGGGTTCGGATATGCCGGGGGACGGGGATGCCGGTCCTTTCCAGTTGTTCACGTTCCGTAATTTTATCAATTTCCTGTTGGGGTTCGGTTGGTCGATCATCTCGTTTCAAGGAGTGATTCAGAACCAGTTCATACTGATCCTTGTGGCTGCCGTGATCGGGGTATTGCTGGTCATTGCCGTGATGGCTATTTTCCGATTCATGAGCCGTATGGAGCAGAGCGGTACGATACAGATGGCGAATGCCGTAGGCTGCCGGGGAAATGTCTACTTGAAAATCCCGGCAAACAAGCGGGGAGAAGGGAAGGTTCAGATTTCTATCCAAGGCGCAATCCGTGAATTCGATGCGATCACCTTGGGAGAAGAATTGGAAACCGGTGCCCCAATACAGGTCGTAGAAGTCGTGAATGACAGTATGTTGCTCGTGGAGCGTTTTTGATAGGTAACTATATAATTATTTAACAGCTAAAATATGGAAAGTACTATGGAAGGTAGTTTGTATTTGATTGTGGCGATAGCCGCGGTCTTGTTCGTGACGTTCGCGGCAATCTTGTCCCGCTATAAACGTTGTCCGTCGGACAAGATATTGGTCGTGTATGGTAAGACAGGGAAAAACGCCACGGGAGGCGTGAGTTCAGCTCGTTGTATTCATGGAGGTGCTGCGTTTATATGGCCGGTGTTCCAAAGTTACGCTTTTCTGGACTTGACGCCTATTTCTATCGAGTGTAACCTGACCAACGCGTTGAGCAAGCAGAACATCCGCGTGGATGTGCCGTGTCGGTTTACTGTGGGTATTTCTACCGAGTCGGACAGTATGACGAATGCTGCTGAGCGTTTGTTGGGACAACGGTTGGAGAATATTCAGGATTTGGCGAAAGATATTCTTTTTGGTCAGTTGCGTTTGGTGATTGCGACGATGGATATAGAGGAAATCAATTCCGACCGGGACAAATTCTTGGCTAACGTGAGTGCCAACGTGGAAGCGGAGTTGCGTAAGATCGGTCTGAAGCTGATTAATGTGAACGTGACGGATATTCGCGACGAATCGGGATATATTGAGGCACTCGGAAAAGAGGCTGCAGCGAAGGCTATCAATGACGCCAAGAAGAGCGTGGCAGAGCAGAACAGATTCGGTGAAATCGGTAAGGCAGAGGCAGACCGGGACAAAGATATACGTATTGCTGAGACGGTGCGGGATACCCGTATCCGCACGTCGGAAGCTAACGCTAGCGCCGTGGAGGGAGAAAATAACGCCAAGATCCTGATTGCGGACTCCGACGCAATCCGCCGGGAACGTGAGGCAGAGGCTTCCCGCAAGGCTACTGCGGCAGAGAAAGTGCAGGCGGCAAAGGCTTTGGAAGAGGCTTATCTGGCAGAGAAAGAGGCTGAAATTGCCCGTGCCGAACGGGAGAAAGCGACCCAAGCGGCTAATATCGTGGTTCCCGCGCAGATCGACAAGGAGAAGGCTATTATCGATGCCGAAGCAGAAGCCGAGCGTTTACGCAGATTGGCAAAAGGAGAGGCGGACGCTATCTTCGCGAAGATGGACGCTGAGGCTCGGGGTATGTACGAGGTGTTGACCAAGCAAGCCGAGGGATATGCCCGGATCGTGCAAGCTGCTGCCGGCGACCCGGATAAGGCGGTAATGATGTTGATTACCGACAAGTTGCCAGAACTCGTGAAGACGCAAGTCGAGGCGGTCAAGAACATCAAGATCGACAAGGTGACGGTTTGGGACGGGAATAATGCCGGGAATGGCAACACTTCCACCGCCAATTTCATCTCGGGAATGATGAAGTCGGTACCCCCGTTGAATGACTTGTTCAATATGGCGGGGCTTAATCTGCCTACTTATTTGAAAGGGCAACCGATGGAAAACGTGAAAGTCGAAGAGAAGCCACAGGAAGATGTTGCGAGTGAAAACTAACTTTTGACTTCGTTTTTCGTTTACTAATATTATCTTTGTGCTATACTTCACGGAGAGGTATAGCACGAAGATAATATACGTTTAAATTGATGAATTATGCGTTGGATAATTGACAGCGTAGATGATTTAAAGAGAGTGGCACGAGAGTTCCTGGAATCGACCGGGGAAGACACAATATACGCTTTGTACGGTCCGATGGGAGTGGGGAAAACCACTTTCGTGAAGGCTGTCGCCGGGTGCTTGGGGATAGAGGACGACGTGACTTCCCCCACGTTTGCGATCGTGAACGAGTACTTGACCGCGCAGGGGAATTCCGTGTTCCATTTTGATTTCTACCGGGTGAAGAACGTGGAGGAAGCGATGGACTTCGGGTACGAGGAGTATTTTTATAGTGGAAACCGTTGCTTCATCGAGTGGCCTGAGATGATCGAGTCGCTGTTGCCGGAGAACACGCTGGTTTGCCGTTTTGCCGAGTTGGAAGACGGGCGGCGGGAACTGACGATAGAATAAATTGTAAATTATAAATCGAGATCGCATGGATAATTCGGGTAAATTGTTGGGTGCGCAAATCAACAGGGAATGGTTTCTGTATCAAGAGAAAGAAGTTTTCGGGGAATACCGTCACAAACGGTTGACGATCGGCTTGCCGAATGAAACGGAACGCCGGGAGAACCGGATTTGTCTGACCCCCGAGGCGGTGAGTGTGCTGATGGATATGGGGCACACGATCGTTGTACAGCGGGGTGCTGGCGAGCAGGCGCATTACCACGATCGGGATTATGCGGACGCCGGGGCACAGATGGTGGATACCCGTGAGGAAGTGTATACGTCTGACGTCATATTGAAGCCGACACCCGTGATGCAGGAGGACGTGGAAGTGATGCGCGACCGTCAGGTGATCTTGTCCCCGATAGAGCTTTTCGAGTTGCGGAAGGAGGCTATCGTGGAGATGATGCAGAAGAAAATAACCGCTATCGGTTTCGATATATTGAAAGGGGACAACGGGACTTATCCCGTGGTAGAGATGATGAGTGAGATTTCCGGCAATTCGGCGATCATGATAGCCAGCGAGTACTTGAGCAATTCTCGGGAAGGGAAAGGCATTCTGCTGGGAGGAATTACCGGGGTGACGCCTGCCGAGGTGGTGATCCTCGGCGCGGGGACGCTTGGCGAGTATGCTGCCCGCACGGCGCTGGCTTTGGGGGCGGAGGTGAAAGTGTTCGATTACTCTTTGGAACGCCTGCGCCGCTTGAATCATTGTCTCGGACAGCGCGTGTACACGTCCGTGTTCCACAAACCGGTGTTGGAGCGGGCTCTCTTATCCGCCGATGTGTTAATCGGGGCTTTGCGCTTTTTCGATGACGATCTGGATATCACGGTTTCCGAGGAGCAAGTGAAACTGATGAAACAAGGTGCGGTGATCGTGGATATGTCTATCGAGCACGGCGGGTGTATTGAGA
The DNA here is from genome assembly GCF_900091675.1 of Butyricimonas sp. Marseille-P2440. Lineage (NCBI taxonomy): Bacteria > Pseudomonadati > Bacteroidota > Bacteroidia > Bacteroidales > Odoribacteraceae > Butyricimonas > Butyricimonas sp. Marseille-P2440. Next base: position 1,532,347 of record NZ_LT594610.1, on the reverse strand, counting down.
CTTCGGGACCCACAACGCACGAGAATCCTACCTATATATATAATGGCGTGATCCATTATTGTGTACCGAACGTGCCTTCGCGGGTTGCCCGCACAGCGTCTATCGCGTACAGTAACTTGTTTATCGCCTTGTTGGAGAAGATCGCCCGTGATGGCGGTTTCAATCCCGCTATCAAGAGTGATGCCGGGTTGCGGCATGGCGTGTATATCTACAACGGGGTATTGACCAAGAAGATCATTGCCGACAAATACGGGCTGGTTTCCAGGGATATAGATCTGTTGCTGGCTGCATTCTAGTACTACTGTCCCAAGATGCTGTCGATTACGGGGGTTATATCACTGTTTTTCTTGATCTTAATGCCTCGTATCCCGGCGGCTTCTGCGGCTTCGATGTCCCGGCTTCCGTCACCGATAAGCAGGGATGCGGATTTGTCTATGCCGTATTCCCGGATGGCCTGCTCTATCATGTAGGGTGAAGGTTTCCGGCAGGGGCAGGGAGCCACGCTGTCATGGTGGGGACAATAGTATATCTTGTCGATACGTGCCCCGTGCTTTTCGAGTTCCGCGCACATGTATGCGTGCAGTGCCTCGACGTCCTCGAGCGAGTACTCGCCCTTTGCCACGCCGCCTTGATTTGTCACCACGATAATCAAATAACCCGCCTCGTTCAGCCGGCGGATGCCGTCGATTACCCCGGGGTTAAACACGAAATCTTCTTTCCTGTATATATAATAGTGTCCTTCATCGGAATTTATCGTGCCATCTCTGTCAAAAAATATCGCTCGAACCATGTTTTAATTTTAGATTTTAAATGTTAGATTTTAGATTCCAACCGCACCGGTCTGTGCTTTCAATTCTCTATTTTCAATTGTCTTAGTGCATTATTTTAAAAATCAATTCTCTCAATAATTGTCCGTCGGAAATGTTGGCGTTGCCGACACCTTTGGATTTGAGGTCGTATTCTCTCAAGAAAGATATGATGTTGGCGCATTTCATGGCGTTGTATCTTTTGGCTCCTTCCGTGTAATCCTTCATGAAATAGGGATTGATGCCTAGTATCTTTGCCATTTCCTGTGGGCTGGGAGTACTTTTCTTTTGATAGTGGTACGTGAGCAGGTTCAGGAAATAGCGGAACAACATACTGATCGTTAGCACGAGCGGGTTGTTCTTGGGGTTTGCCTCGAAGTAGTTCACGATGCGGTTCGCTTTCAGGTGATCCATAGCCACGATGGCGGCGGTAAGCTCGAACGTGTTGAATTCCTTGCTGATGCCCGTGTGTTCCTCGACGAGGTTCTCTTTGATTTCACCGCCACCCGGCAACAGCAACATGAGTTTGTCCAGCTCGTTTGCCACCTTGCTGAGGTCGTTGCCGAGGCTGTCAGCTAGGATGCCTGCGGCTTTTTGCGAGATCATGTATTTTTTATCCTTGCAGTACGACATGATCCAGTCGGGAACCTTGTTATCGTAGAGTTTTGCCGACTCGAAATAAACGCAATTGGGTGAGCTGCCCAGTTTTTTGAAGACACCTTTGCGCTTGTCCGGCTTCTTATTTTTGTACAGAAACACGAGGACGGTGGTCGGCTGGAAGTGGTCGACATAGGGGAGCAGGTTCTCGAAATCCCGGATGTTTTGGGCTTCCTTGACGATAACCACCTGCCTTTGCGCCATCATCGGGAAACGCCGGGCGGTGTCGGTTACGGTGGTCATGGTGACATCGTTCCCGTACAATATCGTCTGGTTGAACGCCTTCTCGTCCTCCGTGAGCGCATTCTTCTCTATCCTGTTCGTTATTTCATCCAGGAAATAAGGTTCCTCGCCGGATAAAAAGTAAATAGGGAGGTATTTCCCCTTCTTTAAATCTGCAATAATATCTTCGTATTTCATAAAGGCAAAGATACGAAATAATTGAAAATTGAGAATTGAAAATTGATGAACTTTACAACCCCTTCTCTATCTGCCTCACGACCTCTTCGATATCCTTGTCCCTGCCTTCCGGTTCGTAGTCTGCCTTGAGGTTATTGCCGAAAAGGAGGGCGAGCGATTGCCAAAAATAAGCGTTCACGCCGCCTTTGTATTCCTTGATATGGTGGAACGACGAATTGTGGGTTTCCCGGTAAATGAGGCGCACGAGAATTTTGCCTTGCGTGACGGTAAGGCTCATCAAGGGTTTCTTGAATGTTTTCATCAGTTGCTTGTATTCCTCTTTGATAATTCGCTCCCGTTCCCGTTTCGTGTGTATGTTTGCCAGCCGTGCTTCTATCTCGTTGATCTTTGCGGCGGCTATTTTAGCGTAGGGATATGCCTTGCGGACGTTATAAATCAACCTGTGATTGCGTTTTTGTTGGCGGGTGAATTTCCTGTTACTGATCCTTTTGGCGTACACATTTACCTCATTCAGAGTGACGTGCGGCAGCGTGTCCCCTCGGATGATGACGGAAGGGAGGACACTTTGCGCCTCTGCAAAGCTGTTAATAAATAAAGATAGGAAGATTACGATGATTATTTTGTACATTTTAATATCTTTGCATTAACGCTTTATTGATACAAATTTAGTGATATATTTGAATTGTAAAAACGAAAGCTAGTGGAAAAGGAATTTCAGGATCTGTTTCAGATACGTCATAACGATGATCGTGTTGAAGTGGGAAAGGTATTGATCGCGGAACCTTTTTTGGAAGGGAAGTATTTTAACCGTTCCGTGGTCTACATGGTGGAGCACGATGACGCGGGAAGCGTGGGATTTGTGCTCAATAAGCCTCTGCCTTACACGGCTTCCGAGCTGGTGAAGGAATTGGAGGGAGTGTATTTCCCGGTGTATATCGGGGGCCCCGTGGAACCGAACCAGTTGTACTATATTCATCGCAAGGGCGATGTCCCCGATTCGGTACGGATAGCGGAAGAGATATACTGGGGCGGAGATTTCCGGGCTTTGACGGGGATGCTGCAAGCTGGAAAGATATTGCAGGACGAGATTCGTTTCTTTGCCGGGTATAGCGGCTGGACGGAGAAACAGTTGGATGGGGAATTGAAGGAAAACTCTTGGATGGTGGGGACAATTCCCGCCGATATATTGTTTACCGTGCCCAACGAGGGGCTGTGGGAACAAGCCATGAGCTCTCTGGGAGGAAAGCACAAACTATGGGCAAACTTCCCGGAAGACCCGATTCTCAATTAATTGAAAATGGAGAATTGAAAATGAAAAAGGTTTGATGGTTAGATTTATCATAAATATAAAAAGGCAGTTCGTTCTATCGCTGTCCCGAGAGGGAGAGAGGAAAGTCCGGGCAACGCAGGGCATCGTGCTTCCTAACGGGAAGGTATTCGAAAGGATATAGTAGTGTAACAGAAAATAACCGTTCCGTTTGCGGAACAAGGGTGAAAAGGCGGGGTAAGAGCCCACCGGTATCCCGGGCAACCGGGGTAGCCGTACGCCTCACGAGTTGCAAGACCATGTATACTGGCAATTAAGGTTAGCCCGACCGATGCCAGGGGGTAGGTCGCTAGAGCCGTGAAGTGATTCACGGAGTAGATAAATGATAGAAACCGAAAGGTACAGAACCCGGCTTATAGAACTGCCTTTTTTTTATTGAAAATGAATAGATTCAGAGATTTCCAATTTAATGATTTAGGAATCACAGAATTGGAAATCACTAAATCACAGAATTAATTCAATCTAAAATTAGTAAGATTTAAAATTAGCAAACGTGAAATCAATCAGAGAAATATTTAGAATAGGTTACGGACCTTCGTCCAGTCACACGATGGGACCGGGACGTGCGGCGCTTTTTTTCAAGGAGAGAAACCCGGAAGCAGAACACTATCGGGTGACTTTATTCGGAAGTTTGGCGCTCACGGGCAGGGGACATGGCACGGACGAGGCGATATTGAAAATGATGGATCGTCCCGAGGACACCGAGATCGTGTGGGAGTCCGAGAAATCGTTGCCTCACCACCCGAACGGGATGCTTTTCGAGGCGTTGAACGGCGACGTGGTTGCCGACCGTTGGGAAGTGTACAGCGTGGGAGGCGGTGCCTTGTGGGACGAACTGGGGACTTTCAAGTCGGATGATATTTACCCGGATACCAAGATGACGGACATATTGAACTGGTGCAAAGCCGAGGGGCGCTCCTTTGTCGAGTACGTGGAATTGCACGAGGGACCCGGTATATTCGACTATCTGGAAGAAGTATGGCAAGTGATGGTAGACTGCATCCACAACGGCTTGGAGAACGAGGGTGTATTGCCCGGCAACCTGCGCTTGGCGCGTAAGGCTTGTTCCTACCACGTGCGGGCACAGCAGTCAGCCGGAACGTTGCGCCACATGGGGATGGTGTTCGCTGCGGCGCTGGCGGTGGCGGAGGAAAACGCCGGGGGAGGAAAGATCGTCACGGCTCCCACTTGCGGATCGGCAGGCGTTGTGCCGTCCGTGTTGTTTTTCTTGAAACACGACCAAAATATCAGCGACAAACGCATCATCAAGGGATTGGCTACTGCCGGGCTGATCGGCAACATAGTGAAGACCAATGGTTCTATTTCCGGTGCGGAAGTCGGTTGCCAGGGCGAGCTGGGTACGGCTTGCGCTATGGCGGCAGGTGCGGCGGCGCAGATACTCGGCGGCTCGCCGATGCAGATCGAGTATGCCGCGGAGATGGGCTTCGAACACAACTTGGGATTGACATGCGACCCCGTGGGCGGGTACGTGCAAATCCCGTGCATCGAGCGCAATGCCTTCATTTCGCAGAAAGCGAGGGAGTGCGCCATCTATTCCCTTTTCTCGGACGGGCGGCATAAAGTGTCCTTCGACGACGTGGTTGAAACCATGATGCAGACGGGATGCGATATGCAGGCAAAATACCGGGAAACCAGTCTTGGCGGTTTGGCGCGTATATACCGGGCACCGATAAAGAAGTGACCTGGGGCAACTCTGCGGGTTTAAAAACCGTAGATATAAAATTTAAAACAGTACAGGGTTATGGATAGAGCTAGGTTAAAAGTTTTCGGACTATCATATAAAAGTATGTCACACACGGGAGCGTACGCGTTGATTCTTGCCGAGGAACATGACGCATTTCGTGTTCCCATAATCATCGGGATAGCGGAAGCCCAGTCTATTGCTATCCAACTGGAAAACTTGCATTCGCAGCGTCCGCTCACGCACGATCTGATAAAGAGTCTGACCGACCGCCTCGGGGCGACCCTCGAGGAAGTCTTCATTTATTACTGGGAGGCGGGCATCTTTTATTCCGAGTTGCGCTTCCGCCACGGCGAGGAGTTGTTGAAGATAGATTCGCGCACCTCGGACGCTATCGCGTTGGCGTTGCGTTACGATTGCCCCATCTATATTGCGGCAAAGGTGATCGAGCAAACGGCGATTCCCGTCGCCGACACCGAGGTCATAAAAGAACACTTGGAGAAGGTGCAGGTACAGATCGAGAAAGCGAAAGAAGCGGAATTAACCGAGGAAGACTTGAAACGTTTGCTGGCGGAAGCCGTAAAGAATGAAGATTACGAGAGCGCATCCCGTTACAGGGATATGCTGAATGCCAGAAAAAGCGAATAATAAAAATTAAAGACAATGGATAGCATTAAACTTGACTACTCGAAAGTATTGCCATTTGCGGGAGAGAAAGAAATCTCCGCGCAAAAGGAGAAAGCGTCACGGGCGTTGAAAGCGCTGGAGGACGGAACGTGTAAGGGAAGCGATTTTCTCGGGTGGATAGACCTCCCGTCACGGGTCACGGGTGAGGAACTCGATAGCATAGAGGCGTGTGCCGGGTCGCTGAGGGAAGAAACGGACGTGGTGGTTATCGTCGGCATCGGGGGATCGTACCTCGGCGCAAAAGCCGTCATCGAGGCGATGTCCGGCAGTTTCGACGCCTTCTCCGGGACAAGGGTAGTCTTTGCCGGCAACAACGTTAGCGAGGATTATTTATATGAATTGCAGGAGTTTTTAAAGGACAAGAAGTTCGGTATATGCGTGATTTCCAAGTCGGGAACCACCACAGAACCCGCCGTTGCTTTCCGCCTTTTGAAGGAGCAGCTGATCGCGCAGGAGGGCGTGCAGGTGTCCCGCCGCCGTATCGTGGCGATCACCGACGAGCGGAAAGGGGCTTTGCGTGTCATGGCTGACCGGGAAGGCTACCGCACGTTTGTTATCCCGGACAACATCGGGGGACGCTATTCCGTGCTTACTCCCGTGGGCTTGCTGCCTGTCGCCATTGCGGGCTACGACATCCGGGCGCTGCTGAGGGGAGCCGCGGACATGAGGACGATCGGCAAGGGTAACGGCGCCGAGCTGTCCGCCACTTACGCGGCAGTGCGGAACGCCCTTTACGAGAAAGGCTACACGACGGAGATCACGGTAAATTACAACCCGAAACTGCACTACGTTGCCGAGTGGTGGAAGCAGTTGTACGGCGAGAGCGAGGGAAAGGAACACAAGGGCATTTTCCCCGCCAGCGTGGATTTCACGACCGACCTGCACTCTATGGGGCAATACATCCAGGAAGGACGGCGCAACCTGTTCGAAACCGTGCTTTCCATCGAGAAAACGAAATACAAGTTGCTCGTGCCCAGTGATGCGCACGACCTCGATAAGTTAAACTATTTGGCGGGCAAGCGCCTCGACGAGGTGAACAAGATGGCGGAACTCGGCACCCAACTGGCTCACGTGGACGGCGGCGTCCCCAACATCCGTGTTGTGATCCCCGAATTGTCGGAATACTACCTCGGCCAGTTATTCTACTTCTACGAGCTGGCTTGCGGCATTTCCGGCGGCATCCTCGGTGTGAACGCCTTCGACCAACCGGGCGTGGAAGCCTACAAAAACAATATGTTCATGCTACTGGGAAAACCTAACAATTTGTAGAAGATGAAGAATACGTGGTATACCTTTTCGCCATACTAGGTCTACCTATACTCTACCTCAAGTACAAATCATGAACGTTGCATAGACGTAAATTTGCGTTTATGCAACGTTCATGATGTGTATATACAAGGTTCTTGTGGTTAGGCAACGATTGTGTAATGATTATTCAAATGTTTACAGGAATGTATGTCTAGTTGTGCATCGTGATTGCCGATTCAGTGATTCCTTAATCGCTAAATCACTAAATCGGAAATCTCTGAATCTATTCATTTTTCAATTGCGAAAGTCAAATACGTGTTATTCAAAATATCAATGGTGAGCAGTTTGCCGGAGAGAACGCCCGGTTTTTCCAAGATGATTTTGATAACTTCGTTAGCTTGGAGGGAGCCGATGACGCCGGGAAGAACACCGACGACGCCCAGTGGCTGGGAGAAGTCCTTCACGCCGTCGTGGTACGGGAAAAGGTCTCGGTAGGACGGACCGCCGTGATAGTTGAAAACGGATAGTTGCCCCTCGAACTCGCAGATGCTGCCGTAGACGAACGGTTTGCCTAGTTCGGCGCAAGTATCGCTGATAAGGTAGCGGGCTTGGAGGTTGTCGGTTGCATCGACCACTATGTCATACGTGGCGATGATTTCAAGTGCGTTCCCGGGTGTCAGCCGGAAGGAATATGGTGTAATCCCGCAAAAGGGATTTAATTGATTGAGCCTGGTGGCTGCAATGATGGCTTTGCTTGTCCCCACGTGCGTGGTGTCGTATAATATTTGCCGTTGCAGGTTCGATTCCGATACGGCGTCGTCGTCCATGATGCCGATGTGCCCGACGCCGGCGGCGGTAAGGTAATATAACACGGGAGAACCCAGTCCCCCGGCACCGACTACCAGTACCCGCGAATCTTTAATTTTTTCTTGTCCTTGAATTCCAATTTCTTGAAGGATTATATGTCGGTTGTAACGTTCTTTTTCCCTAGAGGTTAATGACATATTCTATCGCTTTAATTCTAAATTTGTTTTTGTCCTTTTCAATTATCTCTCTCGTTGATATGTTGCTTCACGAAGCGGTTCACGGTACAGATGGATACCTTGTATTTTTTGGCAATCTTCTTGTAAGGCACGCAGTTGTCCATAAGCTCGATGATCTTTTCCTTGTTTTGTATCAGCACGTTCAGCTGCGGGCAACTTCCGTGGGGGCGTCCCAGTTTCTTGCCTTCCGCCTTCCTGACCGCGAGGGCTTCCCGCGTGCGGATGGAGATCAGGTTACGTTCGATCTCCGCCACCAGCCCGAAAGCGAACCCGAGGATTTTGCTGTTCAGGTTGTTCTCGAAGGTGTACCCCTCCTTGGTGCTGTGAAGAACGATTTTACGCTGGATGCAGGTGTTGATGATGTTCATGATGTCGATCAGGGTTCTGCTCAACCGCGATACTTCCGTGACAATAAGACAATCGCCCTCCTGCAAAGATTCGAGAAGATCGCCGAGTTTCCGGTCGTTACTGCAAACTTTGCCACTGACAACGTCGTGGTACCATTTGTCAATATCGAGCCCCCGGTTGGCTGCAAATTTCTTAATCTCCTCCTCCTGGTTTTCCAGGTGTTGTTTGTTTGTGCTGACTCGTAAATACGCGACTACCATAATTCATTTAGTTTTTGAGAATTAAAAAGACAAACGTAACAAAAGGAGGAGAATAATCGTGATATTAAGGTTGTTAAAATTAGTTATGAAATCACATCCATGTATCCCAGTCTTTCCACACTGGCTCGTAGCCTTGCGCCTTGATGGCTTCCACCATCTCTTGCGGGGTTCGGTTGTCGTTTATGGCGAATTGCTCCAGTTCCTTGTGGGGCACGACGTAGCCGCCCGGCTCGGTGCTCGACCCGGCACTCATGGAGGTGGCGCCGAGGTGCATCACGTGGTTGCGGAACTCCCGGCTTTCCCGCGTGGATATGGAGATTTCAGCTTGCTGGTCGAGCAGGCGGTAGGCGCAGATGAGCTGCACCATCTGCCGGTCGTTGATGGGGTCTTTCGGCATGAACGCCCCGGCGTGGGGACGCAGGCGGGGAAGGGAAATGGAGAACTTGGACTGCCAGTAGTTTTTCTCGAGGTATTTCAAGTGCAGGGCGGTGAAGAATGCGTCCGTGCGCCAGTCTTCCAGCCCGAGTAATGCCCCGATACCCATTTTCTGTACGCCTGCCGAGCAAGCCCGGTCGGGGGTTTCCAGCCGGTAGCGGTAGTTGGCTTTTCTGCCTTTCGGGTGGTAGAGGGGATATTGTTTCTCGTTGTACGTTTCCTGGTAGACGCAGACGAAACTGAGCCCCGCCTCGTGAAGACGGGCGTAGTCCGCCGTGTCGAGAGGTTGTACCTCGATGGCGATTTGCGAGAAGTTGTTGCGTACGGCACGGATCACCTGCTCGTAGTAGTCCACGGTGGTGACGGCGGGAGCCTCGCCCGACACGAGCAACAAGTGTTTGAAGCCCCAGTCGGAGATCACCCGTGTTTCCGCCTTCACCTCGTCAAGGGTGAGCATCTTGCGGTGGATGTCATTGTCGTGGTTGAATCCGCAATACACGCAGAAGTTGGTGCAGTAGTTGGATACGTAGAGGGGAATATACAGTTGTATCGTGTTCCCGAATCGCTCGAGGGTCAGGCGGTTCGCCTCGATAGCCATATCTTCCAGCAAGGGGGTGGCGGCGGGGGCTATGAGTGCCATAAAATCATCCACCGTGCGGTGCGGGTTGTTGATCGCATCGATTGCATCATTTTTCGACTTGTCCATGATGCTTTGTTTGACATCGTCCCAGTCGTAGGTTTGAATTATATCGTAAAATGTCATTGTCGTTGAGTTTATAAACTGTTTTTAGTCCAAAAATGCTGTTAGAGGCGAACTGGCTTGTGCGTGGTGGTATTGTTTGGCTAACTTTGCCTCGAATGCCATGCGTCCGGCTTCTACCGCCAGTTTGAAAGCACGTCCCATCTCCACGGGGTTGGGCGACACGGCGATAGCGGTGTTCACCAGCACGGCTGCGGCTCCCATCTCGAGGGCGGCGGCAGCGTGTGAGGGGGCTCCGATGCCGGCATCCACGATCACGGGCACGCGGCTTTGCTCGATGATGATTTCCAGCAGGTCGCGGGTCACCAGCCCTTTGTTCGTGCCGATAGGGGCGCCCAATGGCATTACCGTTGCCGCACCGGCATCTTCCAGATGTTTGCACAACACTGGGTCGGCTTGGATGTAAGGAAGCACGACAAATCCGAGTTTAGCCAGTTCTTCGGTAGCCCGCAGGGTTTCGATCGGGTCGGGGAGAAGGTATTTCGGGTCGGGATGGATTTCCAGTTTCAGCCAGTTGGTGCCGAGAGCCTCCCTTGCCAGCTGTGCCACGAACACGGCTTCTTTGGCGGTGCGCACGCCGGAGGTGTTGGGCAACAAGGTGATATGAGGGGCTTTGAGGTGGGCGAGTATGTCGTCTTCCTTGCTCTCGAGGTCTACCCGTTTCAAGGCAACCGTCACGAGTTGTGATTCGGATGCAAGAATAGCATCTTCCATGAGTTGATTCGATGCGAATTTACCGGTTCCGGTAAACAAACGCGATGTGAATACTTTGTCTGCGATCTTTAATGGTTCCATGATCCTATTAATTTTAGATTGAATAAATTCTGTGATTCCTTAATCATTTAATCTATCCATTTTTCAATTGTATAAGTTTTAATTGGGACAAAACTTGTTTTGTTTTGTCTGCTATGTTGTCATTGTTTTTGAGCAGGGAGGAGAGGGCGATGCCTGTCACTCCGGTGTCTAAAACGGGGCGGATGTCGTCTTCCTGAATCCCGCCGATGGCGTGTACGGGAAGGCAGATGCCCGTCTGGCGGCATGCGTCCATGATTTGGCGGTAACCTTCCAGTCCTAGTATAGGGCTTAATTGTTTCTTCGTGGAAGTAAACCGGAAGGGTCCCAAGCCGATGTAATCCACTTGCTGGCGGTAGCGTTCAGCGACGTCGTCGAACGTGTTGCAGGTGCCCCCGATGATCTTGGAGTATCCTAGTATCTTGCGAGCTTCCAGTGGGTTCATGTCCTTTTTGCCGAGATGTACCCCGTCGGCGTTGAGTTCGAGGGCGATGTCCACGTGGTCGTTGACGAGGAACAAGGCTCCGTAACGCTTGCATATCTCCTTGACGGCGTACCCGATCCGGATAAATTCTTCACGGGAGGCGTCCTTCATGCGCAGTTGCACCCAGCGGCATCCTCCCTTGCACACCGCTTCTACCTGCTCGGGGATGGATACGCCTTCCTTGTGATCCGTGATGTATTGCAAAGGAATACGGTACAGGTCAGCCGGGATCGCCTCGGCATGAACCTGGTTGTGCAAGCCTAAGTTCGTGTCGTTCGACCGGATGAAACCGGACACGTAGTGTTGCCCGAGGCGGCAGGCTTCTGGGAGAGAGTAACCGAGTGTGAGGTAAGAGGTGATAGCGGACGAGAGGACGCACCCCGTGCCGTGTTTCCCGTGGCTGCCTCGTGCGACGGAGAAGGTGTGTATCGTTTCGCCCGTGATTAGTCTGTCGGAAGCCAATGCCTCCGTGTTGTGACCGCCTTTCCAGAGAATATTGGTGTGCAGGCGGCGGCAAATGTCTTGAATATGTTGTATTTCAATGTCTTTCCCGAAAAGGATTTCAAGTTCGTTCCGGTTCGGGGTGAGCAGGTATATTTTCTTCAGCACTTCCTGTATGGCTTCCAGACTTTCGCCGTTGTGAAACTGGAATCCGGCACTCGCTTTTAGAATGGGATCCCAGATGATTTTCACGCGGGGAAGGGCGGAAGTCAGGTAATCGACGACACGAGTCAGCGAATCAAAGCTTTCGATCAACCCGATCTTGACGAATGGCGGGGTGAATTCCCGGAACAGAACTTCGCACTGGCGGATAATCTCGTCGGGGGTCATCCACTTGGTGCCGAGGTACTCATTCTGGTTCTGAAAGGTGACGGCACTCGCCACGCCCAATCCATATACCCGGCAACATTCAAACGTCTTTATGTCGGCTGTTACGCCCGCACCCGAACTTTGGTCGAATCCGGCGATGCTTAATGCCTCGTCCGGGAAGATTTTCTCGAAACGGGAGAGGGTTGCCGAGGGATTTTCCCAAAGATAACCGAGTAGGGCAACGCCCCGGAAGCCTGCCTTTCGGCAGGTGGCGATGTTTTCTGCTTTCACCCCGCCTAAGGCAATGATGGGGACGGAAGTCTTAGCCAGTCCCTTTTTCAGCATATCGCGGGAAAAGGCGGATTTATACCCTTGCTTGGATATGCTGTCGAACACGGGACTCAAAAACACGTAATCCGGCGTGAACGGCAATCCGTAGATCTCTTCGAAAGAGTGGCAGGAAACACTGACGTGCGAATACCGATCCCGGTCACCGAAAGCGTCCGCCTGGTGTGATTTGAGATGTACGCCTTTCAAACCGTATGATTCCACCAGATCGAAATAATCATGCACAATGATCCGTTCCCGGAAACGGGGTTCTATCTTTTGAATGAATCGCTCGTAAACGTCCCTTTCTGCATTCAGCTTCCGCAGATGCAGCAGATGTAACCCGTTTTCAAAAAGACGGTTCACGATAAGTTCCTCGTCCGCTACCGGATAGGGTGGAGTGATGACAACTATCATAACGTGAAGATTGGGTGATAGAATCACGTAATCGATTTATTGTTTCATTTTCTTTCTCAACTTCTCGCTGGCACGCATGGAACAGAAGTGTTCACCGCACATGGAGCAGAAATGGGCTTCCTTGTGTCCCTCGGCAGGAAGGGTTTCGTCGTGGAAACGCAACGCTTTCTCCGAATCGAGGGCGAGGTGAAACTGGTCTTTCCAGCGGAATTCAAAACGAGCTTTGCTCATGGCGTAATCACGGTAGTAAGCAGCCGGGTGTCCCTTCGCGAGGTCGGCGGCATGGGCTGCCAGTTTGAAAGTGATTACCCCTTCTTTCACGTCGTCCCGGTTCGGGAGCCCGAGGTGTTCCTTTTGGGTGACGTAGCACAGCATGGAAGTTCCATACCACCCAATCATTGCCCCGCCGATGGCAGAGGTGATGTGGTCGTAACCGGGAGCGATGTCCGTCACGAGAGGTCCTAGGGTGTAGAAGGGTGCTTCCTTGCAGTATTTGAGTTCGAGATCCATGTTTTCCCGGATCTTCTGCATGGGCACGTGTCCAGGCCCCTCGATGATAACCTGTACATCGTGTTTCCATGCTACTTGGGCGAGTTCGCCGAGGGTCTTCAGTTCGGCAATCTGCGCTTCGTCATTGGAGTCGGCAATGCATCCTGGGCGCAAACCGTCGCCGATGGATACCCCGACGTCGTATTTCGCCAGTATCTCGCAAATCTCTTCAAAGTGGTCGTACAAGAAGCTCTCCTGCTTGTGGGTGGTACACCAGTGTGCCATGATAGCACCCCCGCGGGACACGATGCCCGTGAGGCGTTTGAGGGTTAGTGGCACATGGTGCCAGCGCAACCCGGCATGGATCGTGAAGTAATCGACGCCCTGCTCCGCTTGCTCGATCAGCGTGTCGCGGTAGATTTCCCATGTCAGGTCTTCCACTTTGCCGCGTACCTTTTCCAAAGCCTGATATAAAGGTACCGTTCCCACGGGCACGGGCGAGTTACGGATGATCCACTCTCGGGTTTCGTGGATATTTTTTCCCGTGGAGAGATCCATGATCGTGTCAGCTCCCCAGCGGAACGCCCACACGGCTTTTTCCACTTCTTCTGATATAGAGGAGGTGATGGGGGAATTGCCTAGATTGGCGTTGATCTTCACGAGAAAATTGCGCCCGATAATCATCGGCTCGCTCTCCGGGTGGTTGATGTTCGCCGGAATGATAGCCCGCCCGGCGGCAACTTCCTGGCGCACGAACTCGGGCGTGATGTATTCCGGGAAGTTGGCTCCCAGGGGTTCTCCTTTTTCCTTTTTATAGGCTTCCCGTATTTTGTCTACCAGCTGGTTTTCCCGGATGGCGATAAACTCCATTTCCGGGGTGATGATGCCCTTCTTCGCGTAGTGCATCTGTGAAACGCAATGCCCTGGCTTTGCCACCCGGGGAGTCGTGTTCACGTGCTCGAAACGGAGGGCATCCAGCGACTTGTCGTTCTGCCGCATCCGCCCGTATTCCGAACTAAGCCCGTCGAGCTTCACCGTATCGTTGCGGTCGGCAATCCATTGTTCCCTGATCTTGGGTAAACCCTTGTGCAGGTCAACCTGGTAATTGGGATCCGTGTAAGGTCCTGAAGTATCGTAAACTACCACCGGTTCATTTTCAACTTTCACGCCATCGAGGTCAATCGTGGGAGAGAGGGTTATCCGGCGCATCGGTACTTGTATGTCAAACATTTTGCCCTTCACGTAGATTTTCTCGGAACCCGGGAGGGGTCCGCTTGAGATTTTAAATTCTTCCATTATATTATTTTTTTGATTTTAAACTCTAAACTTTAAACTTCATTTAGCCTCCCTGTACCGCTTTGATGATGATGATTTTGCTGCCGTCTTGGAGGACAGTGTGATTCCATTCCGGGCGGGGAATGACGGAAAAGTCGACGGCGATAGCGATGTTGTCGGTTTTGATGCCGTTGGCTTCCAGTACTTCGGGAAGAGTTGCCCCGGCGGGGCATTCGAATGATTTGTCATTTATGAATATCTGCATCGTTCTAATTTTAGAATTTTAAATTTAGAATGAAAGATGGACTTCCATTTTCAATTTCTTTCGGGGGATTCTTTAAAACGGAATTCGATATGTATTATAACTCTCTCTCCCTACGCCGGCATTACCCGGATCAGGTTCATGGGTATAATCTCAGCCCGTTGTTTTTATCTGCTAATGGTCTTAGTCAGACAGAAGTTTTAGGATATTTCCTGCGCTTCTTAGGCACCCCTTCAGAATATTTCACGGCAAAGCTACAATTAATATTCGATATATGAAATAGTTTAGTTTATAAACTTTATAACTCACGAATCGTGAGTTTTTCCTATGGCAGGAGAAGGTCGGTATTCCAAAGGTGTTTTTTCATATCCACACACCCGCTTTTCTTGAAGGAAACACCTTCCTGTTCGAGTAGTTCTCTTTGTTCGAGCCAATGGGGGGCAATTGCTCCCTGGTGGTTTACTACGCGGTGGCAGGGGAGATGCAATTCAGAAGGCGCATTGAACATGGCTTGCCCGACCATCCGGGAACGTTGGGGTTTACCGACCAATCGGGCGATGCCGCCATACGTGAAAACCTTTCCCGGTGGGATTTGTTTCACTATTTCGTAGACTTCCGAAAAGAATTCCGCACGTGTGCTGTTGGTTGGCATATCATCTATTATTATTGTAGGCGCAAAGGTAGTAAATATATTCTACACTAGGTTGTTAATAAGGGTTTGAGAATATTATTTAACGAACGTTTATTGATTGCACAAATGTAATAATTCTGTTTAAAATATCAAACAGATATTTGAAGTATTTAATATATTCATTTCCATAATATTGAATGACGAGAAGGGGGTAAACATTTTGTCCGGTATTCGTGAATAAATGTTCTCTCATAAAACCTTCGATTTTTACTATTTTGTTTGATTTTATGGTTTTGCCTATAAGAAAGAGACAGATTTACGATTTTAACCTTGACTATTTTATCATTTGGTCGGGGATAATGAGTTGTCATCCATAATTTTGCGTATAGAAATTCATGGAGTGTCACCTAGATAAAATGAAGTGCGTATGATTATATTGAAGATTTTTAAGTCGAAAAACAAGTCTGTCTATTTCAACCTTGCAAAGAAGTATAATACGTCGGTGTGGTACGTGTACAAACTGGCGCACGGCAAACGTGTCCGGGTAACTGGAGTTACACATGATATATTGAACGAGTTGAGAACCTTGAATATTATAGAGAATATCCGGGTTTGAGAGCTGGTTGCACGGGGCTGGCTTGTCCGAAGTAGCCAGCCCTTTTTTTATTGCCTCATTAATTTGCGGGTGAGTACTTCCGGATCAAGGATAAATTCGGGAAGGTATTCGATCTGATTCGCTCTCGACGGGCAAATATCGATACCGCCGCGGCGAGTGTAAATACAGGTGATGGCAAGTATTTCCGGTTTGAATTTGTCCCATAAACGTTTGTAGATCATCTCGCAGATTTCTTCATGGAAATGGTTTTCGCTTCGCAAGGAAACGATGTATTTTAGTAAGGAAGCATCACCTGGCAGGTTGGAGGCTTTCATCCGGATATAGATACTTCCCCAATCCGGTTGTTTCGTGATCTTACAATTACTGCGTAGTAAATGGCTACAAACTTTAATTTCGCCCCCGCATCCCGTGCTCTCGTCCAGAAGAGAAGGGGCTTCGCTGTATTCCGAGAAGAATATATCTTCAACACTTTCGTCGTCCTCGAGTAAAGTATACTCTTTAAAGTCAAAAAACAATTCTTCCGGTTCCCGGTGAAAAAAGGAAACCTCTACGCGAGTATCGAGAATTTGTTCCAGATCGGATTTCACGATTTTGGTAAACAGGGCGATGCCTTCTGTGGCATTTTCCCCGAGGCGGGTCATGTTGAGTGAATTGAGATAAAGTTTCAAAGACTTGCTTTCCACGATGTTCGGGCTGCTTGCCGAATACACGATCTTCAATACCCCGCACACGGGAAGTCCTTTATTAGTCAAGAAACCAGCCTCGTAAGCGTGCCAAGTGTCATATCCCCGGAACAATCCTTCCGGAAAGTGGATGTCGTAGGTTACCCGGTTCAAGCTACGGGGTACCGGAACGAGAATCAACGGGCAATAGTCCGTGGGGTAGGCAACTTGTTGCCCGAGTACCTTGGCTTCAATTCCCATGGTTAGAAGTTTTGCATATTATACAATTTGGTATATATACCGTTGAGTGCCAGCAATTCCTCGTGGCGTCCCTGTTCTACAATTTCACCCTCATGGAACACGCAGATCAAGTCGGCGTTCCGGATGGTTGACAAACGGTGTGCCACGACAATCGACGTTCTGTTCTTCATCAGGTTATCTAGCGCTTCCTGCACGAGTTTCTCCGATTCGGTATCCAATGCCGAGGTCGCCTCGTCGAGAATCATGATCGGGGGATTTTTCAATACGGCACGGGCTATGCTCAAGCGTTGGCGTTGCCCGCCGCTTAGCTTGCCTCCGCGGTCGCCGATGTTGGTTTGATAGCCTTGTTCCGTTTGCATGATAAAGTCGTGGGCGTTGGCGATTTTAGCCGCTCTTTCCACTTCCTCTTGCGTGGCGGATTCTACACCGAAGGCGATGTTATTGAATATCGTGTCGTTGAACAGAATCGGGTCTTGGTTCACGTTCCCCATCAATGCCCGGAGGTTTTGGGTAGAGGTGTCTTTGATGTTAATGCCGTCGATCGTGATTTCTCCTTTCACCACGTCATAGAAACGGGGGAGAAGATCGACAAACGTACTCTTGCCCGAACCGGATTGACCCACGAGGGCAATCGTCTTGCCTTTGGGGATAGTCAAGGATATATCTTTCAGTACCAGATGGTCTGCCCGGTAAGCAAAGTCCACGTGCTTATATTCAATCCGGTCGTTGAATTCTTTCAAGGGTTTCGGGTTCACCGGTTCTTTTATCGAGGATTCCGCCGTGAGTATCTGATCGATACGATCCATGGCAGCTTGTCCCTTCTGTATGCTGTACAGAGCTGTGGAGAATTGTTTCGCCGGGTTGATGATGGAGTAGAATAACGCGATATAGGCGATAAAGTCTTGTGCATCCATGATCGGGGTATCTCTTAAAATAAGGAAACCACCGAACCAAACCACGATAACTACAACTACCGTCCCGAGGAATTCACTCATGGGGTGGGCGAGAGAACGCCGCCGCATCAGACGATTCATGATCTGCCGGTAGGCTTCATTCAGGTTCGAGAACGATCGATCGACTTTTTTCTCGGCGTTGAAAGCTTTGATAATGCGCAAGCCGGAAAGAGTTTCTTCTATATTCGATAGAATTTCACCCATTTTATCCTGCCCTTCCTTAGATCTTTTTTTTAGCGATTTGCCGACTTTACCGATCAGAAGCCCCATGACAGGCAACAGGACTAACACGAACAGGGTCAATTGCCAACTCATGAAAATCATCGTGCTTAGATAGATCAGGATTAGTATCGGGTTCTGGAAAAACATTTCCAGGGAGTTCATGATCGAGTTCTCCACTTCCTGCACGTCGCCTGTCATGCGGGAAATAATATCCCCCTTGCGTTCTTCAGAGAAGAAGGGAAGGGGAAGGGATAAGATTTTACGGTATATCATGCGGCGAATATCCCGGACTACTCCGTTTCGGATAAAGATGATTTCGTAAGAAGCCATATAGGAGAATCCGGTTTTGAAAAGAGCCGCCAAAGCGAAAAAGCCACCGGCAACAAGGAGTGTCGTGACTGGTCCTATGGTGTCCCGTCCCAAAGTGACGTAGTAGTAAAGTATATTTTTCAACGTGCTCATGTTCAAAGCAAATTCCGGCAATTCTTTCACGTCGGATTCTGTCTTGAAAAGGATGCCTAAAACGGGTATCAATATCACGAATGACATTGAGCCGAATATAGCGTGCAAAATGTTGTAAAATATATTCTTACCTAACCTTGCCCTGTAAGGAGGGATAAATCTTTTCAGAATTTGGATAAAATCGCGCATATATTCCGTTTATAGTTTTCCCGTGTAATTCAAGGGAGTAATTTGTTTCAGTTCATTTTTTAACTCGGGTGATACATCCAGCGTGTCGATAAATTCGGCGATGGATTGTTGTGTCACTTTGCTGTTGGTGCGTGTGAGTGCCTTCAACGCCTCGTAAGGGTTCGGGTAAGACTCCCGTCGCAGGATGGTTTGGATTGCCTCAGCCACGACAGCCCAGTTTTCTTCCAGGTCTGCCTCGATAGCGGCTTTATTGATGATAAGTTTGTTCAACCCTTTCAAGGTTGACTTGAAGGCAATAACCGTGTGTGCCAAGGGTACACCGATGTTACGCAACACGGTGGAATCCGTCAGATCCCGTTGCAGGCGGGAGATTGGCAATTTGTTGCTTAAGTGGTCGAGAATAGCGTTTGCCATACCGAGGTTACCTTCCGAGTTCTCGAAATCAATCGGGTTCACCTTGTGGGGCATCGCGGATGAACCTACTTCGCCCGCTTTGATCTTTTGCTTGAAATAAGTCATGGAAATATAGGTCCAGAAGTCACGATCCAAATCAACCACGATCGTGTTGATACGGCGCAGGTTATCGAAAACAGCGGCAAAGTTGTCGTAGTTCGAGATCTGCGTGGTATATTGTTCCCGTTCTATTTTCAGTTTTTGAGTCAGGAAATGATTGGCGAATTCCGTCCAGTCTATTTCCGGGTATGCCACGTTGTGGGCGTTAAAGTTTCCGGTTGCTCCCCCGAACTTCCCGGAGCAAGCTACTTTTTTCAATAATTCCAGTTGTTTGCTCAAACGGTAAACAAATACTTTGATCTCTTTGCCCAAGCGGGTGGGAGATGCCGGTTGCCCGTGAGTCTTCGCCAGCATGGGGACGTCTTTCCATTCCTCTGCAAGTTCCTCGAGTTTGGCTATCAATTCATCTATCAACGGGTAATAAACGTCGTGGATGGCATCCCTGAAAGAACAAGGTACGGAAGTATTGTTTATATCTTGAGAGGTCAGTCCGAAGTGGATGAACTCTTTGTATTCATGTAAATTCAGCTGGTCGAATTTCTCTTTGATGAAGTATTCAACCGCTTTCACGTCATGGTTCGTGACTTTCTCGATGTCTTTCACCTTTTGTGCGTCTTCCACGGTGAAATCCAGATAAATGTCTTTCAAACTATCAAACAGCGAATGATCGAATCCTTTCAATTGCGGCAACGGAAGCTCGCAAAGAGCGATAAAATATTCCACCTCAACCATGACTCTGTAACGAATGAGGGCGCTTTCTGAAAAGTAGTTTGCCAACCCTTCGACTTTATCTCTGTATCGACCGTCGATCGGAGAAATTGCTGTTAATGCTTGCATAATTATACTTTAATTTTATGAATTACACGTACTTGTTTATTTTATCGGAAAAATCTTCCTCCGCGAAAGTACAAAAAAGTTTATAAAGCCTTCGGCTTTGGGTTTATAAAGTTTAGAAGGTTTGTAAAGTTTATAATCGTAGGAATAATCGAAAAAATGGATTAGATTTACACGAATTTTTAAAGATGTTCGGAATATGAATTTTTTCCAAGGATTTTCAAAAGGAATAAAAGCATACGGCAAAGCCGCAAGGCTCTTGTTTTCCGGGCATTTCAGCTATTTCCTTCTGTTTCCGGTTTTTATTATCGTGGTGCTGTTTATCGCGGGGAATTATGCCGTGTCTTGCATCGGGGGCGGGCTTTCCGAAACGGTTGAGCAACAGATCATGGAATGGATATCCGGGATTTCCTGGTTGAGCTGGCTGTCCGGCACGGTGGGTTTTATCGTGCGATTGCTCGTGAGAGCCTTGTATTATATCCTGTTTATCTCTTTCGGGGGATACGTGGTGATGGTAGTTATGTCACCCGTGTATTCGTGGCTTTCCGAACGGACGGAAGCGCATCTCTCCGGTAAGGAGTACCCGTTCAATTTCGGGCAATTGATGTGGGAGATCGGGCGAGGGATTGTCATTTCCCTGCGTTGCATGATTTTTCAGTTTATATTGACCGTGATATTGTTCTTCCTTTCATTTATTCCGTTGGTCGGGTTGGTGACCCCGGTGCTGACTTTTGGGGTGAGTGCCTATTTTTACGGGTTTGCTTTTATGGATTATGCCGTGGAAAGGAAGCGTTTCCGGGTGAAGGAGAGCGTGCGGTATATGCGGCATAACGCGGGAATGGTCGTGGCGATAGGGACGGTGTTTACTTTGGCATTAATGATCCCGTTTATACGGGTGATAGTGTGTTGTTTTGTATCTTTGTTGTCCGTGATAGCCGGAACGGTTGTCGTGGATGAATCATTAAATAAAAAGAACGAGAGATGAAAAGATGGTTGCTTTGTATCGGTTTGTTGTTTTGTCTTTTTTCCGTGCGTGCGGAGAACGAAAAAGCGATTGTGTATAAGGTGGATATGAAAGATGAAATTGGTCCTAGTATTTGGCGGTTGGTGAAAAAGTCATTTGACCGGGCGACGGAAGGGCGTGCCGATTACATATTAATCCATATGAACACGTATGGAGGAATGGTTGTTTATGCCGATTCTTTGCGTAGCTTGATCTTGAATTACCCGAAACCCGTGTGGGTGTTTATTGATAATAACGCGGCTTCCGCAGGGGCGTTGATTTCCATCGCCTGTGATAAGATATATATGCGGGAAGGGGCAAATATCGGTGCCGCTACCGTAGTCAACCAAACGGGGGAGGCGATGCCCGATAAATATCAATCGTATATGCGTTCCATGATCCGAGCCACGGCACAAGCCCACGGGAAGGACACTGTGGTAGAGAATGGTAAAACAATCGTCCGTTGGCACCGGGATCCCCGTATTGCTGAGGCAATGGTAGACGAGCGTATTGCGGTCAAAGGCGTTTCGGATAGTGGCAAGATATTGACGTTCACGCCCCACGAGGCAATGCAGCACGGGTATTGTGACGGGATTGCCGAGAACGTGCCGGAAGTGATACAGAAAGAGGGAATCACGAATTATGAATTGCACGAGTATCGACCTACCACGATGGATAAAGTCATCGGTTTTCTCATCAGTCCAATCATGCAGGGGCTTCTGATTATGGTAATTATCGGGGGTATTTATTTTGAATTGCAAACACCGGGCATCGGATTCCCGTTAGCGGCAGCCGTGACGGCTTGCTTGCTTTATTTTGCCCCTTTGTACTTGGAAGGATTTGCTAATTACGTGGAAATTATCTTGTTTGGTGTGGGGCTTATCTTGCTATTGCTGGAAATATTCGTTATACCGGGATTCGGGGTTGCCGGGATTCTCGGGATTGTTTGTATCGTGACATCCCTTGCGTTGTCGGGGATTGATGATTTCACGTTCGAGTTCCTGCCCGATTTCGTGGGGGCTATCATTCGTTCCCTGTTCTTCGTGATTAGTTGTTCGTTGATCTCTGTTTTTGCGAGTATCTGGTTGAGTCGTAAATTATTCGGTTCTCGCCGGTTGAATTTTGCCCTTCATGCGGAACAGAAGGTGGAGGAGGGATTCGTGGGAGTAGACATGACCGTGAAAGAAGAAGTCGGGAAAGAGGGTGTTGCGTTTACTGATTTGCGCCCGGCGGGTAAGGTAGAGATTAACGATGATGTCTATGACGCTGTTTCCAACACGGGTGCATTTATCCAAAAGGGCACGAGGGTAAAAGTTATAAAATATCAAGCGGGACAAGTTTACGTGGAAAAATTGGCATGATAAATCTTCAAATGTTTGAAGCAATTTGTTTTTTAGCACGAGAGGCTGCCGTCATTTGAAAAACACGGACATTCTCTCGTGTAAATGGTCTTGCTGGCTATCGTATCGGGTAAGTCAGTTGGTAAGGTTTCTGGATTGGCGTTTCCTTTCTTAACTTCATAGCTTTCTGCAAAAAAGCTTCCAATTTTTTCGTGGGAACGAAAGAAAACGTGTTTGAACGGGGAATTCTGTCTTCACTTACGAATTTAATATCCTTACACCCGAGTTGTTTGAGTAGTTTCTCGCACACTTCTACTTTCCCGCCGGAATTTGCAAAATGAATGATCCGGACGGAATCTCCTTGCACTCGTCCGTACCGGAGAAAAGCACCTGCCAGGTAGGAGCATCTTTGTTTGTCTGATTTGAATACATCTTCTTTTAGGTTTCCATTGTAAATAGGCACCCACTGATTGTTGATTAAGGTTCTCGATCCATTCTTTTGTTCTAACAGAAAATAGTTATTCACTTTAACGGATAATTTCTTCGATAATAGTTTCTTGTGTCCCGAAGCTTCCATCGTGTATTCCAAATCCGGGTATTTCTTTTTGAAAAGTGTATAGATAACACTTGCAATACCTCCCTCGTAGGGATAATATCTGTCCACTTTTACGTCATCCTCTCCGGTGAGGCGTCTTCCCATGTATTCGTCCAGGGTACCCAGCAAAAGGAATTCCTTATCTAATTTTTGCCCCATTCCTAAAAGGCTTTCGAGTAATAATATTACGGTAATACAGGTTGTTTTCATAAGCATTATGGTATTGGTTTTCTTATTCAGATGCTATCGTTCCAAAAATTCCATAAATATAAATAAGATATTTATAAAAATATCCTGAATAAAGGAAAAGATCCCTGGGCACCGCTATGGGCTAGGGATCTTTTCCTTTCTCTGGGACAAACGTACCCGAGTGAAATTGACTTTTTGTCAAAACTGTAATAGCACTGCACCGCAGGAGTATCCCCCGCCGAAAACGGTTAACCCGACGAGGTCGCCTCGTTCTACACGTTCGAGGTTTTGCGAGAGGGCGATACCGCAACTGGGACATCCCGTGTTGCCAACTTCCCCGATGTTTGCGAGAATACGGTCTTCCGGGAAATCGATTTGCCGGGCGATGGTAGCCATGATGCGCTTGTTTGCCTGATGGGGTGCGATGTATTTCAAATCGCCCAGTGTTTTGCCGTTACTTTCCGTCACGACTTGCAAACCTTCTATCATGTAGTGGCAAGCATTGATAAACACGTCGCGTCCCTCGGGCATTCCGATACCCCCGTGATGCGGGCGGAGATACACGGCGGTATCCGCTTTGCCGATATGCCCCAGTCCCCGGGTGAAAATATCAAGTATTTTTGCTGGCTTTTCTCCTTTCGGGGAAGCCGATATGGCGATAGCAATGGCACCGTCCCCCCACAAGTGTCCGCTTTGGGGACAGTTTTCGTTGCTATATTCCGTGTTATGCTCGGAAGCGACCACGATGGCTTGGGTAGCCTTGTTCATGGCAAAATATCCCTGTACGATTTCTATGGCGTTGATAAACGAGGAACAAGCCGAGGAAACACTCAAGCATTTTGCCGCTCTCATCGTGTATTTGCGTTGAATAGCATGAGCCGCAGTCGCCACAGTGTCGTGTGGCGAGTAGGTGGCAGCCACCACGAGATCGACTTCTTCCATGGCGAAAGGTAATTTATCTTTTAGTCTTTCCACGGCTTCGAGAGCCATGGTATTCGTGTTTTCGTTTTCTCCCGCTTTGCTTCTGGTTTTAATTCCCGTTCTGCTGAATATCCATTCGTCGTCCAAGCCGTTTACCTCCTTGAAATAGGAATTAGGAACTCTTGTTTCCGGTATGTAATGTGCAAAAGCGTTGATATATAGTTCCATTTTTATAATGTATTTTGATTACTTCTTGATTACTTCTTGATAATCCCGTGAAATAATATATTAATATACTCGTTGATAATCTGTGGATTGGGTTTATGGTCATATTCCCGGATAAAACCGAATTCAAGGCTTTTAAAAACGGATTGTAACGAATTTGCAAGACGCCGAGGTTGTTTGATCGAGAAAATTCCTTTGGTCACCCCGTCCTTCAATATGGCGTACAAAAGTTCTATTTCCTGCGTGTCTATATTCTTTCTCAAGACATCGATTCTACTGTTGTTGTGTAAAAAAGTTTCCTTGATGGGTTGGCTTCCCCCCATGAGTTCCGCTATTAAATTGAACCGCTCCTTTATATATAACTTCAACCGTTTGTCGGCGGGCAAGGCCGTTTGTACTGCCTGTTTCAGTTTTTGATCGATTAATTCTATCTTTTGGTTCACGATGTGGTTAAAAATTGCTTCCTTACTGTTAAAATGAGTGTACAACGTGCGCCTGCTAATTTTAGCAGCGTTGGCAATATCCTTCATCGTTGTGCCGTAAAAACTCATTTCGATGAACAATTTTTGTGCCACGTTGAGTATTTTTTCTTTTGTAATTCGTAGGCTTGTTCTCATTTTAATTTCACAATTTGGAAAAAGTGTGCAATTATAATCAATAATTCGGGATATGCAAAATCAATGCCTGAAGTTCTCGTCAAATGTTAAATTATATTTTTAATAGAAGATATGACAAATGTCATGTTTTTGTGCTTCGGGGGAGGGTATATTTGCGCCCGAAATTAAAATTAGAATCAATGGTGAATATATTATTAAAAGAAAAGCCGTTTACCCGAGAGTGGTTCAAGACATATGCCTTGTTGATCGGCGGGGCTTTTGTGTTAGCGTTAGGGTATAGTTGTTTCATGGCACCGTACAAGATTGTCCCCGGGGGAATATATGGTATCACGATTGTTTTACAGCACAAGTGGGGATTCCCGATTGGTATGGCGGCGTTGTGCTTTAATTTGCCGTTGAGTTTGTTGGGATTGAAAGTATTGGGTTCCGACTTCGGGGTAAAGACATTTATTTGTTTTATCTTGGTTGCCGTATTCTCCGATAGTATTCCGGCTATTTTATTGACAATGATGGGCGAACCTATCCCGACCGATCCTATGGTGGCTCTTGATCCATTCCGGCTGGGGGATGAAGTGTTGCTCGCCTGTATTTTCGGTGGTGTGGTGATGGGTACCGGTGTAGGAATGATATTGAAAACTCGTGCGTCCAGCGGGGGAACAGACGTGTTGTCGAACATCTTGCACAAGTGGACGCATCGTCCGCTGGGGCAGTTACAGATGTCTGTCGATTCCTGTATCGTGATATTCGGTTTTTTGATGTTTCAAGATTGGAAAGTACCGATGTATTCTTGGTTATCCATATTCCTCATGGGAAAAACGATCGATATGATCCTGCTAGGATTCAATAATGAAAAGAGTTTCTTCATTATTTCCGATAAAGTGGAAGAAATCCGAACTTATATATTGAACGATCTACATCGGGGAGGTTCCATCCTGCCGATACAAGGAATGTATAATCGGGTGGAAAAAGAGATGATTATGACAATGATTAATCGCCGCCAGATGGCAACTTTGCAGCAAGCGATTTACAAGATCGACCCGAACGCATTCGTCACGATCTTTGATGCTAATCAGATACTGGGTAAAGGTTTTAAAAGGCTGGAAACCGATTCATAGGAAATAGTATTAAAAAAAGATACGGGAGAGTGTTCCATCCGTGGAACACTCTTTTTTCATGCTTGAACGGGGGTGAAATTAGCCTTGTTCCTATCACGTGTTAAGTTTATTGATAAATATGCCTTGCATTTAATTGGTAGCAAAATATTTTTATTTTCTATGTAAAAGTTATAATTTATCTATCATGATAGGAGTTGGATGGGGAATTGATGGGAGTTGAATAGGAATTGGTTCCAGTGAACTGTAAATAAGGTAGGAATGATATACCCGTTTCTGGTTTATTTTGGGCTTGTTCTGTAATAATTTACCAAAGGTAATTATTTTTATGTCAGTTTTCATGTTATAATCGTGGTGTTCGTTAAATTTGTGATTATTTTCTTTGTAACTTTTCGTGGTGTTCGTTCGTCGTATGAATAAACAATAAGGTTTGTATGTTGAAAAAAGTATTGATAGCATGCGTTATTTGTTGTGCCGTGGTGTTGGAAACTCGGGCACAAGCTAAGGATTACCGGATTTATGGGGATGTTTATACCGTGATGAACACGAAGGTTAGCGGTTATATTTACTGGGGAAAAAATCTGTATTGGACGGATATTTTTTATGCGTCCAATACGGATAATCCTTACATGCGTTACGTGGATGGGATTGAGCCGCTTGTTCATGCTTTTACTTGCCGTTTCGGCGATATAAAGCGAATTCGGGTGATCGGGGATAACCGGATAGAATTGGAGGTGCGGGACGGACATATTATCGAACTGGAAGATTGGTTGCCCCGGGGAAATCGGAATAGTTTAACGATAGAAACGGCTGGAAATAGCGTGGTAGAATGGGACCATATCAGCGAGATCGTTTTTAGTGCGGCTCCCGACACGATACGGGAACCGGAAGACGTGCCAATCACGGGTACCGTGGAAACTCCTTACGGGAGATATAAGGGTATCGTGCAATGGGATTCTGACGAGAATTCGTTATCGCATTTGTTGGACGGGCGTTCGGGGTCAAGCGGGATGTCTATCGCGTTTAAAAATATTCGGAGTATCAATTCGTCCGGTAGTTTTTGTCGGGTGGCGTTGAATAGCGGGCGGGAGTTCGCTTTGTGGGGAGAGAGTGATGTGGACGCGAGGAATCGGGGTATTATCGTGAATATGCCTTCCGTGGGACAGGTTATCGTGGCGTGGAAAGATTTCCGGGAGTTTAGGAGTGTTCCCATGAATCAGATCAACTTATTGAAGTATGATGATTTCATGAATCCCCGTCGGCTTTTGGGTACGGTGGAAACAAAACGGGGAGAGGTGTTGGAAGGCGTGTTGGTGTATGATCTGGACGAGGCGATGGATTTCGAGTTGCTGGATGGGGAGAACGGGAACGTGATGTACCGGATTCCTTTCAAGTATATTCAGGCAATTGAACCGAAGAATCACAAGTACACGTGGTTGAAGTTGCGTAATGGGGGAGAGTTGGTGTTGGGGGGAGATCGTGACGTGACGTTCAGTAATAGCGGGATTCTTGTATTCGGCGGGGGGGATAAAGTTAAATATGTTACTTGGCGTGACGTGAAGCGGATTTCTTTATGGACGAAAGGGATGGGAAATGAATAGAGTGGAATATAACCGGACTGTAGATGCGTTTTCCGATGACGTGTACCGTTTTATTTATAAAATGTGCAGGTCGAAAGAGATGGCGGAAGACATCGTGCAGGACAGTTACATGAAGTTGTGGGAGGACGTTTCGCAAATCGACTACGGGAAGGCAAAGGCTTTTCTTTTCAGTACTTCCTATCACCGGATGATCGATGTTTTGCGCCGAGAAAATAAATACGGGGATATCGAGGCTGTTGGCGATCGTGTGGAGGTAGCTTCACCGGGATACACGGGGTTGCAGGAGGTGTTGGAGTTTGCCTTGGCGAAGTTACCTTCGATACAGAAAACGGTTGTTTTGTTGCGGGATTACGAGGCGTATTCTTATCACGAGATAGCGGAGATCACGGGTCTGAACGAATCGCAGGTAAAAGTTTACATTTTCCGGGCGAGGGCATTTATGAAAGAGTTTATCCGTCGTCCGGATGTTGTTGTTTAAACGGGAGGAAATATGATAACAAGAGATAATTACGAGATATATTTCATGGATTACCTGGACGGTGTTTTGCCGGACGAGTACGAGGCGGAGTTGAGGGCTTTTCTGCTGGTTCATCCCGACTTACGGGAATTGCTGGAAGGCATGAACGAGGTGCGTTTGCAGCCGGGTGAGGAAGTATTCAAGAGAAAGGAGAGGTTGAAGCAGCAAGTGAACGGGAAAGAACTGGCTTATTATGCGATTGCAGAAGCCGAAGGTGTTATTACTGACGAGGAAAGGCAATGGGTGGAGGAAAATGTGGGAAAGGACGAGTTCGAGCGGGAAACCAAGGCTTTCAAGGCGGTGCGGATGAAACCGGAATCCGGATGTGTGTTCGAGGGAAAGGATGTGTTGCGACGTAGACCGGCGGTAATTGTTTTCATGAAGCGTTACGCCGGGGTGGCGGCAGTCGTGCTTTTCGCGGTGGTGTTAGTAATGTTCCTGACGAGAGAAAAGGAATTTCCGGTTTATGATTTGCCGCAACAGACCGTTAAAGCGGAGATGCCTTCTTTACAGAATGTGCCTGTAAAGGAAATGATGGTAGAACCGGCAGAGGTGCAGGAAAAGGAAAAAACGCAGGTTGTTGTTGCTCGTGATGTGGCGGTAGAAGTTGTTGCAAAACGCATGGAACCTGTTAGTTTGATAGAGGGTAAAAAGAAGGTAGGGGTGGTGGCTGAAATCCTGGCTCCCCGCCCGGATGAAAGGCTTGTTTCCCCATACGAGGGGGTGAGTTTCCGGGTGGAAACGGAAGAACCCCGTGCACGTTCTTTCCGGATTATTGCTCCCGATTTAGAAAGTTCTAATAATATATTGAGTTCTATCGTGAACGCCGGAAGGAACGTGGTAAACCACTTGAGGAGCAGGGATACAAAAGATGAAGATAATCTGTAACTAATCGGGGTGGTTAAACGTCATGTACTAAATTAAAATATGAATATATGAAAAAGGTGGTTGTTTATGTAATGTTTATGATGTGCGTGTTGTCGGTAGTAGCACAAAAGGACACTGTTGTCGTGCGTGATAGTTGGCATAAAGATACAATACGTCAAAAGAGTGGAACCCGGGACACGGTGGTGCAGGAGTCGGAAATGATTATCTGGGATAATACGGTGAGGGAATCGGAACGAAGGTCTATGCGTCATTCGGATGTTCCAATGAAAACGGTGAGAGAGGAGAGAAGAAGGGGGCGATCACCTCATTTCGGGGGACACTGGAGCGGGTTCTATCTTGGGTTCGTGAATTTCGGGAACACGAGTTATTCGAGTTATTCCGAAACGGATGATAAAGATTTCATGGAATTGGATTGGGCTAATTCTTTTGCCGTGCAAATTAATCTTTTCGAGCATGGCATCACGCTGAATCCGAGCCGAACGATCGGGTTGGTGACAGGAATCGGTTTCGAGTATCAACGGTTTCGTTTTGACAGGGATATAACTTTAAAGAAAGACGAGAATGGAATGTTACGTGCGGAACTTTTGAGCGATTTGGGTATAGACCGTGTGAAAAGAAGTGTGTTTAAAACATTTTACATGACGATACCGCTTCTTGTGGAATGGCAGTTCCCGGCGTCGATGGTTAGGCAAGCCTATATATCTACCGGTGTTGTCGGGGGCGTACGGCTTCATTCAAAAACGAAGGTCGTTTATCGGGATGAAGACGGGGATAAGCGCCGTAAAAAGAATTCGGACAGCTACGGCATGATTCCGTTGAAGGCTGATTGGACGGTTCACATGGGCTATCGAGGGATGTGCCTTTGGGGAAACTATACGTTAACAAATATGTTTAAAAAGAGTAAAGCCCCGGAATTGCATCCTTACACGATAGGGGTCGGGTTTACGTTCTGAAATGGTTTAAGTTTTACCGACATTGTAAGTTGTTTTTCATGAAATAAAATATTCTTCCACCCGTTCCTCAAAAAGAACGGGTGGAAGAATATTTATATGTAAGGGTAAATTGTTTTTCTAGTTCTTGAAGATTTCGGTTACCCGGTTGAATATACCGTGCAGGTAAGCGATTGTCATGCCGTAGTTGCTGACGGGGATTCCAGCTTCGATGGCTGGTTGAAGCCGATTCTTCAGTTGTTTGCCTGTAATCATGCAACCACCGCATTGGATGACCATGGCGTAGTCGGTGATCGGGCGAGTGATGGCGTCCAATCCCACGATAAAGTCGAACTGAAAGTTTTTGCCCGTGTAGTCTTGCAACCAACGGGGAATTTTATGTCGTCCGATGTCTTCGCATGACACGTGGTGGGAACAAGATTCAAGCATGAGTACACGGTCGCCTTCCTGCAAGGTTTCTATTTTGGCAGTCCCTTTCAAGTAAGCCTCGAAGTTACCTTTGTGACGTGCTAGCACGATGCTGAAGCTTGTCAAAGGTATTTCGGGAGGAATGATTGCTGCCACTTTTTTGAACACTTGGCTGTCTGTTATTGCCAGCCGTGGACGAATGCCGGTCTTTTCCAGGAAACCGGTGATTTCTTCCGGTTGCAGGACGATAGCCGAGCAATGATTATCCAGAATATCCCGAAGCATTTGTACCTGCGGTAAGATCATGCGTCCCGCGGGAGCCTCGGAGTCTATCGGGGTGATTAATAGTACGATGTCACCCGGGGTGAGTATGTCGCCGATCAAGGATTTGGGTTTGTCATTCTCTTTTTGCCACACGCTTTTGATAGCATCCAGCACGGGAGTGGTGTCGGTGTCTCTTGTCGAGAAATCGATAACCGGACAATGGTATTCCCCTGTAAGTTGATCTTTTAGCACGGGGGTAAGCGGTTTTTCATCCCGTTTGTTATGAATGATCAGGAATGGGAGTTCTTGTTTCCTGAAACGTTCGGCAAGTTCCCGTTCGTGTTTTCCGAATTGGTTGCCCGTGATGACTAGAATGGCGATGTCGGCTTGCGAGATGGCATTGCGTGTTTTTTCAACACGCATTTCCCCGAGTGTGCCGATGTCGTCGATACCTGCGGTATCAATGAATATGACCGATGCGAAATCGGGAATCTCGTAACTTCTCTTGACAAGGTCGGTTGTGGTTCCGGCAATATCCGAAACAATGGCAATATTTTGTCCGGTGAGGGTGTTGATTAATGAGCTTTTCCCGCTGTTTCTTCTCCCTAATAGTATGATATGTAGTTTGTTGTCTTTACCCATGAAATTGTTGTTTAACGATACATTTTCACGTCTTCCCTGGTGATTGTATTTCCACAAAGAATTACCAGCCGTTCTACGACGTTACGCAGTTCACGAATATTACCCGTCCATTCGCATTCCTTGAGCGCATTGATCGCATCCGAATCCAGTGACTTGGGAGCGATGCCCATTTCGGTGCAAATGTCTGTCAAGAAATAGGGGGCTAGGACATCAATATCTTCCAACCGCTGATTCAATGGTGGTACGTCAATGATGATGACGCTCAAACGATGGTAGAGGTCTTCCCTGAAGTTTCCTTTTTTAATTTCTTCTTTCAAGTTTTTGTTCGTGGCGGCAATAATGCGTACGTCCACGTTTATATCGGCATCCCCGCCGACACGGGTTATTTTTTGCTCCTGCAATGCCCTTAACACTTTTGCCTGGGCGCTCAGGCTCATGTCACCGATCTCGTCCAAAAAGAGGGTACCGTTGTTGGCTAACTCGAATTTTCCTTTCTTTTGCTTGATAGCCGAAGTGAAGGAACCTTTCTCGTGTCCGAATAATTCGCTTTCGATTAATTCGGAAGGTATGGCAGCGCAGTTGACTTCCACGAAGGTGCTTTCTTTCCGGTGGCTTAGTTCGTGTAACTGGTGTGCGACTAATTCTTTTCCGGAACCGTTTGGACCGGTAATGAGCACACGGGCATCAGATGCCGCTACTTTGTCGATCATGGAACGCACGTGGTCGATAGCCTCGGACTGACCGATTATCTCGTATTTTTTGCTGACCTTGTTTTTTAGCGTTTTGGTTTCGTGTATCAGCAAATGCTTGTCGGTTGCATTTTTTATCGTGATTAACAGTCGATTGAGATCTAATGGCTTTTCGATAAAGTCATAAGCTCCTTTCCGAATAGCCTCGATTGCCGTATCAATGGTTCCATGTCCGGAAATCATGATAACGGGGGTATCAGCTGAAAATTCCTTGATACGTTCCAGTACTTCGATCCCTTCCATTTTGGGCATTTTTATGTCGCAAAATACAATATCCGGTTTTTCAGACTTCACGGCTACAAGACCTTCCATACCGTTTTCGGCTAAGATGATCTCGTGTCCCTCGTATTGGAGAATGTCTTTCATGGAGTTGCGGATGCTGCGCTCGTCGTCAATCACTAATATTTTTGTCATACTACATTTTTTTGTCTACCGCAAATTTACAATTGATAATCGAGATTTAAAAATGCAAAGAGAAAAGAATAATATATTCAGTGGTTGATGATTTATCATTAAATCTAAAATTTTCGGGGTATGGTATGGAATTTGATTTTAACCTTTGAGTTTCTTTGTGTATTTGCGGGAAATTCGTATTTTTGAAGGTATATATTCTAAATTAATATTTATGAAACGGTCTTGGGTTTTTCTTCTTGTTTTGTTTCTCGTGTTGGATGTGCAGGCTCAGCGTAAAAAGGTGGGATTGGTGTTAAGTGGAGGTGGGGCGAAGGGCGTGGCGCATATTGGTGTTCTGAAAGTGTTGGAGGAAGCCGGTATTCCGATAGACTATATTGCCGGAACGAGTATGGGGTCTATTGTCGGAGCTTTATATGCGATCGGGTACGATTCGCGCACGATGGATAGTCTGGTGCGTGCCCAGGATTGGATGTTTTTGTTGAGTGATAAGGTGTATCGTTATAATTTGCCTTTTTCGGAGAAGGAGGAAACGGAGAAATATCTCGTTTCCGTGCCGATCAAGAATAACCGGGAGATCAAGATCCCTTCCGGGTTTATTAGCGGGCAGAATATATACAATTTATTTTCCGATTTGACGATCGGGTACCATGACACGTTGGATTTCCATAAATTGCAGATTCCGTTTGCTTGCGTGGCGAGTAATTTGGTGGACGGGCAAGAAGTTGTGCAGGATCACGGCGTGTTGCCACTTGCCATGCGTGCTAGTATGGCGATACCCGGGGTATTTGCCCCGGTGAGAAGGGACGGAATGGTGCTAGTCGACGGAGGGATTTCAAATAATTTTCCGGTAGATATAGCGAAACAGATGGGGGCGGATATTATTATCGGGGTGGATGTGCAAGCCGAATTGAAAGATGCCTCGGGTCTGGAATCGGTGACCGGGATTATCGATCAGATGACTTCATTCCTGGGAATCCAGAAGTACGAGGAAAACAAGAAGATGGTGAATATATATATCAAGCCGGACGTGTATCCTTATTCGGCTGCCAGTTTTTCGTCATCGGCTATCGACACTTTGATTGCCCGGGGAGAGGAGATCGCCCGGAGCCAGTGGGATGAACTGATGGAATTGAAACGGGAGTTGGGTATCCCGGAGGATCGGAATGATGCGAACGTGGAAGATCGGGTGGTGCTTTCGAACGATACGCTGATGATTGAGCGCGTGCGTCTGTCGGGAATTGACGATCGGGACGAGAAATGGTTGCGGAAGAAAATACGGATTAAGGATTACAGCCGGATTACTTTGAATGATTTGCATCATGCTATCGCCGAATTATATGGTATCGGAGCTTTTTCGAGCGTGAGTTACAAGTTGAGCGGAGGTCCGGTTTATGACTTGGAATTGACCTTGAAACAGAAACCCATGAGTTCTTTGAATCTAGGCTTCCGTTTTGATTCGGAGGAGATGGCGGCGATATTGTTGAATACGACTATTTCGCATAAAGAGTTGAGAGGTTCCCGCCTTTCGTTGACCGGACGATTGAGTATGAATCCTTACGTGAAGTTGAATTATTCTTTGGGGAATACTTTCTTGCGGCGATTCGAACTGGGATACACGTTCAAGTATAATAATCTGGATATTTACAATAAAAACAAGAAACAGGATAACGTGGAGTATGCCTATCACAAGGTGGAGCTGGGTGGTTCGGATATTTATTTCCGGAATTTCAAGTTGCAGATAGGTGCCCGGTACGAGTATTTTAATTACGAATCGTTTATGTTTTCAGATCGCGACCACAATATAAACGTGAAGCCGGAAGGTTTCTTTAGTTATCATGGTCTGGCTCACTTGGAAACATTTGACAAACGTTATTACCCGACGAGAGGTATGTCGCTGAAAGTCGACTACTCGCTTTACACGGATAATTTGTTGACTTATAATGATGGTGCTCCTTTCTCGGCTATCGGGTTGGATTTTGAGAGTGTGGTGTCTATTACCCGGCGGGTGAAGTTTATACCTTCCATATACGGAAGGGTGTTGATCGGGCGTAATATTCCTTACCCGTACTTGAATTGCATGGGAGGGGATGTTGCCGGACGATATGTGGATCAGCAATTGCCATTTTTGGGAATTCAGCATTTAGAGATATTTGACAATTCGTTGGTTGTAGCTAAAATAATGTTACGTTACAATTTGGGACGAAATCATTATATATCTTTGGCAGGAAATTACGCGAAACAGGAGGCTAGTTTCTTTGATATATTAGGAGGAAAGGATATTTTCGGTGGAGGTGTGGGATACTCGTACGATAGTTTCGTGGGACCTATCGATGTTATGTTTTCTCTTTCAGATTGGTCGAAGAAATTGGGATTCTATTTCAATTTGGGATATTATTTTTAATGGATTTGTATGAAAAGGTTGGGGATTATTATTTGTGTGTTGATATTGGGTGTGGGATGTCAACGGAAGATGTACCAATTTACGGAGGGAAGCGTGTACGGGACGACGTATCACGTGTCTTACCGGAGTACCACGGATTATTCCGCGGAGATCAGGCAGGAGATGGAGCGGGTGAACCAGTCGCTTTCGATGTTTAACAAGAAATCCGTGATTGCCCGTTTGAACCGGGGGGAAACGGATCAGGTAGATTCGTTGTTCGTGAGAATGTTTACGAAGGCGGGGGAAGTATATAAAGAAACAGGGGGTGCTTTTGATATCACGGTAGCCCCGTTGGTGAACGCATGGGGATTCGGGTTTAGAAATGAAAGACTCCCGTCGCCGGAAAAGGTGGATTCGTTATTGCAATACGTCGGAATGGATAAAGTGAAGATCGAGGGGGAGAAGCTTGCTAAAGCTGTGCAAGGGATTCAGATGGATGCAAGCTCGATAGCTAAAGGTTTGGGAGTGGATCTCGTGGCGGACTTTTTCGAGAGTAAAGGGATTCACGATTACATGGTAGAGATCGGTGGTGAGGTTCGGGTGAAGGGGCAGAGTGATAAATCACGCCCTTGGCATATCGGCATAGACAAACCGATCGATGATGAAACGGCTTCTCGCCGGGAGTTGCAGTTTGTGTTGGAAATGGGAGAGGGTGCGTTGGCTACTTCCGGTAATTACCGGAGATTTTATGTTGTGGACGGAAAAAAATATTCCCACACGATAAACCCTAAGACCGGTTATCCTGTCCAACAGGATATGCTGGGAGCTTCCGTGTATGCTCCCACGTGTATGGAAGCGGATGCGTATGCCACGGCTTTTATGGTGCTGGGAACCGAGAAGGCAAAAGAGATTGTAGAAGCTAATCCTCGTGTGGAGGCTTGTTTTATATATCAGAATGAGCAGGGAGAACGAGAAGTGTGGGTATCCGAAAAAATGAAAACGTTGATATTGGAAGAATAATTTTATCAGGTGGAGGTGAAGTTGATAATTCGTTGGTTGATATTGGTTTTAGCATGGGTGCTACTCGTGGAAAGTCAAGCTAGCGCAAGACCTTTATCAGAAGACATGTGCCGAAAGAAAAAACATAAGAAAGAAAATGTCCGGGATACGATCAAGCAGAATGATGTGGTCTTTATGCCTGACAGCCTAATACAAGATACATTGAAATATGAGTTTTCCAAGATTAAGCAAGTTGCCGAGCGCCGGAAATGGACGAAGGAACTTTATAAAATGATATTTATTAATCCCCGGAAGTATAATATTGATATTGTTGAAACAGAAAATAGTGAAGACCGTTATCAACCGTATCGGGGAAAGATTATCCGGGATATCCACGTGAAGGTGTTGCCTCCTTTCGGGACCAGTGTTAATGATACGGCTTCCCTTCAGCAGGATAGTTTACAATGGCTTCTGACTTTGGCAAATTCCGTGCATCAAAGGTCTGCCGAACGGGTAATCAAAAAACAAATGACGGTGAGGTCGGGAATGTCTGTCGATCCGTTCGAGTTGGTACAGAACGAGCAATTGTTGAAAGATATGTCCAATGTCGATGATGCTTTGATCGGGATAAAAGAAGTACCAGGTGATTCGTCGTTGGTTGACTTGGTTGTTATTTGTAAGGATGAGTTCTCGTGGACGGGAGAGGTTTGGAGTAATTTCTTGAATGCCGTTGACTTGGGTATTGAAACCAAGAATCTGTTCAAGTTAGGGCATACCTTGCATTATGAGGCTAGTTACCGTGGGCGTAAAGATCAAAAGTGGGGAAACTTGATTGAATATGAAGCTGCGAATGTCATGGGTTCGCATATGGATTTCTATGGAATGTACGAGAATACTTATGAGCAAGAGGTTTTGCGTGTGCAGATGGATAAACGTTTTTTAACTTACAAGACAAAATGGGCGGGAGGAGCAGCTTATAGCCGGGTGTATTCTTCTAAGACATTGGTAGACCGGGATATTACGAAGCCGATAGAGTTGTTCAATTATCGGTTGTGGGATTTTTGGGGAGGAAAGTCTTTCTTCTTGAACGAGAAATTCAGTTATAACCGGATATTATATCTGACGGGACGTTACACGGGGACGAGTTTTGTAGATCGTCCGCAGGTGACGAGTGATTCGAATCATTTTTACTATGACCGTAATCGAATTATGGGGGCGTTGACATTCACAAAGATAAAATATTTTAAGGCGAACTTGATTTATGATTTCGGTCGTACGGAGGATATTCCTTCTGGGCTGTCTGGTACGTTGCTTTTCGGTTACGAGAAAAGTGATTTCACGGAATACGGTTATCTCGGTACGGAATGGCATTACTCGTGGTTTGACAAGCATGCCGATAAATTTTATTCGTGGTATGCCGCATTTGGAACTTTCCTGAACGGTTACACGGCAGAAAGTGGCGTGTTTAAGGCTGGTGCGCAATATATCAGTCCCTTGTACGAGTTGTCCAGGCATCGTATGCGTTTCTATACTAATCTGGATTATGTGTTGGGAACCAAGCGGAATCCGGATGATTTTATTTATTTTGAAGATGCGAATATCAGGGGATTCGATACGGATACGATTCGAGGTACACAGCGGCTTTCCGGTTCGATGTCGGCGACTCTTTTCTTGCCATATATCAAGCGGGGGTTTCGGGCATCCGTTACTGGATTCGTGGATTGGGGCGTGCTCGCCAGAGATGATAAATCGTTATTTAAGAGTCAGACCTACTGGGGTGTTGGTTTTAGCTTAAACATTCGTAATGACAATTTGATTTTAAAAAACTTGAGCATACGATTTGCTTTCTATCCGAAAGTTCCACCTGATATTCACCGTATTGAGGTAAATGTTTCGAGTCGAAGGAAAACAGGGTTTTATGATTACCGTGTGTATAAACCGGATGCGATTAAATACGAGTAGATCAACGCTTTTGGGTTACATTTTTTAACTAGATTCGTTTTAAATAGTCCTCCATAATTCCCGAGAATATTGTATCTTTGCGGCAAATTAATTCGGAGAGGATGAAGAAGGTTTTTCTATTTTCTATATTTTTACTTTGTGGTTTGTTTTTGTCCCAGATACTCCCGTCTGCTTTGGGGGGAGCGTATGGTTCATTTTATAGTGTATGCAAATGGTTGATGTTTATTTGCCTTGCATTTATCATGATTAACGTCGGGCGGGAATTTGAGCTGGATAAGACGAAATGGAAATCGTATACCACTGATTATTTTATCGCGATGGCTACTGCTGCCGTACCTTGGTTGTTGATCGCTTTTTATTATATATTCTTTTTGGACACGGGGCTTTCATGGGAGAATAATCTGCTGATAAGCCGGTTTGCGGCACCGACTTCAGCGGGGATTTTATTCACGATGCTGGCGGCTGCCGGGCTGAAAAGGGAGTGGATCTATAAAAAGACGCAGGTGTTGGCTATATTCGATGATTTGGATACAATTCTTTTGATGATTCCTTTGCAGATACTGATGATCGGTTTCAAATGGCAATTATTCGTGATTATACTAGTGGTTTGCCTTCTTTTGATCTTCGGGTGGAAGCGATTGAGTTCGCTGAATCTGCCACAATCTTGGAAAGCGATAGTACTTTATTCCGTGTGTATCGTGGCAACATTCGAGAGCGTGTATTTAATCACAAAGTCACTCATGGGACAAGACGGGGCGATTCATATCGAGGTTTTGTTACCTGCTTTCGTGTTGGGGATGGTGATGAAGACCGTGCACAATCATTCCCGGGAGGAAGAGAGAGCTTCCAGTTTTATCTCGTATTTGTTTATGTTCCTCGTGGGATTGAGCACACCGATTTTTATAGGTTTAGATACCGCGGGTGAGAATATGCCCGGTTGGGGAATTCTTGTTTTCCACGTGATTGTTGTCACGTTGCTTTCTAATTTGGGTAAGATGTTTCCCTTGTTTTTCTACCGGGACCGGAAGATACAGGAACGTTTGGCATTGTCCATCGGTATGTTTACCCGTGGTGAAGTGGGAGCGGGGATTATCGTGATTGCCATGGGCTATCAGTTAGGAGGTCCGGCTCTGATTATTTCAATCCTGAGTTTAGTGCTGAATCTTGTATTGACCGGATTCTTTGTGATTGCCGTGAAACGTATTTCTCAAAGCGTGTACGGGGTAAAGGAATAAACTTCTTAATATTCTTTTTGTCGGTTGGGGCGATTCTTTATCTTGTTGATCAAGGCATAAATACGCCACCACAAATAAGCGATGAGTAACACGGATAGCGTGTAAATAATCCCGTCGCTCAGACTGATAAACCGCTTGAACATCAAGGGAACGGCACTTACCGTGTTCCACGGGTTTATCCCTTGCCAGGAGAAACGAATCTCTGCCGGGGAGCCGATGATTGATACGATACTGAATACAACAACAAGTGCGATAAATGATATAATTAGGGAGGTTCTGTCAATACTTTTCATTTTCGTTTATTTTTTATCTTTCTTCTTGAAGAGATCCCCGATTTTTCGGAAAAAACCTTTCTTTTTCGGTTGATCTGTTTCCGAGTCGGTTTCTTTATGCTTTACCTTTTCAAGTTTCTGATTGGTTAATCTATCCAATATATTTATATTTTCTTTGAACGTGGGTACTTCCAATTCTTTTTGTACATCGACGGGCGGCACTGGGAAGGAGAGATTTGCCCAATAGTCGTATGTGCTGCTTTGCAAGCATTCCTGCATGAATAACCCGAAAATGGGAAGTGCCATGTTAGCTCCTTGACCCAATGACGTGGAGTTAAAATGAATTCGGGAATTATTCGCACCTACCCGAATACCGACGACAATACGAGGATTATAACCGATAAACCATCCGTCAGCTTGATTTTGCGTGGTTCCTGTCTTTCCCGCGATAGCCGTGTTTAGCCCGTAATTATTGATTAATCGTTTTCCGGTGCCTTCCTGAATGACGGCAGTGAGCATGGATGACATCAAGTGTGCTTCATCCGAAGGTAATATCCTTTCCTGGAGCGGGGGATCGGCTTCGTGTATAATACGCCCTTCCCGGTCTTTGATGGAAATCAAGTAATAGGGTCGTGTAAGGATTCCGTTATTCGCGTAACACATATAGGGGAGTACCATCTCTTTCAAGGGTATATTTGCCGCTCCTAATGCAATAGAGGGGACAGAAGGAAGATCGCTCTGTATGCCTAAACGGTGGGCGTGGGCGATCGTGGTATCAATCCCTGTTTGCAAGAGTACTTCTACCGCTATCGTGTTGACCGATTGGCTTAACGCTCCTTTTAGCGTGTAAAATCCACCGTATTGGTTATTCGAGTTACGGGGAGTCCAATTGTCATACTTGGGATAGCTTTTTTGTTCGTTTTTGTAATAAGCGTCTACCCGAGCACCGTGCCGGACCGCAGCACTGTAAACAACAGGTTTGAATACAGAGCCGACTTGGCGAGGGGCTAAGACTTGATCGTATTGGAAATATTTGAAGTCTAATCCACCGATCCATACTTTAATTTTTCCGGTATGCGGTTCAATAGCGATCATTCCCGGGTGTAGAATTTTTAGATAGTGCTTGATGGAATCGATCGGGGACATCTCTATTTCTGTTTCCCCCTGGTAAGCGCTGTAAATTGTCATTAACTTTTTCTCGTTCAAGGCGGCAAGAATGGCTTTTTCGCTTAATCCCTGTTTCTTTAGAGTTTTGTAAGCCTCGCTTTCACGGATAGCTTTATTCAGTATGTCGGGATCTTTTTGCCAAGGCTCTTTTTTGTCCCAATGCGTGTAGAATGAGTTTTGCAGGGACTTCATGTGTTTGCGCATGGCATCTTCGGCATAGCGCTGCATTTCGGCATCGATGGTTGTGGTTAAGATCAAGCCGTCTTTATATAGATCGTAGTTGGTGCTGTTGGCTTCGTTGTAGCGGGCGATGAGTTTCATCGCGTCTTGTCTGATTTGTTCCCGCAAATAAGGTGCTAATCCCGAATAATGATTCAACGGTTTATAACGGAGTTCCAGTTTTTCTTGCTTGAGTTTTTCGCCTTCTTCCTCGGTGAGATAATCGTATTTCACCATTTGGGCGATTACCGTGTTGCGTCGTTGCAACGTACGGTCGGGATGTACCCGGGGATTGTAGTAGGAGGGACCTTTTAGCAAACCGATCAATGTAGCTGCTTCTGGGATTGTAAGTTGGGTCGCTGTCGTGGAGAAGTATTTTTGGGCGGCACTTTCGATACCGAATGTACCTTCCCCGAATGACACCGTGTTCAGGTATAAGGTGAGGATTTCATCTTTTGAATAGAGTTTTTCCAGCCTGTGAGCCGTGATGATCTCTTTGATTTTTATAATCGGGATCATTAGCCTGCTGCTGTATTTGCGAGGAAAAAGGTTTTTGGCTAGTTGTTGACTGATGGTACTTCCTCCTCCGGAACTTCTATCGCCTAGCAACAGCGTTTTGCCTAACACCCGGAGCATACTGACCTTATCAAATCCCTTGTGCTCGTAAAAACGTACATCTTCCGTGGCAATCAAAGCATTGATGGCATTGCGGGAGATTCCCCCGAACATGACATTCGTGCGGTTTTCCACGTAATATTTTCCAAGTAGTTCTCCATCGGAACTATATAATGAAGAAGCCTCGAAGTTCCGAATTTCTTTCAATTCCCTGTAATCCGGAATCTTTCCCCACATCCCGTAATAAACACAACACACGAATAAGCCGAGCAAAAAAATGCATAGTAAAGCTGTTAGGAACAGCGTCTTAAAGACTTGTTTCAAAAAGCTCTTTTTCTGTTTCTTGGATTTTTTTGCAGGTACTTTTCTTTTCGTGTTCATGGTGTTTGATTTGCGGTGTAAAAATAGGAAATATATTTATGAGTTTAGAATTTAAATTTTAGAATTTTGAGTAGAAAAAAGTAAGGAATGTTACGATAAAAATATTTCGTCGTTTCGCTTTTTTGGTTGAGATTTAAGTATATCTTTGTGGCACAGTTTACAAAAACGAAACAAATAATTAATACATAAAACGAAACAAAACTAATTGTCATGCTGAATATCGCATTGTTTGGCCCTCCGGGAGCCGGGAAAGGAACTCAGGCGAAAAAAATTGTAGAGAAGTACAATTTGGCACACCTTTCCACTGGAGATATGATTCGTAAAGAAATAGCCGAAGGTTCGGATTTTGGTAAAATGGCTGCCGGAATAATCAATAAAGGGGAATTATTATCCGACGAGTTTGTGGTAGCGTTAATCGAGAATAGTATAGAACATCATAAAGATGTTGACGGGTTCTTGTTTGACGGTTTTCCCAGAACGGTAAGACAAGCCGAGATACTTGACGAAATGCTTGCCAAGACAGGGCATCCGTTGAGTGCGTTGGTTAGTATCGATGTCCCTCACGATGAGTTGATGCGCCGTATGTTAGAACGTGCCAAGATTGAAGGGCGTTCTGATGATAACGAAGAAGTTATCGAGAATCGTTTTCGGGAATACAAAGCAAAGACTTTGCCTGTTGCTGACCATTATAAGGCTCAAAAGAAACATCACACGGTAAATGGCTTTGGTGCGGTTGAAGACGTGTTTCAAGCAATCACGAATATTTTAGAAGGGATAAAATAAGTAGGTAAGATATGAATGCATAGAGGTGGAATTTCCACCTCTATTTTATTTTTCTCTTTTACTCCATTGTAAGATTAAGAATAATAATCCTGGAATAAAAATAATGGCAGCAGTTGCTTGAAGTGCCACGGAAAGGGAATATAGGTCATGTAGCCAACCTACCAACGGAGCCATGGCTGCAAACATC
This sequence comes from Butyricimonas sp. Marseille-P2440, assembly GCF_900091675.1. Taxonomy (NCBI): domain Bacteria; kingdom Pseudomonadati; phylum Bacteroidota; class Bacteroidia; order Bacteroidales; family Odoribacteraceae; genus Butyricimonas; species Butyricimonas sp. Marseille-P2440. The sequence continues at coordinate 1,489,820 of NZ_LT594610.1, read as the reverse complement.
AACCGGATGATAAAATTGCGAATAGAAAGGACGGTTGCCCGCATTTCAGAGAAGGTGATTTGATTGATATAGCCTTTCAAGATCGGGGTTGCAAAACCTCTCACGATATAGAAGAAGAAAAGAACAACCAATCCTATGTAGGATATATTAAATGATACCGCCACGTATCCCCCGACAATGAAGAACAGGATGAAAGCGTACATCTTGTTGCTTCCCAGTTTCTGATCCAGCAGGTCTGAATACAGTGCCGAGATACCCACGGTCAGGTTTAATATCGTCCAGATAATGCCGAACCAGGTCGTCGGGGTATCCAATTCAATCAATAAAGGTTGCACGAACCATGCCATCGTGAGTGTGGCAGCCCCGATAACACCGGAGAACATGATATTGTAACACAGTTTCTTGTTCGTGAAAAGGGAATACTTGATGATCTTCACGATATTGGCGAATGAGTTCTCGATTTTTGTTTTTGCCGCATATTCCGTGAGAGTAAAGGCTGCTGGAATACCGATAAAAGCGATCCCACTTTGCACGTAGAAAGGGAGGCGTAAAGAATAAGCGGCAAGCAAACCACTGAAGATTCCAGCGAAAGCTTCTGAAAAGTTACCGACCATAGTTACCCGTCCCTCGTATTTCAAGTAACTTTCTTCCTTGCGGTAATGAATCATCGTGTCATAGAGTAATGCCGAATCGGCTCCTGATACCAGGCTTTGTCCGAAACCGAGTAATATTTCCGACATGAAAAAAGCAAGGAACGTGTCCGATAAGGAATAGTTTGTGAAACCGAAGAAACAGAAAATACACCCGGCAATCAAGCAATTTCTTCTTCCCCAAACGTCAGCAAGATATCCCGTTGGAATTTCTAAAGATACCATGGCGATAGAGTAGACGCTTTTTAATATGAATATATCCGCTAAATCCAATCCGCATTCATTGTAAAATAGGACAATGATAGGCATAACCAAGGTAAACCATTTGGAAACCTTAATTAAGTACAAGGCGGTGATATTCTTTTTAAATGACACGCTATTTCTTTTTTTATTTCAAGAGCAAAAGTAATTAATTGAAAATTGAAAATGGAGAATTAAAAATGAAAAGTCAGGAGATTTTATGATTTAAATCGAAAACGTTGGCATATTTAATTGATAAATTTAGAATTTACAATCAAAAAGCTGATTTTTGTTTCTGTTTTACTCAAAAAGCGTTATTTTTGCTTCCAAATTAAAAACATAAATCACTAATTTAGTAAAAAGAGTTTGTCATGGCAATACAAAAAATTGATGACATTTACGAGGCATTAAAAGCTAACACCCAAAAGAAACGCTTGGTTGTGGCATATGCAAATGACAGCCACTCGATAGAGGCTGTAAACAAAGCTGTTGAAATGGGGATCGTTGAAGCTACATTGTGTGGAGACGAGAACGAAATTAAAAAAGTGTGTGCGGAGCACGGTTTTGATATTTCCCGTTTCACGATCATTCATGAGCCGGTAGATACGGTTGCTGCAGCCCGTGCCGTAGAAATGGTACGTAATAAGGAAGCAGACTTTATCATGAAAGGATTGGTAAGTACGGATAAATATATGCGTGCTATCTTGAATAAAGAGCGCGGATTATTACCCCCGAAAGCAACCTTGTCACACGTTGCCGTGATGGAATGTCCGAACTATCATAAATTGTTGATTGCCAGCGATGCTGCTATTATCCCGGCTCCCGATATGGATCAGAAATTAGCTATCGTGAGATACGTGACCCAAACGGCTAATGCTCTAGGTATCAAACGTCCGAAAGTGGCTATGATTTCTGCTACCGAGCAAGTGTTACCAAAAGTACCTTCCACGACCGAAGCTGCTATTATAGCTAAAATGGGAGAGAGAGGTCAATTAGGTAATATCGATATCGATGGACCGTTGGCATTGGACGTGGCTATTGATAAAGAAGCTGCTGAGATCAAGAAGATCATGTCTCCGGTTGCCGGTGATGCCGATTGTTTGGTATTCCCGAACATTGAAGCCGGTAACGTGTTCTACAAGACCAACACAAAATTGGCAAATGCCCGTCAAGGAGCCATCCTTGTTGGAGCTACCGCTCCCAGCGTGTTGTCATCCAGAGGGGATAGTGTGGATGCGAAATTGAATTCTATCGCACTGGCTGCTCTTTTTGCAAAGTAAGACAGCAAAAATAGTAGGGGAAGGGTGAGAAAAGTTTTAAATACTTTTCTCACCCTTTCTCCTTTTTGTATCTTCATGTTTAAATCTCCTTAAAGAAGGGGATTTTTAATTGTACAATAGTCATTAATTGGGATTTATTTGTTTGTATATAGCTTTTACTTTTGTGGCAACAATTGAAAGAAAAGAAGGTATGGATTAAAAAATGTAAAGAATTTAATTACAAATTTGGAGTATTTTTGTATCTTTGTCTATAGCAAATTTGATTGACGTGTACTATGTGTGGCGATTATTTACAAGAGTTAAATCAACGAAAGGATCAAGCGTGGGAAGCATTTTATGCAGATTATTATGCAGCTTTGTGTGCTTACGCCAACAAGTTTTTGCATTCTCCGTTGGATGCAGAAGATATAGTACAAGATACGTGTGTAAAGGTTTGGGAGTCGGATAGAGTGTTTGTAACAATGAAGGAATTCACGTGGTATATATATAAATCTATATACACGAATACAATGTATTATTTGCGAAAGCAAAATCTTCATCAGCGTTTATTGCAAAATATACAAGAAGAGGAAGTCGTGATGCCTGAAGACGATTTCATCCAAACGATTCGGGAGGAATTGGTTCGGCAATTACATCTGTATATTGAAGAGTTGCCTCGAGAATCTCAAAAAATTATAAAATTAAGCCTGGAAGGAATGTCCGGGAACGAGATTGCCGAAAAATTAAGTATCAGTTTACATACCGTGAAGTCTCAAAAGAATCGGAGCTTTAAATATTTGCGAGAAAAATTGTCTAAATCTTATTATGTATCATTGCTTTACATGATATTGTTTGATATTTATTCATAGAAATAAATAAAAAAGTTAGTTTTTTTTCCATACCAAATTTACTTTCGTGCATTATAAGAATGTAATGTGCAATAAAAATAATGTATGGAAAAAAGATTTGATGATATATTGGGACTGTTAAAAAAATCTTACGGGGAAATTCTTACCCCAGAGGAAGATAAACAGTTTCAACAGTTGATGGAAGATAAACGATTTCGGGAGCTTTATGATGAGTTGGAGCGGGGGGATTTGGTGCGAGAGGGAATTGAAAATTGTAAGTTATTTTCTCATTACAAAGGATTCACGGAGTTTAAACGTCTTCGTGGAAGAAATAAACGACGCAGGTTACGTTTATATGTCATGTTAGGAACTTCTGCTGCTGTCTGTGTTTTGGCAATAAATTTTATTTTCTCGTTTATGTCTTCGTGGCAAAATGAACATGTATCGTTTGCTACTTCAACTGATATATTCCCCGCGGGAAATGAAGTGCGTTTGCTTTTGGGAAATGGAGATACCGTATCTGTTTCGAATGAAAAAAAGGTATTAGAGGATAAGGGCGGCGCCCAAATCAAATTTGAAAATGGAGGTTTGGCGTATATAGCAAAAGAGAAATCCGAAGAAATGGTCTATAATGAATTGCTTGTTCCGATTGGAGGTGAATGTTACTTGATTTTGGAAGATAGTTCCAAGGTGTGGGTAAATGCGGATTCCCGTTTAAAATATCCGACCCATTTTACTGGGGATGAAAGGAGAATCGAATTGGAAGGAGAAGCTTATTTTGAAGTAAAACCGGGTAATAAGCCTTTTATTGTCCAAACCTCGATGGGTGATGTGAAAGTATTGGGAACTTCCTTCGGTGTGCGTGTTTATAAACAGGAGGATATGTTGACTACGTTGGTTTCCGGGCGTGTACTTTATCGGGGAAGAGATAGTGTACAATTGGTACCGGGAGAGCAAGCTGTGGCTTCTTTATCGGGGAGAATCGGGAAACGGGTCGTGGATGTTGATGAGTACGTGGGATGGAAAAACGGTATGTACGTGTTTGACCATCGTCCACTGGAAGAAATTATACGTGATCTGGAACGTTGGTACGGAGTCACAATTACCTTCGTACATCCGGAATTGAAACGGTTACCTTTTACTGGATACGTGAAACGGCATGACAAAATCAATATTTTCTTGAAATTATTAGAGAGTACGGGAGAATTGAAATACAAAATAGAAGGGAAAAATATATTGTTATTTGAAAAATAAGACGGAAAGAGGAGATTTCGTTTTCCTAGGACTAGACTCCTGCTTCCCGTGTTTTATTTACTAATTTAATAGTCTTCAAATTTATGAAAAAAAACAGTATTAGGCAAACAATTCGGGTGCCGTTATTGTGTCGGCATCGAAAAATTTTGAATGTTATGAAATGGAATGTTTTATTTCTTTTCGTTTTCTGTATGAATTTGTCTGCGACGAGTTTTTCGCAGGATGTGAAAGTTTCACTTGATCTGGAACAGGTTAGCGTAAAAGAATTTTTAAAAACAGTTCAGCAACAGACTGGAATTAATTTCTTGTATAATGCTTATCTTGTTGAAGATGTAGAAAAAGTAAGTATACATGTGCAGGATAAGGAATTACGCTTGGTTTTACAGGACATTCTGTATCCCAAGGGATTGACGTTTGTTTATCAGGAAGGTACGGTAATTATCAAGAAGGCGGAAGAAGTAAAGAAGAGACCCGTGCAAAAGACCGTGGTCGGAATCGTGCAGGATGTAAAAAAGATTCCACTTGCGGGGGTAACCGTGAGATTAAAGGGAGTAAATATGGGTACATCCACGGATATTAACGGGCGTTATAAGATGTACATAACAGATACGCTCAATACAGTATTGGTATTTTCTTTTGTCGGCATGGAAACTAAAGAAGTTCGTTACCGGGGAAAAGATACGATTAACGTCACCTTGGAAGAAGACGTGAAAATCGTGGACGAAGTTGTGGTAACGGGATACCAAACTTTGAAAAAGCGTTCACAGGCGGGTTCTATCAGTGTCGTGAAAGCCGAGGATTTATTGTTGAATGGAACACAAACCTTGGAACAGGCACTACAGGGAAAGATTCCCGGTATGATGGTGATGAACCGAAGTGGCTTGACTGGTACTCGGCAGCGTATTCGTGTACGGGGTACTTCTACTTTGTTAGGTAATGCGGAACCGGTTTGGGTTGTAGATGGTGTAATCCAGACAGATCCGCTTCCTTTTGAGACGAATGATTTGAATAATATTGATTTGAATAGTCAGGATATGATCCGTACTTTCGTGGGTAGTGCTATTTCCTGGTTAAATCCAAATGATATTGAAACTATAACCGTTCTGAAAGATGCTGCTTCCACGGCTATTTACGGGACAAAGGCAGCCAACGGGGTCATTGTGATTACGACTAAAAAGGGAAAAATAGGACGTATGTCGGTAAGTTATTCCGGGAATTTTTCTTTGACTCCGAGAATGACGTATAGTAAGTTAGAATTGATGAATTCTAAACAACGTGTAGATGTTTCTCGGGAGGCGTATCAACGGGGATTATTATTAAGCGGTAATCAAGATTTTGGTTACACGGCTTTAGCAAAGGCTTACCGAAATAGGGAAATATCTTTGGAGAAGTTCCGTTCGGAGGCAGCCAAGTTGGAATCAAATAACACGGATTGGTTTGATATTTTGTTCCGAAATGCGTTTAGCCATAATCACAACGTGGGTATTTCGGGTGGAACGGAGCAAGCCACTTATCATGCTTCTTTCGGGTACTCGGAAACTAAAAATACAGCTATTGGTAATGATCAGGTGCAGTATACCGGAAACGTGAGTGTATCTGCTAATTTGTGGAAATCCGTGTCTTTGAGTACGAATTTGTCAGGTAGTGTGGGTAAAACGAAAGGTTTCGTGGGAACAGATCCTTTTGGGTATGCCTCTAAAATGAATCGGGCTATTCCTGCTTATAATGAGGATGGCAGTCGGTTCTTTTACAAGAGTGCTGACAACGGATATTTATTCAATGTCGAGAATGAATTGGAACATAGTGGTACTGAAAATACGGTAAGTACATTAAACGCCAATGTAAATTTGCGTTGGAGAATTACGGATGATATTTCTTTTAATACCTCAGTATCTTATAGTGCTTCTGAGACAAATGGTTCCTCCTGGTATTCGGAACGAACAAATTATATTGCTCAAAAGCGTGGATATGATTATGGCGCTTTTGAAGCAGGTTCCAAAGAATTCGAAAACTCAAAATTACCTAACGGGGGAGAATATAATAGCAGCCATAATAGTGCAACTTCTTGGAATTGGCGGAATTCATTGGATTGGATAAAAGTCTTGAATGGAGTTCACTCTTTTTCTGTGATGTTAGGACAAGAGATGTCAAGTACTCAAAACAACGGGTATAAATTGCAGTCGTACGGGTATATACCGGATAAAGGAAAGATTTTTGTAAATCTTCCAGCTTACACGCAGCATAATGCCGTAGATCCACCTGTAAACGATATGTATCGAACTACGCCCACATTAACCGAGTCAGAATCGAACACCTTATCTTATTATTTGACTTTGAGTTATATGTATGATAATCGTTACGCTTTTAATGCCAGTGTCAGGGGAGATGGAAATAATCGTTTCGGTCAAGATAAAAAGGAACGTTTTCTTCCAGTGTGGGCTTGTGGATTTCGATGGAATTTGGGGTATGAACCTTGGTTGCAGGGACAGAATATCCTAAGCGATATGAGTGTACGTGTTTCTTACGGGTACCAGGGGAACGTGGCAGAAAATGTAAGTCCGGACCTGATTGCAACCATCGTAGAAGATAAAGAGAATTATGACTATAAATTGGCATTGAAAGATTTGCCGGCACCGGATTTGAAATGGGAAAAGACTTCGAACTTGAATGTTGGGATCGACTGGAGTTTTTTTAGTAATAAAATTAGCGGTTCATTCGAATGGTATTGGAAGAAAACGACCGATTTGGTGACGGAATTGAAAGTTCCTTACGAGCATGGCGTGGATAGTCGCCCCGTGAATGGAGGTAAAATGACGAACACGGGATGGGATGCTAATGTTGGTTTTACTCCGGTACGTACGAAGAATTTTGTCCTTTCGATGGGATTGACTTTCTCTAGAGTAAATAATAAATTGAAATCTACAATTGAACCAAATAAAACCTGGAAAGAAGCTACCACCGGGAATCTAAATAAAGACGGCTATCCCGTTACCAGTTTTTGGGCATTTAAATTTACTGGATTAAATCCAGAGCATGGGGGACCGGAATTTGACACAGAAGGCATAGAAACAGAGGAAGGGTTGAAAGACGCCACGGTATATATGGCGTATGCAGGAAAAATGGAGCCGGATTTTACAACCGGATTAACATTTTCCATTCGTTATAAGACGTTTTCTTTATCTTCCGGTTTGTATTTGAGTCTAGGTAATCAACAGTTTATGGCTCCTCCAATGGACTCCTTTAGTTCAATCCCGAGTGAGTACGAGAATATGTCCACCGAGTGGTTGGATCGTTGGCGGAAACCCGGAGATGAGAAGTATACGAACGTCCCCTCTTTGCCGGACAAACGAACGAATGCTTTAAAGTGGCAAGCTCCTAGTACGGAACAAATGTATCCCTATGCAATGTATGCTTATTCCGATATTCGTGTTGTGGATGCTTGGTATATCCGTTGTGGTAGTATATCTTGTTCTTATACTATGCCAGAAAAGTTCTTACCCAATGGGTTACAGAATATGAGTTTCAGTTTTTCCCTTTCCAATCCCTTTCAGATTCGGAGTAAGGATTTCAAAGGACGGGATCCGGAAGTAGCATTGGGGGGACAACCTTTGCAACGTGCAATTTCTTTGGGTGTTAGTCTAAGTTTTTAAAAATGTAATGATGAAGAATATGAAAACTAAAATATTAATTCTATTCCTAAGCTGTGCTTTTGCGGGATGTGATGGTTTTCTGGAAGAACAGAGTCAGACAGAAGTTCGTCCTTCAACGATTTTTGATATGGAAAAATTACTGGAAGGTGAGGCTTATTGGACGGAAAGTGATGCCGTATTCACGGATGAAACGGAGATATTCACGGATGATAATATGTGTAATGTTGTTAGAGATAAAAATACTCAAATACAGAACTTAAAAGAACACGATAAATATAAATATATTTGGAGCAATACCATGTTTAATGATAATGGGGATGGATCCTCGGATATCGAGTTATGGCAAACTCCGTATAAATATATTAAGGGTGCCAATGTGATTTTAGATTATATTGATGATATGATTGTAGACGGGAAGGAAGGGGAAGTTCGTCGGGAACATCTTCGGGGAGAAGCCTTCGTGTTGAGGGGATTATATCATTTTTACTTGGTGAATTTTTTCGGATTGCCTTACAATTATGGTGATCCTACCCAAAATTTGGGAGTGCCTTTAAAAACCAATAGTGGAGTAACGACAGATGAATATCCGAAACGATCTTCTGTGGCAGAGTGTTACAAGCAGATAGAACAAGATTTGTTGGAGGGAACTCGGTTGATGTCTGCAAATCGGGACGAGGCTTCGACTAAAATAAAACGAATTGATTACTTGGTAGGAAACGCTTTATTGTCACGTATGTATCTTTATATGGAGAATTGGGATAAGACGATTGATTATGCGGATTCCGTACTAATAGCTCAACCTGATTTACTGATGTTTTCTGAAAACCCGAATGAATATATTTATTCCCAGTATGGAAATTGTGAAATATTATGGGCAATGCCTTCGACTTTTGCTGCAGATATTCCTTTGGTAAGTTCAAGAAGAACACAGTACCCTTATACGGCATCAAATGATCTTATAAATACGTTTAATGAAGATTTGGCGGTCGGAGAGATAGACCTTCGTGTAATGACACAAGATGAGGATAATCCGAATTACCCAGGATTTGATGGGCGTAATGTGACTTTCTTGCAGACTGGTGGAGAAACTCTTTATGGTGATAATTATACAAAACTTGGAGTTGTAGAATACTATGTGATATATAAAGGATATAAATGGACTGGAATGAGAACAGCCGAGTTGTATTTGAATCGGGCAGAAGCTTATATTCAAAAATATATTCGGGAAGGAAATACAAGTGATGCTCAGGCGGCACTAGATGATTTGAATCGTTTGAGACGTCATCGTTTGGATCCGAATGGGTTTACGGAAAAAATGCTCTCCGATTACTCGGACGGGTGGGCTTTGTTGGAATTTTGCTGGCGGGAACGTCGGCGGGAATTATGTGGAGAGGGGAATCATCGTTGGTTTGATTTAAGACGCCAGGGAATGCCCCAGATCACGCATATATATTTAGATAATACTGGTTTCCAATCGGAGTATGTACTGCAGAAAGAAGATTCTCGTTATGTATTACCAATACCACAGAATGTACTTGACCGGAATCCGGATTTGAAGCAAAATAAATATTAACTTAACAAGTACGAGAGATGAAAATAGTGAATTTAAAATATTTGTGGATCGTAAGTGCGATACTTTTGTGTACCGGGTGCTACAAAGAAGACGGGAAACTTTCTCCAAGTAATAATCCTGAGGATTTGCTTTCTATACCTCAAGGGACACATGATTATGACGATATAATTGTAGACTGGTATGAAAAATATGGTTTTACGGCATTGTATATCTTTGAAAATAAAGATATATACTGGAGTAATGAAACCTGGTTGGAGGGAGGAACTGGACAAATGGATTCTGAAATTATAACGGGAAATGAGATTGGAACACCGGGAGACCAGAAATACGTGGGGGAATGGTGTGATATGTTTGATCGGATTTTATTAAGTCATTATCCTGATAATTTTATTGCTAAAGCGATGCCTTTTCGGGTTTTTATTTGTTCAAAATTGTTGTATGCAGCCGTAGATCGCTATTCATGGACACCAGAAGAAGGATATAAATATACTTACGAGGAAATATTGACATATGAGGGATACGACAATATTGTAGTGAGTGGTGCCAGTGCTAAAATTCATTCATTAACCCAGGAAGAAAAGTTAACTCTTTCGCAAGGGGTAAATTCTTATTTATTGAGTAGGATTGCAGATAAAGAACTAATTGTTATCCCCGATGAATTTTTTGAAGTGAGTGTTTATGAAAATAAAAATTATTATGGAGTAAGATTGTTTGAGAACGGGTATTTGAATTATGAAGATATAAATGCTGTAAAATCGACGTTTAAAAAACAAGATTTAATCTCCTACTTCAAATTACTGGGTTATCCTTTGGAAGTGTTGGAGGGTGAACCAGAAGATTATGTGGATAGTTTTCTGCCCTCAGTGCAAGGATTGTTTAATCGCCCGGAAGGCATGAAATGCAAACAAAAATATGATATACTGGTGAAGGCGGTTAAAGATGCCGGGATAAAAATAGAAGATATACAAAATCCGTCTATACTAAATTAGTAAGTATTAAGATTGTAAAGTAGATGAAAGTATCACCCGGAAACGGATTTCGGGTGGTACTTTAAGAGAGTGTTGTATGTAAAATTAAGGTATTATGGAAAAATCGATTGTAAAAGTGGAACATGTATCGCATCGTTATAGTGTGCAATGGGCGGTGCGGGACATCAGTTTCGAGATCCCTCAACGGGGAATATATGGGTTACTGGGATCCAATGGAGCTGGTAAGTCAACGGTAATGAATATCATATGCGGGGTTATCAAGCAAACAGAAGGATGTGTATTTATCGACGGGAAAGATACCCGTTTAGATCCTATTGGTGCGAAGCTTCATATAGGTTTCTTACCACAGAAACCGCCCTTGTACGGGGACCTGACGGTCGAGGAGTATTTAAGCCATACAGCCGACATTCGTTGGGTTCCTGAACAAGATATTAAAACGGCAGTAAATGAAGTGTTGGATTTATGCGCTATTTCTCATTTTCGCAAACGTTTGATTAAGAATTTGTCCGGAGGGTATCAACAGCGCGTGGGAATAGCCCAAGCTATTATTCATAAACCGGATTTAGTTGTATTTGATGAACCGACAAATGGATTGGATCCAAACCAAATTGTGGAAATTCGTCACCTGATTCGGGATATTGCGGAAGAACGTACCGTGTTACTTTCCACTCATATTTTGCGAGAAGTGCAAGCCGTTTGCGATAATATATTGATGATCGAGCAAGGAAAATTAGTATTTATGGGGACGGTAGATGAATTTGACAACTATATCGTGCCAAACACTATTTACCTGACCATGAAAAATGCTCCGGCTATAGAGGTCTTGAAAGGTATTACTGGTTTAACGAGCGTGGAGAAATTGGAAAACGGAGCATTCCGTGCTCATTTCTCTGATTCCCAAGAGGCTATGGAGCAGATCGTGGAACAGAGTGCTGCCAATCAATGGCATTTGACAGAAATGAGATTGGAAAAAAGTTCTCTCGATACGATTTTTGCCGAGCTATCTAAAAAAGCACGGAGATAATAGTTGTTCATCTAAAAGTATATAGAATTATGAAAGTGATATATAAAATAGCGAAACGGGAATTGCAAATGCTTTTCTACTCACCGATAGCTTGGTTATTATTATTGTGTTTTGCCATTCAGACTGGGATTATTTTTTCCGAACTTTTCGGGAGTTTGGTGAGAGATGCTAATGAATATGGGCACGCCTGGAGAGCTTCCAAGACTCTGTTTGCTTTCGGAGATCAAGGTGAAGGGCTATGGATACAGGTACAAAGTTTCTTGTATTTTTATATTCCGTTGTTGACCATGGGAATGGTAAGTAAGGATTTAAGCAGCGGATCAATTAAATTGTTGTATTCTTCGCCTATTAGTAGTTTGCAGATCATTTTGGGTAAATATCTGTGTATGGTGTTTTATGCCTTGATATTGATGGCAATATTAAGCATTTATTTGATTATAGCTTGGTGCACGGTAGAGAATTTTGAGGAAGCATGGATTTTGACCGGATTCTTGGGTGTATTTTTACAAACTTGTACCTATATGGTGATAGGAATCTTTATGTCCAGTCTAACTTCTTACCAAATTATTGCAGCTGTCGGGACATTCTTGATTTTTATGTTGATGAGTATGGTCGGAGGGATGGGGCAGCAATACGATCTTGTACGAGATATTACTTATTGGTTGTGTATCAACGGGAGGTCTTCTACTTTCATCCAAGGTATGTTATGCAGTGAAGATTTGATTTATTTTCCAGTAGTAATTGCTATGTTTTTGGCATTGACCGTGATTCGTCTGAATGCTGTACGCCAGAAACAACGTTTTGTTATTACCGCGGGTAAAAATACGATTGTTATTGTTGTTGTTTGCGTGATAGCTTTTGTGTCCTCCCGTCCGTCATTGCTTGCTTACTATGATGCTACACATACAAAGTTAAATACGTTAACCCCCGTGAGTCAGGAGATTATTAAAAAAGTAGAGGGGGGAATGACAATTACTTCTTACGTGAATGTGTTGGATCGTGGTTATGTAGGGTATGCCTATCCACGTTTTATCATGGAAAATCAAGTTTTTTTCCGTAAGTACACGCGTTTTAAACCAGAGATAAAGTTGAAAACTGTATATTATTATGCGGAGCCGGACGATGATTTGCGGGCAGCCGATCCCACAGGAGAACAAGCTTGGGCGAAAGCAAGAAGAGTTTGTGAGATATACGATGTGGATAGTATGATGTTGAAAAACCAGAAAGAAATCGACCAAATAGTAGATTTGTCGGAGGAGGGATACACGTTTATTCGTCAGATTGTTCGGGAAAACGGACAAAAAGAGTGGTTGCGCGTATATGATTATGGTATGGGTAGACATCCTGGAGAAGCAGAAGTCACTGTTGCTTTCAAACGAATGATCATGACTTTGCCGAAAATCGGATATGTCTCCGGTCATCGTGAACGTGGAATGCAGGATGAGAGTTTGTTAAGTTATAATTTTATAATGAATAATAAAAAGGTGCAATCATCTGTGTGGAATCAGGGATATGATGTGGAAGAAATCACTTTAGATAAAACGGTGCCGGAAGATATTAGTTTGATCTTGATTGCCGACCCCAGGGATCCGTTAACATTGGATGAAGAAGCTGTGTTGCAGGCATATTTGAATCGGGGAGGAAGTTTGTTTATGTTAGGGGAACCTCGTCACCGGGATGCCTTGAATCCTACGTTACGAAGGATGTTCGGTTTGGAATTGACCCCGATGTTGGTGCAACCGGATTCTGCATTTAAAAAAGTGTTGCCCGATATTATAGCCCCGCTTCCGACAAAAGTTGCAGAAGAAAAAATGTATGAGTTAAAAAAGATATGGATGTTCAGTATGCCAACTGCTTCCGGGGTGGAACAAATCGAGGATAAGGGTTTTGAAATTTTTCCGATAGCGCAAGTGGATACCACGAAATCTCTTTGCTGGACGGAATTGGAAACGACAGATTTTATTGACGATACGGTTAAATTAAATCCGGTTATCGGAGAGGTCGCCAAAAAATACTCTACGGCTATTGGATTATCCAAAAAGGTCGGGGATAAAGAACAACGAATAGTGATTGTCGGAGATGCGGATGTACTTTCGAATGATGCGTTTATCACGAATTATGGCATTGGAGGATTGAATAATCTTTTATTACTGGGAAGCTGTCATTGGTTGTCTTATGGCGAGGTTCCTATCGACGTGAGACGTCCGGATACGACAGATAACAATGTCCATATGACAGTACCAACCTTTGCGGTGGTATCGTGGATATTACGGGTGGGCATACCGTTTGTGTTGTTCGTGTTGTACCTGTTCTTGTGGTTGAGGAGAAGAGGGCGGTAAAAGTTAAAAATTAAAAGCTGAAAGTTGATAAGCTATAAAGATATTTTGATATGAATAAATCAATTGTAAAAGTAGAACATTTGTCACATCGTTATAGTGTGCAATGGGCAGTAAGTGACATTAGTTTCGAGATTCCTTGTAAAGGAATATATGGATTGCTTGGTTCTAACGGGGCTGGTAAGTCGACCGTGATGAATATTTTGTGTGGAGTTTTGAAACAGACTCAAGGGAATGCGTTTATTAATGGAATTAATACCAAAGAGAATACTATAGAAGCAAAAAAGTTTATTGGTTTTTTGCCTCAAAAGCCTCCATTGTATAATGATTTGACGGTAGAGGAATATCTGTCCTACACGGCAGAGTTGAGACACATGCCGGATAACGAAATTGCGGCAGCCGTAGGTGAAGTATTGGAATTATGTGCTATATCTCATTTCCGTAAACGTTTGGTGAAGAATCTGTCAGGAGGTTATCAACAACGTGTGGGAATAGCGCAGGCTATTATTCATAAACCACAATTAGTGGTATTCGACGAACCCACGAACGGGTTGGATCCGAATCAAATTATTGAGATCCGGGAATTAATTCGGGGTATAGCCAAAGAACGTACTGTGATACTTTCAACACACATTCTGTCGGAAGTTCAGGCTATCTGTGATCATATTTTGATGATAGAACAAGGAAAATTGGTTTTCTCCGGTACCGTGGAAGAGTTTGATAATTATATCGTGCCGAATACGATTTATGTATCATTAGCAGATGCGCCTTCCGTGGACGTGTTAAGCCAAGTAGAGGGTATAACTCAAGTGGAAGAACTTGGGGGACCCAACTTCCGGATTCATTTTACTGATGTTGATTTAGCCATGGATCGGTTGGTGGAACAAAGTGCTGTCAATCACTGGAAGATGGTTGAAATTCGGTTGGAAAAAAGTTCTTTGGATACCATATTTGCCGAGTTGTCCAAGAAGAAATAGGCAAATAGAAAGATTAATCACTAAAAAGAGGAAACAATGAAAATGATATTAAAAATAGCGAAAAAAGAATTGCAATTGCTGTTCTATTCGCCAGTAGCCTGGTTCTTGTTGGTCGTTTTTGCCTTGCAGGCAGCAATGTTGTTTACTGGAAAATACGAGTATTTTCTGAAAAATAATGAATATGGAGACGGATTTCAATTCATGGCTTCTGCCAGTTTATTCATCCGTGGGTTATGGGGGTACGTGTTGGGATATTTGTATTATTATATTCCGTTGTTGACGATGGGATTAGTCAGCCGGGAGTTAAGTACGGGTTCAATTAAGTTATTATACTCTTCGCCGCTAACAAATGCGCAAATCATCTTGGGAAAATTCTTTTCGATGGTGATCTATGCAGCAATGATGTGTGCTATTTTATTATTTTACGTGATTGTTGCCTGGAGCACGGTACAAGATTTTGAATGGGCTGCGATATTGACCGGTTTGTTAGGAATATTTCTAGTAACTTGTACTTATGCTGCTGTCGGGATTTTTGTTTCCAGTTTAACTTCGTATCAGTTTGTGGCAGCTGTTGGTACCTTTCTCGTGTTGATGTTCTTGAGTATGATAGGTGGATGGTGGCAAGAGTATGATATTGTTCGCGACGTGACTTACTGGTTGAGTATCAATGGACGAGCCTCTACTTTCGTTATGGGAATGATCTGTTCGGAAGACTTGCTTTATTTCCCTATCGTGACAGCCTTGTTCTTGGCTTTGACCATTATTCGTTTGGTGGCAATCCGGCAGAAAGTAAAATTCTCGGTTACTTTGGGCAGAAATTTGGGGGTAATTCTATTGGCTTGTACTTTAGGTTATTTATCTTCCCGTCCGAAATTAATGGCTTATTATGATGCAACTTCCACGAAGTGGAACACGCTGACTCAATCCAGCCAAGATGTAATAGCTAAAATGGATGGAGGGGTAACGGTTACCGCTTATGCCAATATTATGAGCCCCATGTACGGTTATTTCGCTTATCCTAACTTTATCCAATACAATAGAGAATTGTTTAAAATGTACGAACGCTTTAAACCGGAAATGAAATTGAAAATTGTATATTACTACGATTCAATAACTCCAGCTGAAGGAGAAAGTGCATACAAAGGATATCAGGCTATTTTGAAGAAAAGCCCGGGTAAAACTCTTTGGGAGTTAGCGAAAGAGAAATGTGAGGGATGGAATATCGACAGTAATAAGGTGAAAAGTCCGGATGAAATTCGAAAAATAATTGATTTGACTGGAGAAAAGAGTTTTGCTTGGCATATCGAGCGGGAATCCGGAGAAAGTACCTTTTTGAGATTATATGGTCTGGATCCTCAGACTCCTTTCCCGAGCGAGGCTGAAATGACTGCGGCATTTAAGCGCCTAACAATGAAATTGCCCAAGGTAGGATTTGTCACGGGGTACGGAATGCGTTCCATTCGAGATTTTACACCCCGCGGGTACAGTACGATTGCGGGAGAAAAGAATTTCCGTCACTCGTTATTAAATCAAGGGTTTGATGCAGCAGAAATTGATTTGCATCAGGAAGTTCCGGCTGACATTGATATTTTAACAATAGCAGACGTGAGAAGACCTCTCGATCCGGAAGAAGAGCGTTCTTTGGAAAATTACGTGAAGCGAGGCGGTAATGTGTATATACTTGGGGAACCGCGAAGGAGAGAAACGATGAATCCGTTCCTGTCTAAAATATTTGGAGTTGAGCTTTCGGAAGGAACTTTGGTACAATACCGTTGGGAGTGGTTGCAACCGGATGCGTTATATAGTTTGGTAACAGAGGAAGCTAAAAATGAAACTTTTTATTACGGGTTGGCGTGGTACGTGATGATGCCGACTACTGCCGGTTTGGAAAAAGTGGCTGACCGTGGATTTAAAGTCATGCCCTTGTTGAAGAGTGACACGCTGGTGCAGGAGCTCGAAAAGAAAGAACCAAGACCTTATACAGTGTGGAACGAAATGGAATCTTTGGATTACCAAGATGATCCGTTAACATATAATCCGGCTGCCGGAGAGGTTGCTAAAGAATACTACCCGGCACTGATGCTGACACGAGATGTGAATGGTAAAGAACAGAGAATCGTGCTCACGGGTGATGCAGACTGTATTTCAAACGGAGAGCTGGAACAATCTCGTTCGGCAACAAACTTCGTGATGATATTGGGAACCTACCATTATCTGTCTTACAACGAGATGCCGGTAGATGTACGAAGAAGTCCGTCAACGGATACACTGGTACATATTAATCGTACCGGATTTAATATTCTTTATACTGGATTTATGATTATATTGCCTCTATTTCTTTTCGGAACCGGTCTATTCTTATGGCTAAAAAGAAGAAGGGGATAGATAAGAAAGTTCGAAGTTAAAATAAAAGTTTAGGCTTAAAAGCTGGTTGTAGAAAGGTTTTTGGGAAGAGCAATGAAATGATTTATTCATCGAATTGTTCTTCCTGAGATCAATTGTTATCATTAAAATAAAGTGAAAGATGAGTTTTAAGATAGATAAACAAACGCTGAACGACTTGGCTGTATTTAGTTCGGGCAGGAGTAAATCGGTATACGAGATATTCAACCGGACGCATACCCGGGGTGGGGGACGTTTACTGGAGGAAATGTTCCAGTATCCGCTTTCGGAAGTCGAAGCAATCACGAGTCGTAGCGAAGCTATTTGCTATTATATGAATAGTGATATGGTTTTTCCTTTCCGGGGAGCGATTTTTGATGCCATTGAATTTTATTTAGGCAACACGGATACGCGTAGTCAATTGATGGCTCAGGATAACACGTTAGGACGAAAGGTGAAAAATTTGGTCGGGTCCGATACCGATTATACTTGGATACACAATGGTATTGTCGGATGTCTGGAATTACTAAACACATTGGATGATTTCTTGAAAAAATCAATAAACACGGACAGCAAGGAAATTATGGAATCCTCCGCCAGTTTAAAACAACTACTGGAAAATGAGAAATGGGCTTGGTACGTAAACGAGAAAGGAAAAAAGAAAGTCTATTACGAGCAAGCGGTGACTTATGATCGGGTATTTCGTTTCGAGGAACGGGATAAAATTTACAAAATATTGTATTACATCTATTTAATAGATGTGTATATCACTGTGGCACAAGTTGCTAAAACAAATCATTTCACGTATGCCCGGGCGTATCCGGCGGAGAAGAATATTTTGGAAATTAAAGGAGCTTTTCATCCGTTTTTGAAGAAACCCGTGGGGAACGACATTGAGGTCAACGAGAATAGTAACGTGATTTTTTTGACGGGAGCCAACATGGCAGGTAAATCTACTTTCATGAAATCTTTTGCTATTTCGATCTTCCTGGCTCACGTGGGATTTCCCGTTCCGGCAGAAGCTATGGAATTTTCTGTTCGTAACGGGATGTTCACGACAATTAATCTTCCCGATAACTTGAGTATGGGATATAGCCACTTCTACGCGGAAGTGTTGCGTGTAAAAAAAGTTGCGCAACAAGTACGGCAAACACCTAACCTGATTATCATCTTTGATGAATTATTCCGGGGAACGAACGTAAAGGATGCGTATGATGCGACTTTAGCTGTTACCGAAGCATTCTCGGAAATACGAAATTGTACTTTTATGATTTCTACTCATATTATCGAAGTGGGGCAGGTCCTGAAGGAACGTTGCTCGAATATTAAATTTGTTTATTTGCCAACGGTCATGGAGGGAAGCACGCCTGTGTACACGTATAAATTGAAAGAAGGTATCACGAATGACCGACACGGTATGATTATTATTAATAACGAGAAGATCATCGAAATTATTAACGGGGAAGGAGGTATGCGATGAGTTTTGAAACAGACAAGCAAACCTTGGATGACTTGAACATTTTGGGAAAATACAAGAACGATTCTGTTTACAGTATTTTCGGGGGAATTGTGACCCGGGGTGGAGAACGTATGTTGGAGAATATGTTTACCCACCCGCTGAAAGATGCAGAGGCTATTAATAGACGGGTGTCTATATTTCGTTATTTCAAAGATTGTAAACTGAAATTCCCGGGAACTCCTGAGGAATATGACATCGTGGAACAATATATCGGCGGAGCTAGTGGAAAACACTGGATATTTAATCTCATGTTATTGGGACAGATGAAATTCATGGAAATAATAGGACATGATCCTCGTTATAAATTATGGCAGGAACAAGTGCGGGCAACCATTCTCTTTTTAGAAAAAGCAAAACAATATTTGCGGGAACTCGTGAAGGGTATGAGTGGTAATCCTTTGGAAGAAAGGATAAAGGAGGGAATTTCGCTATTAGATAATAAATTATTGAATCATCTTTTGGAGCATGGGGATCGGAAATTGAGTATGGATAAAATGTTCCAGTTTGACCGATTGCTTCGTTGCCAGTTAAACAAAGAATTATTGAAACTGTTGAATCTGTTTCACGAGTTGGATCTATGTACAGTTGTCGGGCGTATCGCAAGTGAACGGAATTTTTGTTTTCCCGTGGCTTGCCGGGAGAATGAAATTTCGATGAAGCTAGTAGGTGTACGTCATCCTGCAATCATGGGCGCTATATCTAATGACATGGAAATCACTAAAAGTAAAAATATATTTTTCCTGACGGGAGCTAATATGGCTGGTAAATCTACTTTAATGAAGTCTTTCGGCATAGCTGTCTATATGGCTCACATGGGTTTCCCTGTGGCTGCAAAAGAGATGGAATTTACCGTTCAGGATGGAATGTACACTTCAATCAATGTGCCGGATAACATAAATTTGGGATACAGTCACTTTTACGCGGAAGTCCTACGAGTGAAGAAGGTTGCCGAAGAAGTAAGTAAATCTAAACGTTTGGTCGTGATCTTCGATGAATTGTTCAAGGGAACAAACGTGAAAGATGCTTACGATGCAACTCTGGCAGTCACGGAAGCATTGGCGAAACGGAGAGCCTGTTCTTTCTTGATTTCTACGCATATCATAGAGGTGGGGCAGGATTTAGGCAGAGATTGCGACAATGTCACTTTCGCTTACCTGCCCACGGTGATGGAAGGTAAGGTTCCGACATATACTTACAAATTGCGAGAAGGTATCACGAGTGATAAACATGGTATGATCATTATCAACAATGAACGTATTATTGATATTATCCGTGGTAAGATTAGTTAAATCATAAGTTTTGATAGTTATGGAAATGACATCTTTTTTAAATGTGGCGATTATAAGCATGACGTTAGCTCTCGCTTTCTACTCTTTAGGGACTTGGGCGGAACGGGTACAAGGTATTTTGAAACCTTGGCATATCGTGTGTTTTTTGTTAGGATTGTCTGCTGATTCGTATGGGACTGCCGTGATGGCAGATATTGCCGGGAATAAAATGGATATATTGCATGGCAGTACGGGTATGTTGGCTTTGATTCTAATGGCTATTCATGCCATATGGGCTATTGTAACCTATTGGAAAGGTAGTCCGAAAGCTAAACAAAATTTCAGTAAGTTCAGTGTTTTCGTTTGGGCATTTTGGCTGATCCCTTATATTTTAGGTATAGTCTTGGGAATGTCCCATTGAAAATAATAACTTTAATATGCTCAATACACGACAAAGGGGCTGTCTAACAATAAAAAGTTTGCAGCCTCTTTTTTTCATATTCTTTTCTTTTTTTCAAGATAAAACTTGCTTATGCTGCCATCAATAATCTTTTCTTCGAATATTTGGTGTTTATTTGATAATAAGTAGCAGATTTTAGCGCATTTTTCCGCATAAAGTGTCGTTCCTGCGTTCTAACTGTAAGTTTTTTGATATTATGTGCAATCGCTTTCAACCCGAAGTCGATACAGACTCCGGTGTTTCCCTTTAATCTGAACCTTGTTGGACAGTCCCATTTCTTTTATCAAAATATTTTGTTGGAAAATAGAATTATACTATTTTTGTTAAAATAATCATTAAAATATAGACTTATGAAAAAGATAAAGTTATTTTTCTAGCTCAACCGGCATTCAATTTACCTGCAAGTATAGGGGATAAAGTAACCTTTTATTTAAAGGTTGATATTTTACGATCATATCCTACGACACAAGGAACTTTTCATTTGAAGGTTCGAGATGGATATCATAATGAAGTTGCAGATGCGAAATTTCTTATAAGAGTAGTTTAAATAAATAAGTATGAATTTATATTATTGGGGCTTATTCATACGTTTTACGTGTAAGATATTATTAAGAAGCAAAGCATTATGGGGATGTGCTTTGCTTGTTTTTTGTTGTGTCAATTTTTTCCAAATATATTTTCAAAGTGATTTTGCATCAGATCCTTTTTCTGTTGATTTTACCGAGGTATTGAGAAATTATACATTTCCGGAATTAATGCCATATATGAATGTTTATTTGCTTTCGGTATTGTTGGTCATGGTACTTCTATTCTTTTCGGTTTCATTTTTGTGTAAAGGGGCAAAAAAAGGAACGATGGAAGTTATTGGTTTTCGTGCCGAAAGTAACATGGAATACGTTTGGGGTACAACATTCGGTTTCTTGTTGGTTTTTGGGGGTATAGGATTGGTTTGTTTATTAGGGGGATGTTTTATTCATTTATTATGGGGGCAGGCTCCGTTTATGATTGGATATTACCTTTTTTATTATTTCTCGTTGTTTATTCCTGCCTTGTTGTGTTGGTTGGGGATTTCGTTTTGTGTCACGTTACTTTCTCGAGAACGGGGAAGTTGTGTTTTCTTTTTGTTGGTCCTTTATTTCGTGAGCATTTTATATATGGCAAATTGCCGGTGGGGTGTTTTTGATATTTTAGGAATAGAACTACCCAATATGTTTTCTCAAGCGACGGGACATTCAAACTTGAAGTTATATCTGTTGCAGAGAGGGTGTTGGATGTTATTGGGAATCGGTTTATTGCAAAGTGCCGTTCTATTATTCGGGCGAATCCCGAATAACCCCGTGAAGGCGGGACGAGGTATTATAGCGTGTTTATTCTTGGGATGCGGATGCTTTTTAGGGGTGTTTTTTTATCAAAAGAATCAGGACGTGGAAACCAAGAGGCAAGTATATGCTGAAATATATGCTAAATTTGATGCTCTTCCCAAAGTAACAATAATTTCCCATGATATAACTTTCCAAAGGGAAAGCGACCTCATGAAAGCGACCTCTGAAATCACATTGCAAAACAGGAATAACGCTTCTCTGAGTGAAGTGATTTTTTATTTAAATCCGGCGTTGGGGATCGAATCAATAATATGGAATGGAGAAAAAGTAAGTTATGAAAGAGAATGCCAAGTTGTACAGATAAAAAAAAGAATGAGACCGGATGAAACCATTCGTGTAAATATAAATTACTCGGGGAAGATTGATGAAAATGTTTGCTATTTGGATATTCCAGATTCTCGCATACAAGATGTAGAAAAGTATATTACTTGTCCCGTGGGAAAACGGTATGCTTTTTTAGAAAATGATTATACCTTGTTGCTACCGGAGGTTTTATGGTATCCGGTGACAGTACCTCCCTTGAATACGGTTAAGGAAACTCGCATTTCCAAGAATTTTACTCGTTATTCGTTGAAAGTTTTGGGCGAATCGGATAAAGTGGTTATATCGCAAGGAGAACGTATTCTTGGTGACGGTTATATTTTTTTCCGAAATAGTTGTCCATTAACGGGCATTTCTATTTGTATCGGTGATTATGACGTACGTTCTGTTCAGGTTGACTCCGTTCTTTACGAGTTATATTTGTTGAACGGGAAATTTATTCCTCGAACAAGTGATATCCGGAAACCATACGGGACGGTGATGCCTGAGTTTTTGAGCGAGGTAAAGACTATTGGAGAAGAACGAGTGGGAGGGAAGTACCCGTATCGTCACTTTAGAATGGTTGAATCTCCCGTGACATTCACCTCTTACTACAGAATGCACAAATACGGATCTGAATTTGTACAGCCTGAAATTGTTTTTTTTGAGGAACGTGGCAGAAGTATTCTTGAACGAGATAGAATATTTCATTTTCCTGAAGCTTTACGCGGTTGTTTTGAAGCATGCTTATTTAGTGAGGGGCAAAATGAGGATATTTTTACCTGGAAACGGTTGTTCGACCATCGCATGAATGCTTTTGCTTTCATGTTTAAGAATATTCATGTAGAGCCTAATCATCACGGTATATTTCCCATGTTTTATTGGCAAGTTGCAGATATACATTCCGGCGATTACCCTGAATTGGAAATGCTTTTTTTTGAATTGATAAGACATCTTAATTATATTCCAGAAAGACAAATCGTTGTACGTGGGAATACGGGAGTTGGGAGAGAGGTGCAAGATTACTTGCAAAAGAATAGCCTGGAGGATGCTTTTGTTGATAAAGCGATAGATACTAAATTATTTACACAAGTATTGGAGGTGAAAATCGATGAGTTGTTGAGGAGCATTATTGATAAAGGGGTGACTAAGGAACAATTGAAAACATTTATTTTTTCCTTCATGGAGGAGCATCGTTTCAGTAGATTGACATATGAAGATATTTGCCAAGCTTTTCAGGAGAAATTTGGAATAGATTTTTCGTGTATTTTATCCAATGGATATCGAAATGTTGGACTTCCGGTTTATACCGTGGAAGATTTCAACGTCAGGAGGATCGAGGAAGAGGATAGAAGGCAAGCTCCTTTGGCACATGTGCGTTTTAGGGTATTTAATTATAGCGATGTTGACGGAATGGTGAATCTTCAATCGTCCAATATTCCTTTTGTTTCTGGATCGACTCGGATGAGCGCTTATGAGACAAAACCGGTGGATATTTGTTTTAAAATTCCGGCTAAAACAGGAAAAGATGTATCACTCCTTTTACCCGATAGCCCGCACTATTATGCCTTAGACTTAAATGCTTGTGGCAATATGCCTAATTGTATTGGAACGGAATTGATGGATATAGCAGGGGAATGCGATACCTTGCAATATGTGCGAGAATTTGATGTTGCGAATACCCCGATAGATACGAACGAAATTATTGTTGATAATGAAGATCCCGGTTTTCTAGTGGTCAACTCTGGTAATTATTCCCGTTTCTTCTCGAAAAAAGAACAAGGTGTTGTCAATAAATACGAAAATATGAAAAGTTGCTTAATTCCTGATGACTATTGGCGATTTTTTATTGACCATAATGCTTTCGGAAAATTTGTGAGGAGTGCAGTTATTCGACGTGCTGGTAAAGGAGGAACTCACGTGGAGTGGAATGTTGATCTGAAACGAGAGGGACGATACGAGGTATTTGCGCATCTTCCTAAATTTATTTATTCTGGTGTTTTTACTAAAAATCAAAATCCGGATGTAACATTCCTACCATTCAATTATGTTATTTCTTCCACACGTGGAGAAGCTCAGGTAGTTGTTCAGGCAAAGCAAGAAAATAGTTGGGTTTCTCTTGGAATTTACGATTACACGCCCGGGCATTATTGTGTAAAATTAAGTGATAAGGGGGAACCTGGTTATTCTATTGTAGCAGATGCCGTGAAATGGGTATATGTTGGGCAGAGAGAAACAAAATAGCCGAAGAAGTCATTACTAACACTCCGGCTATTTCTTTGAATTATTTAAAAACAACTAAGAACACAGGCTACTCTTCTGTAATCACAATTTTTATGATTTTATCTCCTTGGCGGATGGCGTCAATAACCTCCAAACCCTCGTACACTTGCCCGAAGCAAGTATGTCTTCTATCCAGGTGTGCCGTATTTCTACGGTTGTGGCAAATGAAGAATTGAGAGCCCCCGGTATCCCGCCCGGCATGAGCCATAGACAAAACACCACGGTCATGATATTGGTTTTCTCCGGTCAATTCGCACTTGATCGTGTATCCCGGACCTCCGGTTCCATCTCCCTTCGGACAACCACCTTGGATCACGAAATCCGGGATTACCCGATGAAAGGTCAAACCATCGTAAAAACCTTCTTTGGCTAACTTCACGAAATTAGCAACCGTGTTGGGTGCATCTTTTTCATAAAAAAGGACTTTCATAACACCTTTTTCAGTCTCGATTTCTGCTCTATACATTACGAATTTGCTTTAGAATTTTCTCTAGCAAATGTAGGTTTTAAAATGAATGGAAGCAAGTTGTCTAATGTTATTTAACGCATTTTATGTAATATGACAGCTAGGCTGCTATATGTTGCAAGTTACAGGCTTGCAGGTTACAAGTTGAATTTATTTATTAATAAACCTGTAGTAATCAGGGAAAGCGGAATCAATTTATCTCTTGTTTTAATACGTCGGGGAGTTCCAGACCTCTTTTCTCGAGGCTGATAAACCAATCGGATAATTCTTCCGGGCGAATGGAATATAATACTTCCCGAAACTGGTCGATTTGTTCATCATTGAACTGGTCGGATGGAATACCCCTGTACAAGTCTAATTCCTCGTCATCAAAGTATTCTATTTTTTCGTCTACTTTTTTCAATCCTTTTTCACAGATAGCGTGAGCCCCACAGCAATCGGCAGGAGGGGCTATGATAGGAGTCTCTTCTGTCTTTTTTTTCGATTTGGAGAGGAATGTAAAAAGGGCAACTATCGCTAGAAGCCCTATTATACTGATGATAATGTAAATCATTTCAATTACTTGGAAAGTTCTTTCTTCAATAGATTTACCTGGTTTGTCAACTTTTCGACTTCTTGAGTCTTCTTGTTCAGCATACTTTTGGCGTCAGCCAATTGTTTTTTCACCCCGGCGATTTCTTTTTCCAAACGGGCAATTTCGCTGTCTTTGAACTTGATATTTGCCTTGATGGTTTCCACCTCGTTCTTTAATTTCCGGTTATCCCAGTCAGCATTGGTCTTGTATTCTGCCAATTGCTTCTGAAGCAGGTCACGTTCTTCGGTAGTTCTTTTCAATTGAAGTTGCAAACCGTTCAATTGTCCCTCGTTATCCTTTACCTTTGATTTTACCTGTTCGGAAACATCTTTCAATTCGGATTTTAAAGCGGATTCCTTGCTTTGCAGAGTACGCAATTGCACGTAAAGATCGTCAATTTGCTTGTCTTTAGCTGCATTATTTGCGGTCAACTGGTAACGAACGGCGTTGAAGTCTGCCTTGAGTTTCTGCATTTCGGATTCCAGAGTCTTTTTATCATTTGCCAATGTTGCCACTTCTCTGTCTACGCTTCTCTTTGCTCGTGCTAACTCCTCGTATTTCTTTTTTGAAACGCAAGAGGAGAAAAGTAACGTGAAGATCAAAATGCCTGATATATAAAATAACCCTTTTCTCATACTGAAATGTTTAAATTGAACTTTTTCTATTGTTGTGTGGCAAAAGTAGTAAATTATTTGTGTATAACAAAGAATATAGGAGGTGGCAGAATCTTAATTTATTGTTAATGACTCGTGACCAGTTGTCAAATTCGTGTGTCAAATACATATTTATTTATATATTCGCGATAGAAAATGATTACAGAATAATATAATTGCTATGAATAAGAAAATCCTCTCGTTACTCGTTTTGTTTTTTGGAGTATTGTTTGCCGTTCAGGCTCAGAATGATGGAAAGATACGGGTGAAGGGCGTCGTGTTGGATGAAGTTACACGCAAGCCGATAGAATTTGCCAATATCGGGATTCTCGGTACGGTTGCCGGGGCAGCTTCGGATATGGACGGGCTGTTTGAATTGATCGTTTCCGAAAGATTGGCAACTTACACGATGAAAGTCTCGGCTGTCGGGTACTCTGCCGTTGAAATGAAACTATACGAGGCAAGGGATAAAGGAGAGGTTCAGATACTTTTGAAACCGATGACTTACGGGATTAATGAGGTAGACGTGACAGCAGAATCCTTGGTGTTGAAGAGGTTATTGCAGAACGTGGTGGACAATATCGGGAGAAACTACATTCCTCGCCCTTATAATTACGAGGGATATTTCGAGTATGGAGTACGGGTGAATGATGGGGAGAAAAAATCGAAAGAGGCTATCGTGGAGATTTATGATAGCGAAGGATACAAACGTTCTAACGTGGAGCAGGCGTTTAAGGCATTAAATTATAATTTCTCGCAAGTGCGCCGGAGCGATGAATCGACTTCCGCTACTGACGGGTTGATTTTCTTTGATGATATCATCACGGCGGATATAGTGCGCAATACCCGTAATATTTTGGATTTGGAGAATTACAGGGACTTCAAACTGAAAAGCAAAGGTAAATTCATGTACGAGGGAGATTCCGTGCAGATCGTGTCTTACGAATGCTTGAAACCTTCCCTGTCGAATTCCGGTACGGCTTTCGTGATGAAATACAGCGGAGAGATATACGTGGAGCTAAAGAATTATGCTGTCATCAAGAACGTGATGCGGATCACGTCTTCCGCGTTTAACCTTTTGGGAAGAAATCTGATATTGGCAGGCGACAGTCCCCGCAACGAGGTTATGGCTACGATCACAACCAATTACAAAAAAGTAAGTTCTTATTACTTTTTGAGCGGGGTGAGCGTGGTATATACTTACTTGGATGGTGGCGAGCGAGTAAAGGGAGAGATGCAATACCAGACGACTAAGGTAAGCGTGAACAAGACAACTCCTATTGCTGGACGGGTGTATTATGAAGAAGTGCCGACAGACAAGAATTTCTGGGATCGTTACACGATATATTTGGAAGAAGAAGATTAAAAAAAGTCCCCAATCGGGGACTTTTATTTTAGATTTAAAGATTTTGAATTCCAGCCACACGTGCCATCATTTTTTATAAGCTATGAAAGAACAGATTTGGAAGAACATCGAACAAATGAGAGCCGAAGCTCCATTGGTACACAATATCACGAATGACGTCGTCATGAACAACACGGCAAACGCTTTGCTGGCTGCAGGTGCTTCCCCGATCATGGCGCACGCTTTGGAAGAAATAAACGAGATGGTTGCCTTGTGCAGGGCAACCGTGATAAATATCGGGACGTTAGACCGTTTCACTGTGGAATCCATGAAAGCGGCCATTCGGCGAGCTAATGAAATTCATCATCCCGTGGTACTCGACCCCGTGGGGGCGGGAGCTACGAGTTTCCGGAATAAAGTTCTTCAGGATATACTGTCTGCCGGAACTCCGCGATATATCCGGGGAAATGCTTCCGAGATTATGACTATGGCAGGTTTATCCACGACCTCCAAAGGGGTGGATAGTACCGAATCTTCGTTAAATAGCCTAGAGGCAGCCCGGGTATTGAGCCGTCGGGTGGGATGTGTCGTTTGCGTGAGCGGGGAAACAGATTTAGTGGTTTTGGGGGATAGGGTGGTGTACCTGCACAACGGTTCCCCGATGATGGAAAAAGTTACCGGGTTGGGATGCACGGCTACGGCTATTTTAGGCGCTTTTGCCGCCGTGGTGGAAGACGAGTTTATGGCAGCCGTGAGCGCTACAGCTTTCATGGGTATATGCGGGGAGATAGCTGCGGAAATGTCAAAAGGTCCGGGGACTTTACAATTGAATTTATACGACGTGATGTATAATCTGACACGTGAGCAATTCATGCAATACGTGCGAATTTCTGAATGATATGGATGCTCGGCTTTATCTGGTTACCGATGAAGGTTTGCTTCACGGTAAAGATCTTTATCGCACGGTGGAAGCAGCCGTGAAAGGAGGGGTAAAGATGGTGCAATTGCGGGAAAAAGAATCTTCTACACGAGAATTTATAGAACGGGCAATTCGTTTGAAAGCACTGTTAGCCCCTTATCATGTTCCCTTGATTATCAACGACCGGGTAGACGTGGCACTGGCTGCTGATGCGGATGGGGTACACGTTGGACAGAGTGACATGCCCTATTCGCGGGTAAAACGATTGCTTCCGGAAGGAAAAATAATCGGTTTGTCGGTAGAAAGCCGGGAACAGGTGCTTGAAGCTAACGGGTACGACGTAACTTATATTGCCGCCAGTCCTGTATTTTCTACCACGACGAAAACAAACACAATAGTGGAGTGGGGATTGGAAGGGGTTCAATGGATTCGTTCCGTGTCACGCCATCCGTTGGTGGCTATCGGGGGAATTCATCCCGATAATATCGCCTCTATTTTTCAAGCGGGAGCGGATAGTGTGGCGGTGATTTCTGCGATCATCGGGTCTGACGATCCGGAGAAAGCAGCTCGAGAACTGATACAGCTTATTCCCGAGCCAAACATTCGATGAAGACCCAATGAGAATTCGGTGAAGACCCGAGGTAAACATCTCTCACTGCCACTTTGGCTACAGGCTTGCTCTATTGTTGCTATATCAAAGAATATAGCAACCTAACAGGGGAACTGTAGGGAGAACGGCGGTGGGAGATTATTACCTCGGATTCTCATTGGGTTTTCATTGGGTTTTGGGTAGTTCTAGAACACACCTAACGAATGCAAAAGTATAACCAGTATAAACAAGGGTGCCACGTATTTCAACACGAATATAAGCGGTTTTAACAGCCATAATTTCAATTGACCGTCATTAGTCAACTCGGCGATCAATAAGTGACGATCGAATCGCCATCCCACGTAAACGGAAATAAGGATTCCCCCAACGGGAAGCAGGATATTGGAACTGATAAAATCAAAAATTCCGAATATGGAAAGATTTCCTATATGTACATCCTTCAAGGGACCGAATGACAGAGTGCACAGGATGCCGAACAGGGTGACGATAACCGTTGAAATAATGGTTGCTTTGCGCCGGCTGATATGCTTCTCTTCCACGAAGAAAGCAACGATCACTTCCAGTAGCGAGATCGACGACGTCAGAGCAGCCATGGTTAGTAAAAGGAAAAACAGGATTGCCCATAATTGCCCGAATGCCATACTTTGGAACACTTGGGGCAGCGTGAGGAATACCAGTCCGGGACCTGAGTCCGGGGCGATATTAAAGGCGAACACGGCTGGAAATATAGCGATACCCGCCAACAAGGCAATCAAGGTATCGGCACAGATGACTTGTAATGATATGGAGGTTAGATTTTCGTTCTTCTTGATGTATGACGCGTAAGTTAACAGAACTCCCATACCGATGGATAGAGAGAAAAACGCTTGCCCGAGGGCGGAAAGTACGCCTTGGGAAGTCAACTCCGAGAACTTGGGCAAGAACAGGAATTTTATACCTTCCATGGCTCCATCCAGCGTGCACGCCCGAATCCCTAGGATCACGATTAACACGAATAACAACGGCATCATTAGTTTCGTGTATCTTTCAATCCCTTTCTTTACGCCTGCCAACACGATAAATCCAGTGAGAACCATAAAAATGATTTGCCAGAACACGGGCTTGTACGGGTTGGAGATAAAATTATTAAACAGGTCGTTTAAGTTCACCTCGGAACCGGCATGAAACGAGAACGAAAGTGATTTCACCACGTATTCCAACGTCCACCCGGCGACCGTGCCGTAAAAGGAAAGAATCATCGTGGCAGCCAGCAACACGAGAATCCCGAAATAGCGCCAGGGTGTTTTTGGTTCCAAACGGTCGAATGTCCCGAAAGCGTTCCGACCGGAATATCTGCCGAGGGCGAACTCCGAGAGCATTACCGGGAGTCCGATTGCGATAGTGAAAAAGACATACACGAGCAAAAAGGCTCCGCCGCCGTTGTTTCCTGCCTCGTAAGGAAATTTCCAAATATTACCCAATCCGACTGCAGAGCCAGCCAGTGCGGCGATTGCCCCGAATTTGGAGCCGAAACTATCTCTCGTGTTGTGCATCTTAAAAAGAGTTATAGATTAACAGATTACAGGTTACAGGTTTTAATTGTAAATTGCAAATTACAAGTAAAATTACGATTTACAGCGGCATCAGGTTACACGCCGGGGGCTTTTACTTTCAACTTTCCGGCGGTCTGTAACTTGCTAACTTGTAATCTAAAACTCTTTTCCGCTAACTTTTTGAAACTGTTATCTATAAAGTTACGGGGAAAAAAGTTATCTTCGCGATAAAATAAAATAAGCGATTCACAATGCAAGAGAAGATTTTAATACTTGATTTCGGTTCTCAATACACGCAATTGATCGCGAGACGCGTGCGAGAACTGAATGTCTATTGCGAGATTTATCCCTTTAATCATTATCCGGCACTTGATGTATCCGTGAAGGGTGTCATCCTTTCGGGCAGTCCGTTCTCCGTTCGGGACGAGAAGGCTCCGCGGCCGGATTTGTCTTCCATCAAGGGAAAATTACCTTTGTTGGGAGTATGTTACGGGGCACAATATCTGGCTCATTATTTCGGGGGGGAAGTGAAGGCTTCCAACAAGAGAGAGTACGGTAGGGCAAATTTGTCCTTCGTGGATAACGGTTGTCCGCTTTTCAAGCATATCAGCCAACATTCACAGGTATGGATGTCGCACGGGGATACGATTGAAACATTGCCGTCACATTATACCGTTGTTGCCAGTACGGCTGACGTGGAGAATGCCGCCTATCGGATCGAGGGTGAGGAAACGTACGGTATCCAGTTCCACCCGGAAGTATATCATAGCACGGAAGGAACCGAATTATTAAAGAATTTCGTGGTTGACATTTGTGGTTGCAAACAGGACTGGACTCCTGATTCTTTTATCGAGACCACGGTTGCCGAATTGAAAGCAAAATTAGGCGAAGACCGTGTAATCTTAGGTTTGTCGGGGGGAGTAGATTCCACTGTGGCTGCTATGTTATTGCACCGGGCTATCGGTAGGAATCTGACTTGTATATTTGTCGATAACGGGTTGCTCAGGAAAGATGAATTTTCTTCCGTGATGGAGAACTACAAGGAGTTAGGCTTGAATGTCGTTGGCGTGGATGCCGGGGATCTTTTCCTTTCCCGTCTTGCCGGAATAGAGGAGCCCGAGAAGAAACGCAAGATTATCGGGGCTACTTTTGTGGACGTGTTTGACAAGGAATCACACAAGATAGAAGATGCCAAATGGTTGGGACAGGGAACAATTTACCCGGACGTGATTGAATCATCGTCGGTAAACGGTCCGTCGCAAACCATTAAATCGCACCATAACGTGGGCGGTCTTCCCGATTACATGAAATTGAAGATTGTAGAGCCTTTACGTCTGTTATTCAAGGATGAAGTCCGTCGGGTGGGCAAGAGCCTCGGGTTAGCGGATAAATTCCTGAAACGCCATCCTTTCCCGGGTCCCGGGCTTGCTATCCGTATCTTGGGCGAGATCACGAAAGAAAAGGTGAGATTGTTACAGGAAGCCGATCATATTTACATATCTATGCTTCAGGAAGAGGGATTGTACGACAAAGTATGGCAAGCGGGTACAATCTTATTACCGGTCAAGAGTGTCGGCGTGATGGGAGATGAACGTACTTACGAGAGCGTCGTTGCCCTGCGTGCCGTGGAATCAACGGACGGAATGACTGCCGACTGGTGTCATTTACCTTACGAATTCTTGGCAAAAGTATCTAACAAGATTATCAATAACGTGCGGGGAATCAACCGTGTTGTTTACGACATCAGTTCCAAACCGCCAGCCACCATCGAGTGGGAATAATTCGTTAAAAATAAATAAAATCCCCTTGAATTTCAGTCAGATAATTCAGGGGGATTATTTTGTTCTGATCAATTTTATAGGGATAAGCGATAAATTTATTGTTGTTGTAAAATTAAATATTGAAAATAAATTCTTTTTCCTTTTTTTATTTGATTGTATTGCTTTTATTATATATTTTTGCAGCGATTTTGGTGTCACACCTTGTTTCAAGCGTGTGGTGAAAAGGGAATCAAGTGAGAATCTTGAACAGACCCGCTGCTGTAAGCTCTACTAAAATCTTTGAACACGACTCAAATCCACTGTTTCAACATGAAATGGGAAGGGCGTTTAAAGATGGAGTAAGTCAGAAGACCTGCCAATATCGTTGATCTAAAGCTTTCTGGGACTAGAGCTTGGATGCAGGTATTTTTTATCATATTTTTGTTGTAATAGATAATTGTAGGTATTTGTATCTATTCGAGTACTGGGGAGCTGTTGTATTTTTATAACGGCTAAAGATGAAACTAATAGTATTAGGAGTACTGATTTCGTCATGTTTTGTTGCCCCTTGTTTTTCGAGTGCGCAGCAAGTGGATTCAACCAAGACGTACCGTATTAACGAGGTGGAAGTGTCTGCTCCGAGGGTGCGCAAAGAAGTGATACCGGTGCAGGTCATGGAGGGAAAAGCGTTGGAAAAATTAAGCGTTCACTCGGTGGCGGATGCGTTGCGTTATTTTTCCGGGGTACAAATCAAGGATTACGGAGGAATAGGAGGTTTGAAAACCGTGAATATTCGGGCTATGGGTACGCAGCATGTAGGGGTGTTTTACGATGGGGTCGAGTTGGGAAACGCTCAAAACGGTACGGTGGACCTCGGGCGTTTTTCCTTGGACAACATGGAAGCGATAACTCTTTACAACGGACAGCGGAGCGCAATATTCCAACCGGCAAAAGATTTCGGTTCTGCCGGTTCCATATATATGACGAGTCGGGTACCTCGATTTGCGAAGGGTGAGAAACATCATGCCAAGTTTACATTCAAGACCGGATCTTTCGGTGTAGCAAATCCCTCGTTCTTGTGGGAACATCGTTTAGGGAAAAAGGTGGACGGGGCTTTGAGTGCGGAATATATGTACACGACAGGGAAATACAAGTTCTCGTATAAAAAGAAAAACGGGTACGACACGACAGAGGTGCGCCGGAACGGGGATGTGAATGCTTTGCGCGTGGAATACGGTTTGTTCGGGAAGGTAAACAACGGAGACTGGAAGGCAAAAGCTTATTTTTACGATTCGGAGCGAGGGTATCCGGGGGCTTCGGTGCGGGAGGAACCCGGTAAATTCAAGCATCAAGACCGGCAATGGGATTCCAATTTCTTCTTGCAAGGTACTTTCCAAAAACACTTCAATTTTTATAGCCTGCTCGTGAATGGCAAGTATGCATACGATTATTTGCATTATTTATCCGATCCGCGGTTAGATGTGAGCACGATGTATGTGAACAATCATTTCCGGCAGCATGAAGTCTATTTTTCCGTTGCCAATATGTTCACGATATTCCCGTTTTGGAACGTGAATCTTTCCGTGGATTTCCAATGGAATAAGTTGAACGCAGATCTGGTGAATTTTGTCTATCCCAAGCGTTTCACGACTTTGGTTGCTGCTGCTACAACCTTGCATTTTGAACGCTTCAAGTTGCAGGCGAGCGTGTTGGGAACTTTCGTACACGAGCGCACGAAGGTGGAGAATGGGGCGGCAGATGACGTACAGGAATACACCCCAACGGTGGTTGCCTCTTGGCAACCGTTTCGTGCCGATAATTTTAACGTGAGAGCATTTTATAAACGTGTATTCCGGATGCCGACATTGAATGACTTGTATTATACTTTTATCGGGAATATTTACTTGGATCCGGAATACACGAACCAATATAATGTAGGGGTGACGTATGCCTATATGCCGGAAAATAGATGGTTGGAGCGTTTGGAATTTCAGGTAGATGCGTATTACAATGAGGTATCGGATAAAATCATTGCGATGCCGACTTCCAACCAATTCCGTTGGACGATGATAAATCTCGGGGAGGTCGAAATCCGTGGGATTGATGTCGCCGTGCAGGGCGGTTGGCGATTCGGGCAGGATTGGTTGCTGGATACTCGGGTGAATTACACCTACCAAAAAGCCCAGGATTTCACGAAGAAAGAGAGTGCTTTCTACGGGGACCAGATTCCTTATATCCCGTGGCACAGTGGTTCCTTGATTTTAAACGGAACGTACAAGGAGTGGTTTTTAAATTATAGCTTTATCTACACGGGAAAACGTTACGAGGCGAGCGCGAATATCCCGGAAAACAGAGCGAAAGAGTGGTACACGAGTGACTTTTCGTTATCCAGGAATTTTTCATGGAGGCGGCCTACGATCCGATTGACTGCAGAGATAAATAATATTTTTAACCAGCAGTACGAGGTGGTGCAGTGTTACCCGATGCCGGGAACAAACGTGAAGTTTATTGTCAATATAACTATCTAAATAACAAAGTATGCGTGTAAATAGAATGAAAATTTGGGCGTTGACGTTCCTGCTGGGGATATTTTCGTTTTCCTGCAGGGATGATGATGACGAGATTATCCCATCGGTAGTGACAAAGGTGACACCAAGTGACTTGGTTGCCGGTCCCGTGAAAGGTTTTTTCTTGCTGAATGAAGGTAACATGGGAAGCAATAAAGCCTCGTTGGATTATTTTGATTATACCACGGGAGAGTATCACAAGAACATCTTCCCGGAACGTAATCCAAACGTGGTGAAAGAATTAGGTGACGTGGGGAATGATATTCAGATTTACGGGAACAAACTGTATGCCGTAATAAATTGTTCACATTTGATCGAGGTGATGGACGTGAATACGGCAAAGGAAATTTCCAAAATAACGGTAACGAATTGCCGGTATATTGTTTTCAAAGATGGTTATGCTTACGTGAGTTCGTATGCCGGACCGGTGCAGATAGACCCGAATGCACGTTTGGGGGAAGTGGTGAAGATTGATACAGCGACGTTGCAAGTTGTGGGAAGTTGTACGGTGGGTTACCAACCGGAAGAGATGGTAATTGTCGGGAATAAATTATACGTGGCAAACTCGGGTGGTTACCGGGTGCCAAATTATGACAATACGGTGTCGGTGATTGATTTGGAAACCTTCACGGAAATGAAGAAAATCAAGGTAGCGATTAACCTTCACCGGATGCGGGTAGACCAGAACGGGTTGATCTACGTGACTTCCCGCGGGGATTATTACGACGTGCATTCAAATACATACGTGCTCGATTCCAAGAATGATATGGTGGAAAGGAAATTAGATTTTCCTGCCAGTGAACTGTATTTGTGTGGGGATTCCCTCTACTCGTACAGCACGGAGTATAGTAAGGTTACGGGGAAGTGGAGCATCAACTACACGATTTATGACACGAGAGCCAAGCGGGTTGTTTCTCGCGGATTTATCAAGGACGGGACGGATAAGTTGATCGAGACACCTTATGCGTTGGCGGTAAATCCTGAGACGGGGGAAATATTCGTGGGAGACGCGGGGGATTACGTCACCCCGGGAATTCTTTATTGTTTCACGCCGGACGGGAAAAAGAAATGGAGCGTACAGACCGGAGATATTCCGGCACATATTGTGTTCACGACGAAAGTTTTACAAGATTAATAATAGTTTAATTTTATCAGTAGTTATGAGAAAAAAAGTTCAATTTAAGTTCATGTTATTGCTGGCGCTCATGGCTGGTGTTTTCATGGCTTGTGATGATGATGATGAGAAGTTGGATGTAGGTAATCCTGATTTTACCTTTAATTCAGAAACTGGAGAGTATTTCGTGAGAATCGGGAAAGAGATACCTCTAAGTGTCCACGTGGCAGATGCGGTGAATCCCGTGTATGCCTGGAAACAAGATGGCAAGATTGTGTCGGACGATACGATATACTATTTTCAGGGGAAAATCATCGGGGAGAGTTTTGTCAAATTTCAATTGGATGCTGACAACGGGAGTGTAGCGAAACAGGTAAAAGTGAATGTTGTCGATCGTTTAACTCCGCGGATTAAGACGGAAGCTGCCGCTGTGGCTTATTGCGGAATCGAGCGGGAGTTTGCCGCCGAAACGGAGTACACGGATGAAACTACAGTATTTGAATGGAGTTATGGCGGGAAGGTCGTGTCACATGATTCTATTCTTAAATTCAAAGAGGAAGACATCAACGTGTACACGCTTGCCTTGAAGGTTACGAACGAGGATGGCGTTGACGTGAAAAGCATCAACGTGTCGGTTATTCCCGAGGAAGAGCCTTTGTTATTCTTCGATAACGCTCGCTACGTGTTGCCCTCGATGTTGGATAAGGCAATTACGATGACTTGTCCCATCGGTAAAAATGTCGTGTTGGCTCCTGTGAAATTTGCCATCAGCGATCAGGCTGTGTACGAGTGGAAAGTGGATGGGCAGGTGCAAAGTGGACAAACTTCCGTTTGTTTTAATTTTACTCCGTCGGCAGAGGGAAAAACGTATGAAATTGATGTCACCACGACGGATAAGGGCAAAACGGCATCCGCAAAAGTTTTCGTGCAATGTACCCCGAAAGAAGGAACCTATTTCAGACCGACAACTTCCAGAAGCAGTTATATTTCCAACCATTGTTTCGAGTTTACACCGGCTCCCGGGCAATTTATTCGTTTCAACCAAAATCAGACAGCCGAGGATGCGCGTAGACAGATTCAAAATACTTTAGATAACGGTGGTGGTACAAGTTGGATCGCATCCCTTGGTGCGTGGGGCGGTTATTTTATCTTGGGATTTGACCATAGCGTGGAAGATGACGGGTTAGGAGAGGCGGATTTTGATATTGTGGGTAATCCTTTAGGTAAATATTGGTGTGAATGTGGCGTCGTTTGGGTAAGTCAAGATGAAAATGGCAATGGAATTCCGGATGACACGTGGTATGAATTGAAAGGGAGTGAAACGGGTAAACCAGGTATCACGCAACGGTATGCCTTGAAATATTACCGTCCAACAGCAGAAAAGCAAGATGTATTATCTATTGATAATGACGGGAATTTAAGTTTCTTGGCACGCAACGCTTATCATCCCGATTCCGGTTATTATCCTTGGTTCATGAAAGAAGAGTATTATATCCTTACTGGTACGTGTTTAGGTAATCAATTCAAAACAGAAGGGCTTGAAACCAACTGGGGTTTTGATTGGGGATACGTGGATAACATAAATGAACCGGCAGGATTCCGGATTGAAAATGCTATCCAACAAGACGGAAGCCCGGCAAATCTGAAATATATTGATTTCGTGAAAGTGCATACGGCACAAATGGGACAAGGTGCTGCCGTGGGAGAGGTTTCCACGGAGTCGTCCGCGGCGATGGATTTACGTTTAAAAGATAAAAAATAATAGCTAAAATAATACATTATGAGGAAAAATATTCTTTGGGGAGTTTTTATTTTCATCCTAACGCTTTTTGTCAGTTGCGATGATGATGATG
This sequence comes from Butyricimonas sp. Marseille-P2440, assembly GCF_900091675.1. Taxonomy (NCBI): domain Bacteria; kingdom Pseudomonadati; phylum Bacteroidota; class Bacteroidia; order Bacteroidales; family Odoribacteraceae; genus Butyricimonas; species Butyricimonas sp. Marseille-P2440. The sequence goes on along the minus strand of NZ_LT594610.1, from coordinate 1,452,033 downwards.
ATCCTTTCACGGGAAGTGATAATTTTATCACCTCTTTCAGTTTGAGACAGGGAGAAAACTCGTACCATGCTTTATTGCGGGGAGATACGATTATACTGACAACTCCGGAGGGAGTCGTGTTGAGCGAAGTTACCCCGGAAATCGCATGCAGTGAAAATTGTTCCATAAAACCGGATCCTTCCACGATTACCAACTGGGACGAACAAATCTATTTCGTGATAACTTCTTACAACGGAGCGGAAAGAAAGTATATCTATATTCCTGAAAAACAATACATTTCTTTTGAAGGTATCGTGATGTTGAACACGCAAGAAGAGGTGGATGCTTTCGGGGCAAAGGGATTGACCCAAATTAACGGTAGTTTGATTATCGGCCGTCAGACCGGGTTGGACACCATTCACTCCTTAGAAGCGTTATCATCCTTGAAAAGCGTGACAAACGATGTGATAATCAATCGTCTGTTTTCCGGATACGAATTAACTGGATTGGATAACTTGGAAGATGTAGGTGGAAAATTCCAAGTATATCTTACGGATAGTTTGTGGAACGTGACATTGAACCATTTGGAACGTGTCGGTGGAGATTTTAGCGTAACCAGTAATGCGATTAGTGAAATACTTTGTCCACACTTGGAAACTGTTGGTGGAGCGTTGACGTTCGAATCGGGTTCCGTAACGGTGGATTTTTCATCTTTGCGACAAATTAGCGGAGACTTGACTTTAAATGGAAAAGTTGCCATGAACGGAATTGTTTTCCCGTCATTGGAACGTGTTGGAGGAGCTATTTCTGTCACTATGAGTTCTTTGAAAAAATTGGAATTTCCTGTATTGAGAAGTTGTGACAAGTTATCAACGAATAGAACAGGAGCTTTGACGTTACTCTACACTCCCCTGTTGGAAGAGATCACCACGGAATTAAACTTGGGAAATAATCCGCTGTACGAGGTATCTTTCCCCGTGTTAACGCATATCGGCACCGTGATGTTGAATTGCCCACAGGTGAACCAGTTTAACGCTCCTGCCTTGAAAACGGTGGATAATAATTTTGATATTACACTTGCCGGGGCCAATCCGGAACAATTTGCAGCTTTGGAAAGCGTGGGAGGTACATTTACGTTAAACTTCACGCTTGATGAATTTAAATTTCCAGCGAAATTGAAGAAGTTGGGTACGTTGGTTATTAATTCAGGAATCAAGAGATTGGATATTCGGGGAATTGAAATTAATGAAATCCAATTTAACGGTACCGGTTTGGAAAATACGACCTTAGTGGGAGACAATGTTTTCAATGGGACGTTTAGTTTACAGAATCTTGGCGGATATTTCCCAAAATTGGAGGGATTTCGAGAATTAAAAGAACTAAATATTGGCTATTTAAGCATGGGTGGCAATACACTTGAAATTGCCGGAGTACGTAAAATCAACGAGAATTTCTCTTACTGGGCAAACTCTAACGTGTCGGGAATATTGCTCACGGATTTGGAAGAGGTTTGCGGGGATTTTGAACTTTTTTCCAACATCAAAACCTTTCATTTTCCTAAATTGAAAACCATCGGGGGAAATGCAACCATTTCCATTAACGATTACGATAACGAATCGTTCCCCTTGTTGCAATCGGTGGGTGGAAATATGATCTTTGGAACAGGATATCAGGATAATTGGGGATCTTATGGACCGGAAAAAGTGCTTTATTCCGCCTTGCGGACAGTAGGAGGAATATTGGATATTCGTCCTGCTGCACCCAGTCCATGGGGTGATAATCAAACAGCCTTTAATAAAAAGTTAGACAATTTGGATTTTCTTTCCGGACTTGAAAGTATCGGTGGTTTCCGTCTTGTAAACCACGAGGCAATGGTTTCTTACGAGGGATTGAAAAAGGCCATATCTACTTGTCCGGCATCCAAATGGCAGGTAGAGGGTAATGGATACAATCCGACGTACGAGGAGTTGGCAAACCAACAACAATGGACTAAACCGGAATAGTTTATGAATTAATAATGGAAAAGATGAAAATAAAAAATCTGATATATTTTGTATGGGTTTTCCTCATTGGCTTATTTGTTGCTTGCGAGGATGACGACAGTTTGTTCTCCGGTGACGAGAACTACATAACCAACTTCCGTCTGGTGCAGGGGGAACATACCTATACCGGTACGATTGCCGGGGATTCATTGATTCTCGCTGTGCCGGAATACGTGTCATTCAAGAATGCCATCGTGGAATTTACCGCGAGCGAAAATGCCACGTTGACTCCCGATCCTTCCACAATCACGGATTGGAACGAGAGTCGCACGTTTACCGTGACTTCTTATAATAAGACACAACGTACGTACAAGTATTTGGTGGTGAGAACGCTTTTGGCGCAGGAAGGTGATGTCGTGTTGACCACTCCAGAGGAAATAGAGGCTTTTGCAGCCCGGGGAATCAATAAAGTGGAAGGGAATGTGGTGATTGGGAAATTGATGGGAAGCGTGAAGGAGGATACCTTGACTTCCCTCGCCTTGCTTGCTTCCTTGAAAGAGGTTACAGGAAAAATTACCATCAATCCGACTTACGGGGGAAGATCTCTTGAAGGGTTGCAATCTTTGGAAAAAGTCGGCAGTTTGGTGATGCTTTCTCGTGCATCCCAGTACGGGGCTTTAGGGTTATTGAACCTGAAAGAAATTGATTTGCCGAACTTGAAAAAGGTGGGTTCTGAATTGACCCTTGCTGCAGATACCCTTTACACGGTAAATTTAAGTGCGTTAGAGAGTGTCGGTGGAAGTATTAAGTTTGAGACCCGTGATATTCGGAAGATGAATCTGCCAGCTTTAAAAATGATAGCTGGAACTTTTTCTTTTTCGGGACTTTCCCCGGAACGCTTAGAATTACCTCAATTGACCACGGTAGGTGGGAAAATGGAGATAGTTAATATTCTCCGGATGAAAGAGTTTTTATGTCCTGCTTTGACTTCTGTTGTAGGAATTACCTTGCAACAAACCGGACCGTTAGAGAAAGTAGATTTCGGACAATTGAAAGAAGTCGTGGAAACTTTAGCTTTGCAATGGACTCACCGGGTGAAAGAATTTGATTTCCCCCGGTTGCAGTCGGTAGGTGGATTCAACGTGTACTATATTGAAGATTTGGAAAAAATAAACTTGCAACAATTAAGCCAGGTTGGGACACAGGGATTCAACATAGAGTTTTGTAATAATTTGAAAGACGTAGATCTTTCGAATTTGGAAATCGTGAGGGGTAAATTTGTATTATCTGTTTCTGCCGGTGATTTGAATACATTGAAAGAGGTTGGAGGTGATTTTTCCTTTACGGTCAATACGGAAAACTTCAGCGGATTTGATCATTTAACCCGCATCGGGGGAAAGTTCACCTTGGGTGGCACCGTGAATGTGATGAATGGATTTAAAGCTTTGGCATCAATCCAAGGAACAATGACTTTAAGCGGAATGAATAATGTAACGTCAATAGACGGATTCGATGCTTTGAAATCTATCGGTTCTGCATTAACGATCAGAAGCATGGCAAAAGTTGAGCGGATTTCATTCCTAAGCAATTTGCAAGGTGCGCATTTCACGGAATGTCAATTTAGTGACCTTCCTGCATTGCAAGGATTGGATATTTCAGGTTTCACCATGGACAAGTTGACCATCGATAAGGTTGCTCCGGATTTTACTTTGCATGGGACCATGAGATTGGATGCGGAAGTTACGTTGAATAACTGTCAAGGTATTAATTTTGACGGGATAGAATATGTTAAAACACTTAGCGCAACCGGTTTGGCACAGCAAGAATCGACCGTTTATTACTTCAAGAACTTGAAGAAAGCCGGTAAGCTTTCCACGAATTTGGGGTATAGTCGCAATACTGCTGCCATGTATTTCTCTGATCTGGAAGAAGTGGAAGGATTATTGACCTTATCGGAAGGTAATAGCGGTAGCGCACAATTTGCACCCACACAATTCCCGGTATTGAAAAAAGTAGGTGCTTTATCCTACACGGGAGTTATTGCAGTATTAGAGTTACCGGTGTTGGAAAGCGTGGAGGGAGAATTCAAGATTAGCACTAGTTACCAGAATGGACCTGTCAAAATGTTGGAAGAGATACGAGTGCCTCGTTTAAAAAATGTCGGCGGGCTGTTATTGACATCAAATGCTTGGAATGCAACTGATTATAACAATATAATTGTTGACTTAACGTGTTTTGAGGCTTTGGAGAGTGCTGAATATGTCACGATTGAGAAACAGGCAGGTTTGGTGTCTTACGTGGGGTTGGAAAAGATTATCGACAAACTTGAAGAAGGCTCGTGGAAAACTTCCGAGAATGCATATAACCCGACGCTTGAAGAGGTGAAGAACGGGAAATTGGAAAAGACGGAATAAATTAAATCTTATTGTCGGTTCGTTTTAGTGAACTGCATCCTCAAAGTTCCAAGCAGAACTTTCGGGGTGCAGTTTTAATTGCAAAAGATATGAACGCATTAAAAAATCTGAATATTATACTGTTAATTGTACTTGCAGCATGCAACAACCAAAGTGCAAAAATCGAGGATTTTAACAAAACGGTTTATACCCCCGAGCATGCCTCTGGTTTTGACATCAAGGGGGCAAATGGCAAAGAGAGTGTTATTATCACCACCACCAATCCATGGCAGGGAGCAGACAGCGTAAATACCTGGCTGTTCATAGCCCGTAACGGAGAATCTATCCCCAATGGATTTGCCGGACAGGTACTAAAGGAAGACGCACAACGTATTGTCGCCATGTCATCCACTCACATCGCCATGCTTGATGCGATTGGTTTTGCAAAAAGTGTGGTAGGTGTATCGGGATTAGACTATATTTCCAATCCCGACATCCAGTCTCGCCGTGACAGCGTGGGAGATGTCGATTTTGAAGGCAATATCAACTATGAACTTTTGCTATCGCTCGACCCGGATATAGTTTTACTCTATGGCGTAAAGGGGGCAAGCGCTATGGAAGGAAAACTGAACGAATTAGGTATACCTTATATGTATGTCGGTGATTATCTCGAAGAATCTCCCCTTGGAAAAGCGGAATGGTTGGTGGCTCTATCGGAAATCCTTGGTAAACGAGAGATCGGTAAAAAAGTTTTTGCAGACATCCCTATCCGCTACAATACCCTTAAAAAGAAAGTGGCTGATGCCGCTCTTGATGCTCCCTCGGTCATGATCAACACACCTTACGGAGATTCGTGGTTCATGCCCTCCACAAAGAATTATGCCGTGCAGCTCATCACAGATGCCGGAGGGGCTTACATTTACGGCAAGAACACCGGTAACGCCTCGTTGCCCATAGACCTGGAGGAAGCTTATTTGCTGGCATTGAAAGCAGACATGTGGATTAATGTCGGGATGGCCGAATCACTTGACGATGTAGCCCGGATGTGTCCGAAGTTCATCGACACACGTTGTTTTTGCGATAGACATGTTTACAACAACAATGCCCGCACCAATGCCGCGGGAGGCAACGATTATTATGAGTCGGCCGTTGTCAACCCCGACATCCTATTGCGTGACCTCGTGAAAATATTCCATCCGGAACTGGTGGAGGAAGATTTCGTGTATTATAAGCAATTAAAATAAATGCATCCACAAACAGTTATAATGATTTTTGCACTGATTATCCTCACAGCTGTATTGTTTTGCATAGACCTATCTGTGGGGGCAGTCAGCATACCGTTGGGGAATGTGTGGACCGCACTGACGGGGGGCGACTGTTCCCGAGCCACGGCAAAGATTGTTCTGAACATTCGACTTATCAAAGCCGTTGTAGCCTTACTTTCCGGAGCTGCGTTATCAGTGAGCGGACTTCAAATGCAGACGCTTTTCCGCAACCCTCTTGCCGGGCCATACGTTCTGGGTATCAGTTCTGGCGCAAGCCTAGGGGTGGCCATTGTGGTGCTTGCCGGAGTCGGTTCGGCGGTAGGGATTGCCGGAGCCGCATGGATAGGAGCTGGAATCGTACTGATGGTAATCGCTTTCGTGGGACATCGTATTAAGGACATTATGGTCATTTTGATTCTCGGCATGATGTTCTCGTCGGGAGTGGGAGCTGTCGTGCAAATCTTGCAGTATTTCAGCAGGGAGGAGGCACTGAAGGCTTTTGTCATCTGGACGATGGGGTCATTGGGTGATGTTACCTCTGGACAACTGCTTGTCCTTGTGTCCTCGGTACTTGCCGGACTGCTGCTTGCCGTAGTGATCATCAAACCGCTCAATCTGCTACTGTTCGGTGAGGAATATGCCGTCACGATGGGACTTAATATCAGACGTTCTCGCACCATGCTGTTCTTGTCGACCACGTTACTGACCGGAACGGTAACCGCCTTTTGCGGTCCAATAGGATTCATCGGACTTGCCATGCCTCATATGACAAGAATGCTGTTCCGCAACAGCGACCACCGGGTTCTCGTACCCGGTACCATACTTACAGGTGCTTCCGTACTTTTACTCTGCGACCTGATATCCAAAATATTCACTTTGCCTATTAACGCCATCACCGCACTTTTAGGCATTCCTATCGTGGTATGGGTGGTGTTACGCAATAAATCCATGACGGTATGATAAAATTGAGCCATTTTTCTATCGGTTACGGGGAGAGGGTGCTACTTGACAAGGTCGGTGCTACTTTCAAAAAAGGACAACTGACAGCCCTTATCGGCAGGAATGGTACAGGAAAATCCACGCTTCTTCGAGCCATTGCTGGACTTAACCATCGGTATTCGGGAGAAATACTGCTTGACGGGAAGAATATAAAAACAGTGACTCCTAACGAACTGGCAAAGACAATAGCCTTTGTCACCACAGAGCTCACACGCATAGCTAATCTCAGATGCGAGGATGTCGTTTCCATTGGCCGTGCTCCATACACCAATTGGATAGGCAGCTTGCAAGAGAGGGATAAGGAGATTGTTGTGAAATCACTTGCGTCCGTCGGCATGAGCGATTATGCCAACCGCACAATGGATAAAATGAGCGACGGCGAATGCCAACGGATCATGATAGCCCGTGCGTTGGCACAAGATACCCCAATCATCCTGCTTGATGAACCGACCTCATTCCTTGATATGCCTAACCGTTATGAGGTTGTGGCATTGCTGCGCAAACTTGTGCATGAAGAAGATAAATGCGCGTTGTTCTCCACCCACGAACTTGAGGTGGCATTCAGGATGTGCGACGGCATTGCCCTTGTCGATGATGGCGTATTGCATCATCTTCCCGTCAATGAAATGGCGGCAAGCGGTCATATTCAGCGGTTATTCTGTAGTCCAAACCTCTCCGCCGAAAACTATTTATGACTTTTAGTTAGTGAATACGTGAAACGAGACGAGAATGATAGTGAATTGAACCATGTCATCTCCGTGTTTCACGGCACATATCTATTGACTGAATATTGACTAAGTATTGATCATCTATTGCCAAGAGAATAGTTAATCAATATTTGATCAGTAGTTAATCAGTACTTGAGTGCCATGAAATACGGAGAAGACACGGTTAAAGGTGCTGTTTGTTCCGGCTATTTTAAAGTGTTTCTTTGTAGCGTTCGTTTGCTTTTGAAATTTCGCAGACTAACCATTTTTCATTTTTGATGAGTAGCCACAAAAACAGCTATAACCACTTGGATTAATATTCTTGCGAGGCAGAATATTTTCAATTGCTCTAAATCTTAAATTTCTTTTTTGTATGATAAAGCTACAACAGGTAAAAATATTATTGGAATAGCGTACAAATTGGTTTGTCGGACATAATAGGATCGGGGTGTTTGAAAGTGTTGCATGTTTATAAAGAAAAAGAACAGCAAAACAGCCTCCGTGAAATGGTGAGAAACGAAATCCGAGGTGGTAGGATAGCAAGCCGTATTGAATGTTTTTTATGCTTTCACCTATGCATTATTATAATATATAACATGTAATTATATATTTTTGTGTATCAAACGAAATTGCCTAATCTTTTGCAAAAAAATCCAAAGCCGTACAGAAGCCTGTTTTTCTTCGTCTTATATACGAAGGAGACAATATAAAAGGGTATGCGATGCCTTACATAGATCACACGATGGTTCCAAGACAGACTACGATTCTTTATATTTGGCGTTATTTTTATCTTTTGAAAGATTCGGAGTTGCTAAAGCTTATTGGGATGATACAGATGGTATTATACCCAATATGAAAAAAGTGATGAAATTTCATTTCCGTGAATTTCCTGAATTGGTAAAGAATGTGGAAAATAATGAAATAACACCGGAAATGTTTAGAAAATATCCCTCTATCGTGTTACCGATAATGGATAGAACGTATCAGCCCGGGTGTGACCGATAGCTATATCGTAAAGTTACATTCCGTTTCTTTTCTTTGTGAATTACACGTAATAAATGCAGTTTTTTCGTATTTTCGCGAGAACTAGAAAATTACATGGAATGCACGAAGATGTTATCGATAAAATAAAAGAAAGACTGGCAGTTGATCATTTGAATGTTGTTATTATACCTCATATTTCACCTGACGGGGATGCGGCAGGTTCATGTTCTGCCTTGTGGCAAGTGTTGGATAAAGCGGGAATACACGCGCAATTGATGACGTGCGATTATATACCGGATTACTTGAAATGGTTGAAACGTATTCCCGACGCCATTTCTTTTCAGAACAGACCGAAGGAGTGTAAACAATGGCTGAAGAAGGCGGATATATTATTTATGCTTGACCACAACACCATCGCGAGGGAAGGAGATCTGGAACCTTTCGTGCGGGAATTCAGGGGTGAAACGATTATGATAGACCATCATCCCGACCCGGACGATGTGACTTACCGGATTTCAGACACGAGTGTTTCTTCTACCTGCGAATTGTTGTATAACGTGATCTCCGGGATATGGGGCAAAGAGATGATCGACACGGATATAGCTAACGCTATTTATGCCGGGGTCTCCACGGATACGGGCGGGTTGAGCCATAATTCTTCCCATCCCGAAACCTACCGGGTGATTGCCGATTTGCTGGCGTTGGGACTGGACAAAGATTACGTCCACGAGCAGCTTTACCAGCGCAACACGCTTTCCCGGTTGAGGCTTACGGGGAATTGCCTTTTGAATAAACTCACGATAGACGAGCACTTCCCGGTTGCCGTGATTCCGATCACGTTGCAGGAATTGGACGTGTACAATTATAAAGACGGTGATCTGGAAGGGTTGGTAAATATCCCGTTATCCATAGAGGAAGTACTGGTTTCCGTGCAGATCACGGAGCGCAAAGATAAGGTGAAACTGTCTTTCCGCTCGAAAGGAAATATTCCTGTCAATACCTGGGCAAAGGAATATTTTAACGGGGGAGGACATTTGAATGCCGCCGGGGGACAGATGCCGTTGCCGCTGAACGAGGTGGTGCAGAAGGTACGGGACACGGCGGAATGGTTCTTTAAACAATTGAAAATGGAGGATTGATATTTTATGCCTTTTTTGAGATTTCATGCCATAGAAAAAGAGAAACTGGCTCGGGTGGGCGAGCGGTTGATTTCCGAAATTGTGAATACCTTGGGGTGTCCGAGGGAAACTGTCGTGCTGGAAGTGATGAACTCGTCATTTGTTACGGGGAATGACCATCTGGAAGCGTATCCTTTCGTGAAAGTGGAGTATTTTGAACGTCCTAGAGAGCAACAAGACGCTGTGGCAGAGATTATTTACAAGTGCTTGCGGGATGCCGGATACCCGGATAGCGATGTCTGTTTTTCTTTCTTGTCGCCGGAGCATTATTACGAGAATGGGAAGATCATCAAGTAATTCGCGATGAATTAAATGGCTTGAAGCATTTATTTTCGAAAAAAAATAATTAAGTTTGTGCATAGTATAAAATGCAACGACTATGACGGAACTTAGTGAATTAGTAGCTCTCTTGAGCAAGGCGGAAAGGGGTTACACGAAAATCTTGAATCGCAGTTTCTTGAATGCCGGGTTTGACATCAGCCGGGAGCAATACGAACTTCTGCAAGTGCTGTGGAAGAAAGATAACGTGAATCAACAGACTATCTCCAAATTACTGCAAAAAGACAAGTATAATGTTACGAAATTGCTGAATACTTTGCAAAAAAGGGGATACGTTCAACGCAAAATGTGCAAGGAAGACAAGCGGAACAATTTTGTCGTGTTGACGGAAAAAGGACTCGAATCTCGTCATGCGTTGGAGCGGATTGAAGAGCAGGTGCACACGGACATGAGTTTCACCCTGTCTTCGCAAGAGTTGAAGTCTGCCATTTGGGTGTTGAAGAAATTGAATGTACAATGAAACAATTGAAAATGAAGAAAAGCGATTAAAATCATAAATTTAAAATCTAAAATTACTATGGGTGTTTTTCAAGGATTAAAACCGGAAGCAGTTTGGGGATATTTTGAAGAAATCTGTCAAGTTCCCCGTCCTTCCAAGAAGGAAGAGAAGATTATAGCTTATTTGTTGGATTGGGCAAGCAAACACGGATTATCGGCAAAAAGGGATGATGCCGGAAATGTATTAATCACGAAATCGGCTACCAAAGGACGGGAAAACGCTCCCACCGTGATATTGCAGGCGCATATGGATATGGTGTGCGAGAAAAATTCCGATACGGTACACGATTTTGACAAAGACCCGATACAGCCCTACGTGGATGGAGAATGGGTTAGAGCCAAGGGAACTACCCTCGGGGCAGACGACGGAATCGGTATGGCTGCACAGATGGCTGTTTTGACTTCCACGGATATAGCTCACGGTCCTATCGAGTGCTTGTTCACGGTAGATGAAGAAACCGGATTGACGGGTGCTTTCGCGTTAAAACCGGGATTCCTGAGCGGAAATATCCTTTTGAATCTGGATTCTGAAGATGAAGGAGAGTTGTTCATCGGTTGTGCCGGGGGAATCGACACCGTTATTAATATGAAATATGACACGGAGAAAACTCCGGCAAATTCTTTCGCCGTGAAAATCCAGGTAAAAGGATTGCAAGGCGGTCACTCCGGCGACGATATTAATAAAGGCAGAGGAAATGCCATCAAGATATTAAATCGTTTCGTGTGGGATTTGAACGCGAAATACGGGGTTCGAGTAGCTGTCCTTGAAGGAGGAAACTTGCGGAATGCCATTGCTCGTGAGGCTTTTGCCGTGATTACTTTTGACGACAAGTATCGTGAAAACGTGCGGGTAGATCTGAATGTATATGCCGCAGAAATGGAGAACGTGTGGAAAATTACCGAGCCGGGTTTGCAATTGACTCTGGAATCTCAGGAGGTTCCCGCACAGGTATTGACTTCGGAAAGCAGTAATGCTTTGTTGAACGCATTGTATGCTTGTCCTCATGGTGTATTCTCGATGAGTTACCGAATGCCTGGGTTGGTGGAAACTTCAACTAATCTGGCTGCAGTGAGATTTAACGAACCGAATAATATCCTGATCACGACTTCTCAACGTAGTGACGTGAATTCAGAGAAATTCAATATTGCCAATATGGTGGAATCCGTGTTCACGTTGGCGGGTGCCGAGGTGGAACATGGCGAGGGGTATCCCGGATGGGCTCCGAACCCGAATTCTCCCGTGGTTAAGGTGGCTGTTGAATCATACAAACGCCTATTCGGTAAAGAACCTATCGTGCGTTCTATTCACGCCGGGTTGGAATGCGGTCTGTTCTTGGAAAAATACCCGAATATGGATATGGTTTCTTTCGGACCCACCTTGCGAGGCGTACATTCCCCGGATGAAAAGATAAATATCAAGACCGTGGAAATGTGGTGGAGCCATCTGGTGGATGTGTTGCAAAACCTGTAAAATTATCTTTATTTACGATTTATGATTTTAGATTTACGATTGAAAATCTGAATCATAAATCGTAATTCGTAAATCATAAATTTATAATGGAACAATCAAGGAAACTAGCTAAATATGATCGGCTGTACGATCAAATCCAGCAATATATACGGACTACCGAAGATGTTTGGGCTCGTCTGGCAACGATGGAGGCGGTGTTGCATCATAAGATGCAATCGTTCTTTTGGACGGGAGTGTACGTGTTGATCGATGGCGAATTGATCGTGCGTTCATATCAAGGTCCGGTGGCTTGCCAGAAATTGCGGCAGGGGGGAGTCTGTTGGGCGGCTATCAATTCCGGGGATACGGTTATCGTGGATAACGTGGAAGAGTTTCCGGGACATATTGCTTGCAATGCTGCTTCCAAAAGCGAAATCGTGATTCCTTTAAGAGATCGGGACGGGCAGATTTTTGGTTGTTTGGATGTGGATAGCGACCAGTTAGCGGCATTTGACCGGGAAGATGAGCTCGGATTGAAGAAAATTTTGTCGCTTCTTTATCAACAAGATAGCGTAAAATGAACTCATAAATGTGAAAAATAAGTTAAGAGGCTTTTGATTTTTCTTAAGAGAGTGTTACCTTAGGGGCATAAATAATGAAATTTATCACGTAAAATACAAAACTCAGAGGATTATGAAAAAATTACTTTTATTTGTTCTAGTAAGCTTTTTTGTGGGAGAACTAGCTGCACAAACAACAGTGGAAGAAGCGGGTAAAATAAAGAATGCCGGAAATGCAGCGTGGAAGGCAAAAAATTACAAGGAAGCATTCACGAATTGGGAAAATTATTTGAAAGCAATTGAGTTTAAAGATGATGCTACTGTTTATAACGTGGCTGTTTGTGCTAACAAATTAAAAGATTATGCTTCAGCCGAGAAGTATTTTGATATGTCTATCAAAAATAATTATAAATTGAAAGACTCTTACGCGGGGAAAGCAGATTCCCAAAAGAAACAGGGGAAGGTTGAACAAATGTTGCAAACTTTAGAAGCCGGGATTAAAGCTACGCCCGGGCAAAATTCAGGTTTGATGAGAACATACGCCGTTTATTTCTTGAAAGAAGGACAAAAGTTCCAAAAAGCGAATAATATCGCTAAGGCTGCCGAGAATTACCAGAAGATTGCCAACATGAGCGATAAAGGATTTAAAGCTCAAGGATTGGTAAGTTTAGGTACTTTGTATTTCAATAACGGTGCCGCTATCCTTCAAGAAGCTACTCCTTTCGCGAACAAGGAGAATGATAAATACGAGGCAGGGAAAACAAAAGCAATGGCTGAATTTAAGAAAGCACAAGGTTTTTTGGTAGAGGCTATGAGTGCTGACCCGAAAAATGTGGAAGCTCCGGAAGTTTTAAAGGAGGTGAAAGATGCTATGGCTAAGTTGACGACACCTCAACAATAAAAAATATTTCCCCGAGAAGGAAGAGGGTTAAGATTTACTTAGCCCTCTTTTTTGTTATTTTGTTTCTTTTTTATAACTTTGAGGTATGTCTGAAACGGGTGTGAATTTTAATTGCGGAGGATTATGAAACAGGGATTTGAAAATAAAAAATTACCGTGGGAGGGAAGAGAACCTTTGTACGAGTACGTGAAGAAAAATTTGAAAAAGGGTAAAGGTATTATATTGGGTGACGACAAAGATTTGCCGGACAATGTTCCCATGCGAATGGATATGGGATACTATGATCCCGGTTGTGATGATTATTGGGATCTGTATGCCAATCCGGAAAAAGAAGTCAACCCGAAGTTTATAAAACGGTTGGTAGATTTATTCGCAAGTTATTCCCAGCGGGGTAAGATGGAGGATAAAATTAAATTTTACAACACGTTGAAGGATAATCCTATTGTCGGATACTGGGATGAGTTTTTGGATGAATTGTCTTCCCGGGAATTGCCGTATGAACAGGCTGGAGTGGAATTAGTACACTGGATGGTAGAGAAAGCCCCGGATCGGGAAGTTGTCAAATTAGGCATTATTTTATTAGGTGTAATGCGTGACCCCGAGAACCTGACGATACTGAAAACAATGGGTAGGCACGATGAATTTACTTATTATGTCGGTCAGGCTTTGATGCAAATGACACCCATATGGGATATTATTCTCGTGGATATCATTAAACCCTTATGTGGTTTCGGGAGAGCTTTAGCCGTGATGCTGCTGCTTTACGAGTCGGAACGGGAAGAAATTCGCAAATGGTGTGTAAGGCATGGTTTCCAGAGATTTTATGCATCGGATCTCATCATGTGGGATTGTGTCGAACAAGGGAATATGCTGAAAGAATTGCGCCGGGAAGAATGGGATGAGTCATTATTGGAAGCAACTCAGATTGTAGTTAAAGATTTATTGATTAAAGGAGAACGCGGTGGTGGTTATAAATACGGGGGAGAAATTATTTACCTGTACTTGAAACACACGATAGGGAAAAGGAGAGGTTACGTGCAGTATCTTTTATTGGATAGGTTGGCGGAGTATTTAGAAGAAGCGGTAAATAACAAGTTTTTGATTTCGAATTTAGGATTTACCGAGGAAGAATTCAGCGATGTCTGGATTGATGTGAAGCGGGAAATAAAGAAACCTTGGTTTTTGAAGATAAAAAGTAATGAAAGACCGTCTGAAAAATGTCCCTATGGAACAAGGCATCTTTGCGAGAGAGCTTTTGAGAGGCTGGAGTGGGGTAAGGATTAGTTACTGTAATATCGGGTAATTATCTCGGCAGCCTTCATGTATCCTAAACGCTTCGAGATTTCCAGGTCTTCAAGGGCTTCTTTGTAATTGTCGACCACTAATTTGGATATAGCACGATTGTAGTAAGCCCTTGCATTCGACGGATCTATTTGTATCGAACGAGAATAGCTCTCGATAGCATTGCTTAACTGCCCTTTCTGGTGGAAGATGACTCCCCGGTTAAAGAACACGGCACTAGATTTCAAACCTAGCGAGATAGCTTTCTCGTAATCAGCCAAAGCTCCGTCCAAGTCCTTCATGCCGTAGCGTACAATCCCGCGATAATGGTAGGCTTCCAGTAAGTCAGGTTGCAGATTGATCGCGTGGCTGTAATCTTGAATGGCTAAAGTGGCATTCCCCAAATTTTCGTGGATGATCCCCCGGTTGTAATACGCCATCACGTGGTTGGGAACATTGGCAATCACGTAATTCATGTCTTTCAAGGCTTCCCGGGGTTGTTTCAAGTTTGCCAGTACAACCGCTCGATTGTAGTAAGCAGGGAAAAAGTTGGGGTCAAAAGTAATCGCCTGATTAAATTCCTCCAACGCTTTTCTAGGTTGTTCCCGGGTAATGTAATCCATTCCCCTTTGATTGCTCTTTACAGCCTTATGGTGTGAGCATGAGGTGAATATGAAAAATAACATTATCCAGATACAATAGCGCATATTCGTTTATCTATATTATATGATTCAAAGTTAATGATTAATCGTGAAATAATAAATATTTATCTATTTTTATTTGAATATAACCGTTTTACGAGATCATTTCTTTTCAGTTTCGTTAGAATACCGATAATTTCATTCTTGAACTCCCGTTTATACCAGAAAAAGAAGATGTTTTGGCGTTTCTTTTCAGTTTCCGTCTTGGCAGATTGTATTTTGCGCAGGGAATAGGGGTGAAGCCCGGAATAGTACATATCCGTGGCTAAGGTCATGGGGGTCGGGGTGAAATCTTGTACCTGTTCCAGGCGGAAATCCAATTCCTTCGTGTCGATCGCAAGTTCTGCCATGTCCGAGAGGCTGCATCCCGGATGGGAAGATATAAAATAAGGTATGATTTGTTGTTTCAAGTGTTCCTTCTGGTTGATGGCGTTGAAGCGGGCAGTTAATTCCCGGAAAAGCTTGAACGAGGGTTTGCGCATCAAATGTAACACGTTGTCAGAACTGTGTTCTGGGGCTACTTTGAAGCGACCGGAAACATGATGTTTGATGACTGCTTCTAGATATTCCCGGTTTGCCGTGTCTATTTTCCGATCGCCCGTGCGGTGCATGATGAGATCATAACGGATGCCTGATCCCACGAAACAATGTTTCACGGCCGGGACTTTACGCACTTTCGAGTATAAGGCTAAAAGCCGCGAATGGTCGGTGTTCAGGTTTTTACACACGGCCGGGTGTAGACAAGAGGGACGTTTACATTGCTCGCAGATTCCCGAATCCTTCCCCCGCATGGAATACATATTTGCCGATGGTCCGCCTAGATCGGATATAGTTCCCTTGAAATCCGGCATCTCACACACGTGTTCCACTTCCCGCATGATGGATTGCTCGGAACGGGAAGCAATGAATTTCCCTTGATGGGCTGAAATCGTGCAGAAAGCACATCCCCCGAAACATCCGCGGTGTAGCGTGATCGAATGCCGAATCATGTTGTATGCCGGAATTTCTTTATCCTTGTATTTCGGGTGAGGCAGCCGTGTGAACGGGAGATCATAAACGGTGTCTATTTCTTCCGTGGTCATGGGTGCGTAAGGAGGATTCACGATGATTAGTTTGTCTGCAACGGGTTGTATCAGCTTGGCGGCATGGATACTGTTCGATTCTTCCTCGATGTACCGGAAGTTGGTGGCGTATTTCTTTTTATCCGTCAAGCACTCCTCGTGAGAGGCTAACGTGATGGTTTGCCATTTTTTGTTCGTGGCATATTTTTCTTTCTTCCCCCGTAACACGCAGGTTTGGGGAATATTCGTGAGGCTTTGAAACGGAATGCCTTTCTGCAACATTTGGCAGATTTCGGTAATCGGTTTTTCCCCCATGCCGTACACGAGCATATCCGCCCGGCTCTCGAAAAGGATGGAGGGTTTGAGCGTGTCTTTCCAGTAATCGTAATGCGTGAAACGGCGTAACGATGCTTCTATTCCCCCGATAATAACGGGTGTATCCGGAAATAACTCTTTTAATACGCGTGTATAAACGATCGTCGGCATATCGGGACGTGCCCCATTACGATTGCCGGGTGTGTAAGCATCGTCGGAACGGCGGCGTTTGGCTGCCGTGTAGTGGTTGACCATGGAATCCATGCATCCCGGGCTGATACCAAAGAATAAATTCGGTTTACCTAACTTCTTGAAATCCCTTAAATCGTCCTGCCAGTTAGGTTGTGGCACGATAGCTACTTTCAGTCCTAATGATTCCAGCAATCGCCCGATAACAGCCGCCCCGAACGATGGATGATCCACGTAAGCATCCCCGGAAAAGAGAATGACATCGATACTGTTCCATCCCCGCAGTTCCACTTCTTTCTTGGTGGTCGGCAACCATTGTTGTATATTGTAGTTCATAAAGTTTTGCTAAATTCTTCGGCAAAGATACGGAAAGTCTTCGGATTTCCGTTCGGATACGTTACCTTTGCGTCCAAATTTAGAATCTAGCATGAAGAAAGTGAATATTATAAGCCTGGGGTGTTCCAAGAATTTGGTGGATACGGAATTACTGATGAAGCAACTGGAAAAAGTGGGGTACAGTGTTGAAGTGGATGTTGAAAATTCAAAGGCTAAAGTTGTTGTAATCAATACTTGTGGTTTTATCGGGGACGCCAAGGAGGAATCTGTCAACACGATACTGGAGCAGGTGGAATTGAAGAAGGAAGGGAAAGTAGACAAGATATTTGTTATGGGATGCTTGTCGCAACGGTATGAACCGGAATTACAAAAAGAGATCCCGGAAGTGGATGCTTATTTCGGGAAATTCGATTGGAAAGGCATTTTGACGGAACTCGGGAAAGAATATGACGACAAACTACGGAATGAACGTCATTTGACAACCCCGCCACATTATGCTTATTTGAAAATATCGGAGGGATGTAATCGTAAATGCTCTTATTGTGCCATCCCGATCATGACAGGAGAGTACAAGTCCCGTCCTTTTGAAGAGATTGTTGACGAGGCGGAACGCCTTGCGAAACAGGGTGTAAAGGAATTATTGGTGCTGGCTCAGGACATCACGTATTACGGGATTGATAAATACGGGAAAAATCGGCTTGCGGAATTAATAGACCGGATTGCCGATATAAAGGGAATCGAGTGGATCAAATTGCATTATGCTTATCCGGCTGGTTTCCCGATGGAGATTTTACCCGTGATGCGGGAGCGTAAGAATGTTTGCAAGTATCTGGATATTGCCCTGCAACATTGTAGCGATCATATGCTGAAACAGATGCGAAGAGGGGTGACGAAACAACAAACCATAGACCTCATTCGTAAAATCCGGGAAGAAGTACCGGGCATTGCCTTACGGACGACGTTAATGGTAGGACACCCGGGAGAAACAGAAGAGGATTACCGGGAATTGATTGATTTCGTGGAAACCATGAAATTTGAACGTTTGGGGGTATTTCCGTATTCGCACGAGGACGATACTTATTGTGACAAACATTATCAGGATGATGTCCCCGAAGAGGTTAAAAACAAACGTGCCGAAGAGTTAATGGATCGGCAATTGGAAATAGCCTCTCGATTGAATCAAAATTGGATCGGGAAGAAGCTTACCGTTTTGATTGATAGACAGGAAGGAGAGTATTTTGTCGGGCGTACGCAATATGATTCACCCGAAGTGGATCAGGAAGTATTTGTTACTTCCATTGATCCATTACAAATCGGGGACTTTTACGAGGTAGAAATCACGGGGGCGGAACCGTTTGAACTATACGCCGAGATCTAAAAATTTTGTAAAAAAAACGGAAACCGAAGAATAATTTTTCGGTTTTTATTTGTACTTTTACTCATCAAGGTTCATTGAAATTTTGATGAGTATTTTTTGTATGATTTATACTAACTACAAAATATAAATACCATGTTGAATAATCTATTTTGGATAGTACCTGCGTGTGCTATTATCGCCCTCCTGTTCGCGAGGATTTTCTTTAAGGGGATGATGAAAGAGTCGGAAGGAACCGATACGATGAAACGAATTGCCGGACACGTCCGCAAAGGGGCTATGGCTTACCTGCGGCAACAATACCGGATCGTGGGTATCGTGTTCTTGGTATTGTGTCTGATTTTTGCCTGGATGGCTTACGGTCCAGGCTTGCAAAATCATTGGGTATGGTGTGCATTCCTGACGGGTGGTTTCTTTTCCGGTCTTGCCGGTTATATCGGGATGAAGACAGCCACTTACGCTTCGGCAAGAACGGCGAATGCGGCTCGCAGAAGTTTGAATGACGGGTTGAAGGTTGCCTTCCGTTCAGGTGCGGTAATGGGCTTGGTAGTAGTAGGATTGGCGCTATTGGATATTTCATTATGGTGGTTGTTGCTCGATTATTTTGTAGAGGAAGCTACTTCAACAGAGAAAGCCATTGTTATCACGACTACAATGTTGACTTTTGGGATGGGGGCTTCTACGCAGGCATTGTTCGCCAGAGTGGGTGGAGGTATCTTCACGAAGGCGGCTGACGTGGGTGCTGACCTAGTGGGAAAAGTGGAAGCCGGAATACCGGAGGACGACCCTCGTAATCCTGCCACGATTGCTGATAACGTGGGTGATAACGTGGGTGATGTTGCCGGAATGGGGGCAGACCTCTACGAATCATATTGCGGTTCTATCCTAGCCACGGCTGCCTTGGGTGCTGCCGCTTTCCGTCTCGAAGCTGATATGCAATTTAATGCCATTCTTGCCCCGATGTTGATAGCCGCTTTCGGTGTTATCTTGTCGTTGCTGGGTATATTTTTGGTGAAAACAAAAGAGGGGGCTTCTCAACAACAGTTATTGAGGGCTCTTGACCGGGGTATAAATGTCAGTTCTATTCTGATCGTGGGTGCCAGTTTTCTAGTGATTTACCTTTTAGGAATGAGTTATTGGATTTGTGGTTCCGTGATTGTAGGGTTGATAACAGGTATTATTATCGGTAAAGGCACCGAATATTACACTTCACACGCTTATAAACCCACGCAAGATATAGCCAAGAGTTCGGAATCTGGACCTGCAACTGTGATTATCAAAGGTATCGGGACGGGGATGATTTCGACAGCTATTCCGGTATTCACGATCGTGGTGGGCATTGTACTTTCGTTCCTGTTTGCGGCTCAATTTGATTTCGCCAATATGCCCATGGGGTTGTACGGTGTAGGTATTGCGGCAGTGGGTATGCTTTCTACGCTGGGGATTACCTTGGCAACGGATGCTTACGGACCGATTGCCGATAATGCCGGGGGCAATGCGGAAATGAGTCACTTGGGAGAAGAGGTGCGCCACCGTACAGATGCTTTGGACGCTTTAGGTAACACGACCGCCGCAACAGGTAAAGGATTTGCTATCGGTTCGGCTGCATTAACGGGATTGGCATTGATTGCATCTTATATCGAGGAAATCAAAATCGGTTTGTTGCGTATGGGAGAGGAAGTACTTACGATTGGGGAAAACACGGTAAGAACTGCCGATGCAACTTTACAGGATTTTATGATTCATTATGATGTTACTTTAATGAATCCGAACGTGCTGGCTGGAATTTTCATCGGTTCCATGATGGCGTTCGTGTTCTGTGGTCTGACGATGAATGCCGTGGGACGTGCCGCCCAAAAGATGGTGAACGAGGTACGTCGCCAGTTCCGGGAAATTAAAGGAATCATGACCGGAGAGGCTGAACCGGATTACGCTAAATGCGTGGAGATTTCCACGAAAGGGGCACAGCACGAGATGATTTTTCCGTCGTTACTGGCAATCATTGTTCCCGTGGCAATGGGACTTATCTTTGGTGTTGCGGGAGTGATCGGTTTATTGGCTGGTGGTTTGGGTTCCGGGTTCGTGCTTGCTATTTTTATGGCTAATGCAGGAGGCGCATGGGATAACGCCAAGAAATATATTGAGGAAGGTAATCTGGGCGGAAAAGGCTCTGATAATCACAAGGCTACTGTGATTGGAGATACCGTGGGCGATCCTTTCAAGGATACTTCCGGACCGAGTTTGAATATTTTGATAAAATTGATGAGTATGGTTGCTATTGTTATGGCGGGAGTGACTTGTGCTTACAGCCTTCTCTAAGTTTCGACTTCTTGTTTAAGTCGTTGATTTTTGCCCAAGTATACGTGATGAATATACTTGGGCAATTTTTATATTGTTTACTTTGAATGAAAGATTAATCATGAAAGGCTTAACTTTTTTGTGAAAAAATCGTATATTGTGAAAAACAATATAAAAGAGAGTTATGAGTACATTGAAAGAAGCATTAGCACATAGAAGAAGTTATTACGCTATTACAAATAAGTCGTTAATCACAGATAACGAGATTGAAGATATAGTAAAGTTTGCCGTGAAGAATGTCCCTTCCGCATTTAATTCCCAGTCCACGAGAGTTGTTTTGCTTTTGGGTGAGCAACACTTGAAATTATGGAATATCGTGAAAGATACGCTTCGTAAGATTGTTCCCGAAGGAGCATTCAAGGCAACCGAACAGAAAATCGATACGTCATTTGCAGCCGGATACGGCACGGTACTCTTTTTTGAAGACCGGAAAATTGTGGAAGGATTGCAAAAAGCCTTCCCGACATACCATGAGAAATTCCCCGTTTGGTCACAACACACGTCTGCCATGCACCAATTAGCTATTTGGACTATGTTGGAGGATGCCGGATTCGGGGTATCGTTACAGCATTACAACCCGTTGATTGACGAAGCCGTTATCGCAGAATGGGGGTTACCCGAAAATTGGGAGTTGATCGCACAAATGCCTTTTGGTGTTCCGTCGCAAGAACCCGGGGCAAAAGAGTTTAAACCGTTGGAGGAAAGGGTGCGTATTTTTAAATAACAAAATATATAATCTATACAAATCTCCCGGTTTGGTATCCGAATCGGGAGGTTTGGTATATTCTTCCGAAAGTGCCTTTGTCTTGTCTTTATTTTTGGTGCAGAATTAATAAAAGCCGATTATGAGAAAGACAAAAGTTATTACACGAGTTACAAAATTTACAATACTCTTTTTATTTTTAATTGCACCAGCAGTCCTTTTCGGGCAGGGTAACGGGAAAGTATTGACCCAGACCGTGCGAGGAATGATTGTAGATGCAGCTTCGGGGTATCCGATCGCTTACGCATCGGTAGCACTCTTGGGAAAGCCGGGAATGGGGGCGATCACGGATAGTTTGGGACACTTTATAATTAAAAATGTACCTGTCGGGCGGCATGATATACAAGCATCATTCGTGGGGTATGAATCGAGCGTGTTCAAGGAAGTGCTGGTGACTTCTTCCAAAGGAGTATTCCTGAATATACTCATGAAAGAAGCTATTCAGGAATTGAGCGAAGTGACGGTACTTCCCCGGTTAAATAAGGAGCAACCATTGAATAAGATGGCGACCACGGGGGCTCGGATGCTTAGCGTGGAAGAGGCAAGCCGTTACGCGGGAGGGATGGACGATCCGGCACGGCTGGTGAGCTCTTTCGCGGGAGTATCGCCCGGAATGTCGACGAACGGGATTTCGATTCACGGGAATGCGCCTCATTTATTGCAGTGGAGATTGGAGGACGTGGAAATCCCGAATCCCAATCACTTTGCCGACTTGTCGATTCTGGGGGGAGGTATCCTTTCCGGTTTGAGCAGCCTGGTATTAGGTAACTCGGATTTCTTCTCGGGGGCTTTCCCTGCCGAATTCAGTAATGCCGTGTCGGGAGTCTTCGATATGAAATTACGGAACGGGAATAACCAGAACATGGAGAACACGATACAGGTCGCTCTGCTCGGTTTGGATTTTGCCTCCGAGGGTCCCTTGACCAAACGGCATAATTCCTCTTATATATTCAATTACCGTTATTCCACGACAGGAATACTGGAGAACGCCGGTATCGTGGATTTCGGGGGAATATTGGATTACCAGGACTTGAACTTTAAGTTCAATCTGCCGACACGGAAAGCGGGTACTTTCTCCGTGTGGGGCACCGGGCTCGTGGACAAATCCGAAAATGAATTCGAGAAAGACACGGAAGAATGGGAATATCTCGGCGATCAAATGGAAAGTAGCACGAAACAATACATGGCGGCAGGAGGGATCACGCATGGTTATTTCTTTAATGATAACACGCAACTGAAGACGACCGTTGCCGCCACCTATTTCAGGCACGAAGGATTTGTCGATTTCTATGATTTCGATCTGGAAAAGTATCCGAACCTCGATCTGAACCGGAATAACACGAATCTGATTTTTTCAACCGTACTGAACCGGAAATTCAGTGCCCGATTTACCAGCAAGACCGGATTTTCCTTCACGAAGATGTATTATGACATGGAAATGAACTTGTCGCCGCACGTGATGCAACCTTTGGAATTGATATCCAAGGGGGACGGGAACACGAGTCTGATTGCGGGTTACACGAGTTCGTCTATCGGGTTGAGCGACCGGATGACCTTGAACGTGGGACTTAATGCGCAAGTGCTTGCCTTGAATAATCATTGGACGCTGGAACCTCGTGCGGGGGTAAAATGGCAGGCAACTCCCAAAACTTCATTTGCCTTGGCTTACGGTATGCACAGCCGGATGGAGAAAATGGATGTTTATTTCGTGCGTACCCAAAGCACGAGAACGGGGTCCGTGAACAAGAATCTAGATTTCTCGAAGGCGCACCACGTGATGCTTTCATACGGTTGCAGGTTATCTGATAATCTGAATTTAAAGGTAGAGCCTTATTTTCAATATTTATACAACATTCCGGTGATTGCCGATAGTTCCTATTCCGTGTTGAACCGGGTGGACTTCTACGTGGAGGATGCGTTGGTAAACAAGGGAAAAGGACGCAATTTAGGGGTAGACGTCACGCTGGAAAGATACTTGAATGATGGAGTTTATTACATGGTGTCCGGTTCGCTTTTCAGTTCCAAATACCGAGGGGGTGATGGGAAATGGCGGGACACGAAGTACAATCGCCTGTTCATTGTCAATTGCCTGGGAGGCAAGGAATGGATGGTAGGGCAGAACAAGCAGAATATCCTCGGTATCAACTTGAAAATGACCATACAAGGAGGCGACCGTTATAGCCCGATAAACTGGGCATCCACGCTTGCCGACTCGGATAAGGTGGTACAATACGATGAAACGAAGGCTTTCTCCAAGCAATTCTCACCCATGTTCATGGTCAACTACACGATCAGTTACAAGATAAACAAGAAAAAGGTGTCCCACGAGTTTGCTTTAAAAGGGCTGAATGCGACCGGTTGTAAGGAATTTTACGGGCATGACTATAACTTTAAAACGGGAGAGATCAAGCCGTTGAGAGAAGCTACTTCTTTGCCTAACCTGAGTTATAAATTGGAATTTTAGGAATTTGTAAAAAATAAGATCGTACATTTGTACCTATGAAAGTGAAGAAATATCGAGCCATGAATATAAACACGAGGGGACAGAAGTTGCTGCATTATCTATTGATAAGCCCGAAAGCCCGAGTGTGGCGGCATACTCTTCTGATCATGGCTCTCGCTTCAGTTTCCTTTAATCAAATATACGTTATTTTCCAACACGGGATTCCCGTGTTGGGTGGTAAATTATACTTGATAGCTTTGTCGGTATTTGTCACGTACCTGGTAGTTGCCTATTATAATATTTACGTGTTGATACCCAAATACCTGATTCAAAAGAAATATATGTTGTATGGTATCGGGATTTCCGTTTCGGTGATTTGGCTTTTGTGGGTTCAAAACACAATCGAAGATATTACCCGTTCGTTGCTCGGTGAAACGGGAATAGATTATTTCAGTTCGGTTACTTGGGTAAACAATATTTCTTCTTTTTGCACGATTTCGCTCTGTCTGGCAGGAGGGGCGATCACCGTGTTGTTGAAACATTGGATGCAGGAAAACCAACACGTGAGCCAGCTGGAGAAAATGCACATCCAATCGGAAGTCGAGCAGTTGAAAGAACAAGTGAATCCCCAGTTATTATTCAATATTTTGGATAAGACGGGGAGGCTGGCGGAGGAGAAGCCCGACGAGTCTTCTCGTATGTTATTCAAATTGAGTCAACTATTGAGATACCAGCTATACGATTGCAGCCGCAACACGGTATTGCTCGATGCCGAGATCCATTTCTTGGCGAATTATTTGTCGCTCGAACAAATGTATTCCAGACAATTCGAGTATGAAATATCATCGGAGGGTGCGGTCAAACGGTTGTTTATTCCCCCTTTGTTGTTTATCCCTTTCGTCCAATGGTGCGTGATGCAAGTGTACAAACAGGACAAGCGGAACTCTATTCATTTGGTATTCAATGCAGACCGGGAGCAAGTGCAATTCTCGTGTAATCATGACAATGAAGCGACTCCCGGGGAAGGCGATTTTTCAAGAATAAGACAACGCCTGTCTTTCCTGTACAAGACGAATTATTCTTTATCCTTCACGGAACATTCCATTCAACTGACTTTAAAACAAGCCGAATCATGATAAACAAGATAGATAAAAATATCCCCGATTTCTTGTTATCTCCCAGATACCGGGTGTATCGGCATTTGTTGTTACAACTGACGATCATGTGTATCTCGTCAAGTGTCTTTGCCGATCTGTCGGGAGAAATTTGCGCCACCCGAGAACGTTTTTACTGTTTTATCGGTTTTTATTTCATACTTAATTTAGACGTGTATTGTAATATTTACCTTCTGGCACCTCGCTATCTGATGAAAGACCGCATTTTCAGTTACATACTATCCGTGGTCGGCTTGATCTTGTTGTCAGTCGTTTTCATTTCCATTTTGCAGAGCTATTTTTATCACTTCAATGAGATGTATCCCGAAGAAGAACCGTATATCGTGTTGAACATCTTTTCTTCGATGATCTCGATCGGGTTGCTTACGTTCGGGTCATCCACTTTGCTGCTAATAAAATATTGGATCGGTTATAACCAAAGGGTGGATGAATTGGCTTCCTCTACTTTACAGTCGGAGTTGAAATTCTTGAAGAAGCAAATTAATCCTCATTTCCTATTCAATATGTTGAACAACGCCAACGTGCTGATCCGTAAAAACCCGAAAGAGGCTTCCCGGGTACTATTCCGCTTGAAAGATTTATTACGCTACCAGATAAACGACAGTGCGAAAGAGAAAGTATTGCTAAATTCAGAGATTCAATTCTTGAACGATTACTTGAATCTGGAGAAGATACGGCGGGATAAATTCGAGTTTTTTATTTTCAAGGAAGGAAAGACAGATCAAGTTTGGTTACCGCCCCTTCTGTTTATCCCTTTCGTGGAAAATGCCGTGAAGCACAACTTGGACGCAGAAAATAAGTCCTTCGTTTATCTTTCTTTCGAGGTGGAAGACAATAACCTGCAAAATTCCAAGCCAGCCATAGCTCCGGAATGCGATGGAGTGGGAGGGTTAGGACTGAAAAACATAAGTCGCCGTTTAGAACTACTATTCCCGGGTGACTATTCACTAAAGATCCAGGAAGACGAAAAAACGTACACCGTTAATTTACACTTGACATTATGAATTGTATTATAGTAGACGATGAACCGTTAGCACGGGAAGCCATAGAATTATTGATAGAAGGAACCCCTCAATTAAAACAAGTGGGGACGTTTAGCAACGCTTTGGCTGCCTCCCGGTTCATGGAGGTGAACCCGGTCGCCCTAGTCTTCCTGGATATACAAATGCCGGGAATCACGGGAATCGAATTTGCCCGAACCATTCCCCGAAGGACTTTAGTTATTTTCACGACGGCTTACACGGAGTACGCTCTGGATAGTTACGAGGTGGACGCTATCGATTATCTCGTGAAACCCGTGGAATCCGAACGTTTTCAGAAAGCTGTCGATAAAGCTATGATATACCATGCACTTTTGTTGCAGGAGGAAAAGGAAAATATCGAAATTATCGAAAATGACTTTTTCTTCGTGAAGTCGGATCGCCGTTACTTTAAGGTGAATTTCAAGGGTATACTTTTCATCGAAGGACTGAAAGATTATGTGATTATCCAGTTGGAAGACCAGCGTATCATTACCCGGATGAATCTGAAAACAACTTACGAACTTCTGCCTAAAAAAGATTTCCTGCGGGTGAACAAGTCGTATATCGTGAATACCAATCATATTGATTCCTTTGACAATAACGACATCTTTATCCGCAATTACGAGATTGCGATAGGGAACACATACCGGGATTCCTTTTTCGATACCTTCATGAAAAGGGGGTAAGTGTATATTCCACGCTTTTATTTGGAATTTCCATATATTGTTCGTAAGTTTGCGAACAACAAACAATATAAAAGAATGGAAGATAAGAAGTACACGAACGAGCAAACACAGATTGCCCGCTTTGCCAAAGCGATGGGGCATCCGGCAAGAATGGCGATACTCGATTTTTTGGCAAGTCAGGAGAATTGTTATTTTGGAGATATTCACGAGGAACTGCCTATCGCGAAAGCGACAGTTTCCCAGCATCTGAAGGAGTTGAAAGAGGCGGGTTTAATACAGGGAGAGATTGAAACACCCAAGGTGAAGTATTGTATCAATCGGGAAAACTGGGCGTTAGCAAGCAAATTATTCACGAATTTCTTTTGTGAATGCAAGACAAAAAAGACGTGCTGCGGATAACTGCACTCTTTTTTTAAATACAATGTTCGTAATTCGACGAAATACGTTTATGCTAATTCAATAACAAGATGAAAATGGAAATTAAAGTATTAGGAACAGGGTGTCCGAACTGCACCACGCTGTACAAGACGGTAGAGAAAGCAATCTCGGAATTGGCGCTGGAAGCAACACTGGCGAAAGAGCAAGACATTTTGAAGATCATGGAATACAAGGTCATGGGACTTCCGGCTTTAGTCGTGAACGGGAAAGTAGTTTCCGTGGGGAAAGTACTGAATCTAAGTGAAGTAAAACAAGTATTAACCCAACAAGAGTAGGCATGAAGGCAGTATTGTATGTATGTATTGTTTTGATTGCCACTGCCTGTGGCAATACTAAAAAGTCGAAGACAACCGATTCACCCCATCAAGAAAGGAAAGACCGGGTGGAGGTGCTTTATTTTCACGGGAAGCAACGCTGCCTCACCTGCAATGCGATCGAGAAACTTTCAAAAGAAGTGGTGGATTCGCTGTTTGCCAAGGAATTGAAAGAGGGCAGAGTGATCTACAAGACTATCGATATTTCTGAAAAAGAAAATGAAGTGTTAGCAGACAAGTACGAGGTTACCTGGTCGTCGCTCTTTATTAATAAATGGAAAGAGAACAAAGAAACGCCGGTAAACATGACCGAATTTGCATTTACCCATGCCACGGGTTCGCCCGCGACATTTAAAGAAAGGGTGAAAAAGAAGATTGAAGAACAACTCAAATAAAAAAGGGTATGGAATTTTTACACTCACTTCTGGAAAACAGTCATGTTCCGATCTTCACGGCATTTATCCTGGGGCTATTAACCGCTGTAAGTCCTTGCCCGCTAGCGACGAATATCACAGCCATCGGGTACATCAGCAAAGATATCGAGAGCCGCCATCGGATATTCTGGGGTGGCATCCTATACACGCTGGGGCGGGTGATTGCTTACACGGCACTGGGTGTCGTCCTCATATCAATTCTCCGGGAGGGGGCAAGTATGTTTGCCATCCAAAAAGCGGTCAGCCGTTACGGGGAGATGTTGGTGGCTCCGGCTTTAATACTCGTGGGGTTGTTCATGCTTTTCGGTAACCGCCTGAATCTGCCTAAATTCGGTTTCTCCGGTGGAGGCAACTGGAAACGAAAGGGGGGAACCGGAGCGTTGTTGCTAGGTGTACTTTTCTCGCTGGCATTTTGTCCCACGAGCGGGGTTTTCTATTTCGGGATGTTGATCCCCCTGTCTGCCGCCGAGGCGGGCGGTTACCTTTTGCCTGCCGTGTATGCCGTGGCAACCGGTCTGCCCGTGATTACCGTGGCTTGGATATTGGCGTATAGCGTTGCCGGGCTCGGGAAATTCTACAACCGGGTACAGGTTTTCCAGAAATGGTTCAACCGCGTGGTGGCGATACTGTTTATTCTTGTCGGAATTTATTATGCTGTAATGTATTATTTTTAAAACAATAGAATATGAAAACAATAGAAATTTTTGACCCAGCCATGTGCTGTCCCACGGGATTGTGCGGTCCGAATATAAACCCGGAACTGTTCCGGATAGCGGTGGTTCTTGAAACTTTGAAACGGAAAGGAATACTGGTTGCCCGCCATAATTTGAGGGACGAACCGCAATTGTACGTGTCAAACAAAATCGTCAATGATTACCTGATGGAACACGGGGTAGACGGATTGCCCGTGACGCTGGTAGATAACAAGATCGAGGTGATGGGCAGTTACCCTACCACAGACCAGTTAAGTGAATGGACAGGAATTAATTTGAACGATATACCGGAAATAAACAATTGATTATGGAAACATTGGATATAACGAAAATTGCTCTCACGAAGTATTTATTTTTCACGGGCAAGGGCGGCGTGGGAAAGACGTCCATCGCTTGTGCCACTGCCGTCGGGTTGGCTGACAGGGGCAAGAGAATATTGCTGATTAGCACCGATCCTGCGTCGAATTTACAGGATGTTTTCGAACAAGAATTGAACGGTCACGGCACGGACATTTCCGGTGTTCCGGGATTAACGGTTGTAAACCTCGACCCGGAGCAAGCTGCCGCCGAATACAGGGAGAGCGTGATCGCTCCTTACCGGGGAAAGCTACCGGAAAGCGTGATTCGCAACATGGAGGAACAACTCTCCGGCTCATGCACGGTGGAGATTGCGGCTTTCAATCAATTCTCCGATTTTATCACCGACCGGGAAAAGCAGGAGAGGTACGACCATATCCTGTTCGACACGGCACCCACGGGTCACACCTTGAGAATGTTACAACTTCCTTCCGCGTGGAGTACTTTTATCAACGAGAGTACTCACGGGGCATCCTGCCTGGGACAATTATCCGGGTTGGAAGAGCGCAAAGGAGTCTATCAACAAGCCGTCAAGACGCTTGCCGATCCGGGGACTACACTCCTCGTGCTTGTCAGCCGTCCGGACAAATCGCCTTTGCAGGAGGCGGCACGTTCTTCCCGAGAGTTGCAATTGTTGGGTATCGAGAATCAATTCTTGATTGTCAACGGCGTGCTGCAACAAGCGGACGAACGGGATGATATTTCCTGCCAGTTACGAAACCGTCAACAGGAAGCATTGCAGGGGATGCCCGAAACGTTGAAAGGCTTTCCCGCGTACAGCGTGCCACTCCGGTCTTATAACCTCTCGAATGTTGCCGCCATTCGCCGGATGCTTTCCGAAGACGACCTCCTCTTCGGGGTTCCTTACAAACCTTTGGAAGGAGGGAAGAGATTGGATGATCTCGTGCATGATTTATACACTTCCGGTAAGCGGGTCATTTTCACCATGGGGAAAGGCGGTGTCGGTAAAACAACTCTGGCGACCCGAATCGCAATGGGGTTAAATTCCTTTGGGGCAAAGGTTCATCTAACGACGACCGACCCGGCGAATCATCTTAATTACGATATAGTGACACGTGAAGGCATAGAGGTCAGCAAAATCGACGAGTCCGAAGTATTGGAAGCCTACAAAAACGAGGTGCGTGACAAAGCACGGGAAAATTTCCGGGGCAGTAGCCAAACTCCTGCCCAGATTGCGTAACCCGGACGAAACGGAAGTCGTGATCGTGACCTTGCCCGAAGCCACGCCCGTGTTCGAGGCGGAACGTCTGCAACAAGATTTGCATCGTGCCGGAATTCACAACAAGTGGTGGGTCGTGAACTCCTGTTTATCCTTGACACGGACAACAAATCCTTTCTTGCAGGCGAAGGCGGCGAGTGAATTGGGGTGGATCGGGAAGGTGAATGAATTATCCGGGAATAACACCGCCCTGGTAGAATGGCAAAATCTATAAATACGCACGTATGAAAAATAAAGAAGGAATACAGTTTTTCGAGCGATTTCTGTCACTTTGGGTCGCCCTCTGTATCGTGGTCGGCATCGCTGTCGGGCAATGGCTGCCCGCGGTGCCGGCAACATTAAGCCGTTTCGAGTACGCTAATGTTTCTATTCCCGTGGCTATCCTTATTTGGTTGATGATCTACCCGATGATGTTGAAAGTCGATTTTCGCAGCGTGCGGAATGTCGGGCGTCGCCCGAGAGGGATCGTGATTACTTGCATGACGAATTGGTTGATCAAACCATTCACCATGTTTGCTATTGCTTACTTGTTCTTTCACGTGATTTTCAAGACTTTTATCCCTGCCGACCTGGCGGGTGAGTATCTCGCGGGAGCCGTGTTGCTGGGGGCTGCCCCCTGTACGGCGATGGTATTCGTGTGGAGCTACCTGACACGGGGGGATGCCGCTTACACGCTTGTTCAAGTAGCCGTCAATGACTTGATTATACTCGTTGCCTTTGCCCCGCTTGTGGCTTTTTTGCTGGGAGTGGGAGGGATCGCCGTACCGTGGGATACGCTTTTGTTTTCTGTCATCCTTTTCGTGGTTATCCCGCTTCTGGCAGGTATAATCACCCGTGTGACCGTTATAAAAAGGCGTGGAACAGCGTATTTTAATCATGTTTTTGTGAAGCGTTTCGATAATCTCACCATGGGAGGTTTATTACTGACTTTGGTTATTCTTTTTTCATTTCAAGGAAAAATCATTTTGGGCAATCCGTTTCATATTATATTGATCGCGATTCCCCTGGTTATCCAGACGATATTGATTTTCTTTGTCGCTTACGGTTGGGCTAAATGGTGGAAACTCCCGCACGAGGTTGCGGCTCCTGCCGGAATGATCGGGGCGAGCAATTTCTTCGAGTTGGCTGTTGCGATGGCGATCTCTTTATTCGGTTTACAATCCGGGGCAGCTTTGGTGACTGTTGTCGGGGTGCTTGTTGAAGTGCCGGTTATGCTTGCTTTGGTGCGAATAGCAAACCGAACCCGAAAATGGTTTCCGGTGGTAGAATATAATCTGGATGCGATATACACGGGAGAGGAAAAACGTTAGCTTGCCCTTGTGCTATGGCTTGTCTTGATTATTTTCGGGGTAAATATAGAGTTGAAACGTACCATGATGGGAAATCATCGATGTTGTAGCGAAGATGCTATCTTTATACTGTGTTCTTGATCAAGAGGAGATATAATCAGCGAATGCCAGGTGAACTTTAAATGAATTAATAATGAAAGCACGTGTTCAGAGTTATATATATGTTATCAGTATTCTCGTGTTACTGGGAAGCTTGTTTCTTCTAAGGGGGAATATCAGTCGTTTCCTCTCGGGGATGCAGGTAAAAAATAGTACGACTGAGAAAAATGAAGCGATAGCCGATACGATTGCCCGGCGATACAATTACAACCGGAACGGCAGTGATTACCAGATTACTTTCCTGGAGTTCGGGGCAACTACCTGCCATTCCTGCAAACTTATGGAAAAAGTCCTGGATGAAGTACGCGAACGTTACGTGGGTAAAGTAAATGCCGTGTTTATTAACGTGACACTTCCCGAGAATAAAGATATCGTGAAGCATTTTGGCATCGTGACGATCCCGGCTCAAGTACTACTTGACAGGAACGGGAAGGAGTATTTCCGCCACGAAGGGTATATTTCAGCGGTTGATTTAAGCAAACAATTCGAGATCCGGGAATAGCGGAAAGTGTCCTTGTCCGAGGGAGAAGAAAGGGTAACGAGGGAGAAGAAAGGGGGAAATAATCTCACTTTCACGAAATACTCGCCAATCAAAGATGCCTCACGGATGCTCGTGAAGGTCTTTGCACCGAAGTTGTACCGAAAATGTACCAAAGTTAACTTAGGATTTCTCCCTTATCACACCGGGTTCTCTCGGGGATTACCTCGGTAGCTTGATATAAAAATAGCTAGTTCATAATGAACTAGCTATTTTTATGTATAGATTTACTTGAATCAAATCTTGGAGTTCACAATATTTAAAATATCGGTTTCCATTTGTTTTGCCATTTCAACCACTCTTTCAGCTCTGGAAATGATATCGTTAGCATACTCTTTGTCGTCCAAGCCTGCCGCATTGATCTTCACGTTGAGGAATGCTCCGATAACCCCGGAACGGGCAGCCAAAGCACCAACCCCGGCGTCGGTTACGGAATTCGGGTTACCGATTTCAGCCATAGCTTTCACGACTTCCATGCACTCGTAACAGAGCATCATCGTTTTGAAAGGCACTTCGGTAGCGAACTTGGTTGCATCCTGAATGGCTTGATGACGTGCAGCCTTTTCTTCTTCCGATTTCTTGGGTAAGCTGAAGGCATCCATGATACGGTTGAAGGCGTTAGTATCCTCGTCAACCATTCTGATTAACTCAACCTGGTAAGCTTTTCCTCTTTCAGCCCAATTGCTGAATTCTTCCCAGCGTTCGTCCCAACCGCGCTTGTGCGAGGAAAGGTTGGCTACCATTGTGGCGAGGGAAGAAGCCAAAGCCCCCATGTAAGCAGAAATAGAACCACCTCCGGGTGCGGGTGACTCGGAAGCCGTTTCGTCAGCAAATTCGCGAAGGTTCATGTCGATCAGGAATTTCTTTCCCTGATTCATCTCGTCTTCCAGTATATACTCGATGATTTTCTTTCTCGGTTCAAAAGGATAAAGTTCATCCAGACCTAAAGATTTCACGGCTATTTTAATCAATTCCTTGTCGGAAACCCCGGTAGAGCGTTGTTGCTTGCGCAGGAAGTAACGTCCGGCATCCAACATGGCTTTCAATGGAATTACACCCACCAACTCGGAACCCGTTACACGAATACCGCGGTCTTGCGCCTTGCGGCATACTTCATCGAACGCCTCGTGCACGGAGGTTACGCTTATGTCCGTCAAGTTCATGGAGATTTGGGCGATTCCGTACTCCTCGATATACCAGCCGATAGCTTTTACTGATTTCAACGTTCCGGGGATCATCACGTTTTTACCATTCTCGTCTTTCACGATCTTCCCGGTAATAGGATTTCCTTCTCTCTTGGCACGTCCGCGTTCGCGCACGTCGAAAGCAATGGCATTAGCGCGGCGGGTAGAGGTGGAATTCAAGTTCACGTTGTAGGCTACCAGGAAATTGCGGGCTCCCACGGCTGTTGCCCCGGTCTTGGCTGTCCACTCGTTCAATTCACGGGGACCGAAATCCGGATGCCATTGCTCGCTGCTCAAACGCTCGCCCAAAGCCTCGTATTCTCCGGCACGGCAAGTAGCCAGATTCTTTCTCTCCGGCGTGAAAGCGGCGTTCTCGTAGCAATATACCGGAATATTCAATTCTTCCCCGATACGTTTTGCCAAAGCACGGGCGTATTCCACGGTTTCCTCCATGGTGATGTTTGACACGGGCACTAAAGGACACACGTCAGTAGCCCCGAAACGAGGATGCGCTCCTTTATGTTTTTTCATATCAATCAGTTCAGAGGCTTTCTTCACGGCACGGAAAGCGGCCTCGCAAACTTCTTCCGGCGTACCTACCATGGTTACTACCGTGCGGTTCGTTGCCTTGCCGGGATCCACGTCAATCAGACTAACTCCTTCAACAGCTTTAATTTCTGCCGTAATCTGGTCAATAATATGCATATCGTTCCCTTCACTGAAATTCGGAACGCATTCTATTAATTTTTTCATATCCTTGTTTAAATTGAAATTTACAATAAATTAAATACTACACTACTCGAATCTAAAATCATTAAATTTAAAATCAACTAAGGGTAGCGTATCCTGTACGCCTTCCGGATCCATATTTTCTTGTAATGCGAATACGGCATAGCGTGTCAGATTTGTTCCCCGTTCAAAAATACGGCTTCCACCAAGTCGCTTCCGTAAGCGTAGGGGAGATACTCAATACCCGTGATCGGGGTTGTGATGTAGAAATTAGCTTTCTTGCCCACGGCGATACTGCCGAGTTCGTCTTCGACACCCATGGCATATGCCGAGTTTATCGTGGTAGCGTTTATCACTTCTTCCGGCAACATCTTGTAATTGACACAACCGAGTGACATCACGAACTTCATGTTTCCGGAAGGAGAGGAGCCCGGGTTAAAATCGGATGCCAAGGCAACCGGTAACCCGGCATTGATCATGGAGCGCACGGGAGAATAAGGCATATTCAAGAAGAACGCGGCTCCCGGCAACACGGTCGGCATCGTTTCGCTTCCCTTCAAGGCGGCTATTTCTTCTTCACCCACGTACTCGAGGTGATCGACGGAAAGGGCGTTGTATTTAACCCCGACTTGGATACCACCCGAGTAATCCAGCTCGTTAGCGTGTATCTTCGCACGCATTCCGTACTTCATTCCGGCGTTCAGCATCCTGTCTGTATCCTCCACGGTGAAGAATCCCTTGTCACAGAATACGTCGATATAGTCGGCTAAATCTTCAGCCGCCACGGCGGGGATCATTTCATTGATGATTAAATCCACGTACTCGGTTTGCCGTCCCTTGTATTCCAGCGGTACGGCGTGAGCCCCCAGGAAGGTGGATTTTATAGTTAAAGGAGTTTCTTCCTTCAAGCGCCGGATGACTCTCAACATCTTGAGTTCGCTCTCGGTATCCAGACCGTAACCGCTCTTGACTTCCACGGCTCCGGTTCCCAGCGAGGCGATTTCTTGCAGGCGAGCATACGCCGAGTCGAACAGTTCCTGTTCGGACGCTTTGCGGATACGTTCGGCTGAATTCAGGATTCCGCCGCCCCTCTTGGCGATTTCTTCATAAGAGAGCCCCTTGATTTTGTCGATGTACTCGATTTCGCGGCTTCCGGCATACACGAGATGCGTGTGCGAATCGCAATAGGCGGGCAATACCAGGCGTCCCGTGGCATCGACTTCTTGCACCGTGTCGGCATTCTCGTATATATCATCCTGGTTCAATTCACTCATTTTCCCGAAAGCCTCGATACGGTCGCCGTCAATCAAGAGGTAGGCATCGTCAATCGTACCTAGTTTTGCCATATCGGCACCAGCCACCCATTTACGCGGTTCTTCTTCAACCTGAACGAGTTGCTTTATGTTGATAATTAATGTTTTCATCCTTTTCGTGTTTATTTCATTTGGGAACGAAAGTATTAAAAACCTTGAATATCCGCAAGAATTTTACCTGAATACTTGCAATCTGTTTGCGTCTAATCTCAAGAAGATGAAAATTAATATCGTGAACGACCAAAGGGAAGATCCCCCGTAACTGAAAAAGGGTAGAGGAATCCCGATCACTGGGGCAAAGCCGATAGTCATGCCGATGTTCACGGCAAGGTGGAAGAATAGGATGGAGGCGACCCCGTACCCGTATATCCTGGAAAAAGCCGAACGCTGGCGTTCAGCCATATTGATGATACGCAAGATAAAAGCCATGAACAACAATATAACAGCCGAACTCCCGAGGAATCCCCATTCTTCGCCCACAGTACAGAAAATAAAGTCGGTACTTTGTTCCGGTACGAAATTGAATTTTGTCAGTGTCCCCTCTAAAAAACCTTTCCCGGCAAATCCACCGGAACCGATAGTTATCTTAGACTGAATCACGTTGTAGCCGACACCCCTAGGGTCGACTTTTATTCCCAATAATTCATTGATACGGTCTTGCTGGTGGGGTTGCAAATGGTTGAAGGCGTAATCTACCGAAGGGGAAGCTCCCACGCAAAGCCAGGAAACAAAAAGCAAAGTGATCATGTGCTTCATTTTCCGCTTGTATATCGGGTACAAGACCGCAATACTCGTGATGATATACACGATCAGTAGCATATAATATTCTGAAATAGACAAGTGAAAAGCCCATTTCACCAGTGCGAACACCCCAAATCCCCCGGCAATAAAGACCATGAGATAAAAGAGTTCCTTGAGGTCATGGCGGTAATAATAGAATGCAATAAGCGTGCCGCCGATAATAATCATCAATACCGTAAAAGGAGTGTAGAGCAACGAGATAATGAATATGACCGCCACCACGAAGCAAAGTAACAGGATGGAACCGTACAATCCTTCCCGGAACAACACGAAGATAAGGCTACTGTACACGAGTGCCGACCCCGTGTCGTTTTGCAAGATAATAAGTCCTGCCGGAACGAGTATGATAATCCCGATCGTGAGCAGGCTAGAAAAACGCATGACCTTGAAGTTGTGGCGACTCATGATATAGGCAAGAGCCAGGCAGGTCGCGAATTTAGCGAACTCGGCAGGTTGGAATCCGAAATCCCCAAAGCCGAACCACGAACGCGAGCCTTTCACCTCCTTGCCGAATAGCAGAACGGCTATCAACAAGGCAACCATGAACCCGTAAATGACTAAAGAGAAAGAGGAATAAAATTTACTGTCCGTGAGCAGAACCAGGAATGCAAGCACGAAAGCCGCCCCGATCCAGATTAGTTGCTTGCCATACTTTTGCGATATATCCAAGATACTGCTATGATTTTCATCGTAAACGGCAGCATATATGTTTATCCATCCGATAAGCACCAGCAACACGTATAAAAGGATGGCAACCCAATCCAGATTTGCCAGTAATTTGTTGGATCTGCTATTCATCGCCTTTCTCGTTATTTTTAAGGTTTTCACTCTTGATTAAATTTGCCTCGAACATCTCCTTTTCAAGAGGCTTCTTCTTGTCGGAAATCTTCCCTTTCAAGTATTTCTCGATCATCAAACCGGCTATGGGCGCCGCGTAACGGGAGCCCCATACACCGTTCTCCACGTACACGATTAAGGCTATCTTGGGATTCTCGACTGGGGCGAAGGCAATAAACACGGAGTGGTCATCCCCGTGAGGATTTTGTACCGTCCCGGTCTTTCCCGCCATCGTGATGGAATCCACTTGTGCCCGGCGTCCGGTTCCTCCCTTGATAACCATTTGCATCCCTTCCACGATCGGTTCGTAATATTTCCGGTCGATAGGAATCTGGTGTTTCTCGATGCGCCCAGCCAATGAATCATTCAGTGGACGCACGATATGGGGGGTGATATAATATCCCCGGTTTGCCAGTACAGCTGCCAGGTTTGCCATTTGAATGGGAGTGATGAGCAATTCTCCTTGCCCGATGGAAAGGGAAATGATGTACGAGGCGTACCATTTTTGCGTCTTGAACACCTTGTCATACTTCTCTTGCGTGTATATCTCTCCCGAAACCTCATTCGAGAAATCGGGACATATCTTACTTCCAAAACCGAAGGATGTCACGTAATTTCTCCATTCATTGTAAGCGTTGCGCACGCTGCCGTATTCCGGTAATTCCAAAACTCGTTTAAAAACATTCACGTAATACGGGTTGCAAGAGTTCTCGATAGACGCAACCAAATCCACGGGCGAACTATGGTGGTGGCATTTCATGAATCTGCCTCCCACGATATAAGCCCCCCCGTTACACGTCGCCTGCGTATGTGGGGTAATGGCTTTTGTCTGTAACCCGATAAGGGCTTGAACCGTCTTGAATATAGATCCCGGGGGATATTGTGCCATGGTCGTTCTGTCGAACAAGGGATTCAAAGGGTCATTGAGCAATTTGGAATAGTTTTTTCCCCGTTCCAGCCCGACCATGAGTTGCGGGTCATATCCCGGACTGGACATTTTTACCAGAATCTCGCCCGTGCTCGGTTCTATTGCCACGATACCTCCTTTTTTATTCCGCATCAATTGGTACGCGTACTCTTGCAAATCGATATCTAAAGTGGTATGCAGGTTTTCCCCGACGATAGCTTCTTCGTCGTATTCCCCGTCGGCAAAAGACCCTTGTTTCCTGTTTTTATTGTCAACAAGCACGATCTGCTTGCCTTTAGTTCCTCGCAGGTGTTCCTCGTAAGTGCGTTCCAGCCCGCTCATTCCGACATAATCCCCGGGAGCGTAATAAGGATTCTTGGTGATTTGTTCCTGCGAAACCTCACTGATATACCCGAAGACATCCGCGGAGTGATTCACGTTATATTTCCGCAATGTTCTAGTTTGGGTATAAAAACCCGGATAACGGTATAGCTTTTCCTGGAGAATAGCGTATTTGTCTCCGGTGATCTGTGAAATCAATATGGAAGGCTTGTAGCGGGCATAACTTCTGCATTTCTGTATGCCTTTTTCCAAGTATTCCTTACTGATGTCCAAGATTGAAATTAATTCCAACGTGTCGAACTTTTTCACCTGATCCGGGATAATGAGCAGATCGTAGGCTGCCTGGTTGTCAACCAAAAGTTTGCCGTTACGATCATAAATCAATCCGCGTGCCGGATAGAGAGTTTCCGTGCGTTGAGAATTATTGTCCCCCATAATTTTGTAGGTGTCGTCTATCACTTGATAGTAGAACAACCGCAATATATATATGGCACACACCGTTATAATGATCCCTGATATGATCTCTTTCCTGTACCCGAACTTATTCATGCCAATATCCTGTTATTCTGTTGAAAAATACGATTTTATTGCTGTACCTTCTTGATTCCTATAAAATAGTAAAGCAAAATGAACAGCATGGAGATAAAGGTACTCAAAATAATCCGTATAATCGTGATGCCTATATCATTAAAAGTGAAAGCCTCGGCGAAGACTAGGACTATATTGAAAAACAGGGTGGATAGAAAAGAATATTTTAGAAACCACCTGAAATCTTCTAGTCGCAACGTCCCGTGCGCTTCATCCAACTCTTCCCGTGTAGAAGTCAGTAACAGCAGGCGAGGGCGGATGTAAGCCAAGAAAGTAGAGGCTGCCGCGTGAATCCCCACCGTGTTGTCCGCCAAGTCCATCAGGAATCCCAAGAGGAACCCGAATAGAAGTAATGGTATACCTTTCACCTTGTATGGCAGAATGAAAATGGCAAGAATGTAGATATTGATATAGAAATAAGAGCCAAGGTGGATATTATCCACGATCACGATCTGAAGAATCGATAAAATCAGTAAATGGATCAGATAATTTACATTATTCATGATAGTTTATGGCTTCTAACAGGTTTTGCTCGTTCTTCTTGTCATTATCGATCACGTACACGTGACTCAAGCGTTTAAAGTCAACCGCTAATCTCACTTTTATTTTCAAAAAATTAGCCGTTTCCTTGTCTACCGATTCCACGTAACCCACGACAATGCCTTCCGGGAAAATCTTGGAAAGCCCGGAGGTCACGATCGTATCTCCCTCGGTTACCTCCACGTGATAGGGGACATCGTTCAAGTAAGAATAACGGTAATTATCGCCATCCCATTGCATGGAACCGTAATAATTGTTTTTCTTTATCTTGGCTGATACTCTCGAAGCCACGTTGACCAATGGGATAACGATAGAATAGTTTTCGCTTATATCCTGAATTAACCCCACGACCCCGTCCGGTGAAGCCACGCCCATCTCTTTCTCGATGAAGTTTTTTCGCCCCCGGTCTATCGTGATGTAGTTTTTCATCCGGTTGAAAGTAGCGTTCACCACCTTCGCCCCGGTGTAATCGTAAACGGGTAGACTATCCTGTACAATCGTGCCCCTGACAACCGTATCCCTTAACACCTCGATCGCTTCCAAACGTTTCTTCAATTGAAT
The DNA here is from genome assembly GCF_900091675.1 of Butyricimonas sp. Marseille-P2440. Classification (NCBI taxonomy): domain Bacteria; kingdom Pseudomonadati; phylum Bacteroidota; class Bacteroidia; order Bacteroidales; family Odoribacteraceae; genus Butyricimonas; species Butyricimonas sp. Marseille-P2440. The sequence continues at coordinate 1,411,809 of NZ_LT594610.1, read as the reverse complement.
GTTCTCGTTTGCAAGGGTTTCGTTAATCTCCTTTAACCGGAAATAATCTTTCACGTCGGTAGTCATCGACGAGATATTCCCGAATAGAGTAGAGGCATTTTGCGAGAAAATTTCTCTCTGATATTCGTTATGGCGAATAATCAGAGAGAAACTTACGATTTCCAGGAGTATAAAAATTATAGTAAAATGGTACTTTAATATAAGTTTTATAATCTCTTTCACATCACTATCTTATAAGGAATGAGAACCTATCTACATTCTTCAGCGCAATACCCGTACCCCGAGCCACGGCACGAAGCGGATCCTCGGCAATATGGAACGGAATATTCAGCTTGTCGGTCAACCGTTTGTCCAACCCGCGGAGCAATGCTCCACCTCCGGCAAGATAAATACCCTTGTTCACGATGTCGGCATACAATTCCGGCGGCGTTTGTTCCAGCGCGGCAAGAATGGCAATCTCTATCTTGGAAATGGATTTCTCGATACAATGTGCTATTTCTTGATAAGAGACGGGCACCTCTACCGGAAGCGAGGTCATCTGGTTGGGCCCCTGCACCACAAAGTCTGCTGGCGGTTCGTCCAGCTCGGAAAGTGCCGAACCTACATGGATCTTGATTTCCTCGGCAGTACGCTCACCGATCTTGATGTTGTGCTGATGCCTCATGTATTCTTGAATATCGTCCGTTAGATCGTCACCGGCAATGCGGATAGATTTGTTCGTCACGATACCGCCCAAGGAGATCACGGCAATCTCGGTAGTACCACCACCTATATCCACGATCATGTTTCCTTCCGGGGCTTCCACGTCCAAGCCGATACCCAGGGCGGCAGCCATGGGTTCGTAAATCATGTACACGTCACGTCCCCCGGCGTGTTCTGCCGAGTCGCGAACGGCACGCAATTCCACCTCAGTACTTCCCGAGGGGATACATACCACGATGCGCAGGGACGGGGAGAAGAACTTACTTTTCCCGTTTGCCATCTTGATCATTCCCCGGATCATCTGTTCCGCGGCGTTGAAATCCGCGATCACTCCGTCACGTAGAGGACGGATGGTCTTGATATACTCGTGTGTCTTACCCTGCATCTGGCGAGCTCTTTCGCCGATGGCAATTACTTTTTCAGTCTTTTTGTCGATAGCCACGATGGAAGGCTCGTTTACCACCATCTTATCATTCATGATGATAATGGTATTTGCCGTTCCCAAGTCTATCGCTATATCTTGTGTTAAAAAAGAAAACAAACCCATAGTCTAAATTAATGTTTGAAGTGTCTCATTCCTGTGAAAATCATCGCAATATTATATTTGTTCGCCGCATCGATCGAATCCTGGTCGTGGATAGACCCGCCGGGTTGAATGATCGCCGTGATACCTGCCTTGTGAGCGGCTTCCACGCAATCAGCGAACGGGAAGAAGGCATCTGATGCCATCACGCTGCCCGGGATGCGTTCACCTCCCTGACGGATAGCATTCTCTAAAGCCCATATCCGGCTGACTTGTCCGGGACCGACTCCTGTCGAGCATTTGTCTTTCGCTATCGCGATAGCGTTTGATTTCGTGTGTTTCACGATTTTCCACGCGAACAACATGTCTTCTAACTCTTTCTCTGTCGGACGACGGTTCGTCACGTACTGCAATTCTCCGCCCAGAAGCTGTAAATCCATATCTTGGATTAACAGTCCGCCCAGAACGGTCTTCGCTTTCGGATACGTGTAATCCCTCTTGGTAATATCGGATAATTGCAATAATCTCAAATTCTTTTTCTTCGCGAATATAGCCCGTGCTTCTTCAGAGAAGGAGGGTGCTACAATCACTTCCAAGAAGACGGGAGCCATCGCCTCCGCTGTAGCCTTGTCTATTTCCCGGTTCGCGGCAACAATACCGCCATAAATAGATACCGGATCAGCCTCGTACGCTTTTTTGAAAGCCTCCACCAGCGTGTCGGCACTCCCGACCCCGCAAGGATTGGCGTGTTTGGCTGCCACGATAGTCGGTTCGTCAAATTCCTTCAACGTTTCCAACGCCCCGTCGGTATCACCTATATTATTATAAGATAATTCTTTTCCCTGCAATTGGATGGCTCCCGGCAAGGTGCCTTCCGTTTCCTGCACTTGCGTGTAGAACGTGGCAGATTGATGGGGATTCTCCCCGTAACGAAGATCCTGCTTTTTCTCGTAAGTCAGCGTCAGCGTCTTCGGAGATTGGATATTCAATCTCTTTGAAAAATAGTTGGCAATTAGAGCATCATAGTGTGAAGTATGAATAAACACTTTCGCTGCTAATAATTCTTTCATCTCGAGAGAAGTATCTCCATGTGCTTGAAGTTCTTCTATCACCTTGCCATAGTCCTCCGGATCGGTAATTACCGTCACGAAAGGATAGTTCTTAGCGGCAGCCCGAATCATGGTAGGACCACCGATGTCAATATTTTCAATGATTTCCTCGTGGGAAACCCCTGCTTTTAAAATAGTTTCCTTGAACGGATATAGATTACAAACGACCATATCGATAGGTTCAATTCCTAACTCGGTCATTTGCTGCTGATGCTTTTCGTTGTCCCTGATGGCTAAAATACCTCCTTCAACATTCGGGTGGAGAGTTTTTACTCTACCGTCAAAACACTCTGGAAATCGGGTAATATCTGAAATATCTTTCACGTCTATTCCTTCTTCCTTTAGCTTCTTGGATGTGCCTCCGGTAGAAATAATTTCCCAACCCATAGAATTTAGCGATTTAGCAAAATCAACAATCCCACTTTTGTCAAATACACTGATTAATGCTCTTTTCGTTCTCATCCGGATATTCTGTTTTTAAGTATGAACGTAATATTACTTTGCTGACAAAGGTAAAAAAAAGAATAGTATTTTATTAAATAAAAAATGGTTTCGTGCAATATTTTTCTGTCGATCGTTTCCGGGTGTTCAAAAAATACGTATATTTGATAAAATTTTAGGTTCCACGAGAGGCTTAAAAAGCCAATTATATACTGATATTATGAGTGATAACGGTCTTGACTTAATTATTTACATAGCACTGACTCTGGGTGCCAGTGCACTGGGGTTAATTAAATCCGCCAAGGAAAAAAAGGCAAAAGGCACACACCCGGAAGTACATCAACCGGAAGAGTTCTTCGATGAATCGGAAGACGATACGGTTATTATCACCCAACAACCTGAAATCTTCAAGCCGGAAGAGATTTTTCAACCCGTGTGGCATAACGAAGAGCTTTCCGAAAAAATGGAAAAAGAAAAGGAGGAAAGCATCACCGGTTTCGGACGTACTGACGAAGAACGTTACGCCATGCTGGAAAAGATGCAACAGGAAAGCCGGAAATCCCGCGTAAAAAGAGCTTCAATTTTACTTGAAGAGGCAGAACAAGAATTGTCTAACAAGCAACAAAACAACACAACCGATAATCATTTTGAATTCGATATTCGCCAGGCGATTATAGCCAGTGAAATTTTAAATCGGAAATATTAACCTGCAACGGCAAAGACGAACTTTAGAAATTTATCCCGATACCTGTTGAGAACGTGAAGGAGTATGGCTTGAAATCAATATTGCTATTTTTGCTAAGAGATTGTAAATAATACTTGAATCCCGGCTCTAGTTTCAGACGGATTGATTTGGATAATGGATACTCGATCCCCAAGCCTACGTTTGTGCTTATATTGAATGTTCGAATATCTTCGGCTTCTCCCATTAATTCTTTCTTACCGCTGTAATTCACGTAAGTATGATTGCGTACGAGAAAGCTTGCCCCTAAACCACCTAGAATACTAAATCGGATTTTATTGTCGTTCAGGTGGAAGCGGAAAGCCAAGGGGATCTCGATTGCATCGAATTGCTGCTCAATACTTCCTTCTTCATCCTGATCACCCTTTAAAGACAAATAATTCTCGGAAGTCGAAACGGTTGCTTTTGCTTGATTTTTCACGTTACCAAGTGGGGTATAAGCGTGTGTATTAGTCGTGTAACTGACCATATCTCCACGAGGCACGAACACTTGTGCATCCGATGTCTTTTGTCCCATTCTAGAATATCCCAACCCGGTTTCAATAGATATACGTTTTGAAGGTTTCACGGCGAAAGTCAACCCTCCACCTAAATTGAAGATACCCGTCATCTGGCTGTTATCATATTGGGCGGAACGAGCATTCTCGTTATTAACGTGATAACTTCCCGAAGAATATCCGGGAGAGATATAACCTCCAACCATAAATATTCTCTCTTCTTTCGTGGGTTTTACTTTAGGCGCATTCTCAACAATTTCATGCCCTCCCAATAAAGCTAAATATTTCTTTTGGTTTTCCAACGCATTTCCATTCACGAGCGGGATAAAATCACCGCGAACAGCCGGCATTTTCAATTCTTTCTCGGGCTGCTCTACCCTCAAGTCATCTAAAGACGACATATTAAGTTGCACGGGAACGAGCATCCTGGTATCCGTTTCGGTGAAGCGAATTTCCCGTTTCCGAGTGATAGCCGGGATTGAACGGGGGGTAGAAGTAAATGCTAATATTTGATTTTCATTCTGAGAGTTATCAATTGGATTGAGAGTTGCAACAGGAGCGAGAGGATATATGCCTGTTTGTTTGTCAGGAATTAAAAAAGTAATACATAATAGTAAAATGATTGCGGCAGCAACCCCACTATATGTATAAATACGCCTCAGGCGTCGTTGCTTCATCACGAAATGGGAATCAATCCTTTCCCATACCCGTGCCGGAGGCTCGACGGAGACTTGCTCCAAGGCATTCTTAAATAATTTCTCTAAATTCTCACTCATCTCTCAAGTATGCATTTATCTTCTTCTTCAAAATATCTTTTGCCCGTGCCAGATTGGATTTTGACGTACCGTCGGAAATACCCAGCATCGCGGCGATTTCTTTGTGCTGCATGTTCTCCATGACATACAAGTTAAAAACCAACCGATACTTTTCCGGTAATTGATTGACAAACTCAAACAACACGTTTGGCGGAATGCTCAAATCGTCACCAACATCGTCTTCGTCCACTACATCAGGAACTTCTTCGACAACCTGCAACGAACGGTTTTTCCGGTATTTCTCCAGTGCGGTATTAATGAATATACGTTTCATCCATCCCTCGAAAGATCCTTTCCCCGTGTACTGTCCAATAGACTCCAGAATCTTTATAAAACCATCCTGTAAGTTATCTTCAGCCTCTTCGCGTGATTTGGAATATTGGATGCATATAGCAAACATTTTAGCAGAGAACATATGATAAAGTTGTTCTCCCGCTTTTCTGTCTCCTTTTTTACATCGTTCGACTATTTTGTCCAAATTACACATTGATAACTTATTTCTTAGATGCAGTATTACGCGAATGGTTGCGTTCGTTACGCGAAAAAATAAAAAAAAATCATTACTAGCTAAAAAGCCGTCGTTTTTTTTGCATCCTATTGTTTTTTTGCGAATATTCGCAGTGTGATTTCAAAAACCAAATGTGATTACGAATATTTTAAACTATAAAAAACGGCTAAAATGAAAACATTTCTAAATTTAAAACAGTATTTAATTTTATTTGCAGCAATATTCTCTTTGACGTCTTGCCTGAAGAGTGATGATCCTGATTTTCAGATTTATGGTGGGGCGTGTGTTAAACAGGAGGTAACTAAGATTCCTGGAGTTGATGGAGAAGAAGCAACATACAGTAGTAAATTTACACCATTAATTTTTGTTCGAGGATATAATTACGAGCAAATAACCAATTGCACCGTTTCCGGAGGAACAACTATGATAATGGGGAAAGTTGACGATTATGGTTATATTTGGCAAACTTCTATTATTTCATCTTCTACAGATTTTCCGACTGGAACATACGTGGTGACTGCTACAAGTGTTGAAGGTGAGCAAGCTCAAACTTCTGCATCTTTTAGTTCAAGTTCTCAAACTATGAAGAATAAATTGGAAGGAAGTATTAATTACAGCAATAATAAACTTACTTTTGAATTCAATAAGGTGGAAAATGCTACAGCATATTTAGTCGTTGCTAAAAGTTCTTTAGATGCCACTTTTTTTGAGTTTGCGACTATCCAGGAGTATACAGAAGCTCAGATTTCTACGGGAGCACTCACTTTAGAAAAGTCAAGTATTGATAGTAAAATAGCACAAGCCGGGAATTATTATTTGATAACTGTTGCCATTATTTCATCAAATAGTGGCAATCTAGTCTATCAAGAAGGCGATCAATTTGCATCTTATACAAGAGAATGATTTGCATTAATGAAAAAACGCCTTGCATTCGTAAGGCGTTTTTTTATGGATTATATTTTTGAAGTCTTTCCTTTCAGCCACTTCTTTTCTTTATCCGTCAAATGGGGTGCCACTTCTTGATAAACCCGTTCGTTATAATCATTCAACCATTTGATTTCCTCCTTAGTCAACAATTCAACTAAAAGGGCGGAGGTATCAAAATAACAGAGTGTGATCGTTTCAAACTGATAGAATTCTCCAAATTCATTCTCTGCTTTCAGTTGGCAGACAATCAAATTCTCGTGACGGATACCATGTGATCCTTCCCGGTATAATCCCGGTTCATTGGAAGTGACCATGCCCGGAAGCATCTCTTGATTTTTCAGATCCGGTCGTATAGATTGCGGTCCCTCGTGCACGTTAAGGAAATAACCAACACCATGCCCGGTTCCGTGCCCGAAATTTCTAAGATTCATATATAAAGGCAACCTTGCAACTATGTCAATGTTGCATCCTTTTGAACCTTTAGGAAAATACAGCATACTAAGGTCTATCATTCCTTTTAATACCAGGGTGTAATCCTCTTTTTCCAAGCGAGTTAAATCACCTAGGGGCATAGTCCTCGTGACGTCCGTGGTACCATGTATATATTGTGCCCCGGAATCCACCAAATACAATCCTCTAGGTTGCAATTCCGATTGCCGTTCAGGAGTCGCTGAATAATGAGGAAGGGCTGCATTCTTTCCATAAGCAGAAATCGTGTCAAAGCTATCGGACATATATCCTTCATTCTCCGCTCTGAATTTCGTGAGTTGCTCTGCGGCTTCAATTTCTGTAATTGTCCTTTCCGCCAGAGTTTTTTCTAGCCAGTAAAAGAATTTCGTTAACGCCACGCCGTCTTTTTTGCAAGCCAACCGGAATCCTGCCAATTCGGTTTCATTCTTCACCGATTTCATTAGAGGAATAGGCGATTCCGCTTCTTTCGTGTCAAAACGCTTTACCAATCGATTGTAGGCAGCATAATTACACGTGTTCGTGTCTACCAGGAATTTCTTCTCTTTATCTTGTTCATCCAAGAATAGAAACAGATGATGATAATCATGCAATTCTATTCCATCGGCTTCCAATTGTTTCTGTACTTCCGGGGTAATCTTGTCTAACTTTATAAACAAATGGGATTTCTCCAGCTCGACAATTGCGTAGGCAATCGCCAACGGGTTGTAGGATATATCATTGCAACGAATGTTATACATCCAGGCGATTTCGTCCAGGCAACTAAATAACATGGCGCCACCACCTTGAGCGGTAATAAATTGACGAACCCGGGCTATACGTTCACTTGCCGATTCCCCGACATATTTTAAATCCAGCCGCAATAATTTCCCCACGGGAAGAGCCGGACGATCCAGCCACATTTCCCCGAGTAAATCAATTTGTTCCTGTATCGTGATGTTTTTAGGAGCCAAGGTATTTTTTAAATTACGGACATCACTCACGGACATACAAAAACCGTCTATACCCACCTTGGAATCCGGTTCCAATACTTCTGCCAACCATTGTGGGTAATCCACTGCTCCCGGGATACGTAATTTATGCAACGTGATGCCGGAACCTGCCAATTCTTGTTCCGCTTGAATGAAATATCTTGTATCCGTCCATAAGCCAGCGTCATCAGTTGTTACAACCACGGTTCCGAATGATCCGGTAAAACCGGAAATCCATTTTCTCTGTTGCCAGGGAGCTGGAAGGTATTCACTATTGTGAGGGTCTGTGCCGGATATGATGTATGCGGTAATATTCTCGCGTCGCATGATCCGCCTTAATTCGGTAATTTTTTCTTGTATAGTCATGACTAGATTTTTTATTGTTTCAAATGTAAAGTTTTTAATGCAGATAACAAAGCTCTCGTTTGTTACATTTGTAAAAGACATAACATCGCTCGATAACATTACATTTGTAATGTATAAATACTTGATAAAGTTGAAATCAAGCATTTGTCGAGTAGGAAAATAAAAGTACTTGATGATGGCGGTAATTACGCATTAACTTTTATAAACAATGTAAATCAATATACTAAAAACCAATATTTTACACAACATATTCTATTGTAACCATTCAAGTAAATTCGCTTCTTTCGTCTTTATCGATTCCTAAGTACTTGTAAATAAATGTAAACTTGAATGTTTATATTATTATACTCCAGTGTATTACAAGTGTTGAGTAAAGTTTTAGTAAAAGATAGTCACAATGTAGAGATGTTATTTAAAACACTGTATATTAATATATTTATAATCAAATGAAAGATGATTAAAGCTGTAATATTGTAAATACAATAAAAGCGACTGGCTATTAAACAAATAGGAGTGATGCTTGGATGTTACATTTCTACATCCAAGTTTTCTGATTACATCTGTAAATATATGTTATTACAAATGTAATTTTGAAATCTCAACAAGAAACATTACATTTGTAATGCAAGATTTTACAAAAGGAGAGAGTTATGCAAGAACGATTGAATCAAATAATAGAGCAAAAAGGATTGACAGCAACTAAATTTGCTGCATTGATCGGCGTAAATGCATCGACCATATCTCATATCCTAGCCGGAAGAAATAAACCGGGATTCGACATTATCAATAATATCGCAAAAACCTTTCCGGATATAGATTTAGGTTGGTTAATCACTGGGAACGGATCTATGTATACATCCTCTCTTCCTAAAGAAAAAAATATAATTCCTGAAGAACCAACTTTATTTGATTTTAATGAACCCCAAGGACACTCCGATTCTCAAAATCGTGAGAAAGAAAAAAAATCAGAAATAGAGGTTATCAGCCGAACTATTGCCAAATCTCCGACAAAGAAAATCAAACGGATTGTTCTATTTTTTGAAGATGGGAGTTTTGAAGATTACATGAGTGGGCTTTAGAACGGGAAGAAAATAGGAAGAGAATAAGGTGAGAACAGGCTACAACATCATTATAACTCCAGACCACCACCTGAATAACACCGGAATGGTCAATTGTTATTCAGGTTTTCCTGAATCTGAGTTTTACCGGGGAAACCTCATTTCATCTCGAACCTACCGTATTCTCTTCTCTATTTTTTCATCATGAAAAAAATCCAGGCACTAGATTTCAAATTAAATCAGACCGATAATATCCCGCACGCACGTGAAACCATTCTGATCCAAGTAGTCATTAATCCCGTCGATCACCTTGACGGTTACCATCGGGTCAATGAAGTTTGCCGTACCGATCTGAACGGCAGACGCCCCAGCAAGTAAAAATTCTATCGCATCAGTAGCGCTACAAATTCCACCCAAACCGACTACCGGTATTTTTACCACCTTGGCAACTTGCCACACCATCCGCAAAGCCACGGGTTTCACGCAAGGACCGCTCAGTCCCCCGGTGATTGTGCTTAAAACCGGTTTCCTCGTTTTCGTGTTAATCGCCATTCCCATCAGCGTGTTAATCAAGGAAACGGAATCGGCTCCGGACCCCTCTGCCGCTAAGGCTATTTCCTGTATGCTAGTCACGTTCGGCGATAACTTTACCATCAGATGTTTCTTGTACACCTTTCGGACTTCATTCACGACTTCTGAAGCTGATGCACAGGAAGTTCCGAATGCCATGCCACCTTCTTTCACGTTCGGGCACGATATATTCAACTCTATTCCGGGAATATTCTCCAATTCGTTGATTTTCTCGGCGGTTGCGACATAGTCACTCACCGTGGAACCAGAAACATTAACCAGAATATTACTCTTGATATCCTTGATCGTCGGGTAAATGTGTTCGATAAAATAATCGACGCCTTTATTTTGCAATCCCACGGCATTTAGCATACCGGAAGGAGTTTCTGCCATACGGGGGTAAGGATTTCCTTCACGATGTTTAAGCGTAGTACCTTTTACAATAAACCCACCTAAACGTTCCAGATCAATAAAATCCTGGAATTCTGTCCCGTAACCAAATGTCCCGGATGCTGTCAACACGGGATTCTTTAATGCTAAACCATTGATATTGATGCTTAAATCTGCCATTTCAAGTCTTTTATATTAAAAATAGGACCTTCCGTACACACACATTTATGACCTTCCTTCGTGTCTGTCACGCAACACAAGCAAGCCCCGATTCCACACGCCATCGTGTTTTCCAAAGATACTTCACATTCTATATTTTTAGAATTGGCATAACCGGCAACTGCTCTCATCATCACTTCTGGACCGCAACAGAAAATATGGTCAAACGATTCGTTCAGTATAGAGTGTTGAGTCACGTATCCTTTTTCCCCGAAAGAACCATCCTCGGTAGTATAATATACCGAAGCGTATTTTTCAAATTCTTCTTTACGAAGAATGTCTTTATCCGTGCGTGTTCCGATTAATACCACGGGAGATAGTCCCCGGGCTTTCATTTCCCGTGAAAGATGCAGCATCGGGGCAACCCCACAACCACCGCCTATCAGCAGTGGTCTACCGGAAGAAGGAATTGTAAAGTTATTACCCAAAGGTAGTATAATATTCAACTTCTGTCCGGGCTCAATTTCTCCCAGGGTAGATGTCCCACATCCTACAATCTTGATAAAGAGATACAATAGTCCATTCTCTACATCTACATCATGCACGGATATAGGTCTTCTTAAAAAAGTGGATGGAGAATGATCTACCCGTACATTGACAAATTGTCCGGGTTTTATCTCCGGCAATTCAGATGAATACAGTACCAGCAGAATGGTATCGTCATTCAATCTCTTGTTTTCTTTGACCGTGAAATCTATAATCTTCTTCATTTATTCAGTATTTCCCAATAGTTTCTATTTATATCATTTAGTTCGCAACTTCTCTGCAAGATATTTACCCGTGTATGAATTTTTACATTTTACCAACTCTTCCGGAGTTCCCTCAAACACCAGGTAGCCCCCTTCGCTTCCTCCCTCGGGACCCAAGTCTATGATATTATCGGCACATTTGATCACGTCCATGTTATGTTCGATGATTAATACCGTGTGTCCTCGGTCGATTAATGCGTTTAAGGAATCCATCAACTTGTGAATATCGTGGAAATGCAATCCAGTCGTGGGTTCGTCAAACACGAACAACGTGGGATCTGCATTTTCTTGGCTTAGGTGATACGCTAATTTCACCCGCTGGCTCTCTCCGCCACTCAACGTGCTGGAAGACTGCCCCAATTTGATATACCCGAGTCCGACATCAACCAATTTCTGCAATTTTGACACGATACTACGCTCGCTATGGCTTGTCCCGGAGGAAAAAAATTCAACGGCTTGATTTACCGTCATCTCCAGAATATCATATATATTTTTGTCTTTATACTTGATTTCCAGCACTTCGTCCTTAAACCGTTTTCCTTTGCAATGCTCGCATTCCAGGTAGACGTCTGCCATGAATTGCATTTCGACCTTGATTATTCCTTCTCCTTGGCATTCTTCGCAACGCCCGCCCGGAACATTGAAAGAGAAATGAGCCGGTTTGAAACCGTTTAATTTAGCCAATTTCTCGTCCGCATATATTTTTCGAATATCATCCCACGCTTTCAAGTAAGTGACAGGATTGGAACGGGAAGATTTCCCGATCGGATTCTGGTCTATATACTCGACTCCATGTATTAAGTCGACATCACCGGACAATTTATTAAAACTTCCGGTACGGTCGGAATAATCCCCGTAGTATTTTTTTAAGGCAGGCACAAGAATCGTTTTGATTAATGTACTTTTCCCCGAACCACTTACACCGGTCACCGCCGTCATGATTCCTAGAGGAATCGTGACATTTATATTTTTCAAGTTATTTTCCGTTGCCCCGGAAAGTTCGATTTTGCGGCTTGATTTTTTCCTGATCGCGGGAACCGGAATGCTTTTTTTACCATAGATATAATCGGCAGTCAATGTATCCGCTTTAGTAAGTTCTTTTAGTAAACCCTGAAAAACGATTTCACCTCCCAGGCGTCCGGCTAACGGTCCCACGTCGATAATCTCATCGGCTGATTTAATAATATCTTCGTCATGCTCCACGACAACAACAGTGTTGCCCAAATCTCGAAGACGATGCAACACGTCAATCAACCGATCCGTGTCTCGGGAGTGTAGTCCGATACTCGGTTCATCCAAAATATACAAGGAGCCGACCAAGGCTGATCCCAAGGAAGTTGCCAAATTAATACGTTGTGATTCTCCCCCAGAGAGAGAAGAAGATAAACGGTTGAGAGTTAAATAACCAAGACCGACATCCAGCAAGAAATTGATTCGATTATGAATATCCGGAAGTATACGAGCGGCAATCGTTCGATCGTGTTCGGATAAATTCAGTGTATCGAAAAACGTTTTCAGTTCCGTGATCGGCATATCCACGAGTTCGGTAATCGCTTTACCACTTATTTTCACGTAAGTAGCCTCTTTTTTCAAACGAGTTCCATGACATACCGGGCACTTCGTCTTCCCGGTATAACGTGCAATCATCACCCGGTTCTGTATCTTGAACTTCTTGGATTCTAGATACTCGAAGAAAGCGTAGATTCCGCTTTCACTGTTCCAGAGAATATTTTTTTCCTTTTCAGTCAACTCATAATAGGGGGTATGCACGGGAAAATCTACCTTGTGTGCGTTTTGCACGAAATAGTGTTTCCATTCACTCATTTTTTCTCCCCGCCAACACATGACGGCATCATCATAAACACTCAAGGATTTATTCGGCACCACGAGGTCTTCGTCTATTCCCAAAATCTTACCGTATCCCTCGCATTTCGGGCAAGCCCCGATAGGAGAGTTAAAACTGAACGTGTTGATTGTTGGTATTTGAAACGTGATTCCGTCTGCTTCAAATTTATTTGAGAAGGACTTTATTTTACCATCGATTTCCACGTAACAAGTTCCATCGCCCTCGTATAGAGCCGTTTCAATTGAATCTTTGATTCTGGAAATCGTATCTTTTTCATGATTGACTCGGATTCGGTCGATCACTAGAAAAATCTCCTTCACAGGATCAAGCACTTCTTGTTTGTCGATCAAATCGGAGATTCGGATAAATTCATCGCCATATTTCAATCTTGCGAATCCTTGGCTAATCAAAAGAGGAAGTCCCTCGTTTGTCATGTCCTTGGATTTTGTCATGATAACAGCAACTTGATCTGTATCTTGATCTAGAACGTATTTGCTAATATCATCTACACTATGACGTTTCACTTCTTCACCGGAAACCGGAGAGTACGTTCTGCCGGCTCTCGCGTACAAAAGTTTTATATAATCGTACAATTCAGTGGAGGTACCTACCGTTGACCGAGGATTTGAGGTGTTCACCTTCTGCTCGATAGCCACGGCAGGAGGGATGCCCTTGATATAATCGCATTCCGGTTTATTCAATCTTCCAAGGAATTGACGCACATACGAAGAAAGGCTCTCCACGTAACGACGTTGTCCCTCGGCATATAAAGTATCAAAAGCTAATGAAGACTTACCACTTCCGGAAACTCCGGTAATCACCACCAGTTGATTCAATTTTATATCCAGATCAATATCCTTCAGGTTGTGAACCCGTATTCCTTTCAACTCAATTCTCTGCTTGCTCATATCTGTCCTTCCAAAATATTTACAAAGATACGACTTTTCTCATAAAAAAAGCACCCTTGAGAGGGTGCTTTTAGCGTTTGGAATATGTTTGGAAATGCGTTTAAGTCTTGTTAATGACTTGTTTTAATTATTCAGAAATTACTTCGAACTCAACATCAACTTTAACTTCTCTGTGAAGTTTGATGAGAGCGGTGTAAGTTCCTACTTCTTTTACGTCTTTCAGCATGATTTTCTTGCGGTCGATATCGAAACCTTTTTCTTTCAGACTTTCAGAAATCATGATGCTGTTAACAGAACCGAAAATCTTACCGGTAGAGCTAGTTTTAGCGCCGATGGTAAGTTTTACTTCTGCTAATTGTGCTGCTAATTCTTCTGCTTCAGCTTTCAATTTTGCTTCTTTGTGAGCTCTTTGTCTTAAGTTCTCTGCAACAACTTTTCTAGCTGAAGGGGTTGCTAAAATAGCATAACCTTGAGGGATAAGATAGTTACGACCGTAACCTTGTTTAACATCAACGATGTCATCTTTGTGTCCCAAGTTTGCTATATCTGTCAATAAAATTATCTCCATTTGTGTCCTCCTTCCTTAAAATTATTTCATCAAGTCGGTTAAGTAGGGCAACAAAGCAAGATGTCTTGCTCTCTTCACGGCGGTTGCTACTTTCTTTTGGTACTTTACAGAAGTTCCGGTAATTCTTCTGGGAAGAATTTTACCTTGTTCGTTCAAGAATTTCTTTAAAAATTCCGGATCCTTGTAGTCGATAAATTTGATTTTTGCTTTTTTGAATCGACAGTACTTTTTCTTTTTGATTTCAACCGTTGGGGGGGTCAAATATCTAATTTCACTTTCGTTCTGTGCCATGGCTTATTTCTCCTCTTGTTTTACTTGATTTTTTGCTCTTCTTTTCAGTGCATACTCGTAAGCATACTTGTCTAATCTGAACGTCAAGAAACGAATCACTTTTTCGTCTCGTCTGTAAGAAGTTTCCAGTTTGTCAACTAAAGAACCTTCTCCTTCGAATTGGATCAAGTGATAAAAACCTGTCGTCTTCTTTTGGATTGGATAAGCCAGCTTGCGTAGTCCCCAAGCCTCCTCGTGCTCGATATTGCCTCCATTTTCAGCAATAACAGCTTTGAATTTTTCTACCGCTTCCTTTACCTGTATTTCAGATAAAACGGGAGTTGTGATGAAAACGGTTTCGTAATGATTCAACATAACTGATTGTTTATTAATACATTAAAGTAATAAAAATTATTTTATCGCCCGCAAAGTTACAACTTTACTTCGGATTTACAAAGAAATCGCCCATTTTAGTTTCCAGCCACACGGTTTTAGTTTAGCTTCTCTTACTTCCATATTTTCCGTTTATTTAGTTCTTTATGATATTCACGGGCATAAGCGTTGTGTTGTCGGAGGGTACGGGAAAAGTTATGATATCCGGAAAAGTCGCTTTTAGCGCAGAAGAATAAATAATCATGTTTCTGGTAATTCAGTACGCTGTCAATAACTTTTATGGAAGTCATCCGAATTGGTCCCGGGGGAAGCCCCGCATACATATAAGTATTATAAGGTGAATCTATTGTCAGGTAACGATCCAAAATCCGGGAGATCGTGAAATCACCAAGCACAAATTTCAACGTGGGACAAGCATCCAACTTGATTCCTTTGTTCAGTCTGTTGATGTAAACCCCGGCAATGACAGGGTACTCTTCTGCTTTTATGGTTTCTTCTTCAATAATAGATGCCAAAGTGATTACTTCTTCAGGACTTAATCCCATTTCTTGGGCTTTTGCTATACGTTTTTCATTCCAGAACCGAGTGTACTCCTTCTTCATACGCTTCAATAAATCCATAGCCGATATATTCCAATAAATATCATAAGTATTGGGAATAAACATCGCCAAAATAGTATTGGAATTAAAACCAAATTCAGCAAGTACGTTCGGATCGGTAAGCAAGCCCATCAACTCGCCTTTGGAAACGGCTAAATCTTCAAAGGCTTCATCGGCAAATTCTTCCAGCGTCCGCATATTATTGAATGTGAAATGAACCGGAATTTGATTTCCCGCCCGAAGCATATTAATCAGCTCGTTGTTGTTCATACCATCTCGAATTTTGTATTTCCCGGGCTTCACTTGGGAAGAATACTTTTTCAACTTTGCCACGCGACTGAGAGTGTTAGGATGTTTGATATACCCCCGGCTTCGCAAGGTTTCAAACACTTGAGCCACGGAATTACCATCCCGGACATAAAGAATCCCATCATCCGTCACCACCGTGTTAGGCGAAAACACATAATAATAACCGACACCTCCCAAGGCGATCCCGAGTACGGCGATCACCGCAAAAAATACAAGAATTCTCTTTGCCATTTTGCTCATCAGGTAAAAGTATTAGTTTTCTTCCCGGAAATACAATTTATAATAATTCATATCCCGATCTGCATCATAACCTTTCTCGATGTATTTCTTTTGCCCATGAATATACACGTGGAAATTCTTGTCCAATTTCAGCACGTGCTTGAAATATTTTTTTTCGTCTTTGACGGCACTGTTGGAAACATCAAACTGGTCTTTTAAAGCCAACTCGTTCTTTTCCTCGTAATAGTTTTTGAAATCTTCAAAAGCATTGATTATCTGGGGATCACTGACGACTTCTTCTTTGAACAAGCTCTCGTTGAACACATCAGCCTTATTAAAATAATCGATAGAACGATTCAGCATATCGATCTGGTCTGCCTTGGGTATATCGTTTTCTTGATTATAGACCTCTTGCACGAAATCTTTACAAAGTTTCAGGTAATTAGAAGTTTGGAAATAATTATCCTCACATTGTTCCAATCCCAGGAAAGCAGTAGTCCAATAAATTGCCTCCGAAGAATTGGTTTTATCAAGAATACTTACCCGATAACCGTTTTCCCCGTCGATATTGAATATCAAACAAGCCTTGTCCAGCTTTTTGATATTAAGACCTCTCTCGCTTTCAAGCTGGTAACTATTCTCGTTAAGAATGATTTTCAAGAAAGTATCTTTTGTTTCCGACTTGAAAATACCAATAGCATCACAAGGACCTTCTTCCAGCACACAATTCTTAAAATGTACCATATAGAGTTCTCCTGCCTTGATATTCGGGTGATTGGATTGGTCGAACAAATGTTGGGCTATATTCACGGAGGCTTCATAGAAACGGGCATCATCCTCGAAGATGGAGTTTACCGTGCTATACACCAAATTGTTATACAAATCTTCCTCCACGGGTGCAAAACGGTAATACGCATCCTTTTTGAAAGGGGAGAGGAAATAACTCTTCAATAAACTGTGTACATCCATATCATCCGGCAAGAAGCACGACTCGGAAAGGCGTAACTGACCATCTTCGTATTTATTACCGATGTCATGGATCACGATATTATTAATTTCACAAGAATCAAAGTTCATCATAATGTTTAAAATCTAAAATGTACTCCTATATTCAATGTTTCTTTAAACTGTATCTTTTTTGAATCGTTCTGGTTATACACAGCATTGGCGTATATTGATGTCTGCATAAAGTAATTTATTCTAAAATTCAATGTCAACCGCCAATCAACCGTGAGTTTCTCCGGTTGCTCGTAATAACTTGAAAACAGCATCAAGTGATTATCCACGTTGAGAAATTTAAAAAGCGTGTGCTTATTCTTCAACTCAATCTTGGCTCCGGCATCACTTTTATATCTTTTTCCGGCTTCAATACCGTACCGGGTGACATCCACCGAGTTTGTATCCCGTACATATACCCACTGCCCGGCAATAGGGGAGAGATATAACGAGATATTATCCTTCGGTTTATAATCCAAACCCAAAGATAAAGTAAAATTACCGGGTGACAAAAAGTTTGCAATCACGGTTTCTCTGTCCGAGGCGTTGTATGAATTGAACAATACGGTATTCATATCAAACTGGGTAGCGTAATTCCAGTGCCGGAACGCCTTAACACCGAGTTTGGATTGTATTTCCAGTTTATCCTCATTTTTACTTAAATCTTCACTTCCGCTCTTTAAAGCCCCCAACCGATAGCGGAATGAATTTTCCCACGTTGTACTTCTCTTCTTGTAAGTGGCAAAATATTTCAAATCGGAAAGAATAGAAAGCGAATTTTCACCACCGCTAGCCCAGTTGCTACTGATAAAACCTTGTCCGAACGATAATGAAACATCGGAATAATAAGTCCAATGCCGTCTTTCTATTGTACCGATTTTCATTTCAGCCAAAACGAAATAAGCAGAATCGGAAGCTACCAGCAAACATTCTTCCGGTTGTTCTTGCCGGAAAGCGAATCTTCGTGTCTGGTAGACATCATTATCCAGTAGAAATTTAATCTGTTTACCCCGTGGCATCACTTTTATCCAGCCACCGATAGAGTCCCCGACGAAATTCTCCGTCATCATACGATGGTATTCAGCACGTCCCGTGTTCAGCCATATATTTTTTGAACGATCGGAAGCACCCAAAATCGTGATCAAAACAGAATCACGGCTTCTTTCTTTCATCCATTGATAATTCTCGTCCTGCTCCATAAAAGCGAGCAGGGCTTCCAGATCCTGATTCAAAAATATATCATACCGGGTAGAATCCAACAAATGTAAAGAATCCAATTCCGGGTTAGCCCGGTAAAAATCAAGACTATCCCTCGATATACGCTCTTGAATCATTGCAATAGCCTCTTCTTTGGCTTTAACTGTTTCAAAATACGTTCTCACGTAATTCAGCATATATTTAATATGCTCGTTTTCAGCATAATCTCTCAAAATTCTGATTGCCCGACTCAGTTCGTAATACTTGTACCGATCCCTTTTCAAGTTATCTAGAGCGTAACGAGTGGCAGGATTATTTATATGTGTATTTTTCAAGTATTGGTAGACGTATTTTATTTGAGGAACGGTATGAGAAATAGAATCTGCACGAGTATGTTTTACCGGCAACACGTACGAAGGATGTACCGGCATCACCCGAGAGTGTTTCTTTTCTTGAGCGAAAAGAAAATTCTGGGACAAAGTAAGAATAAAAAATACAATAACAACAGACCTCATGCAACTAATTACTTGTTATTTGAACGGAGAATTCGGTTCTTTCGCCATATGACTGTAAGCCAACTTATCCAGTAAACTGGGAAACCATTTGCTCAAGAACACGGATATTTTCCCTTCAACCAAAGTCATTACAATCTCTCGCTTCCGTTTAACAACGCCATTTACAATGATTTCCGCGCATCGTTCCGCACTCATCATATTGTTTTCGGCCCGCGGACTATTGCCTTGCTGGCTACCATCAGCAACTAAAGCAGTTTTTCGAATATTAGAAGCCGTGAAGCCGGGTGCGGCAACAAGCACGTGCAGACCTTTTTTCAAATTCTCGACACGTAGCGTGTTCAAGAATCCTCGGACTGCAAATTTACTGGCTGAATAACCGGTTCTTCCGGGTAACCCGAGGAATCCCGCAACTGAAATAATGCCAACCAGACTACCTTTTGTTTGCAATAAATAGGGTAAAGCATACTTTGTACAGTACACCGTTCCCCAAAAATTAACATCCATCAGACGTCGTATGACCTCCAAATCCAAATCCTCAAACAGAGCCCGCATGGAGATTCCGGCGTTATTCACGAGTGTATCTATTTTTCCAAAGCGTTCGTGAGCTTTTTCCACAAGATTTTTGCAATCCAGTTCATTCGAAACATCTGTCTGCACGGAAATAATCTCTGTTCCTTGTGATTTTAAATCATCCTCAATTTTTTTCAGTTCTTCCATGTTTCTAGCGCCCATAACAATTTTGGCGCCACGTTTAGCAAATTCATAAACCAACGCTTTACCAATACCGGAAGATGCTCCTGTAATAATCACCACTTTGTTTTGCATGAATCTTGTTTCTTAGGTGTTTAGAATTTCTTATTTTGATTTACAAATATAACAACAACTTTGGAGAATGAAGAATCATAATGGAAAAAAACGCAATCATATAAAAGTTTTATAATTGCGATTATGATAAATAACATATACAAAAAAGAAAAGGGAAGTTTTTCCCTCTTCTTTTATATCTATCTATTACAGATTGTTAAGTTTCTCGACCGTCTGATCATACTTGCTTTGATATTGTTTTTTGCTTGCTTGCAAACGATAATACAATTCTTTTAAAGTAGTCAGCGTGTTCTTGTCGTTCGCTTGCAATTCAAGGGCTCTTTCGAAATAAGGAACTACAGCCTCGTATTTGTCCATAATTTTAGCGAGTTCTGCGTTATATTCCTTAACATCAACGATTTCCTGAACGATCTTATGATCTTCGATCACGCGGTTCAAATGAATATTTCCCAAGTTGTATTGAGCGAAGAAATCATTCGGGGCTAATTCCAACGTTTTGATATACATCTGTTCTGCTTTCTCGGGTTCGTTTATTTTCTCGTATAAAGAACCTTTTGCGCGATAATAATCCGGTTTATTGGGTTCCAATCTGATAGCAGCATCCAGAAATTCTTCAGCTTTTCCCGGGGTATCCCCTTGCAAATAATAGTTAATCAACTCGATCAACATATATTCGTCATTCGGGAACAACTTATGTCCTTCCTGCAAGTACTTAACAGCTTCTTCTTGAATAGCTTTCGCAGTAATCGTATCCCCGTTTTCTTTTGCGTCGCGGCTTCTTCCCAGGTAAATACTAGCCAACATGGCATAAATCCGGTTTGCCTCATAACCTAATTCCAATGATTTTTTGTAGAATTCCATAGCTTCATCTACCAGTCCGGCTTTATGGGCTGCTACACCGGCATTGTAAATAACGGCAGTGTCTACTTTTTGCGTTCCGTAAGGAGAAGCGTTTATATCCAAAGTTCTCTTGAAATTGTCTAGGGCTGCTTGGAAATCAGCTTTGGCAGCTTCAGCATTTTTCGCATCTTCAGCAGCTGTACCACGATTGTAGCACACGATACCCTGATTCGTGAAGTCAATAACCAAATTAGCAAACTGAGCCTTTAAATCTTTTTCAAACTTTTTCTTCTCATCCAACTGTATTACTTTTTGATAAGATTCCCAAACAATCGGAAGCGGATCTGCAGACAATTTCTTGTAATTTTCATCCTGACTCTCGAAAATACCTTGGTAGATTTGTCCTCTCACGAAGTGGGCTTTCGGGTTGTTCACGCATTTCTCGTGTCCGATAGCTTCATCGATTAGCTCTTTTGCTTTATCTAGCTTTCCCTGCGTGTAAAAGCTAACAGCAGATGTCACTTTTCCCATTTGCGCGAAAGACACATTCGCGCAAAGCAGAAGGGCAATGATAAAAGTTAGTTTTCTCATACGTTTAAAATTTGTGTTCCAATTAGATATCATTTATAAATAATTATTCTTCACTACTTTCTCCGGTTTCTTCCGCGTCCGTATTTTCCTGCCCTTCTGCTGGTACATCTTCCTCTTTTGACGCTGAAACTTTGGCAACGGCAGCGATAGCGTCGTCATTACGTAAATTAATCAATCTTACTCCTTGCGTGTTACGTCCCATAACTCGCAACGTGCTCACGTCAAGCCGGATCGTTAAGCCGGAACGATTGATAATCATTAAGTTATCTTCATCCGTGACATCCAGCAACGCAATTAATTTTCCGGTCTTTTCCGTCATGTTAATGGTCTTCACACCCTTACCGCCACGGTTCGTGATACGGTAATCTTCAATACTAGAGCGTTTTCCATATCCATTTTCAGAAACGACCAGCACGTCTGCTTTATCTGGTTCAACACAAATCATGCCAATCACTTCATCTTCCTCGCTATCTAGGGTGATTCCTCTAACACCGGATGCCGTTCTACCCATGGGACGTACTTTTTCTTCCGGGAAGCGGATAGCCTTACCGGATTTCACGGCAATCATGATGTCATTCTCGCCGTTTGTCATCTTGGCATCCAACAATTGGTCTCCCTCTTTGATCGTTATTGCGTTTACTCCGTTCGCTCTTGGACGAGAGTAAGCCTCAAGTGTCGTCTTTTTGACAATCCCTTTCTTTGAACACAACACGATATAGTTGCTATTAATATAGTCGTTTTCTTTCAAATCCAACGTGTTGATATAAGCCTTCACTTTATCATCCGGCTCGATATTCAACAGATTTTGTATTGCCCGACCTTTGGATTGCTTGGAACCTTCCGGGATCTCCCAAACTTTCAGCCAGAAACATTTTCCTTTTTCCGTGAAGAACAACATGGTATTGTGCATGGTTGCCATAATCATGTGTTCCAGGAAGTCCTCGTCACGGGTTGCTGATCCTTTGGAACCGACTCCCCCGCGATTCTGCACCTTGTATTCGGACAGCGGGGTACGTTTGATATATCCCATGTGCGAAATCGTGATCACGACTTCTTCATCAGCGTAGAAATCTTCCGGGTTGAATTCTTCGGATGCGTACACGATGTCTGTTCTGCGCTCGTCATTGTACTGTGCTTTTATTTGCAAAAGTTCATCTTTAATAATTTGCATTCTCAATTCCAGACTCGCCAAAATTTCTTTCAAGTGCTCGATAACCTTGATAATATCATCGTATTCTGCTCTCAACTTATCTTGTTCCAGGCCTGTTAATTGACGTAATCTCATCTCTACAATAGCACGAGCCTGAATATCGCTCAACGAGAAGGTTTCCATCAAAGTAGCTCTTGCCTCGTCCGGAGTTTTAGACGAGCGAATAATACGGATTACTTCATCAATATGGTCACTGGCTATAATCAAACCTTCCAAAATATGAGCACGGTCTTCCGCTTGTTTCAACTCGAATTGAGTACGGCGGGTAATCACCTCGTGGCGATGTTCCACGAACAGGCGGATAAGGTCTTTCAAGTTCAACAACCGGGGTCTGCCTCCTACCAAAGCAATATTGTTTACCCCGAAAGAAGTTTGAAGAGCCGTGTGTTTTAATAAGGTATTCAAAACCACGTTGGCGATCGCGTCTTTTTTCAGATCGATCACGATACGCATACCGCTGCGGTCAGATTCGTCGTTGATATTCGAGATACCGTCTATTTTCTTATCGTTCACTAAGTCGGCTATACGGGAAATCAATTCGGCTTTATTCACCATGTAAGGAATTTCATGCACGATAATTTTCTCTCGCCCGTGAGGTGTTGTTTCGATGGATGTTTTGGAACGAATCACGACACGACCTCTTCCCGTGTGATAAGCTTCCCGCACACCGCTATACCCGTAGATACTACCTCCCGTGGGGAAGTCTGGAGCTTTAATGATCCGGATTAAATCATCGATCTCAATATCATTATTGTCGATATAAGCACAAATAGCATCAATTGTATCTGCTACGTTGTGGGGAGCCATATTCGTAGCCATACCCACGGCAATACCCGAAGCACCATTTATTAATAATAAAGGTATTCTGGTCGGCAAGACGCTCGGTTCTTTCAACGATTCGTCAAAGTTCGGGATCATGTTTACCGTATCCTTGTCCAAATCAGCCAGAATATCTTCCGAGATTTTCATTAAACGAGCCTCCGTGTAACGCATGGCGGCAGGGCTATCCCCGTCGACAGACCCGAAGTTTCCTTGCCCGTCCACCAGCGGATAACGCAAAGACCAACTTTGAGCCATACGTACCATTGCCATGTACACCGAGCTATCCCCGTGAGGATGATACTTTCCGAGCACCTCTCCCACGATTCTTGCTGACTTTTTGAATGGCTTGCCGGACGTTACACCCAATTCGCTCATTCCAAACAATACTCTTCTCTGTACCGGTTTCAAACCGTCCCTAACATCAGGCAATGCACGCGACACGATCACCGACATTGAATAGTCAATGTACGAAGATTTCATCTCCTCCTCGATGTTGATCTTAATAATTTTTTCTCCGACGTTTTCCATTTATAATATTAAATTACTCTTTTAACGCATTGTTTGATAGAATGTTGACATCAATATCACCCCTATCCTACCAAAATCCCACAAATGTAATAAAAACGATGGATTAAAGGAAATTTTTTTAAGCAATAATCAAAATTCGAAAGCTAACATATCGTATGCCAACTTCACGTTGTCGGGCAATTCGTCGGAAACCTCCCCGTGTAACCCCATTTGATGACCGATATGTGTGATATACGCTTGCTTCACGTTCAACCGCTTCACGACCTCCAATGCTTGTCCTAGCGTAAAATGGGATAGATGGGGTTCTTTGCGCAAAGCATTGATCACGAGATACTCCACTCCCTCCAGTTTTTTCATACTTTCTTCTGGGATAAAATTGGCATCGGTAACGTAAGCGAAATTTGCGATACGGAATGCCGTGATCGGTAGTTTATGGTGCATCACCGTGACGGGAATAACCTCAACGTCATCAATCCGGAAAGGTTCCTCTTCCACCACGTGAATATTCATTTCCGGTACCCCGGGATACCGGAATTTCATAAAAGCGTAGTCGTAATCCTTTTGTACTGCCCTCATGGTTAAATAATTACAATACACCTCAACCTCTCCCTGTTTCACCCAGTTAAACGCTCGTATATCGTCCAAGCCTCCGATATGATCTTTGTGCTCGTGTGTCAACAACAACGCTCTCACGTCCTTCACTCCTGCCCGCAACATCTGGGTGCGGAAATCGGGTCCGGCATCTATAATCAACTTCTTATCTCCTATATCAATCATCGCGGAACTTCGCAACCGTTTATCGTGTTCATCCGTAGAGCGACAAACCTCGCAATCACAAGCAATCACCGGTACTCCTTGCGAAGTTCCACTTCCTAATATCGTAACTTTCATCCGTTCACAACTATTTACCGCAAAATTAATAAGATTCGGAATAATCCCGTATATTTGCCGCAAACAATTTATTTATGGGAAAATTATATTTGCTTCCTAATTTATTAGGAGAAACAACCGTCGAGCGGGTGATCCCCTGCGACGTGATCGACGTGATCAAACGTATCCGGATTTTTGCCACGGAAAATATCAAGAATACCCGGCGGTACCTGAAGAAAATAGATAAAGCGATCAATATTGACGAACTTACTTTCCTGGATTTGAACGAACACTCGGACATCAAGGATATAGAGACGTATATACCTTATTTGAAAGATAATGACATGGGTATAATCTCGGAGGCCGGCTGTCCTGGCATTGCCGATCCGGGGGCAGAACTGGTAGCGTTGGCACACCGCCACAACTATCAAGTGGTACCGCTTGTCGGTCCCTCGTCCATCCTGCTCGCGCTCATCGCTTCGGGGTGTAACGGTCAGAATTTTTCTTTTAACGGTTACCTCCCTGTCAACCGTTCGGAACGCGTGAAGGCATTGAAAAACTACGAGAAACAATCAGCGGCAGAGAATCGTACCCAAATATTCATCGAAACGCCGTATCGTAATTTGCAGTTACTCGAGGACATCGTGTCCTCCCTCTCTCCCGTAACGCGCCTCACGGTGGCTTGTGACATCACGACAGAAAACGAATATATAAAAACAATGCAGGTAAAGGATTGGAAACACGAGAAGCCGGACATAAATAAGCGTCCGACGATATTTGTCTTGTATGCCAGACCGTTTTAATAAATAGAATCACGATGAGAACTTATAAAAGAGTTTTATCCATAGCCGGTTCCGATAGTGGCGGAGGTGCCGGGATACAAGCTGATCTGAAAACCATTTCAGCGTGTGGCTGTTTTGCTATGACCGCCATAACTACGGTTACCGCGCAGAATACTTTGGGGGTAAAATCAATAGCCCCCCTCCCCGTTCGTGTCATTGAAGCACAGATCCGGGCTTGTCTGGATGATATCGGGGCTAATGCCGTGAAAATCGGTATGCTGCATTCTATCGATGTTATCCGCACGATTGTAAGGGTGTTGCGGGATTACCCAGTGAAACACATCGTGGTCGACCCCGTTATGGTTGCCACCTCCGGCGATCTTCTCGTGCAGGAAGAGGCTATTGCGATACTTCAGCAGGAACTTTTCCCGCTAGCATCCGTGATTACCCCGAACACCTTCGAGATTGAGATATTATCCGGGATGAAAATCAACACGCAGGAAGACTTGTATGCCTCCATTCCGAGAATGAAAAATATAGGCGCCCGTAACATACTTCTGAAAGCCGGACACCTGGAATGCGAGGAAATCACCGACGTGCTGGTAGACTACGAGAACAACCGGGAATATCGTTATACCACGAGAAAGATCGACACGGTGAACACGCACGGGACAGGCTGTTCTTTATCGTCTGCCGTAGCCGCCTATCTCGCCCACGACTACCCCATGGAGAAAGCCGTGAAAGCAGCCATCGACTACCTGCACGGGGCAATAGAAATCGCAGCGGAATATAGAATCGGGCACGGACATGGTGCTGTTCATCATTTCTATAAATGGTGGAAATAGAGGAAATAGTAGATAGTAGGATATAACAGATAAAAGGGGCTGTTTGCACAGCCCCCTCAGTATATAGTGTGTGGTTGTCAATGTGTTTTAAACCAACGGAACACGTTACGGACAGTCTTGTCCAGCACAAGCGGGTCTTCAAAATATTGAGCGTGGGTTACAGAACCTTCCCATATCGCTAATTTTTCTTCTGCGCGAATTGTGTCATACACGCGTCTCGCCGCTTGGTATTCCTTCTCGTTCTCACCACCGTGGATAACGATAGTAGGCACTTTTACTTTTGAAGCCTCTTTCCGCCTGTAACAACCAGATACAAGAGCTATTGCCTTCAATCGTTTATCGGCTTCCGTTCCCGCCAATACTTCGTTTGTACCGTTACAAATACCGATGGCGTACAACTTGTCCGGGTCTACTTCTTCCTTTAAACTCAAGTAATCGATAGCAGCTTTCACGTTCTGCATCTCTTCCAATCCCAATACCACGTACCCGTAATTTGCCAAACGTGTTGCGTATTGCAACGATACCGGGGTTGTTGAGGTATTCTTGGGTCCTAAAATTATGATAGCCGGTTTCTTCCCTTTTTCTCGTGGGTTGCACAACCATCCTTTACTGTCTATGCCTTTATCTGTTAAGGTGACGTCCTCGCATCTATAAGTTCTCATACAAATTTCCGTGTTAAATGAATTTGTACACGAATACGGGAAATAGACACACAAGGTTACGTTAATAATACAAAAAAATCGGAAGATATAGTTACACGACACGTAGAGTGTATGATCATACAGAGAGCCCATCGTAAACCCAAAGAAGATTAACCCTAATAATACCTCTCCCTCGTTCTATCTCCGTTTATACTGTATACCTCCTATAATCTTTTATATAGAAACATTAGAGCAAAAACGACCACAACACGACAGTGTGAGATTATTACCTTGGATTTTCCTATGTTTCTCATTGGGTTTTCTGTAAAAACACAGGAAGAAAAAGACAAATCCTATTTGTGTTTTTTCGATACGGGGAAAAGGGGGAATTCAATAAAAAATCGGAGCCATCCTTTGTAAAAAGAAATGGCTCCGATACATTTATCAGAATCCGAATATTTAAAACTATTTAAAATAACGGTTATAAAGTCCTTCAAAACCTTTCCCGTGACGTGCTTCATCTTTACACATCTCGTGTACGGTATCATGGATAGCATCCAAATCCAACTTTTTAGCTAAAGTAGCGATCCGTTTTTTATCCTCGCAAGCACCAGCCTCGGCTTCCATCCGCTTTTTCAAGTTTGTTTTGGTATCCCACACGCACTCGCCTAACAATTCAGCGAATTTGGAAGCGTGTTCTGCTTCTTCCCAAGCGTAACGCTTGAAAGCCTCGGCAATCTCCGGATAACCTTCACGATCAGCTTGACGGCTCATTGCCAAGTACATGCCGACTTCCGTGCACTCCCCGTTGAAATGTGCTCTCAATCCTTCCAAAACCTCCGGGTCAACACCTTGGGCTACACCGATACGATGCTCGTCAACAAACGTAAGGGCACCTTCCGTCTCTACCAATTCTTTGAATTTGCTTTTCGGTTGTTTACATTGAGGACAAAATTCAGGAGCTTCATCTCCCTCGTGAACGTAGCCACATACAGAACAAATAAATTTTTTCATAACGCACTCTTTTTAATGAATTAATTATATGATTTTTCCTTTCTCTTCCGCACATTTCTTGCAATACCCTTTATAATAAAGGTGTGTTTCCGTGATTATCAACTCCCCCACTCCTTCCAACACGATTGCGTCCCGGTTCTCTATCGGAATATCGTACACGCACCCGCATCCCAAGCACATGAAATGGGCATGATCGCTCGTGTCAATATCAAACCGCACATTTTTTTCGTCGATCACGAGAGCCTTCACTGCCCCTTGCTCCATGAACAGGCGCATAGTGTTGTACACCGTTGTTTTCGACAACGTGGGCATCACCGGGTACAACGCACCGTATATCTCATCAGCCGTGGGATGTACCCTGTTTGCCATAAGATAATCCATGATAGCCATTCGCTGCACGGACGGCTTTATATCATATCGTTGCATATACTCTCTCGTGTCTTGAATTGTATTCATTTCTAATTTGTAATTGTTACAAATTTATATCGAGTGCAAATATCGTTATCTTTTTTATAATCGCAACGAATTCTAGTTGATTTTGTCGTAATTTAGAAATATTCTAATTTTCATACCGGGAAATTCCCGTGTAATTACCGGGGGATACGATGTAAGTCACCCATAATAATAGTTTTTTCTTTCTCTTTCAATTATTAGCTAATATTTTTATAGATTTGCAGTATGTTTTTCATAGGACCATCAGTCAATATATTCGTGTACCTGCTTGTTTCTGCTTTTTTCGTGGTCTGTTTCTACTCGAAAAGCGAGGCAAAGCACCCGGGAGTTCTTCCGGGGAATGTCGTTCATGTTTATCATTTCACAACAAACGAGGAGGTTCATTACCACGAGGTACACAAAGAACAAAAAAGGACTGAAGTCAAGAAAACATTTATTCCGGTCTACGACAGTCATGAATGGCTATCGTACACACCACCGGCGGAGTATAAAAATCCCCGTTTAACCCTAAAAACGTTGAGAGCGCCCCCGACGTGTCCTTGTTTAATTATGTTCATTTAAAAATTTATTACAGGACAAATGACAGACACGTTTAATCATTTATTCATTGATAAAAATATGCGAAAACTATATAGCACGGCGCTATTATTGACACTTTGCGGTACTTTATCAGCTCAACGTTCAGCGGTCGTGCAGACAAACGATTCCACATTCAGCGCGATCAAGCAATTGCAGGAAGTGACTATTACCGCCGAAAAAAGAGAATTGTCTATCAGCGAGATACCCATTGCCTTGAGCGTGATCTCGGGTAAATACTTGCTGAACGAGAATAACCCGGACTTGCGCAACCTGTCGGGAAGAATCCCAAACTTTTATATGCAGGAAGGCGGGTTGAAACTCTCTACCCCACTTTACGTGCGAGGAATCGGGACGGTTTCGGGAACGCCACCCGTCGGGCTGTACGTGGACGGGGTGCCGGTATTCGACAAGAATGCTTTTATTTTCGATCTCTACGATATTAAACAAATCGAGGTATTGAGAGGTCCGCAAACCACTCTCTACGGGCGAAACAGTATTATTGGGCTAATAAATATCAGAACGAACCCACCTGCCGAGACCTTCTCGTTACAGGCGAAAGCCGGGGTTTCGAGTTACAACTCTCAGAATTATATGCTCACGGCAAATCTCCCCCTCCGAGATTACTTGTATAATAAGGTATCCTTTTCGTACAACCGAACGGACGGGTATTTCAAGAACGATTTCACGGGCGGAAAACCTAACAAATCCGATTCGTACAACGTGCGTTACCAGGGGCGGCTGCACACGAACGACATGTGGCAGGTTACCTTGGGGGCGAACTACAACCATAGTTTCGACGACGGGTACGCTTACCATGCCATCGATTCATTGAAAGTTCACCGCTACCGGGTAAATTACAATGCCGACGCTTCCTACAAGCGGGATTTGGCTTCAGCTTACCTGAATGCCCGTAAACTTTTCGACCGGACCGCATTGAGCTGGATTACATCCTATTCGTGGACGAAAGACGAGCAAGAACTAGATGCCGATTTTACATTCCATGACGTGTTTCAAAACCAGAAAGAGTCGAAGCAAAATCTGGTGACTCAAGAGATCAATTACCAATCCACGGCAAGCGAAAAACTCGATTGGACAATAGGGACGTTCGGGTTCTACAAGGACTTGACGAACGATTATCTCGCCACGTTCGGTACGGAACGTAAATTATTGCTTCCTCTCAACTTGGACAAGACGCTGTATTACAACAATACGAACACGTGGGGCATAGCGGGTTACGGGCAGGTTACTCTCAAGAATATACTTCCTGGGTTGTTTATCACCGTGGGATTGCGGTACGATTACGAGAAAGCGTCCCTTGATTACCGGGATAGTTTGTTATTCCACGGGGCTAAAGATTTCTCCGGCTATCACGATTGGGAGGAGGACAACTCGTATAGTGCCTGGTTGCCTAAATTCTCCGTTCTGAAGAAGTGGAACACGCGAATCTCCGCTTATGCCAGCGTTTCCAAGGGATACAAGGCGGGCGGTTATAATATCATCGCGAATGACATGACCTCACAAGTCGTGAAGTTGGAGTATGACAAAGAAACTCTTTGGAATTACGAGATCGGGACAAAATACTTCAGCCGAAACGGGCGTTTCAACGTGAACGCGGCTCTTTTCTATATTGATTGGAAAGACCAGCAAATCTTCGTGATGGAGATGATGGGACCTAGCATTAAGAATGCCGGGGATGCCCGCAGTTTTGGAGCAGAAATGGATTTGACGTGGGAATGCTTGCCCCACTTGACTTATTTCCTTGCAGCGGGTTACAGTAATTCGGAATATTACCACCATCTGACGAAGGAGTACGAGGGTAACAGGATCGTGATGGCGCCTGAATTTACCATGAACACGGGATTTTCTTATCAAAAAAATGTAGATATATCCTTGTTCAAGTCTTTCATGGCATCCACTTTCGTGACAGGTTTCGGCAAACAGTATTTTGATGAAGCCAATACCTTAAAACAAAATCCTTATTTCCTATGGAACATGGATTTCGGCGTTTCGGGAAAATACATAGACTTTCACCTGTGGGGGAAAAACATCTTGAATAAAGCCTTTTTCTGCTACATGTTTAACAGTCCGGTAGGCAAAAATCTACCCGAATACCTGAACTCCGGTCAATCCGGAGCTCCTTCTCGGTTCGGGGCATCAATAACCATTAAAATTTAAACGACAAATCTTTAATTAATCTAAGTATGAAAAACAAATTAATGTATCTAGTGGCTGTGCTGTTCGCAGCGTGTGTGGGGTTCTCGTCTTGTAGTGATGACGATGACAAAGTTGATGAAACTCTTACAGGAACTTGGAATTATGGAACAAAGGGGGATGTATATTTGGATTTTAAATATGCAAAAGACAAAATTGAAATTCCGGCAGAAATAATAGCTATGCTCCCCGAGAGTATACAAGGATACATTCCCGCAGATGGTGTTCCCGTTGCAACAGTGGAAACCCTTCTAAAACCCTATGCAAAACAACAGATGGCAAAATATTTTAGAGGCATCGAGTTTGTATCTGATTCTGAATTGAAAATTTTATACACCAAGGATAATGAAGCAGGAAGTATAAAAACAACTTATACTGTACAGGGAAGTGTACTTTCAATTAGTACTCAAAGTGAAGAATTCAAGTCGATTACGGATAACAAGATTCCCGCAGCTCTATCAGCTATTAGCTTGAACTATTTTTTTAAAGATGGTAAGTTGACCATCTACCTGGATACAACAACTATTAAAACCGTTGTTGCTATGCTTCCTGCCATATTACCAGCTTTAGGAGTTAATCTTCCGGCAGAAGCTTTAACTGCAATACAAAATATTTCGAACAACATTACCAAATTAGACTTTGGTGCTGTACTTGTACGCTAAAATGATTTTTCCCCCAACAATTGAATGTTGGGGGATTTTTTAATTTCTCAACGTACCGTATTGTTTTTATATACTTCTAAGTATTTCTCTCGAAATATTTAGTATCTGTTTTTTCGTCTTTTTCCCCTCTGTCTTCTAGGCTTCTCTCCTATTTTCGCATTTATACCTTGCTAAAATTTCTTCCGAATAATGAAACTTTTTTTATAATTTATCGTTTCTATCCAATAGAATCACTAAATTTAAAAACAGTTTAATTTAAAACATAAGGATATGAAACCTGAAGAATTCAAAGATTTAGACGTGTTGATGTCATCTGATATGATCAACAAAAGAGGTGCAGACAATAAATTTCAATTACCGACCCTACCTTATAAGGAAAACGCATTAGAACCCTATATCAGCGAGAGAACGATCCAATACCACTATGGTAAACATCTTGCTACCTATATCACGAACATGAATAAC
The DNA here is from genome assembly GCF_900091675.1 of Butyricimonas sp. Marseille-P2440. Lineage (NCBI taxonomy): Bacteria > Pseudomonadati > Bacteroidota > Bacteroidia > Bacteroidales > Odoribacteraceae > Butyricimonas > Butyricimonas sp. Marseille-P2440. The sequence continues at coordinate 1,379,596 of NZ_LT594610.1, read as the reverse complement.
TTAATTGCCGGAACGGAATTTGAAAAAATGTGCCTGGAAGGTATCGTGGTTAAGTCCGAGGGCGGAATATTCAACAATGCCGCGCAGACTTACAACCATATATTCTATTTTGAAACCTTTCAACCGCATAATGCCGCAAAGACTACCCCTACTGGTAAAGTGAAAGAATTGATCGATAAATCCTTTGGTAGCTTCGATGCTTTTAAAGAAGCTTTCGCAAAAGCAGCCACTACCTTATTCGGTTCAGGATGGGGATGGTTGGTTGTTGGCAAAGACGGGAAACTGGAAATCATGCAGACAAGCAATGCCGACACCCCGTTGAAACACGGCAAGAAACCTATATTAACCATCGACGTTTGGGAACACGCTTATTACCTGGATACCCAAAACGCCCGCCCGAAATATATCGAGAACTATTGGAATATCATCAACTGGGACGTTGTCAACAAACGATTGACATAAGTTCTAATACATAAAACATACAAAGTCGTAAAATTCATGTCAGGCATTGATTTTACGACTTTGTTATTTTATAGTCCGTTCAATAATTTGCATTCAACCAAATGGCAAAAAACTTATCATACACGGCATAATTCCCGTGTTCGGAGGTGATAAAATCTTTTTCCAACAATCCCTTTAGTGCAGCTTGCACGGAACTCGGCGAGGTAAGTTTGTATTTTTTTACAAATGCCCCGGAAGTAATGTTAGTCGCTTTCCCCTCCTTGGAAATGGAAACAAGCAAACCTTTTTGACGTTCGGGCAATCTGAAGAGAGTTTCCTCGTAGTTGTATCTGTAGCTGCTGATAATACTTTCCTGGGCTATCTCTATCATTTTCTCGCTACATTCCTCACCCTTCTCTGTTAACATGAAAAGAGTGTTGAACATCTTCTGGATATACCACGTGATTCCCTCAAAACGCCGATAAACGGTTTCCACGATTCCATCAGCGATCTTTTTACCCGCTTTCTCGAAATGGCAACGAACGAATGCTGTATATTTATCAATATCAATACATTCCAAATACATCATCGATACGCTTTGATAAAAAGGACGGGATGCACTCAAGAACATATTTCCCATTACGTGCCGTTGACTACCGGCAAAAATGAACCGGGCATTCGTGCAGTGTTGAACGTGCGTTCTCAATAAAGCTTCCACGTTATCTTCCGGGTAAGAAGCTATTTGCTGAAATTCATCAATAGCCACAATACACGGTTTACCTGCTGCTTTCAGATACTTGAAAATCTCGTCCAGCGTGACATCCGAGTCATGTATATCTCCTAACTGTACATTGAAAGAGGGATTACCCGAAACATCGAAAGAAATTCCTGTTTGCAATGTCTTCACGCAACGGATGAAAGTTTCCAGGGCTTTTCTGCCAAAGGGTTTCAATTGCTCTACGATTACTTTACTCAAGGAAAACACGAAATCCCGCAAAGACTTCGTGGCATATATATCCACGAAAAACGTGTAATATTCCTTGCTTATTTCATGCCGGGCAAAACAATGCATAATTAATCCGGTCTTCCCCATTCTTCGAGTCGAAATTAAAGCAAGATTGTTACCGTTAGCCACCTGTCTTACTAATTCCTCGCTTTCAAGCTCCCGATCGCAAAAATATTCCGCTGACACGTATCCTCCTGTCACGAACGGATTGTTTACTTGTACCATAAAACGTAATTTTATTCTCAATACGCAAAGATAATAATTATCTTATAATAATTGAATCCCATCTACACGAAAAAGAGGTCAGAATAACCTGACCTCTCGAATATAAAATACGATCTGAAATATATTCTAGTGAATAATCTCCATCTCCTCTATCAAATGTTTTGCCCCGGCATATTTGTCTATGATAAAAAGCACGTAACGGATGTCGACGGCAATATTCCGGCAAATCTCGGGACTGTATTGCATATCAGACATCACCCCTTCCCACGCCCGGTCGAAGTTCAGACCGATCAGATTGCCTTCCGCATCCAACACCGGACTACCGGAATTTCCGCCGGTCGTGTGGTTGGTAGCAATAAAGCATACCGGAACCTCCCCGTCTTGCGTGTACGGACCGAAATCACGGTTCTTGTATAGTTCCCGTAATTTCTGCGGAACATCATAGTCATATATATTCGGGTTATCTTTTTCCATAATTCCCTTCAATGTGGTGTAAGGCGTGTAATACACGGCGTCTAGTGCCTTGTAACCAGCCACCTTGCCGTAAGCGATGCGCAACGTGGAGTTGGCATCCGGATAAAAGATTTTGTCAGGCTGCATTTCCATCAGACCTGCCATCCACAGACGGTTCAGACTATTTATCTCCCTTTCGATGCGTCCTAACTCGGGACGGATTTTCTCCATGAACAAGTTTTGGATGCCTTCCATCATCATGTATATCGGGTCTTTCTCGATTTTCTTGATCGTTTTATCGTTCAAATTATTCACGAATGCCAACAGACGATCCTCGTGGGCAAATATCGATTTCTTGAACAGATCTGCCGCATACCGCTCGTAAGCGTTTCCTTTGGCATATTTCGGGGAAAGACGTACAACTTCCGGTATCCATTGATTATCCAAATCCTCGTTGTTATATAATTTAAGCATTTCAACCAGAATGCGTTCATCTGTTGCGACATCGTAATCTTTATAGAAAGATTGGATGTATTCTTTCACCCTTTGTTTAAAAACCTCTTTGTCGTTGGCTTGGTCGTAAACTTCCAGAATCTGTTTTATATTACGTGCTAACTCGATCACTTCCGCACCCCGCAACCCAGCCTCGGTAGCGTAAGCGGCTGCAAGAATATATTCCTGACGAGCATCATACAAATTCTTGTAACGGTCAACCAAGCCGATATATTCCGTTTTCCCGTTCGCTTGTGCCCATTGGTTGAAATTCCGCTCCAGTATCCGCTTATTGTCAGCCGTGCTGAATCGGTCTAATCCCTTGATCTCTCCCTGCCATTTTTTCCAGGCGTTGGCAACATTGGCTGCTTTAGCCGCATATTTGATACGTAATAATTCATCCGATTCCATAGCCGCGTTAATCACTTCTAACTTTGCCGTTCGAATCTTGATCTTGTGCGGGTCTTCCACGTTAGCGATCTGATCGATAGCATAAGAAGTCAAGTACTCGTTCGTAGTTCCGGGATAACCGAAAACCATGGTAAAATCACCTTCTTTTACCCCCCGGGCAGAAACCTTGAAGAATTTAGCCGGTTTGTAAGGGACGTTATTGGGTGAAACGGCAGCGGGTTCATTGTCCGGTCCAGCGTAAATACGAAGTACTGAAAAATCACCCGTGTGGCGAGGCCACGTCCAGTTATCCGTGTCACCCCCGAATTTACCGATAGCCGAGTTAGGCGCTCCGACCAAACGTACATCCCGGTAAATTTTGAAAACAGACATGAAATACTGATTCCCGTTAAAATAGGGTTTAATATTTGCTTGCAGATTCGTGCCTTTGACGGCTTCTGCTTCAAGCTTACGACTAACTTCCTTTATCTTTTTGGCACGCTCTTCCTCAGACATATTGCTATTTAAGGCGGCATTGATTTTCTCAGTCACGTCTTCCATACGCACAAGGATAGAAGCCGTCGTTCCGGGATTGGTCAATTCTTCCTTTTTCGAGTTCGCCCAAAAACCATCACGCAAGTAATTGTGTTCCAAACTAGAGTGAGCTTGTATCATACCGAAAGCACAATGGTGGTTCGTGATCATCAATCCCTCGTCACTCACGATTTCTCCCGTGCAAAAATGCTGAAAAGGCGATCCCTCTCTCCCGAGACCAACCACGGCATCTTTTAACGAAGCCTGGTTAATATCGTAGATGTCTTCCGCCGTTAACTTAAATCCGGCTTTCTGCATATCTTCAATGTTGTATTTCTTCAACAACATCGGTATCCACATCCCTTCATCCGCGAAACCCGGTAAGGCAATCAGTATGAAAGCCAAAAAACATAATGTAATTTTTCTCATTTACTGGTATTTTAGATAGTTATATATATTTAAAATTGTAACATTCGTAAAGTTTCGTACAGTTTCTGCACCGGAAGCCCCATAACATTATAAAAAGACCCCTCGATACGTTCGATACCGATGTAACCGATCCACTCTTGTATGCCATAAGCCCCGGCTTTGTCGAAAGGTTTATATACATCCACGTAATACTCTATTTCTTCGTCAGATAACTCTTTAAAAAATACATTTGTCAATGCCGAGAAAGATATCTGTTTTGTCTTTGTCGTTACGCTCACGCCTGTCACCACCAAATGGCGATTTCCCGACAATTCTTGCAGCATCCCGATTGCTTCTGCCCGGTTGGCGGGTTTCCCGAGTATTTTACCGTGGATACATATCACCGTGTCAGCAGTCACCAGCACTTCATCCGGTTGCAGTTCCTCCCGGAAAGCCTCTGCTTTCACTTTAGAGAGATATTCCGGCACTTTCTCCAAAGGCAAATCCTTCGGGTAGTCCTCCACTATTTTCTTCTGTCTTACTTCAAAAGTAAGCCCTGCATCTTTCATCAGTTGCTGCCTGCGGGGAGATGCTGAAGCCAATATGAGTTTGTAATTTTTTATTGAATACATCTTTATGCTTGACAATTAAAGAAGTGATGCAAAAATAAGCTGATACCAATGCACAAGGCCATAATCAAACGAATCAACCTCAACTGGAATTTCATCTTGTCATTTTTCAGCACGGAATACCCGTACACGAGGTATGGAACAATCAGCCCGATTAGAAAATAAACCAACATAACGGCGGAAGATCTGAATTCCATGATAAAAAATACGACCAAAGAGATCAAACATACCGCTACCAACGTGATAATAACTTTACGAGCCACGGGAATACCGCATTTTACCGGGATGGTCATGATGCCTTCTGCCCGGTCGCCATTGACGCTGTACATATCCTTGTTTATCTCGTAAATCAACATATTCAAGAACAAAAAATAAGCGAAACAGGAAGTCCAGTAAAATACGTTGTTAAAATCCATTTGGGTTTTCACGATGACATCTGAATAAGCCTCGTTAAGCAAAGGAATTTCAAAGGTTGCCACCGTGAGGGGAATCAACCCCGCTAGAAAAGCCACGATCAAGTTACCCCACAAAAAGCGTTTCTTGAAACGGGAAGAATAGAACCACAAGATAGCTGAAATTACCAGAAACAGGAACACGATTTCGCTATGATGAACGTTGCGAGCCAGATAATAAGCAATACCGACGGCAACCATGTTCAACAGGGTATGAAGGGTAATTGCAGCACGACGACTGATCGTTTTCCCCACGATCACGGGTCTGCTACCGGAAATCCGGTCTGCCTTCGTGTCAAAATAATCATTTATGACATAGGCAGCCGATACCAAACAACACACGGCAATGACCAAAAGTGAAAAATCACCCTCGGGCATTTGTAGATCACCCCCCTCTTTATCCAGCAAGGGAAGAATAACCAAAAATCGCATGGCATACATCGTGAATGCCGTGAAAGCGATTGTTCTTAACCGTATTAATCTGAATATTTCAAACATACGTTATCTTTTGTAACTACATACATTTCACGTGGCAATGGGTATCCATCCATTCTCCTTTGGCTTTCAATACCTGGGAAACGACGTCGCGCACGCAACCAAGTCCCCCGGGTGTATCCGAGATATACCGTGAAATAGCTTTGATTTCCTCGCAAGCGTCTGCCGGACACACGGGCATCCCCACGATGGTCATCACATTGTAGTCCGGTATATCATCTCCCATGTACATCACGTTCTCGGCATTCAAGCCGTATTTTTCCAGAAATTCGTTCAACGCTTCCACTTTGTTCGCCACGCCTAAATAGACTTCCTTAACTCCCAGCTTGTTGAAACGTTCTTTTACTCCTGGGGCATAACCGCCGGAAATAATACATACGGGGTATCCTTTCTTCACGCAATACATCATCGCGTAGCCGTCTTTCGTGCAGGATGTCCGCACCAAATCACCCTCCGGGGTTATATTCATCTCGTGACGAGAAAACACACCATCCACATCAAACGCGAAAGCTTCTACTTTTTTCAATTCCTCTTTGAACAGTTTCATGTTATATTGTTTTTATATTATCTACCATAATGTAGGCATATCATTAATCTCTGATGACGACGTCTTGGGCTCATCCGTACTCTCCTTCACCTGTGCTTCCTTGATACCCTCCGACAGTAACGTGTATATTTTCAATAATTCCTTATCTTGCTTCAACATACTCTTGTGCATATTCATGATACTCTCGTCACCCCGTTTAGCGGGTCCGGTTTGGGCTTCCTCGGGTGTCAGAAGCATCACTTTATGCGCCGTTTCGAAAATCAAGGGGCGTAACATCGCGAACGATAATCCATTTTCTTCAAGCAATTTCCCTGCCACGCCGTACAAGTAGTTCGGGAAATTACAAGCAAACACGGCGGCAAGGTGCAATTCTTTGCGTTGCTGTGAATTTATAGCATGAATCTTACTCGATAACTTCTCCGCTAATATTTTGATTTTACCTGAAACACTTGAAGAACAACCCTCTATGCACAAAGGTATCTCGTCGAAGTCCAAATCTCTTTTCTTGGAAAAAGTCTGCACCGGATAGATTACCCCGTAATGCTTTGAGAAAGGTTTCAATACATCCATCGGCAAGCTTCCGGAAGTATGTAACAAGAGTGCTTCCGATTTTATCCTAACCGTCTTCAATAAAGACGATAACGAATCGTCACTTACACAAAATATATAAATATCACCATCCGGGTATATCTCCCCGATTTCCGCCGTGTAGGATATACCTGTTTTTACACCTAACGCACGGGCGGACTCGATCGTGCGGCTATATATCTGGCATAGGTTCTCGCCCGCTTTCAACAAAGCTGAAGCCAAATGATGTGCCACATTTCCCGCACCGATCAATATAATTTTCTCCTGTTCCATAATTAATAAGCAATATTTTTAGGAGGTAAGACACCACTTTTCAAAGCTTCCAGCAAACGCTCGCTCGCCTTGCATATATCCTCGTGAAAATCCTCTGAAATCAATACTAATCTCCCGTTGATCATTTGTAAATGTTTGTATCCCATGCTATTCCCCGATTGGTTCAATAATATTAAATCACTCCCGGGAATAAAGGTATGAGTCATTTGGTTGCGTAGTTTATCATACAAGAAACAATTATCATTTAACAGTCGATAACGTCCTCCGAACAATTTCTTCACGGCAAGGGAAAAACGTTTTGCCGATTGCCCTTTTGCTTTCATGGGTTTGTTGTCCAGAAAGCTTCCCAGTACTTCGACCGCCTGCCCCATGATGACAAATTGCATATATGATAGCCCGGCATTCTGCAATTTAGCGATCTCTTTTTCAACCACTTCACGTAAAAAATGCTCGATTCTTTCTATTTGTTCTTCTGTTTCCATACGTTAGTCAAAAGTAATGCGAATAATCGAAAGTTACAAATATTCACGGGGTGTTCCGAAAGAGAGATAAAAGTACATATTATTTTTATGAACTTTTCCGTCCGGATAATCGTTTTAAAGCATAAATTTGCGCTGCAATAAAAGGAGATAAATTATGATGCTATTTAACAACGAACCGATTGACAATAAAGAATATTCCGAGGAAATCTTGAACCACGGATTAAGTCTTTACGAGGTTTGCCGGGTCTTCCGGGGAAAAGTTATATTTCTGCATGACAATATTTTAAGACTTGACAATTCAATTAAAAAATCAGGCCTGAAGATCGATATTGCCGATTTGAATGTAGAAGGGAAATTGAATCGTCTGATAGACCTCGAACACATCAAGGAAGGTAATATAAAATACGTGTTGCACGTTTCCCCCTCGGGCATCGACGAGTATGTCTACCAGATCAAACACTCCTACCCGACGGAAGAAGCCTATCAACATGGAATAGAAACGGTTACTTGCCGTGCCATGCGGGAAAATGCCGAGGTGAAATACATCAATTCCGGTTTGCGGGAAATGACCAACAAGATCATGCAGGAACAAAGAGTTTACGAGGTGCTGCTTATCGATAAAGAGGAATATATCACGGAAGGTTCCCGTTCCAACGTGTTCTTCATCAAAGACAACACCCTGTACACGGCCCCGCTTCCCCACGTACTGCCCGGCACGAGCCGTAAACGTGTATTGACGATCTGCGAGGAAAACAGCATACCCGTTGAAGAAAAAAGAGTGGCTTACAAGGAATTATCCGCTTATGACGCCGCTTTTATCACGGGTACTTCCCCGCTCGTGTTGCCCATCCTGCATATCGACAAAATCACCTTCAACCCGCGCCATCCCTTGCTTGTGAAGGTCATGGAACGCTACTTCGATTTGTTAAGCAAGAATTTTTAAAACTGTTTTACATGGATTTGCTTTGATAAAAAATACATTTTTCTTAATATTGCAAGCGTAATGTTCTTTTCTTCTAGAATGTTACGCTTTGATTTTTTAATAGCATATAATGAAATACACGATAATACTTATATTACTACTTCTCGTACTTGTTATCATTCCCTGGAAATCTCACCCCGAGAAGTTTCAGGACGAGCAGGCTCCCCCTCAAGATACGCTGGTTACAGCCATTCATGATTTATTCACCAACGAATTTTCCGATTTAGACGAAACGAAACGTTTAGATCAAACCATTCAACGATTTATGAATCAATGGGAAATAAAAGGGGCATCATTGGCTATCATGAAAGACGGTAAATTGATTTACAGCAAAGGATACGGGTACGCCGATGAAGAAAACGGAATAAAAACAGACGTGAAACATATTTTCCGTATTGCTTCCGTTTCCAAGTTAATCACCGCGGCAGGCATCATGAAGCTGGTCGAGAACGGTAAATTATCATTGGATGACAAGGTGTTCGGGGAAGACGGCATATTGAACGACACGACGCTCTATTACCCGATCAAGGATAAGAGGACAAAGAATATTACCGTGGAGAATTTACTTCGCCACCAGGGAGGTTTTTCCGCCCGTTACGGCGACCCGATGTTCAAACCCGTGGACATCGCCAAGAAAATGGATGTTCCCGCGCCAGCCGATCTGAATACAATCATAAAATTCGTGTTATCCAGAAGATTAGGATTCACTCCGGGTACAAGCACGAACTACTCTAACGTGGGTTACGGGATATTGACCAAGGTCATCGAACAGGTTGCCGGGGAAGAATACGAACGTTTCATTCAAGACAGCATATTGATTCCGGCAGGATGCTACGATATGCATCTGGCTCGAAACCTGTACGAAGAACGTTATCTGAATGAAGTGCGTTATTATGAACAAGCGGATGCCGATCTCATTCAGTCGTGTGACGGAAGGGATACTTTGCTCCCGCGCAGTAACGGGGGCAACAACATAGAAGCCCTTTACGGGGCTGGCGGATGGGTCGCCTCTCCTACCGAATTATTGTGCTTCCTGGCTTCCATTGACGGGGATGACACCTATCCGGACATTTTAAGTGAAAGCAGTGTCGAAACGATGGTCAGTTGCCCGGGCTTCTCCCTGCCTATCGGCTGGATGAAAGCGAACAACCGCGGGGATTGGTTACGTTCCGGTACGCTGGCGGGCACCAGTGCCATGCTTAAACGCCAGCACGATGGCTTTTCTTGGGCTTTTATCACGAACACGAGCAACTGGACAGGACCTCATTTCCCACAGAAAATCGAACGCATGATCTATCAAGCAATGAACCGGGTAAAAGAATGGCCGGACCGCAATTTGTTCGACCCGGCATATTGCAAGAACTACCACGACCAAAAGAAATTACTTGCCAACGAGGAAAGTCCCAAATTCGGTCCACCCACGCCAGAAAATTTGAAGCTATGAATTTCTTGCATGGACGCCATGTCTTACTAGCACCCAACGCCTTCAAAGGGAGTTTAAGTGCTTTTGACTTCTGTAAAATAGTCGAGGCTGAATTCGAGAAATGCGGCTTGTCCACTCTGTCGCTTCCCCTCGGAGATGGCGGAGATGGGACTGCCGAAATCATAGCCTGGTACATGAAAGCCATTCCAGTCGAGACTATCACCAAAGATGCGTTGGGAAGGGAACGCATGGCATTCTATTACAGGCATGAAGATACCGCGATCATAGAACTGGCGGCTGCCTGTGGCTTAAAACATTTGAAACGGGAGGAATACGACATTCTAAACACGAACACTGCCGGATTCGGGGTATTAATTAATCACGCAATTGCACACGGGGCAAAGGAATTAATCCTCTGCGTTGGGGGAAGTGCCAGCGTTGACGGTGGCACGGGAGCCCTTCGGGAAATGGGGTTGACAATTGTAAACGGGGATAGTTTGAACAATAATTATATTACAGATATTAAGGATATTAATATTGATTTTTTACAGGATAAGTTTAAGGATATTCACATCACGATCCTGTGTGATGTAGACAACCTGCTTTGTGGCGCTGAAGGGGCGGCAGCCGTGTTCGGACCACAAAAAGGAGCCTCCCCCGGGCAAGTTGTCATGCTAGACAAGCAATTGCATTATTTTGCGGACTTATTGCACATGAAAACAGGCAAAGAAGTACTTCACTTGAAACACGGGGGCGCAGCCGGAGGCATCACGGCAGCCATGTACGCCCTGTTGGACGCCGATCTTGTATCCGGTTCATCATATTGCCTCTCTCTCGCCCGTTTCCACGAACATTTAGCCGGGGCGGCAGTCGTCATCACCGGAGAGGGAAAAATAGACCTACAATCGCTCTACGGCAAGATTCCGGGTACCGTTGCTTCCCTTTGTAAACAACAAGGAGTACCTGTTTACGCCATCACCGGACTTTCGGACAAACAAGTAACCCCTTATTTTGACCAAATATTTACTTTAATCCACTACGCCCGTTCGGTGAACGACTCCATCACGAATGCTTCCCACTACTTAAAAATAGCGACACAGGCACTTATTGACACCCTGTACACCTCCGCTTATTCGGATTGATTCTCTATAATAAATAAATTATCACTTTTCCTTTGAGTTTTGCTTACAATTTATAAATTTTGCAGCCTCAAAACGTGCGAAAAAGAATAATTATTAATACAAAGATAACATTTAATACTATGTCATTTAAAATTCTCGCGATTAACCCGGGTTCTACATCCACGAAAATCGCTATCTTCGAGGACGAGAACGAGAAGTTTGTAAAGAACATTAAACATTCTGCAGAGGAGATTGCCAAATTCGACAACGTGGCTTCTCAATTCCAATTCCGTAAAGACATCATTCTTTCCGAGTTAAAGAGTGCCGGATTTGATATTAACGAAATCAACGCAATCGTTGGAAGAGGTGGTTTAGTTAAACCTATCGAATCAGGTGTGTACGAGGTAAATGAAGCATTGATTCATGACTTGAATAATCCTCCGATGGGTGAGCACGCTTCTAATTTAGGAGGTCTGATCGCAAACGATATCGCTAAATCGCTTGAAAATGGAGCAAAAGCATATATCGCCGATCCGGTTGTCGTTGATGAATTACAGGACGTGGCACGTATCAGCGGTCACCCTGCATTCAAGAGAGTTTCCATTTTTCACGCTTTAAATCAAAAAGCGATCGCCCGCACTTATGCCAAAGAGATCGGGAAAAAATACGAGGAAACAAACTTGATCGTGGCTCACTTGGGTGGCGGCGTTTCTGTCGGGGCACACTTGCAAGGACGGGTGATTGACGTGAACAACGCTTTAGACGGCGACGGTCCTTTCTCCCCCGAACGTTCGGGTTCGCTTCCCACGGGACAACTCGTGAAACTTTGCTTTAGCGGGACCAAAACGGAAGCAGAAATAAAGAAAATAATTAAAGGCGAGGGTGGTCTGGTAGCTCACTTGGGAACGAATGACGCTTACGAGGTAGAAATGAAAGCAAAGGAAGACCCGAAATATAAACTGATCCAAGACGCCATGTCTTACCAGGTAGGTAAAGCTATCGGGGCAATGGCTGCCGTGCTGAAAGGTAAAGTGGATGGTATCCTGTTGACAGGGGGTATCGCCTACAACCCCTTCCTCGTGGATTACGTGAAAGAAATGGTAGGTTTCATCGCTCCCGTGAAAGCTTACGGCGGCGAAGATGAAATGAGAGCCTTGGCAATGAACGGCTTGATGGTTCTTCGTGGTGAACTCACCGGGAAAATCTACAAATAAATAGTTTTAGGTTAGTATAAATCGGAAGTCTGGGAGTCTATGGCTCTCGGACTTTCTTCATTTAAGCCTATAAAACCTATATTTATTCAAATTATTTGTAGTTTTGTAGCAATTAAAAAACTCAATAACAAATGAAAATATCGGCTTATTCACTTGGTGTGCTAGGTTTACTATTTGCTTTTATCCTCCCTAGCAACAGTATGGCGCAGGACGTGCCTTTGAAAAAACAGGATCTGAAAACAAAAGCAAAGATAACTGCCTTCTTTTCTGATTATCTCTCCGGTAAAGAGGATTCTTTTGAAAGCAAAACAACGATCAAACCCTCCGATACGAAAAAAATGCAGGCTCTCGTGTGGGCGGCTTGGAAAGAAGCAAACAATAATTTCAGGGAAGAGAAACTTATTAACCTTGAAAAACTGGAATTGGCAAAATCCGGCAAATGGACTCTTCCCAAGACCCTTGAACCCAATGCGATTATGCCTTATTACTGGGGAATCAAAGGGGATGCTATGCCTGAAGGCGGTTACCCGCTGTACTTGTACACGCACGGTTCAGGACACAAAGACAGTGAATGGCAAACCGGACTCTCTATATGTCAGAGATTCGATGATGCCCCCTCCGTGTATTTCATTCCTCAAATCCCCAACATGGGCGATTACTACCGTTGGTGGCAAAAGGCAAAACAATTTGCATGGGAAAAGATGTTGCGTCTGGCTTTTGTTTCCGGGAAAATCAACCCGAATAAAGTATATTTCTTCGGTATTTCGGAAGGCGGATATGGCAGCCAACGGCTTGCCTCGTTCTATGCCGACTATTTAGCCGGAGCCGGTCCTATGGCTGGAGGCGAACCTCTTAAAAATGCCCCCGTGGAAAATTGCAGGAACATCGCTTTTTCATTACGCACGGGAGCAAAAGATGTGGGTTTCTACCGGAATAAACTCACGCAATACACGAAAGATGAATTTGACCGGTTACAAAAATTGAACTCGGGAAGCTTCATTCATAAAATAGAACTCATCCCGGGTATGGGACACGGTATCGATTATCGCCCCACGACCCCGTGGTTAAAAGAATATACCCGCAACCCTTACCCGAAATTTGTAAGCTGGGAGAATTTCGAGATGGACGGATTATATCGTGACGGATTTTACAATCTAGTCGTAAAAGAGCGTTCCAACAATGATGATACCTCCCGCACTTACTACGAAATGAATATCCAAGATAACAGCATCACTCTTAAAGTTGATCTTGTCACATACAAAGCAACGGAGATCGACCCGCAATGGGGTATTCAGTTGAAATTTGACAAGACTTATCAACCCGCCACGAAAGGTAAAGTAATCATTTATCTATGCGATGAATTGGTAAATCTGGATAAAGAAATCACCTTGACGGTCAACGGGAAAGAAGTTTTCAAAGGTAAAGTCAAACCGGAACTCAAGCATATTGTAAATAGCTGTGCAACATTCTTTGACCCGGCAAGACTATACCCGGCAGCCATAGAAATTGATCTGGCGCAATAAAGATTTCCCCATCATTCATAAATCCCGGTTTATCTCACGATTGCCGGGATTTATTGTACCCTTCTCCCTGTTAAAATACCCGTAAACAGTTCTCCACCATCAAGGCGATCCCCGTTCTTATGGCATTCTCATCCGGTGACATCTTCGGATTATGCAACGGGGGCAGGCTTTCCTGTTCCGGTGGGCGAACTCCCAGTACCCAAAAGGCTCCGGGAATCTTTTCCAGATAGATAGCGAAATCCTCTCCCAGGGTAAGATGATTCATGGGAATCACATTCTCTTCCCCAAGAAGTTCCCGGGCATTCTGCTCGACAAATTTAGTCAATCGTTCGTCGTTCACGAGTACGGGCAAGCCATTCCAAGTCTTATCCATCGTGAAAGTACACCCGTATAAATCGCAAATCTCTTTGGACTTCTCCTCTATCAACTCGAATATCCGGTAACGCAAAACGTTATCGTGCGTCCGGACCGTCCCCAATACTTCCACCTTATCCGGAATCACGTTATTACACGTCCCGCCGTGCACGGAAGTGATTGAAATCACCGCGGGAATCAATGGATCACGGAATTTCGTGACCAACGTCTGGTAAAATTGTATCAAACAAGCCGTTGCCAGTATCGGGTCAGACCCCATGTGGGGCATTGCCGCATGAGTACCCTTTCCTTCCACGGAAAAAATAATGTTATCGGAAGAGGCAAAAAATGCCCCTGGTCGAATGCCTATTGTTCCTGTCGGGAGATTCGGGAAAACGTGTTGCCCGAATATAGCTTGTGGCACGGGATCTTTCAACAATTCAGGCAGCAGAAGACGAGCCCCTCCCGGTCGTTTTTCCTCGCTGGGCTGGAAAACCACTTTCACGACACCCTGCAATTCCCGCTCCCTTGATTTTAATACAATAGCTGCCCCTAACACCATAGCCATGTGCATATCGTGCCCGCAAGCGTGCATCATCCCCGGCTGGAGAGAACAATAAAGCAACCCGGTTTCTTCCGTCACTTTCAAGGCATCCATATCCGCCCGGATAGCCACGCACTTCTCCCCTTGCCCGATCATCGCGATAATACCGGTTCCAACTGTACAATATCGGATTTCGTACCTATCCAATACACTTACAATATAGCGTTGTGTTTCCACTTCCTGCATCGCAAACTCCGGATGCTGGTGGAAATAACGCCTGAACTCAACGGCTAACGGAAAAATTTCTTCTATACTCATATTAATTATTAAAATAACAACCTAAATAGATTGTTTTTATAGGGATGGCAGAACTCTCCTGTTTATTCATGCTCATGGCTAGCTCGGGTTATCGAATTTTAATCTGGCAGTTATCCAAACTGTCAATAATTGCCAACGACTCGATATGCACGCCTCGCTCCCGCAGCAAGTCCCCCCCATGTTGGAAAGCCTTCTCTATAATGAATCCCATGCCCGCGAGTTCAGCACCCGCCTGTTCTATCAAATCAATAATGCCATTCGCGGCATTCCCGTTCGCCAAAAAATCATCAATAAAAAGAACTCGATCCCCCTCTTTCAAAAAATCCCGGCTGATACAAACATTGTATTCTCTGTCCTTCGTGAAAGACCGGATGGTCGTGGAGATCATGTTTTCCATCGTCTTCGGTTGCTTTTTCTTCGCGAAGACCACCGGCAACTCCAAAAGATAGCCCACCATGATCGCCGGAGCAATACCACTCGCCTCTATCGTCATCACCTTGTTGAAATCCTTATTGGCAAAACGCCTCACGAACTCCACCCCGATGGATTTCATCAGAATCGGGTCCATCTGGTGATTAATAAAACTATCCACTTTCAAAATTCCCCCTTCAAAGCATTTGCCATCCTGTAATATCCTTCTTTTCAGTAATTCCATATATCGAATGATTATTGCACGTTTTCAACTACAGGGGCAAAAGTACAAAATTTTCCTCGTTTACCTTATGATACTTTCTAAATCTACAATCACAATCCGGTTATTTTGAGCGTCAAAAAGTTTATTCCCCACTCGTACAGTCTGTTTTCCCATCCGGAGATGCGCCACAAGTTCTCCCCGGGGATTGACAACTAATGTTTCATCCTCGTTTACCAGAAAATGATAATCTTGATAATCCATGTAACTAACCCAATATTGCCCCGCCTTCAATTTCTCGTAAGACTTCAAATCCGCGTTTATACACAATATCTCCTGCTTGTTCGTGTACACGTAAGTCTTGGTAGAATCAATTTCGAACAAACTTTTGTATAAAGCATTGTCTGGCACAAACACTTTGTCGCTGACCAAATACTTCATAGCATCTTTTTCCTGGTCATATTTAAAACTGAGGGACGAGATCTTCCGAATATCATCTATCGGAAACTGAAGCATATACTTTTCAAATAAAGTGTACAGTTTATCCCCTTTCAAGTGCACGTAATTTATTTTACCAAATTCCCGGGGATAAGCCGAATACGCATTTTGCAATCCCGTTTTCTTGTTAAACGAAGCGATATACGCCGCCCCCCACACGGGATAAAGACTCCCGACCTTACCATAACCCAGGCTAACCATATACAACTTATCGCCATGACCGAATAATAGAGATTGTCCGGTCATTTTGCGAGGAACCCCTTGAAACCACAACACTTTTCCATCCTTGTCCAGACAAAACAGTCGATCGCACGAAGCCACGTAAATTTTGTGATCATCGACATATATATTCGACACAAGACTCTGCATCAATTCTTCTTTTCCCTTCTCGAATTTCAAATCTTTCATGAATATTTCGTGACGCCAGGTCTTTCCGTTCTTCACGTTAATCGAGTACAAGGCATCGGAAATCACGAGCAAAAGGGAATCATCCGTCCCGTTTATTTCCGTCCAACCGTATTTCGAGTACAAAGAATGCTCCCATAATACCTTTCCGGTTTTCACGTCCACTCCCTGCAACTTGGGATGTATCGTTTGTAGGGAAGCTGATTTATACCCTATTGCAACACCCCATTCTTCACTAGCGTGCGAGAAATGGTTTTTAAGTTCCCACAAAATTTTTCCGCTAGTACGATCATAACATTTTGTACGACCACTCACTTCAGACAAAAATATACTTCCAATAGGATTCAATTCCTCGTGCTCGTTATTCACTTTCTGGTACCACAATACTTTCTCGCTATCCGTATCCACGGCTAAAAGTACTCCCGCGTTCAACAGGTTACCCGATTTAGACAATCTGTCCAATTGCACGAAAAGCGAAGATTTCACCGTATCCGGGAACATATGGCGTACAATCCCGTCCAGTATAATTTCACGCCCCTCGATATTAGTTTGACGCTCATAATCCCGTCCCACAATGCGACTCCCTGTTTCTTCGGCATCTACTTTCCGGCGGGACTGTGCACCGACTTCCGGGACAATAGCCAAACCTATTCCTAACAACAGGAAAAAGCGAATCATGTGTAAGATTGCAACCATAAGCGAAGGTATTTGTATCTATATTCTACAAATATAGAATAATAATTTAAAGAAAAAAATAAAACAAGTCCGTAAAGTCGTATGGAATATTCCTTTGACTTTACGGACTTTATAGACCTTACGGATTTTATAGACTTAACTAACGTCCTTTCTGCTTTTCTACCCACAAACGTGCGTTCACGAATGCTTCGATCCAGGGACTAACCTCGTCATTTTCGCGCCCTTCTTGATAGTACGCCCAGTTCCAAGGTTGAAGAGAACGTTCCAAGTGAGGCATCATTGCCAAATGGCGCCCGTCCTTACTGCATATTGCGGCAGTGGCAAACGGCGAACCGTTCGGGTTAGCCGGGTACGTGTCATGTGAATAACGTACCGGGATATTGTATTCCTCCTGACCATAAGGCAAGTAGAATTTCCCTTCTCCATGAGCTACCCAGATTCCCAGACGAGTGCCAGCCAATGTCTTCAACATCACGGAATCATTTTCCTCGATGTCCACGCTCAAGAATGCCGACTCGAATTTATGAGAATCATTATGCAACATCTTTGCCTTCTCCTTGTGCTCCGGATAGATCAAATCCAACTCTACCATCAACTGGCAACCGTTACAAATCCCCAAACTCAACGTGTCTTCACGCTTGTAGAATTTCTCCAGGGCAACACGTGCCTTCTCGTTATACTTGAATGCACCCGCCCAACCTTTTGCCGAACCAAGCACATCCGAATTGGAGAAACCTCCCACGAACACGATCAAATTCACGTCTTCCAATGTTTCACGCCCACTGACCAAGTCCGTCATGTGCACGTCCTTCACGTCGAAACCGGCAAGATGCATTGCCCAAGCCGTTTCCCGCTCGCACTGGCATCCCTTTTCCCGGATAATAGCCGCCTTGATGCCCGAAGGCTTCGTGCGGTTGCGATCCAGCCCGTATTGTGCCAATTTTCCCGTGAACGATGGGGAGAACTTGTATTTCAATTCGTGATGTTTATAGTTTTTGAATCTTTCAAGTGCCAATTCATTGCCACTCTGGCGACGATCCAACAGGTAAGAAGTCTTGAACCAAAGATCCCGCAATGATGCGATGTCGAGATTCAACGCGGTAGCATCTTTCTTGATATTCAATTTCCCGGCTTTACCCAAACGTCCCAAGAAATTATAAGCGACACCCGCTTCATCCAGAATAGCGGCAACTTTCTTACAATCCTTGATCTGTACCAATACACCCGGATTCTCGGCAAATAATATCTTCACGATATCCTTTTCCGCCAGATAAGAGAAATCAATATCCAATCCCAGGCGATTGTCGGCAAAACACATCTCAAGCAAAGCGGTTACCATACCTCCCGCTGAAATATCATGTCCGGCAAGCACGTATCCCTCGTTCACCAAACGCTGAACGGCAGTAAACGCGTTTCCGAAATAATCGGCATCCTTCACGTCCGGAGTTTCTTTACCCACCTTATTCAAGATCTGGGCAAAACTGGAGCCACCTAACTTCAATTTGTCAAACGAGAAATCGATATACACGATCTCCGTGTCTTTATCAGCTTTCAATACCGGAGAAACAATCTTCTTCACGTCGATCACTTCCCCCACGGTAGAAATAATCACCGTACCCGGGGCATACACCTTGTCTTTGCCGTATTTCTGCGTCATAGAAAGCGAATCCTTCCCCGTCGGGATATTGATACCCAATTCTATCGCGAAATCACTGGCAGCCTGCACGGCTTTATACAACCGGGCATCTTCCCCGGCATTCTTGCAAGGCCACATCCAGTTAGCCGACAGGGAAACTCCCCGCAAACCTTGTTCGATAGGAGCCCAAACCAAGTTGGTCAAAGCCTCCGCTATAGCCAAACGAGAACCGTTAGCCGGATTAGCCAAAGCGGCAACCGGAGCGTGACCGATAGAAGTTGCGATTCCTCTCTCCCCGTGATAATCGAGTACCACGGCACCCAAATCGTTCAACGGCAACTGCAACGGTCCGGCACACTGTTGATGAGCCACCCTGCCCGACACGGAGCGGTCAACCTTATTCGTCAACCAGTCTTTACAAGCTACCGCCTCGATCTGCAACACTTGCTCGATATACTCTTCAACCTTATCGGCACTATATTCAATTTCTGCAAAATGTTCTTTTACACTCTTGTCCTCCATGATCGTCTTCGGAGGATTCCCGAACATATCGGTCATCTCCAGATCGATCGGCTTCTCCCCGGTCTTCCCGTCCTCGAACACGAAACGGTGGTCTCCGGTGGTTTCCCCCACCACGTACATTGGCGCACGCTCACGGTCAGCAACCCGTTGTAAAGTTGCCACGTCCTCGGACTTCATCACGAGTCCCATGCGTTCTTGTGATTCATTCCCCACGATCTCCTTGTCAGAAAGTGTCGGGTCGCCCACGGGCAATTTATCCAAATGGATCAAACCTCCCGTTTCTTCCACCAACTCGGACAAACAATTCAAGTGTCCCCCGGCACCATGGTCATGGATAGACACGATCGGGTTCTCGTTGCATTCCGCCATGGAACGGATGGCATTGCATACCCGGCGTTGCATTTCCGGATTGGAACGTTGCACGGCATTCAACTCGATAGCGTTGGCATACACACCCGTGTCAACAGATGAAACGGCTCCGCCGCCCATACCGATACGGTAATTGTCACCTCCCAACAGCACAACCTGCTCGCCCACTTCCGGCGTATGCTTAATAGCTTGATCCTTATTTCCGAATCCGACTCCGCCGGCTTGCATAATCACTTTATCGTAACCATACGTTTTCTCGTGTTCCTCGTGCTCGAAAGTCAGCACGGAACCCACGATCAACGGTTGCCCGAACTTGTTACCGAAATCAGAAGCTCCGTTAGAAGCCTTAATCAATATATCTTCCGGTGTCTGGTACAACCATTTCCGGGGATCAATCACTTGCTCCCACGGGCGATCGGCATCCAAACGGGGATATGAAGTCATGTAAACAGCCGTTCCCGCTAACGGAAGCGAAGCCTGTCCCCCGGCAATACGGTCGCGGATCTCACCTCCCGTACCTGTCGCGGCCCCGTTGAAAGGCTCTACCGTGGTTGGGAAATTATGCGTTTCCGCTTTCAACGAAATCACCGTGTCAATATCTTTCTGCGTGTAGAAATCCGGCTTATCTTGCGACACTGGGGCAAATTGCACGCTGGCAGGTCCCTCGATAAAAGCGCAGTTATCCTTGTAAGCCGATACAATCCGGTTCGGGTTCGTTTTGGACGTTTTCTTGATCATGGCAAACAGGCTTTCTTCCTGTTCCTCCCCGTCAATAATAAACCTGCCGTTAAAAATCTTGTGGCGGCAATGCTCCGAATTCACTTGCGAGAAACCGAACACCTCCGAATCCGTTAACCGGCGATTCAATTTCTTGCTCAAACCCTCAAGATAGGAAATCTCGTCCTCGTTCAACGCCAACCCTTCCTGTTTATTATATGCCCGGATATCCTCGATATACACTATCGGCTCCGGCTTCTTGTCAATCGTGAATGTATCTTGGTTCAACCCCTTGTAAAATGCTTGAAGCATCGGGTCAAAAGCAGCTTTCTCATCTTCAACGCGAGTAAATTCCTCGATTCTCAATATCCCGGAAATACCCATGTTCTGGGTAATCTCCACGGCATTCGTGCTCCAAGGGGTAATCATTTCCCGACGGGGTCCCACGAAAAAGTTATCCATCACATCATTCTCCACCTTCTTCGCCCCGCTGAACAACCATTCTAACTTACTTACGTCTAAAGGATTTTCCGCTTCTTTATAGTGTACGGCATACACTGTTGCATCTTTTTGATAGAATACTATAGCCATGCGTTTTATTTGTTTATTTTCAACTACACGTGTTCGCACCGCGAATATAATAAAAAATTCCCCGCCAGCCTCTCAACTGGCGGGGAAAAAACTCTATTCCGGTTGAACCACCACGCTATTCGATGCTTTCCGCTTATCTTTCGACAACATGAAAGCGTAAAACACGAGATTTTCTTTGCTCCACCCCTCGTCCATCGCGATCGACGTTGAACCGGCTTCCTGGCGGCTCCGGCAAGGTTCCACGATCATCGTCTTCCCGGTCTTCTCGTAGACCACCACGTGCAACACGTCTGTCGGGTTGGCTACCGCATTCCATCGGGTTTGTGCCTCTTGCGAAACAATAACCTTGTGACTTTCCTCGTTCACGGTGACCGTCACCTTGCAGTTTTGTAAAGAACCCGCGGCACATTTGAGCTTCTCGTGGTCAACCGTCGGCACGTAATTCTCGTCCACCGTCACTGCCTCCATGTTATTTTGCACGAAGGCGTTATAGAACGTGCGTCCCCCCTTGCGTCCCGGGAAACCGAGTGCTGCAGCCGGGGCAAAATACCGCGAAGTTTCCTCCAGTGCCTTCAGCTTTGCCCGCTGGGTCAACTGCCCGGGAGTCTTCGGGTTACGCACCGTGCTTCTCTTTCCCCGGGCGATGCTATACCCGTTTGCCCCGGCGTACATCGTCACGTTAGCCACTGATTTTCTCACATCTCCTAACAAAAATGATTTAAATAAAGCCATAATACTAAATTTTAAAGGTTAAACATATACTCATAACGTAAAATGCAAATTCTCTGAAAAATCATCTCTTCCCGCCGCCCCGAAAAAACAATACAAATGTACCGTTTCCCTCTCTTCGCTCGCGAGTTCTATCACGGCGGCTTTATCCGCCCGTACAGCCCCGGTTTCTTCCGGTCCGGCAATCCGGAAATTCTTATCCTCCATCATCACCACGCACCACAATTCATCTTCCTTCCGTTCATCGCTCTGCATCTCTTCATTCTCCCACGTCAAGCGAACCTTATCCCCCTCCCGGTACGCTCGAAAATCATGGGGTAATCCCAAACTTCCCGAACTGAAACGCACCAGATCATACAGCAACGACGTCCCGTTAAACGCCCGGATATTGGCCTGCACGAAAAGATTATACGCCGAACGTTTCTTTCTCCGCCCCACCGCCTGCCACACGAGCGCCAACAACGTCTGCCAGACAACCCCATAAAAAGTAACCGTGCCCCGCATTCTCTCCCGGTAATACAATTGCAGCTCCGAACGACAATCCTTCACCTCTCCCGGGGCTCTCCTCGCGTAAAGATTATCCCCCACCTGGTAGTAAATAACCTTCCCGATCCGTCCTGAAAAACGATTAAATATTCTAGAATAACAACGAGCCATATCGACCTCCTTTCCGGTTAATTAAATTTCAAACTCTTCTTCAACTCCTCGAAGGGAAATGCGGGTCCCGGATCCACCTTCCGTGAAGTGATATCCGAGTGCCTCACCAGGTATTTGATTTTGTACCTTTCTTGCAGCAACTTGCAAACCTCTTCCAAAATCTTGAACTGCCCTTCGGTAAACAAATGCCAGTACCTCGCTCTCCCTTCCACTTCGGTCGTGTACACCTGGTTGGGAGAATATTCCCTCCCGAAACACGAGTAAAACCTGTCGCCCACCCGTTGTAACTCCCCGGCATTATCCAACTCTATGCCGATGGAACAATCATTCAGGTTTACCCTGCCGGCATGATAACTCTTCCCCGCGTGCCACGCTTTCACGTCAAAAGGCAGCAACTGAAATATCTCCCCGTCCCGGCCAACCACCACGTGAGCCGATACTCCCGTGTCCGGCCTGCTCAAATAAAGGGCGGACGAAACGGCACTTGCACCTCCCGTGCCATGCAGCACGATCGTGTCCAATCGGGATAACTTCACGTTACATTTGCAACACTGCAAATACTTCACGTTATCTCCAAACAATAAATGGTCTACAATTTCCATAACACGCTAAAATTTAAAATAAAACACCTTTTTTACTTCCGTCTTCGGGTCAACAGGTTGCCGGTGATCGTCTCCCCGCTTCTCCCGATCACGTAGCCGCCTACCCCGATCTCCAGCAAATCCCAAAAGCGGGAACTGTCCGACAACATGGGTGACCCCGTGAACACGCCCAGCACCACCAACAAGGCGAGTACCAGCATCACGATCGGGCGCCACGACCGTTGCAACCAGTTTCCCCGCGTCTCTTCGCCCACTGCCGCCGACTGTTCACGTACCAACTCGCTATTGTAACGATACACCAGAGATTGTATCTCTTCCTGTATCTTCTGCTTTTCTCTCGAGGACACCGACAACCGATTCACGATATCCCCGATCTCTCTAATCACGTTCTGTAATACTCCCATAATCTTTTGTAATTTTTAATTGTATCCCCAATATACATCTCGCCCCACCCCTTTACCAACTAAATTATCTGAGTGAACCGGTTTATTATATGAATGACCGGAAAAATTATCTGAATGAAACTTGTTCAATTAAAACAAATTACATACCTTTGAGTCGGACTGAACATTTTACACGAACAAGTTGAACATTCCGCCCCTAAATTTCAGGTACACAATAATGCACTCCGTAACGTCTATGTAGATGACGACTTTTCCGAAATGATTGAAAATCCTAAATTATGGGGCAGATATATTGAATCTGCCATAGGCGCATTGCTGACACCGGGATTATTTTTCTATCAATGCAAATGCTAATCGAAATAATCGTACAGTTGATTAAAATCCCTGGTTAATTCCTCTGGAAGAGTTGGGCATAAATTTAACACGCTTTTCCTTACAAGAATATAGGCACTTTTATCCATCATCACGTAATGCTCGAAGACATTTTCATCAAAATAAGTTGCCATCATGGTACTATATACACGAAAACGTTTGGTCATGTAAGTCGATTCACAATCCATGTTCGCTCCAATAAAACCAAATGACGCTCGCTCGTTGTTCATTCCTATTTCACGCATGATAGCCACACAAGTATTTATAACGGGTCTTGCTTCATTCAGTCCCGTCAGCAAATTATACTTCTTCTCGCTATTTCTGTGAGCCTTCAAATGAAATTTCACCGCATAAAAATCCCGCTCATACACCTCTACCCACACCCAATACCATTGGTGTGATTTAGGAGATTTGAACGTGTAAAGTAACTTGTATTTCAAGAAAGAACGTGCTGTATCACTATTTTCAACAACCTTCTGCACGAAACGATACGGGTAATAATGCAAATCCATCACATCAAGTAAGGATACACGTTCACGCGCAGACGTTCCAACTCTTGACGGGGAACTTTCACGAATTCTTTCCCACAGATAAGTTTATTACGTTCATCCTTGGGCAAATAACTGAAACGCTTCTCCAGTATTTCCTGTATCTCCTTTTTCGACTTATTATTTTTCCTTGGATTCCCCATAACAAATGACATTAAATACAACTACCTCACAAAGGTACGAACTTTTTTCCAGAAGATCAACTATTTCGCTTCCTCTCTATTCAAAATTAAATATTTATAATTATTCCAAGTTGAGTTCCGTCGTTTTCACCCTCTCCTCCAGTCCTAAGTCTTCCCGGATAAAACGCAACTTCAGCAATTATAGGTCATCTCACAAGAACGATTAATAATTAACTATTCCTCTTCCCTCGTTTTCAAATCCCAAATAACAAAGCACCCGAACACCTCTTCCCGGTAAGGCTTGCTGATAGGGATTATTTTTCTATTAATGCAAATCGTCTTCCCGATGAAACCATCCACCGCCCGAAGATTCACGATATAACTTCGATGAACCCGCCGGAACATACTTTTCGGCAAGCGAAGTTCCACCATAAAAAGAGAATAAGAAATTAATATCCGGGGCTTATCCCGACGGTAAATATAACAATAACAACCCGATGCCTCCACGTACAAGATTTCCGAGTAAAAACACCTCTCCATACGTTCTCCCTGGCGTACAAAAAAACAATCTCCCACGAGACGTTGCGATTGATCATTCAATTCTTTCATAACTTTCCAATTTTATATCTCGCGAAATGACCTTTTCATGTACAGGGAAACAATACCCCAAAAACAAAAAAGAGGTGTGTCGAAACACACCTCAATCGTAAATCGCCCAATCGTGAATCATAAATTTACAAGTTTCTCTTGATTTGTTCAACGATATACCGCACGTCCTCGTCCGTCACCCGCGGACCACTGGGCAAACAAAGCCCCGTCTTGAACAACCCCTCGCTCACCCCGTTCACGAAACACGGGTTGTCCCGGTACACCGGTTGCAAGTGCATCGGTTTCCACAACGGGCGACTCTCTACCCCCGCCCGGTCCAACGCCAACCGCGTCGCCTCCACGTTCCGGTTCGGCTCGTGAGCCGTGTGTAACCCCGAGACCGCACGGGTCACTCCCGCCGCCCCTCCGACAGCACCTTGCACCGCTTCTTCATAAGCGTGCTCCTCTCCCTTGACATGCAAGCCCGGGTCCAGCGTCACCGTGCAAAGCCAAAAATTGCTGTCATAACGTGACGACGGGTTCTCGTGAAGCGTCACCCCCTCCACCTCCTTCAGCAACTCCCGGTACAGCGCTTGAACGTGCTTGTGATGCGCCACGTGATCCTCCACCACCGTCATCTGACCCCGCCCAATACCGGCACAGATATTCGACATCCGGTAATTGTAACCGATCTTCTCGTGCTGGTAATAAGGATAAGCCTCCCGTCCCTGCGTCGCGTAAAACATCACCTCCCGCTTCGCCGCCTCGTCCGGGCAAATCAACGCACCGCCGCCACTCGTCGTGATCATCTTGTTCCCGTTGAACGACAACACCCCGTAGCGACCGAACGTCCCCAGCACCCGACCGTCATACCTCGAGCCGAACCCCTCCGCAGCATCCTCTATCACAGGGATTTCATAACGTGCAGCGATCTCCTGTATTCGCTCGCAATCGTACGGCATCCCGTAAAGCGCCACCGGGATAATCGCTTTCGGCTTACGCCCCGTCTTGGCTACCCGGTCCCGGATCGCCTCCTCCAGCAACCCCGGGTCCATGTTCCAGCTATCCGCCTCCGAGTCCACGAACACCGGCGTCGCCCCCAGGTAAGTCACCGGGTGAGCCGAAGCGCAAAACGTGAACGACTGCACGATCACCTCGTCACCCCTCCCCACTCCACAAGCCAACAACGCCAAATGTACCGCTGCCGTACCCGCCGACAACGCCACCACCTCCTTGTTCTCTCCAACAAATCGCTTGATATCTTCCTCGAAACCGTTCACGTTCGGTCCTAAAGGCACCACCCAGTTCGTGTCAAATGCCTCTTGTATATACTTCTGCTCCTCACCGCTCATGTGAGCAAGGCAAAGATAAATTCGTTTGTCCATAAATTCTATGATTAAAAAAACTTGTTGTCGATTTACAAAAAAACTTACTCGCAACTTATATAAGTATCAATCAATTCAATAAACCTGTACACTAGCGGGTACATATAATTTTTGATCTCGGGCAAAAGTTCCTTGGCTGAACTCCGGTATCGCACCACGCTATGACGTTGCTCCAGGGTCATAACACGATAGCGTCTTTCATCACGTTCTCGTAAAACGGGGTTACCTGTTTGCCCCACTCGCAAACAGACAAAATAAAAGGATTAATTTGAATCCCGGTCTGGAGTTCCAACTCGTACAAGGGAGCTGTTAACGCCATCTTATCCGCCAACGTGACAACGTCCTTGTCCAATAATAACAACAAATCGATATCGCTTTCAGCCCGTGCTTCTCCACGAGCTTCACTCCCGTAAAGAATTACCGTCAATCCCGGAACCACATACTTCAAAACCTTTTTGATCCGTGCCACTATACTTGAACGTCTCATTTTTCCTCCCGTTTTAGTTACATACCAATCTATCAATTATCATCCATGTTAGAAAGTTTATCTCTTAATTCCTCGAAAGCAGCGAACTGCCCCGTGCGTTTATAGATTATCATCAATGATTTTATAGGATATACTGAATTTTCATTCTCTTTCATAGCATCTCGAAGTTGCTTGATAGCATTTATTGTATCGTGATCAACATAATACATATATTCACCTTTCATACAACGATAGATATCTATCGCTTTAGAATCATCACTCTGGTGAACCTCTTCCATTAACGTTCGTAATATCGTTTTTTCTTTTTCTAGAATTATTCCCTGTTTCCGGATCAGCGCAATAAAATAAGATTGAGTATGAAAAATATTGCCCCGCCTGTGTTCATAATTTTCTCTAGCCATTTCCAACGCGTCTTCATAACGCTCCAGGGAAAGCAAAACATTCACCTTTTCTCTTTTCGTCCTAGAATTATCAGGGGATATTTCTAAAGCTTTATCATAATATTCCAAGGCTTTAGAAGCATCTTTATTATGTCGATAATAAAAACCCATCAAAAAATTATAATCAAATTTATTAGTAGGCCAAAAAGATTTTACACTTTCAAGAAAACGACTATCTCTTGTGCGTGCGTACGCTAATGTTAAGCGATACCTGGTTTCCCACAAAATCTGCTCGTCATAATTTGAATTTTTCAAAAGATCCGTGCATAATGTAATGACGTAAGAATAATGCCCTCTATCATATTCTCTTATCACGTTTTTAATAATAAGAGAGGGCATAAAATATTTATCCGGGATCCTTTTCTTTTCTTGAAGCATCTGTTGAATGGTTAACATGAATTGAGAATAATCTTTTTCCAAAAGCTCATCCAAGTTTTCTTCAAGCAACTGACGAAGTACATTCTTGTATTTCGTCCGGTATTTTCCACACAACTCCAGACGCGAACGCCTCATGAAATCTGCCATTGTGGGGTTCAACTTGACAAATTCGCAATCACCTTGTAAGTAATTAAAACACGAGAAATCATACAAAAATTGCAATGCCTCGTTTGTCTCTTTCGTTTCCCCAAAAATTCTATAAATTAAGGTCAAACTTATAATTTCTTCTTTCGAAAGCAATAGAGAAACTTGATACGCAAGATCATTTTTTTTCACGTTATCAAGCAATAAATGACAAAACCGATCCGAGAATTCAACAATATCATTCGCATGAATTTTAGCCTCTACCGGATTATCTTTGATTAACTGCACTGCATAATTGATCTGCGAGGGTATCCCTCCTAATTTATCCAAAAAATACTGTTTATACTCCTTGGACAAATTCTCTACATGATAAACGTTTAGCAACCTGATAAACAAACTCTTTGACTCCTCTTTCGTCAATTCTGGAATCCTATACCAAAGTGCCAAGTGTTCCTCTCGAAGCGTTTGTTCATTAGGACGATTTTGTGAAACCACACAAAATACTAATCGATTGTGAAAATACTCGTCGGCAACAATCTGTTTAAACCAATCCACGATATCGTGATTCGGCAACACGATTCCCCCGTCATCTACAATAAAAATAATCTCCTTGACCTTATAAAACTCTTTCACCAAATCTATTGCTATCGAAACTTTTCTCTCTATGGTTTCTCGCGATAGATCAACGTGCCAAATATCATCTTCCTGGTGTATGGAATTCAATTTATAAATAAAATTCTCGACACTTTCCTTCGCGTCTATGGAGATAAACGTGGGTCGGTGAAGAACATCTAACAAGTTCACTTTTTTCAAAGCATTCATCAAGAAGGTTCGCCGCCCGATTCCTGCAAAATAATTATATGCAACGACATATGTTGGCATCCAGTTGTCTAAATTATTTATATCAAATTCAAAACGGGCTATCTCATCGTTCCTACCCACGAATAAATTCATCAACTCTTGATTCCGGGGAAATTTTAACACATTTATTTTTCTAAGCGCATTCTCTATTTTTTGCAATATAATCTTAACATTCGAGATATACCTGAGGTTATAAGGTTTTGCCAACCAATCTGGTATCCGCTTGTCCTCGTGAGAAATAGTAGGATCAATTACCAGGGGTAAAACATGCGTCAATTTCTCACTCGAAAGTTTCTCTGAACGAGTAATTTCTTGTTTCACCCAAGGTGAATCCAAGGAATTACCCGAAATAAACAACACGAAGATATCTGATTCTGCCATCGTTCGAAAAATTTCATCCAAAGTTTTCCTCCCTGGTTCAAAAGATATTTCATCTAAAATACATTGATCGCCTAACTCCGTGGCTATCCTCCTTACAAGTTCTTTATCTTTGCTGCTATGTGATAAAAAAGCTTTAGACATTCTCGATATTTTTAAATTGTGTGTTTACTCTATTTCAAAAAAAAACTTTATGGGCTTGGCGGGAACCCCTACAGCCGTACAACGTGCAGGTAAAGACTTCGCCACTACCGCCCCAGCCCCGACTACGGTTCCCGCTCCAATTTCCAGACGATTGATAATCTTGGCCCCCGTGCCAGCGTAAACCGATTCCCCGATATTCACCTCTCCTGATATATTCACGGAAGGCATGAAAGACGAGTAATCCCCAATAACCGTGTCATGCCCCACTGTGCATCCAAGGTTCAATATCACGAAATTCCCGATTGTCACGTTCGTCGTGATCATCGTGCCCCCACAAATGATACATCCCTTGCCGATGGACACCCGAGTAACATCTCCCACGAGTGCGGTTTGATCTAAAACCGACGGGAAAAACACGCGGGGGTTATCTATCCTCTCCACGATTTTTCTCTTCACGGCGGGACTGCCCACCGCTACGATCAAGGCTAAATTTCCCGGGTAAGCGTTCAACTCTTCCATTCCCCCGAGTACTTCGTGCCCGTTCACCACGCATCCTCGGCTTAACCCGTCATCGAAGAAACCGACCGGGTTGAACAAGCCGCAGCTCTCGTTCAAATTCTCGACCATGGATAGAACCTCTCTCCCGAATCCCCCGGCACCGTACACGGCAAGATCTATTTTATTCTCGTTTGTTAATTTTTGTTTATTATCATCACCGACGACCACGCATTGATTCCCGATGGCCACCACGCCATCCGGAATGTCATGGGTTACCACGAATCCCGCACCAACCACGCTCCAGCGACCGATTTTTACCCCGGGAATGATGGTAGCTCCCGCCCCAATCCAACTTCCCTCTCCCACGTGCACGTTACTGCACAACGTGGCACGAGGAGAGACGTGAACGTAATCCTCCAGCACACACTCGTGATCGATCGAGGCACCCGTGTTCACGATACAATGCCTCCCGACTCTCGCTCCCGCTTGTATAACCGCCCCCTGCATCACCACGGTTCCTTCCCCGACTGTTGCGATTGAAGAAATGATAGCAGACGGATGTATCGCTTTACCAAAAGGTCCCGACAACTTACCCGCCACCCAGCAACGGGTCGCATTATCCCCTATACTCACGATCACGGGAGAAACTCCCGTGTTCCCGTGCAAAACAGGTATCCCTTGTAATTCCGACAGGGACTCGTTATCATCTACCAAACCGTCAAGAACGACTCCCGACGCTTTCAATATATCCATGATCACCATCGCATGACCACTTGCTCCGTACAGATACATGATATTTTAATTATTTCCAGTGAATGCCTCCATCGTCACGCTCGTTCCCGAGGAGATCCCTTCACGAATGAACACTTTTTTTATCGTTATCAAAACAATTTTCAAATCCAGCCAAAAAGAACAATGATCCACATACCAAACATCTAGGTTGAATTTCTCCGTCCACGAGATTGCGTTACGACCGTTACATTGAGCCCACCCCGTAATCCCGGGACGAACTTCATGCCGACGAGCCTGCTCTTTAGAATAAAGGGGCAAGTATTGAACCAAAAGAGGTCTCGGCCCTATCAACGCCATATCCCCCTTTAACACATTAATCAACTGAGGCAACTCGTCAATCGATGTGGAGCGGACAAAGCGCCCTACAGGAGTAAGTCGTTCTGAATCAGGCAGCAATTTTCCCTCTGCATCCCGCTCGTCCGTCATTGTCTTGAACTTAATCACCTTGAATATCTTACTATGAAGTCCCGGTCGTTCTTGAAAGAAGAACGACCCAGCCCCATTGTTGGCAAAGTGCAACCAAATTGCAATAATCATTATAATCGGCCAAATGACCAATAGCACTATAAACGCAAGGGTGAAGTCAATCAACCGCTTAAAGAAATTCTTGTACATAACCATTTTATATATTTCATCATTGTTTCATATGTATGGCTATATCATAAGTCAAATATAAGTATCAAAAACATATACCTCCGGACTCTTTATATACGAGCTTCATACCTAGAGCAGATCTCGCTAGCTAAGAAGGCTCCGTCAGTTTACCACATTTCGTATTGTCGAAGTCGGTAAAGAAAACATAATTTTCTATTGTCAGTCCTTTGTACAAAAGGTGCGAATGCTTATAGTCGTCCTATTCCATTGTACCTCCAAGTTCCTTGACACTCCTGCTTCACATTGACAGAGGCGGTAAACCATTAAACAGCACACTCCTCTCCAAGCATTCAATTTTGGCAAAGTTTTCAAGTAATCAAACAGCACAACCTTCAGCGCATGCTTAATGTCTAAGGCATATATTTCCTTTCATTCTTCAAGAAAAGGAACACAAGTCAAGTGTGACCGCAAACCAATACAAACACGAAAGAGTTCGCAGAAAAGATTGTTCATCGTAAAATCTAAGCATCGAAGTTCAACATACATCCCAAGTTATTTTATTAGAAAGTTCATCTATTTTTTGAAATACTTCATGGGAATGTTAGTATAATCGTTTTCTATTGCATTAAAAGTTTGGTATTAGCTTGATACTTTTGACCGCCCACATGATTTATATATTCAATGCCTCCAAATAGTATGAGGAAATAAGTAATAGAATATACATTAGGTCTCTGGTATATACTTGCAGCAAAACAGATAAGAAGATTAACTGATATAGGGTTTCTTTTACATTGTTTATATGCAAAAAATAATAGCGATCCAAATATTAATAAGAACCCTAAAATGCCGTAATCTAAGATTACTGTTTTGTATGTAGAAGCTCCGCTTTCATATCCTATATATGTGAGATATCCACGTCCGTATCCCCATAAATAATTACCACTATTAAATAATGATATGATTTCTTTATCAATGAAATTTGAAGATCTGGTGTCAGCTACAAAATTTCCACTGTCAAATTGTAAACGGGTTGTAAAAGCTGAAATAATCGGATTATCAATATTCAAAGTAGGTAATACGAATAAAATGAATAAAATAAAAATTATAGCAGGAATAAATAGCTTTACATTTTTATAGTGCTTAATTACATAATGTAGAACTGTAATACAGAAAAAGGCAACAGAAAAGGAAAGACAACCTGCAACAAACATAATAAGATTGCCCTTCTTTCTTAAATTGTAATCTTGTACACACAACATCAAAGCAAGAAAGGTTCCGAATGCTCCTGGTTCATTAAATAGACCACATAACCTAATCGCACCAAATTCAGAAAACAAAATACTGAAGTAATAATCTATATAATTAGCATAAATACTATCAGTATAATATACAACACTTCTGTGGGGTAAAGGAATGCCAACTATGTACGAAACAAAACTTATAATACCGAGTACAGATGTAACAATCATAAAAGTTCGAAAAAACTCAAGAACTTTTATTTTACCCATTGAGGTAAGTAATAAAAAGAAAATTAATCTAAGTCCAGAATAAAATGCATCAAATATTTGATTGCCAGACATCCCCATTTTCGTATGTATTGTTATAATTGTAAAATACACTATTGGAACTATCAATATGCTTTTATTAACATCTGATTTGTACAAAAATTTCGTAACGATTACAACAACTAAACTTACAAACATAATGTATAAATAGCATTTCCTTAGCCACATCGAATAAAGTGTGTTATCACTATGGGAAATAGCCAATTCGCATAAAATAACCATTATAGAATAAAAAATTACACCTATCCTATCAGAACCTTTATAGCGACATCTTATTGTCAAAGCGTCATTTGAGAAACTTTCCATGCAACTGAATTAATTTGCTTGATTATTAATAGCGTTGACTACAGTTTGAATTTGATAATCCCATGTGTCTTTATAGTCAAGGTGATTTCTTATTTTCAATGCTAATGAGTCTTTTTTTAAACTTTCATAGAACGAAATAACTCTATTCATGTCTAATGGTTCTTCAGAAAGTTCAACATTGAGTGCATATTGAAAATTTTCCAAAACGGTTTCTCTCCAACCATAAACAAAAGGAATTCCTTTTGCAATATATTCTTTTGTTTTGAGAGCCGAGCCAAACGTAGAACCAATTCTATGGTTAGCAAGACAACCTATTCCGATGTTTGCCTTATCATAAATCGCGGCCAACTCATCTCCAGACTTCGGTCCATATATTATGCATCTATCACTTAGGTCAAGTTTTTCGATAAGTTTTTTTGTTGAATACATAATTGTGCCCACCAAATGAAAATATACATTTTTCTGTCCTCCGTTTTTGTAGTAATTATACATTCCTTTTATTACTCTATCATAACCATGAACAGGTGCCTCAAAAGATACAGCAATAAGATTAATATCATCAGGATTAGAAATGTAGTTATGTAATCTTATGGTATTAATATCAATTCCATTTGAAATTTTTACAGTTGGAATTCCCCACATTACATCATCACCAGACATAGACGCTACAAGACTAACATATTCTTTTGCATACTTATTCCAATTTCTGTCTTTCCAAGCGATATAAGTAAATTTATTTAATCCTGATTGAAATTTTGGAGTAGAGTGTGCTTCAATTATCACCTTTGCAGACTTCTCCTTTAGGGTTCGGAGCAGTTTAATATAATGGTTATCAAAAAAATGATACCTCGCATAAGAGAAAGAATATGATGTGGAGATTGTCTTTAAATAATCGACACAAAGGTCCATAACCATTGATCTTCGCAAAAAATGATTTATCGTGCCATTCTTAAAAAAGAATTTTTGGCTCTTAATAATATTGTGGTTGCTATCAAAAATAGCAACACCATCCTCTAAATAGCCTGAGTATGTTACATCATACCCTAATTTCTTAAACGACTCGATCTCTGAAAATACCTTTCTTGTTATACCTAAAGTATAATCCCAAGTTCTAATGTTTGTATAAAAAAATAATCTATTCATTCGATACTAAATGGTTGCAAATCCATATACAATAGACTCTTATTGTAAAAAAACAAATAACAATAGGTTTTATACATCAAATCCTACCCCTCCCTGTAGAAGCTTTGATCGTATTTCATTTTCTTCGTCTTTCGATTTATTTTTCCAGTATGTGTTCCAACATAAATCTGGAGTCATTTCTTTTCTGTTCTTCTCTATATAATCAGAAACTTTTCCAATAATTCTTATAGGAGAACCAACCACAACGGAATTAGAAGGAATATCTTTGTTTACGATACTTCCTGCTCCAATAATTACATCATCACCGATTGTGACATTGGGCAATATAATTGCTCCAGCTCCAATAAATACTCTATTTCCAATCTTTACATGTCCAATTTTACTATATCCAGTCCATATTTTGGTGCTTCCATCGTGTGCTAATATTCGAGCTGCAGAAATTGTCACATCATCTCCAATTTGAATTAAATAGCCATGTCCATTATCTATTACGCCATAATTCTGAAGCCTTTCTCCAACTTGAACACCACGCTTTCTAAGCATTTCAGAGGTTTCACATCCTAGACCAAAGAATCTAAACAACCTACTTTTTATATACACTTTAATGTTTGATATTAATTTCATTTGTAATTAATATTTTCTATTATTATCAAAATCAATTATTTCATAATCTCCTGCATATACATTTGCCATTCAGATGTAATTTTTGATACAGAAATGCTATTTCTTATCTTAATTGCTTCTTTTGACAAACTATTAGCAAAAGCCATATCAGTAGTAAGTCTAAATAATCCATCTGCAAAACGGTTGACATCCCCTACCGGAGTTAAAATTCCATTTTCCCCATCTATAATAATTTCACGATTGCCAAATGTCGGAGAATCCGTTGCAATACAAGCCGCACCAGTACACAATGCCTCAGCTAAAGAATTTGATAATCCCTCAAAATTTGAAGGTAGGGCAAAAATTTTACACTTAGACATTTTCGTTATTAGATCAAAATCAACCCCCTTCATAATTACTCTATCTTGAAGATTATTTGTTGTTATCTGTCGTTCAATATCATTTTTTAGTGAGCCATCACCATATATATAAAGTTTATAGCTGGGTATTTTATCTTTAATTAACGAGAAAGCTTCTATTAACAGAGAAACATTTTTCTGAGGAACCAACCTACATGCAGATACAATAATGTCCTCTTTATTTTGATATGGGACAACGATTTCACTGTATTCACAAGGATTCTTTATTATTGTAGACTTTCTTCTAATTTTTTCGCAGTAATAATCTCTTGCGTACTTAGTTTGAAAAACTATGCCGTCCGCATATCTATATACATAGTTTCTTAGAATCCTCAAATGACGATTTGCCGGTATGGTCA
Organism: Butyricimonas sp. Marseille-P2440; assembly: GCF_900091675.1. Taxonomy (NCBI): domain Bacteria; kingdom Pseudomonadati; phylum Bacteroidota; class Bacteroidia; order Bacteroidales; family Odoribacteraceae; genus Butyricimonas; species Butyricimonas sp. Marseille-P2440. The sequence continues at coordinate 1,344,119 of NZ_LT594610.1, read as the reverse complement.
TAGGATTATTTCGCTCTGATACAATAACAGGTACACCAGCAGCCTTACACGCCAATACCGAATAAATATTAGTTCTAGTAATAAAAGATACAACTATATCAGCCTTAATTCTTTTAACGATATCGTAAATACCTCTTATGTATTGGGGTATTTTATAAACATACGAAGAACCAGAACAAGTAAGATTAACTATCTGAACCTTGTCAGATAATGGATACATTATATCTGTAGCATCCTCTGTAATACAAAGGAATACATTATCTCCTTTCGATGAGAAACTATTACAAAGAATTGACATTACCCTTTCTGCCCCACCGCAATGCATGCTAGGAATAACAAATAATATATTCATGCTTACACTTTAATAACACTGTTATAAAACTCATGATAGTTAGTTTCACAAAAAAACAAATTCTTCCAGATTTGCCTTGATTGTTTTCTCATGTCATTTAATTTATATTCATTCTGAATCAAATCTTCTATACAATTCGTAAATGTATCAAGTTTGAAATTTTTGTCAAGTAAATACCCATTTTGCTTATCATGAACGATCTCTGATGTGCCACCAACATTGGTTGCAATTACTGGTATACCACAAGAGCATGCTTCCATAATTGACACTGGTATACCTTCGGAACTGCTTACATTCACAAACACATCAACATGATTATTTTGATAATACTCCATTATTTGAGAGTTTGGAACGATACCCATGAATTCAAAATGATTTTTTTTAAGTTTTTTCTCTGCATAACGACTGATGTATTCATAATATTGACCTGATCCAAAATGAATCCACTCTATATTTGTGTAGTTTTCTGAAAGATTAGCCAACATGTCTATTATTAGTTCTACTCGTTTTACAGGAATCAAATTTGAACAAGAAACAATTCTAAAGAAATCATTGCTCTTATCAGGATTAACTCCCCAATCCAACGTTCCTAACCTTGACAATAGAATTTTTGATTCGTATTCAGGGTAAAGATTTTTGAGATATTTGACTCCATCATTCGAGATTACATATACTTGATCCATATAAGATACAACTTGTTTTTGGAACGCAAGATAATTTATTGGACTTTCTTCAACATATAAATCCCATCGATGTGATCTACAAAATGTTTTCTTCAACGTTGAATTAGGCAACATATCATCGGCAAACATAATAGATGGTTCAAGCCAGTATGAATACGCATAATAATCAGTAATTCCCTCATTCTTTAATATTTTCCCATAATGATACTTATTTCTGATAGCAGGTGCTAAAGTCCTAAATATTCTAAGAAAGCGTGGAAATGTGAAACCCACTTTACTGACTAAATACCATATTTCTATATAAAACTCTTTATAAAACAAACATAGGATAAACCATATTCCCAAATTCCTAATAGCCCATACATTTTTTTTTAACCGACTAGGCTTATTTTGATAAATATTATCCGAACATGAAGGTTTCAACACATGTACGTTGTCAGGGACAGCTCTAATAGAATTTGTTTCAACCATCAAACCACATGGCAAACAATATATATTATCGAAATACTGTGCCATTATTGTTATCTCATTTTCAATAAATGCTTCGCTATTATTATACGGATAGCGATCAGTAAAAAATAGTAAATCAGCCATACTTATATCTCTTTATAATATTCAGTCATGAGTTTTCTAACTTTATTGATGTCAAATTCCCACGCTTTCTGTTTTGCATTTTCTTTACATGATTTGTATAAATTCGAATTAGTATATAGAAGGTTTATAGCATTTGCAAAATCATCTACTGAAGTAGGACGACAAGTAATACCGGTTTCATTATCAATTACATAATCTTTAATTCCATGAACTCCAGATGCAATTACAGGTAAACCTGCAGCCATTGACTCTATTCCAGCTAATCCTAATCCTTCTATCCGTGAAGGCAAAGCCACAATATCAGAAGAATGCGCTATTTTAAAAACCTCCTCATGTGGTTGGAATCCAGCAAAAATCACTCTACCTACAAGGGATAATTTTTTTGATAACTCCTTGTATATAGTTTCCATTTGTCCTGTTCCACAAAGTATATAATAGATATTTTTATTATTCAATTTTGCTAAAGCCCTAATAATAACTCCTTGATTTTTTCGAGCCGATAACTCTCCAACCGAAAGGATTACGAACCCGTCATCAGGAATATTATACTTTTTTCTAATAGAGGTGCGGTCAAAAGGGATTTCTGCAATTTTCTTTATATCAACTCCAACCCCAGGAATATATTTCTTTTTCGGGGTATTAAACCTCCGAATTACAGCATAATCCTCTTTATTTATTGTGATAATCATATCCGTGAAAAATGCCATAATATATTCTATTGGATAGAATAATATCCAATTTATAAGACTCGATGCCCTATGAAAATGAAAACCATGGTCAGTGTAAATAATTTTAGTTCCTGCACGTCTAGTTCCTATTGCTGCCAATCTTGCAATTGCAGATGCAACAGGTGTATGACAATGAATTATATCATAATGGTTCTCTTTCAATAACTTTTTTAACTGTTTGTAGGCATGAATAGTAGATTTTGAAAATGGAGATCTTCCAAAATCTATATGATGCTTTATCGGCATTAAAAAATCTAAATAACCATCATCTACAAGCCAATCCGCTCCTTTCATATTTGATGCTGTATGGATTTCATAACCCATACTATTCAAAATTTGCATATCGCTCTTTTCAAAATTGAAGAAACGATAAACAGTAGCGACAAATAGAGCTTTTTTCATCTAATCTATTTTATTGTAATCGAATATATTCCCCGAATTTTAAGTCCCACTCAGCAGGTTCAAATGGTACAATGCCAGAAAAGTGAAATAGTGTAATTTCTCCAAAAAATACTTTCCCATCGACTTCGTAAAAATCAATTCGTGCATGCACTATCCCTTGTGACAGTTTCTTTGCCAACTCTTTCATTTTCTCAAAACAAACAGGTTTACAAGGAAGTGTTGGTGAGTTCGGATGTCCTTGCTTAAATGGCAAATGGTTATAGTTCTCGTCAAAGAAATCAAAATATGGTTCTTTCCTTCGTTGCCGATCTGTAGCTACATACATAGCTTTTACCTCTCCGTCAAAGCAAAAAAACTTATAGTCGCAGAGTTCACTTGTAGAAGAATCTTCCATGTATTGTTCAGCAATTATCTTTTTTGGAACATTCTTATAAGGCCATTCGCGCCACACCTTATAATAGTCTGTTTTTAAAGATTTGCTAATCTTTACATTTGCAGCAGTCCTATCTAGCTTGTTTTTGTCTTTGCATATGACAAGACCTCCACTATCGTGGGTACATTTTAATACAAATTGATTAGGCAGTTTATCAAAGTCAATCTCATCAAAGCTATTCCAAATACCAAGTGTAGGTATAATATACTCTTCTCCAATAATGGCAGATACGTACTCTTTAACGGCATACTTATCTACCATAGTAGTGTAGATAGGTTTGCGATTATAAAGCTTCAACCATTGTAACTTTTCAGAAAAAGACTTTGGATTATTAAAATCTGTCCAATAACCCATTCTTCTCCTAAATATAATCATTAAGTAAAGTTTATCTGGGAGACTATCAATTAAAACTTTCTTTATATTTCGTAGAAAATAATTTAACATTATATTTATAAATTAATAATATGGTTAAGTAATCTATCCAAATGTGATTCACATTGCAAATAGTTTATGAGCCTATATTTTTTCTTTTTTGCAAAGGATGGTAATAAACCAAGTCGAAACAATTTACATGTAATGCGATTAGAATAAGGCTCTATGACATTTCTGAAAACGCCATCATTGTTTTGCATCCAAAACAACCATTCCTGTTTTAAGTTTTTGCTATTAGCAATTACATTATTTAATTTTGTTATTGACTTCTGGAAATTATCAAACTGCCTTTCCTTCATTAGACTAACTCCGACACTTTCGTTGCATTGAATATATGGATGGATCATGTAACTGATATTGTCTTTTTTAAACTCTACTTCAACCAGATACCCCTCGTTCCAAATACTATGGTCTTCATTTAAACTATCAAAACAAAAATTTCCAAGTCCATAAAATATTGGTTTAGTATTATAAACCTCATAGCCGCTATAACAATGCTGATGATGATTGATGATAGCATCGGCTCCAGCATCGATAAAGAAACGATAGGTTTCCTGCATACGAGGTGATGGCAGCTGATAATGTTCGTGACCTCCGTGAACGATGACAAGCACATAATCCGCTTTTGATTTTGCCTCTTTAATTTTATAGAATTGCTGAATAGGATTGAGAGGATTTGCACCAGCAGCGGTCTCTGCTGCAATAGAAAACTCATGTTCACAACAGTTGATTATGGCAAGAGTTTCTTCATTAATCTTCTTATACAAAATATTTGATGCTTTATCAAGATTACAACCTACTCCGACAGTGTCTATTCCTGCCCTCTCCAACTCTTGTTTCGTATCAAGACAGCACTTCTCACCTTGGTCTAGAATATGGTTATTTGCTAGTGTACAACAATCAAAACCTGCATATTTTACAGCTTCTACTGCTTCAATAGTTCCTTGAAGATTGGGACCGCATTTGGGTATTGGATTTGCATCCTTTTGGTTCAGAACAATTGGAAATTCAAAATTAACTATGCTATAGTTTACAGAATCAATAATCGGTCTCACATCATCAAAGAGATCACCGAACCTCTTTTCTTTTACAGCATTCTCAACCCTATATTTGGGGCAGAAATCGCCAGATACCAGTACTTTCATATTTATTTAAATGCGTTGAGATAAGAAGAAGCAATTTTTCTACACTCGTGAATTTCTCTTGCATATTGAGCAGACTTGATACCAATATCCTTAATTTTTAGGGGATTTAATATCAAATCTTCTATTATATGATACATATATTCCGTGTCTGGACGACCCGATATTACAGGAATATCATCCCTACCAATCATTTGTCTTGTCTCGGGTTCATTACCACTAATAACTGCACATCCAGCTAGCATAGCAGCAATAGCACTCATTCCATAATCATAATCAGTGCAAAGATCTATATATAAATCAATCTCTTTTAAAAATGACAGGAATTGATTATACGGCATTCTATCGTTTCGTATAATAATTCTGTCATTATACTTTTGCTGAATTCGCTCAAGCGCTTGGTTTATAAACAAATTACCCTTTGTCGGTCTTAATCCTCCATTAAAAATAACAATTTTCCCGTTATTAAAATATTGCTTTTTTCTCTCTACAGTACAGGAATCAAAAGGCAACGGAATTGAATCCATTAATTTAAACTGCGAACCAAATAACTTGTATGCTTCATGGTATTGGAATGACATAGGAATAACACCCGAGACTAAACTTAATGCAATCTCTTCGAGTTTAATATATTTGGGATTATCTAAAATAGAACTATCTGTATATACTGTTTTGAATCGTCGATCTTGAAGTGCAAATTTAAAATTAGCAATATCTCCACCACATGAGGATAAATAAATTTTAGATGGATCTTTAACTGCGAATAGTATATCCTCTTTCGAGAATAGAGGTGCAGATTGATTTGAATTTTCTCTCAAGAGTGTATAACTAATTATAAAGGCAGCATCAAAATAATGTTCGAATTCTGCTAGGTCTTTTTTAAATCTTTTATACAATATGCGACCAGTGATTTTATTTGTTCCTCTTAGTTCTAACCCAAAGAACCTATAATTGTATGGTCTTGGATAAGTATATGATTTCCCATCTTGTTGTATTTTTTTAAAGCCATCCTCATACGAAAAAACAATAGCTTCATTTCCTGGAATTGAATTTATTCCAGTGGCAAGGTTTTTCGCAAATGCACTAAATTCTCCAACAATCAATACTTTCATTTCTTAGAATTCATTAATCAATTCAACAACTTTTGTAACGTCCTCTATCGTAATCGCCGGTCCTATCGGGAGGCTGAGTTCTTCGTTAGCCAGTCGCTCGGTGATAGGGAGGGAAAGTTGTGGGGTGTTCCACGCCTCTTTGGCATAGCACTCTTGCTGGTGAGGGGCTATCGGATAGTGGCATACTGTTCCTACTCCATTCTCTTCAAGATAGTCGTGCAGACGATCACGATTCTCTTTTCCGCTCACGATAATTGGGAAGAGGTGATAGACATTCTGCTCGTCGGGAAGGAGGTCGGGAAGAGTGACTAGTGGGTTGTTGATGTGCTCGTAGTAGTAGCGAGCAATCAACTTACGCTTTGCATTATCCTCAACGAGATACTTCAGTTTCACATCCAGAACGGCAGCTTGAATCTCGTCGAGGCGGCTATTGCGACCTGCATATTTAAAGACGTATTTCTTCTGACTACCATAGTTAGTGAGTGCACGAATAACTTCCGCAAGTTTTGAATCGTTGGTTGTAACTGCTCCTCCGTCACCAAGTGCACCAAGGTTCTTGCCCGGATAGAACGAATGACCGGCTACATCTCCGATATTTCCAGTTACGCAACCATCGGTAAACTTGCATCCGTGGCTCTGGGCACAATCCTCGACAAGTTTAAGGTTGTACTTCTTACAAAGTTCTCCAATCTTTTCGGTATAGGCTATGCGACCATAAAGGTGAACAATAACAATGGCCTTGGTGCGAGGGGTGATGGCAGCCTCAATAAGGTCGTCATCAATCTCAAGGGTATTGGGTTTCGGTTCGATACAGACCGGAACAAGTCCGTTCTCAGTGATGGAAAGTGTAGTGGCAATATATGTATTTGCAGGCACAATCACCTCGTCTCCAGGCTGTATCACGCCCATCTCGATATAAGCTCGGAAAATCCAGATGAGAGCATCAAGACCGTTAGCACAACCAACAGTATGTTTGCAGCCGATAAATTCGGAATAATGCTTCTCAAACTGTTCATTCTCTTTACCTTGGAGGTACCACCCTCCGTTAACTACTCGCATTACCGCTTCATTTATCTCTGCTCCATGAAGAGCAGTTACATCCTTTAGGGACAGGAATGGAATATTTGCCATATTATAATCTCTTCTTAAATATTCTATTGATTATTGGTATTATATATTCTCTTTCTTTTCTTGATAACATGACAAAATATGTCAGTAGACACATTATCAAAATTTGTAATATCATGTAAAACAAAGAATGTATCAATGATGATGATTTAAGATAATTTGCAAATAAAATAAAAAGCAGGAAAAAGAGCATTGAATTCCAAAGATTTTGCAACAACACCCTAGTAGTATATATTTTTGCAGACATATCAATGACGTTCTTTGCCACGATAAGATTGACTATTATATCGATAACCTCTACAATGCAGAAGGACAACATTGCGAAATAATAAGGACATCCACTTTTTAACAGAAAATAACTGAGAGGAAGATTCAGTAGAAGTGCAATTGAATTGAATATTTGGTACACTCTCAGTTTTCCAAATGCTGTAAATGCTAAATCAATTGGAGTATTCATTGTTCTGATAACATTCCATAATAAAACAAGTTGTACGAACGTAACAGCATATTCCGGTGTTTCAACTAACCAAATGTCTAATATCGTATCGCTATATGTTATAATGGGCATTGTCGTTATAGCCATTATTAAAAACAAAGCCCTTGCAAGTAAAAAAATACTATTGTATGTTGATTCTCTGTTTTCTGAGGCAGCCTGTTTGATTATATAAGGACGTGAAGCAACCGTAACATTGTTCACTAATTGAAGTACGGCATTTTTTACTTGATATGCAACACCTCTTGCAGCATTGACTGTAACTCCACCCAAAATATTTAGTATGAGATTTACACCCTCGTTAATTAATGCCCAAGCTGAATTTCCAATAAAATCCCAGCCTGCGAATACTGCAATCTCTTTGAATAACCTTCTATTATTACGCACTCTCTTTATAACACATTCTGGAAACTTCCTACATGATAAAAGATAAAATACAAAATTCAACGTTTCTATGAGTGTAAATAAAAGAGCATACACCCTGACAGACCGATATTCAATATATGGTAATAGAATAACAATAATAAGCTTTAAAACAGAGTCAAATGAAGTTATCCATGCAAATGTACCCATTTTTTCATTTGCAATTACAGCAGCAGAAAAAGGAGTTGTTATTATTGATATTATTGCTGTGATAACAGATACATGAAATATGAAATAGGCTGCAGAGTAAGATTCCATAGGGATATTAAGCTTATTCCCAATTGCCCAACAACCAAATAATTCTACAACAAAAGCAAAAACAAAAGCGATTCCAATGTGTAAAATCAAACTTACATTAAATACATCTTGTTCTTTTTCAATGTCGCCCACACCTTTCTCAAAACTCAAGAATCTTTGCACAGCGAAAGCAAACAAAACCTTGAGAGATGCAAACATTCCAACAATACCTCCCACAAGATTATATAAGCCAAAATCTTCGACACCTAAGATTGAAAGTAGGAGTCTTGATGAATAAAGCGATATAAATAAAATTATTAAGCTTCTTAAATATAAGATACCTGTATTCTTTACTACTTTATTCATAGGTATGCCTAAAATCTAAAAAATCTTCATAAGAACGAATATAATCCTCCGCCTGATAAACGTCAGAAGCAAGTACCATACACACAGATCCAGAAGAAAAATCGCCAAGGTCACGCCACATTCCAGGCTTCACATAGAGACCTTGGTATGGGCGATTGAGAAAGAAGGTGCGTTTGCATTTACCGTCATCAAGGGTAACTGTGAAAGAACCTGAAGCTGCAATAATCAACTGTTCCAGTCTGCGATGAGCATGTGCTCCACGAGATTCTCCTCCAGGTACATCATACAAGTAGTATATTCGCTTAACATCAAATGGAAGAATTTTGCCATTTTCTACTACAGTTAAATTGCCTCTTCGGTCACTATGATGACGGTCCAATTCCACCATCGTACAGTCAAAAACATTATGAAGCACAATTGGAGTTTCTTGAGAATATGCAGTTTTTATTGAAATAGGGTTACTCTTATCATCTATATGTATCTTACTATATGCTAAGAATGCATCATAATTACGAATGTAATCATTTATATCGTATGGAATGCTACCAAATTCCAGCGCAAATGCGTTGGTTGAAAACTCCTTAATCTCACGCCATAAACCTTTAGGAATATACAATCCATAGTATGAGCGATTAAGCGCAAAGATCCTCTGTTCTCTGCCATCATCTACAAGAATTTCGAAAGCACCTGAAAGAGCTATAATTAGCTCCTCGTTGTTGATTTCGGCATGTCCACCACGAGCGATACCTCCAGGAACGTCATAGAGCCAATAGGTACGCTTGATCTCAAATGGGACTTGTGAGAAATTCTCCGCAAACGAGAGATTTCCCCTAACATCCAAGAATTTAGGAAGTTCTATTATTTTGCAATCGTTAATTGTCATATTACTACTTATTTTTTTCTAAAAACACCGAGAATCCATGGACATTTTTTCCAAAATATATATATCCCAAGAGTTATAAGAAATACAACAAATGGAACTATATTGCTTAACAAAAAATGTTGAAGAAAGAATTGTACAAATCTACATATCAAATGATGTGTGGACAATATGCATATTGTATTTCTACTTATTCATATAAAAATCTAAATATCATTAGATTCTAGTAACAATATAAAGCCCTACATTACAAATATCCTATTGCCAGCATTACTTTAATTTGATATACTTCCTAAATTCATTATATTTTCTCTTCAAATCCTCGGAAGTGAATATTCAATTCATGAAGATGCTCAAGAAGAGTTCCGAGAGGTGTACCCTTGGTCATTTTGGCAAAAGCATTCACATCTTTAGGGAAACACTTACCACCATAGCCAAATTTGCCATCTGGTCCTGGGACGTAAGTATGGGTGTCGTTAATGTAACCGGAGAGAAGCATGCCTGTATGTACTTTGCGCCAGTCACCACCCATCTGTTCACAATACTCACGACAAGCATTAAAATATGTCACCTTGTATGCACCAAATACATTGTGCATATACTTAGTGAGCTCTGCCTCAAGAGGTGACATAACTGTAAACTTTTTACCTACAAAAATTTTTGTGAGCAACTCGTGTGCTCCCGTAAATACCATTGTTTGCTTCTTGAAGTCCTCGATATGGGTACGCTCTGTGAGAAACTCTGGCATATAGTGTACCTTGTGACCCGTTTCTCGAGAAAGCATGTCGCTTGTGCCTGGGAGGATAGTGGTGCGCACGAATACTGGTATATCAGGAAGGTTACTGATAAGCTTCTTCATAAGGCGAAGGTCTTGTGTGCCGTCGTCCTCGGTAGGTACATGAATCTGCAAAAATGCTATATCGATGTTAGTAAGGTCATCGTGATAACCCTTTGCTGGGTCGCTGATGAACAGTTTACACTCCGGGTTATTGTGTTCCAACCAATCTTTGAGGGCTCCACCAACGAAGCCGCATCCGATAATACCAACGTTAATCATTGTTACTACATTTTAGTTGATTATTTATACTATTTGTTAATAGTTTGTAAAAAATAAGTATTCACCCACACAACCTTACTTCTTTGGAAAGCAAATCGAAAAAATATTTAACATTTCAATATTTAACTATCTATGAGAAAGTTTTTGATTTATAACTAAAACTCGAGAGATTGCGGGATGGGTCACTGAAATATTCCACAAGTTTTTTAATTACAAATTTCAAAAAAGCAACTGTCTATCTACTAAATATTGGACATTATCCTTTAATGGAATTTATCTGTTATCATACATGTCCGAATAGTGTGTCACATACTCACCCGAGGTGATATTCTTGAGCCATTTCTCATTGTCCAGATACCATTTGACGGTCTTCTCGATACCTTCTTCGAATTGCAAACTCAGCTCCCAGCCAAGTTCTCGTTGGAGTTTGGTGGAGTCGATAGCGTAACGGGCATCGTGACCTAATGTCAAGGATCAATTTTTTATTTCTTCTCTTCAATCACTTTGAGAAGATACTGACCGTATTGGTTCTTGAGCATTGGTTGAGCGAGTTCTCGCATGCGCTCTTCCGTGATCCACCCCTGGCGATAAGCGATACCCTCGAGACAAGCCACTTTCAACCCCTGCCGTTTTTCCAGTACCTCGATATAAGTGGACGCTTCCGACAAGGAATCGTGCGTGCCCGTGTCAAGCCAGGCAAAACCGCGACCGAGTGTCTGCACCTTTAATTCCCCGTCAGCCAGAAACTTCTGGTTTACCGTTGTGATCTCGTATTCCCCGCGAGCGGAAGGCTTGATGTTTCTAGCCACTTCAACCACCTTGTTCGGGTAAAAATACAAACCGACAACGGCGTAATTACTTCTCGGGCAAGCCGGTTTCTCCTCTATGGAAAGACAATTCCCATCCTTGTCAAATTCTGCCACCCCGTAACGTTCCGGGTCACTAACCCAGTAACCGAAAACGGTCGCATTCTTCTCCTCGTTCGCCGCACGAACAGCCTCTTTAAGCATACCCGTGAAACCGGAACCGTGGAATATATTATCGCCAAGCACCAAACAAGCGGAATCCTCCCCGATAAAATCCGCACCGATCGTGAACGCTTGCGCCAACCCGTCCGGGGATGGCTGTTCGGCGTATTCAAAACGCACCCCGTAATCGGCCCCGTCGCCCAACAAACGCTTGAACCCGGGCAAATCATGCGGCGTGGAGATAATCAAAATATCCCGAATACCGGCTAACATCAACACGGAAATGGGATAATACACCATCGGTTTGTCATAAATGGGCATCAATTGTTTAGAGATACCCTTGGTGATAGGGTACAACCTTGTACCGCTACCTCCCGCTAATACTATTCCTTTCATTGATTTTAAATAGACTCTCGAACAAGGGCATTTCCCTTCATTAGGACACTTTGGGGGCGCCCTAACTGAGTTTCATTAAAAAATTTATCTTAAATTGTAAATATCTGATATTAAGTATCTATAACCCGGCAATTTCTTCTACCGATAATCCCGTGATCTCGGCGATCTCCTCCAAGGAGACGTTTCGTGCCTTCAATTTGGCAACAATCTCTTTTGCCTTCTTCATTTCACCTTCTGCACGTCCTTTCAACTCGGCAGTGGTGATCACGTTATCCAAATCCCGGAACACTTTCAAGCTTTCCTCGTACTCCATCAACTCCCGCTTGTCAAAACGGGCGATCTCCGCCACACGGAACAAACGCTCGAAAACCCGTTCTTGCAAAGCCCCTGGACGCTCCAGCAAGCAGGGCAAGTTCTTCAACACGTACATCCACTTGTCGAACAACGTCACCAGCTCATCTTCCCGCTTCGTGAATTTTGGCATCTCCAGGTAAATGAACGTCAGCTTGTCATAAAATACTTCCTTCTTCCGGACGTCCATCAACTTCACCTCGTGGTGATAGTAAGCATCCACGTCTTTATCCTCGTCAAAAACAAAATCCAACACCCCGATCATGTAAACAGATTTCAACTCGAAATCCCATTTCCCCTGTTTCGCCTGGTCCCGGATCGGGAACGTCGAGTAAAATACACTGCGGTCCTTGAAAAATTGCTGCTCAGCTTTCTGCATCTCCACGATAAACTTCCCTCCACGGTCATTCTCGCAATACACGTCGAACACAGCCTTGCGATCCTTCTCTAGAAACCCCAACCGCTCGTTACGCAAGTACGTCACGTCTACAACATGTTGTTCCTCGCCCAACAAGGCATTGAGGAAACTGATCAACAAATCCTTGTTCATCTCCTCCCCGAACAACCGCTTGAAACCGAAATCGGTGTAAGGGTTAACGTAACGTTCTTTCAAGTAATCCAGCGACATACTCTATTGTTATTATATCATTTCCCACAAAAATATGAAAATATCCCGAGAACTCAAAAACAATAAAACTTTCTCCACCACCCCACGAACTCTCCAACGCCTTCTTCCAACGCCACGCTCGGCTTGTACCCCACTTCCCGTTCCAGTTTAGACGTGTCGGCGTAAGTCCGGTACACGTCGCCCGGCTGCATCGGCAAGTAGACCTTCTCCGCTCTCTTGCCAAGGGCGTTTTCCAGGCACTCGATGAAATCCATCAACTTCACCGGCGAGGAACAACCGATGTTGTACACCTCGTGACGGCACTCCCCATCGCCTCCCGGCACTTTATCCAGTACCCGGAGCACTCCTTCCACGATGTCATCGATGTACGTGAAATCCCGGCTCAAGTCACCCCGGTTGAACACCTTGATCGGTTCCCCGTTCACGATCGCTTTAGCGAAAAGCATCGGTGCCATGTCCGGACGTCCCCACGGGCCGTAAACCGTGAAGAACCGCAATCCCGTGGCGGGTATACCGTAAAGCCTCGAATAGCAACTCGCCATCAACTCGTTCGCCTTCTTCGTGGCGGCGTACAGGCTCACCGGATCGTCCACCCGGTCATCTTCCGAGAAAGGAACCTTGTCATTCGACCCGTACACGCTGCTCGAGGAGGCGTAAACCAAGTGCTGTATGCCATGATGACGGCAACACTCCAGCACGTTCACGAATCCCACCAGGTTACTGTCCACGTAGGCGAACGGGTTCTCGAGGGAGTAACGCACTCCCGCCTGCGCGGCAAGGTTGACCACCCGGTCGAACTTCTCCCGCGCGAACAGTTCCGGCAATCGCTCCCGGTCCTCCAGGTTCATCCTGACAAAACGGTACAACGGGTACCTCCCGCCCCGCACCAGCTTCCCGGGTTCAATACCTTCCCGCGTGATCCCCGTTTCCGCCAACCGGGCGTACTTCAGGTTCACGTCGTAATAATCGTTGATGTTATCCAACCCGACCACTTCATCGCCCCGCTCCAGCAGGCGTTTCACCACGTGGAAACCGATAAAACCCGCCGCTCCCGTTACAAGTATCTTCATTTATCTATTTAATTATCAATCCCTTTTAAAAACATCCCTCGTGTACACCTTTCCCGCCACGTCATCCAGGCAGGCGTCATACCGGTTGGCGATGATCGCCTGGCTCTCCCGCTTGAAACGCTCCAGGTCGTTCACCACCTCGCTGCCGAAGAACGTCGTCCCGTCTTCCAGCGTGGGCTCGTGCACGATCACCCGTGCACCCTTGGCTTTCACCCGCTTCATCACCCCTTGGATGCTCGACTGCCGGAAGTTGTCCGAGTTCGACTTCATCGTCAGGCGGTAAACACCGATCGTGCAAGCGTGCTCCCGTGAGGCGTCGTAAACGCTGTTCGACTTGTAGTAACCCGCCATCTTCAACACCTGGTCGGCGATGAAATCCTTTCGCGTGCGGTTGCTCTCCACGATGGCGCTCATCATGTCCTGCGGCACGTCGGCGTAGTTCGCCAGCAACTGTTTCGTGTCCTTCGGCAGGCAATACCCGCCGTAACCAAAACTCGGGTTGTTGTAATGGTCCCCGATACGCGGGTCAAGGCAAACGCCCTCGATGATCTGCCGCGTGTCCAATCCCTTCAACTCGGCGTACGTGTCCAGCTCGTTGAAGTAGCTTACCCGCAAAGCCAGGTACGTGTTGGCGAACAACTTCACCGCCTCCGCTTCCGTGCTGCCCATGTAAAGCACCGGTACGTTTTGCTCGATCGCCCCCTCCTTGATCAACCCGGCAAACAGCCGTGCCTTCGCCTCCTGCTCCTTGTCCGACTGGTCGTATCCCACGATGATCCGCGACGGGTAGAGGTTATCGTAAAGCGCCTTGCTCTCCCGCAAGAACTCCGGAGCGAAAATGATGTTCCGCGTGTTGAACTTCTCCCGGGCACTTCTCGTGTAACCCACCGGGATCGTGCTCTTGATCACCATCACGGCATTCAGGTTCACTTGTAACACCTTCCCGATCACGTCTTCCACCGCCGAGGTGTCAAAAAAGTTCTTTTGGCTGTCATAATTCGTCGGGGCGGCGATCACCACGAACTCGGCATCCCGGTACCCCGCCTCCCAGTCCGTCGTTGCCCGAAGGTTCAAGGGTTTCGTTGCCAGGTATTCCTCTATGTAATCATCCTGAATGGGTGATTTCTTGTTATTCACCAGTTCCACCCGTTCCGGGACAATGTCCACGGCTGTCACCTCGTTGTGTTGTGCCAACAAGGTCGCGATGCTCAAACCGACATAACCGGTTCCAGCCACTGATATTTTCATGGTATAGTAATTTTATTGAACTCCCGTTTTGCCAAGATATAAAAAACATCCGACATCAGACCGAAGTCTGCCTCCTGTCCCGTCTGCCGGAAAAGTGCAACCTTCTTCTCCTCCTCCCGCTCCACGCTCACCCGCAAACGAGCCCGTTCCTCCTCCAGCCGTTTATAATCTTCCCCGGGCAACATCATCGCTCCCACGGCGTCACCGTACAAGCAAATTGCCTCCCACCACGATAGCAACACGCCACGGGCCCCGCCACGAATATATCCCAACGCCTCCGTTACCAAACGACCGGCAAGTTCCCCGCACTCCCCGTCTCTGGCAAAATAGTAACAATTACACAACAAACGACAAATATTAGGCGTCCGGCAAGGCAACAAGATCTTGCCGTTCCCACGTGACGACAGGATACGGTACGCCGCGTCCAAACCGTTTTTAAGGTAATTCAAGTCCGAGTACAACTGGTAGACATCCATCTTGTCCGCCGCGTAACCCGCACGGGTATCCACGGGAATATCATCGCTTTGCAACTGCCCGGGATACAAGTGAACGATTGATTTCGCTCGCTCGTGAATATCACCGGGGGTACCAAAATCACGCTCCAGCCAAGGGTACACCCGTACCATCGAGTACACCGTCAGGTATCCGTGCAGCAATCCCGACAAGCTCGCGGGGGAACACGACCGGAGATCAAGATTGTCCAGTTGCCTGTACAAATCGTGAAACAAACCTTTTTCCATCTGTAATTTTTGATTTACAACGTCAGATTTATAATTTCATAAATCTTGAATCTATCCATTCGCTACTCTATTTTTTCAAGGAATGAACCGGGGATGTAAGACGTGGCGATCGACGCCACTCCTTCCAGGCGGATCACCACCCGCTTGTGACCTCGCAAACGGACCAACTCTCCTTCCAGACCCACCAACGGTCCTTTAATCACCCGAACACGGTCACCCCGCTTGAGGTCTTTATTCAATATCTCTATTCCCTCGGGAGAGAAATCCAGCAGGAACATGAAATCTTCCATCTGCTTGTCGGGAACGATCAAGGAACCGCGTCCTTCTATATCTTTCAGGTAAACCATGTTCAGGGAATACTCGTTAAGCAAGGAGAAACTCGTCACCTTGTCCGTGCGGATAAAAATCATACCGTGAATCAAAGGTACACGAATAGTCTTTCGACCAAACGGAGTATCCCGCAGTTGTTCATCTAGCGGAAGAAAATTCTCGATTCCCAGTTCGTCCAGTTTTTTTTTGACTAATAATTCTTGATTTACCCGCGTGTAAGCGACATACCAATGTACTTTCTTATCCTCGATCATGTAAATTTATTCTACCAACCGATCGGACGCGCTTCGCGCACTAACCCTATTACCGGTCCTGATTTATTGCCATGTGTTTCGCACACCCCACTTAAACAGTGCTATGTATTATAGACGCACGAAAACTGTTGCGATAAACGTATTTTATATCGAAAAACGATCGTTTAATAACATGACAAAAAGGAACGCTCTTGAGTTATTGCCCCAAAAACTAAATATCTAGTTGCGAGAAATAAAAATTATTGTATCAAAGATTTGCGATAAGCAAAAATGATGTATATTTGCATCGCAATAAACGATGGTTTATTAATTCACGAACAAACCGACAATAGATCTGATTACAAAATACATGGGTAAAATTCTTTCCTCTCTGAATTCCCTAATTCAAAGTCATCCTCTTTAATATCTCTACATCACAACGGTATTGATTGCATTTTAAATATTCGAGCCATTTTTTCAAAATAACCATTTCAGAAGACTTCCGCAACACCTTGAACAATTTCTTAAAGTTAGGATCATCCTTGCTGGTTATCGATTTCGTGATTGAAGTAAAACTTTTTAAACAAGAAGAAAAACCGTATTCTTCCACATGAATTTCCAGTTCATCTGCACATTTTAAGATAAAACCATCCATTGCAGGAGAAATCATTATCAAATAATGAAAATTATCCTTATGTTTTTTCAATGATAAAGAATCCGTGTGTGCTATTTCTATGAATTCCGAAACATACCCGACCTACCGTTTATCATGGTCAATAATCCCGACTGCAAACTTATCTCCGAATCTTCTCTTCATTGTATTGACCACAGTATTACACCCTTTCTGATGATTACACCCTTCTGTTGCAATCAACGTTTCAACTAGATTCGTGTCAATATAGCATTCCGGTATAATAAATAAATCTTTCATCGTTTCAGGTAAGTTTCTAAATTGAAGAACATATCAACACCGCTTTCATACATCTCCTGCAACTCTTCATCCGTGGCTCTTTGCACGAAAGTGTTTCCCATATGCATTCCTGTAAAATAAATCGCCAGTTCCCCATTTAACAACTCCAGTAAAGCATTCGTGATATAAGGGCTATGTGTAGTAATAAAATACTGGTTTTCTACATCATCTATAATACTTTGCACCACATTGGCAATATAAGGCGGATACGTGTGCGCTTCCGGTTCCTCGAATAACAACACGCATTGTTTATTACTTTGTATAGCAGCTTTATAAAATATTAATCGCTGTAATGTATCTGACAAAGAATGAAACGGAACAAGAAATATATTTTGATCGCTATTCTCTTTCATGATCTTTATTTCCTGGCTACCGGTATCAAAAACGTATTTCAACCCATATTCATGGAATATACCCGTAAGTTCGTTTTTCAATAATGGCAATTGAGCAACAACTCCCATCAGATTATCACCCGAAGGAGGCAATAAAAAATCCTGCAAACCAGACTCTTTATTAAAACAAGTCGGGAAAAAATAACCACGGAACATATTTCCCGCCACATCCGGCATATTTTTTTTTGTGTATGCCAATGAACTTGAGAAAGGTAAAACGATCTCTTCCCCAGAAACGGAATAACGCAATCTCACTTCGATTCCATTCTGTGGTACCCATTTAAGCAATGCTTCCATTCCATCCGCCCAAACCTGAATATCATCCTCGATAGCGCCATTATGAAACAATTCAGACAAATTCTCGACCCTTATAAATTGTTGTAGATCTTTCTTTTTAAGATATTTCAAAAAAGGTAAACAAAACAGCGACAATGCTTCCAATAAATTGCTTTTTCCCACATTAGGTTTTCCTATTAGCAAATTTATTCGCTTGCAATCGTCCAAACGAACTTCCTTTATCGACTTGAAATTCTTTATATGAATATTTTGAATGAAATGTGACATATCTCCTGTTCTTAGTTATCTACCAAAGGCAAATATAAACTTTTTCAAGCGACTTTTTCATAAAAGCATTAACTTTTTCAAGCGACTTTTCCTCTCCGCCACCCCCAAGTGCCCCCTGCCCCACCTTTGCCCTACCATAAAAACCATGCATGAACCTATCATAAACGAATCATGAACGCAAATCCACGTCTATGCTACGTTCATGATTCGTTCATAATTGGTTTATATGGTAGCGTATCGATAGCCTTGAGGCAACGAAAGGAGCGATTAAATATTCTTCATCTTCTGTAAATAATCCTCCGAAAGCACCCGGCGGCCCATATCGTTTGCATAATTCCCCGTAAAGCCAGATAAACAAGAAACGAGAGCCATAACATATGATTATTCG
Source organism: Butyricimonas sp. Marseille-P2440 (assembly GCF_900091675.1). Lineage (NCBI taxonomy): Bacteria > Pseudomonadati > Bacteroidota > Bacteroidia > Bacteroidales > Odoribacteraceae > Butyricimonas > Butyricimonas sp. Marseille-P2440. The sequence continues at coordinate 1,325,379 of NZ_LT594610.1, read as the reverse complement.
TGGCACCGGAAAAAGCGTAATAAATAATAAAGAACGCCCCGGAGGCAACCAGCATAGCCCACAACATATATCGAGTAGCCGTGGCTCCGATCAAAATGCCATCCCAGAGGAAGGCGGCAAATCCAGCCAGTGGAATAGCCAGTACCCAATAAAAATAATGGCTCGCCGTCTGAATCACGTTCCCGTCATTCGTCAACAAACCTAAAAATCCCTCGCCACCTAAAACATATAATACAGTAAACACCAGCGATAACCCTACGCCCCAACCGAATAAAGCCCGTACAGCCTGACGCAGGCGACGAAGGTCGCAAGCCCCCACGTATCGTCCGGCAAGTGCTTCCCCTGCATAGGCAAAACCGTCCATGATATAAGAAAACAAGGTAAACAACTGCATCAACAAAGTATTTACCGCCAGAATCACGTCTCCTTGCCGTGCACCCGTGGAAGTAAAAAACGTGGTAACCCCGATCAGGCACAACGTGCGCAAAAATATATCCCTGTTCACGGCAAAAAAACGACGCATGGCAAGCAACTGGAGGCTTCCCCGGAACCTGATATGCAGTCGCAAATCTTTAAAATTAAACCACCACAACCCCATTGCCATAAATACCCCGCAATACTGGGCGATTACCGTTCCCCAGGCAACCCCTTCAACCTTCATGCCGAGCACAAATACAAAACACGAACTACACAATATATTAATCACGTTCATGACAATCGCGATATACATCGGGTAGCGGGAATTCTGCATCCCGATAAACCACCCCGTGAAACCGTACTGCGCCAACACGGCAGGCGCTCCCCAGATACATATCCGGAAATAAGTAACGGCATGCCGCTCCACCTCGGCACTCGTGTCCTGCAACCTGAAAGCCAAGCGCTCGATAGGGTATTGCAGGATCAACATCATCACTGCCGATATAAGCCCCACGCTGACGGCTTGCACGAGCACACGCGCCTCGGCATCCCGGTCTTCCCGCCCGTATGCCTGTGAAGTCAACCCGCTGGTACCCATGCGCAGAAAACCGAAATTCCAGTACAAGATATTAAACAACAATCCCCCCACCGCGATAGCACCGATATAGGCGGTAGCCCCCAGGTGCCCCACGATCGTCACGTCCACCAATCCCAGCAAAGGGACGGTGATATTCGACACGATAGAAGGAATAGCAAGACGGAGTATTCTACGATTCATTGCTTGTACCCGATTGTCTGCCGTTCCGAGATCATACTATCCAACATTTGCGGGGTGAACATCTCCACGTCCTGCTTCGTGACGGAATAAGTATGTTCCTTATCGTTCATCTGCCCGTTTTTAGCCAAACGCTGCACCCGGTTGCGAATCATCATTTCCGCCACGAGCTTTATCAGACGTGCACTGGCATGGCTTCTTTTCTTGTTTGTCACGATATAAGAAATAAATTGAGCCATATGCTGTTGCGCCGTCCGGGTCATGCGGGTATTGTCCGTTGCCAGGTCACGTTTCAGTATCTCCATCAATTCTTCTTCCGTGTAATCCTCGAACACAAGAATATTAATCATATCGGAAACCTTCTCTACCTCGTCGTTGATAATCTGGCGTGGCGGATCCTGTTTGGCGTATATCACGTTATAAGCACCCGGTTGCGTTGCCAGCTGGTTCACGAGTATAGCCCTTACCCGATCACGGAAACCGGAAATCTCGTTCAGGCTGCTGGAATCTTCATCAAAGAAGAACAACCCGCCCTTGGATTGCAACAAAGCCGTACCGATACTTTGCATGGCATCTTCTTCCGTCAACCCGATCAACCGTTCCACCTTGAAACTAACGACCTCACTCTTGTCTATGATACCCATAGCCTTGTAAATACGGGCGATAATACGTGCAACCGTTCCTTTTCCCATTCCCGAATTACCGGTAAAACACCATTGCAACGACAAACGTGTGTTCAGTTTGATGCCCTGTTGGTTATAATGGCGAGCCAAGTCGATGAAATCGTGTATCTGCTTTTTGAGTTTTTCCTGCCCCACCATGCGGTCCAAGTCCTTCAAAGCCGAGGCAATCGCTTTCTCGTCAAAAGTATCTTTATAGGAATTCGGGAGTTCCGAAGTGGCAGTGGGAATATCTGCAGCCATCAATGTCGTGATCTCCTTGCGGGTAAGTTCCCGTTCTTTCCTGATCTTCATCGTACGGGCAGACAGGTTGTGAATCGCTTTATCTACCATCTTCTCGACAAATAAAGCATTCCCGAAATATTTATCATGATCCTGGCATACTTGTGTCACCAAAGCCTTGAAAGCTTCTTTCGCCTTCGGGTGCAAAGTGTAATTCTTCTCGGTTATTTTCTGAACGGCTATTTCCAGCAATTCCTCCGGCGTGTAGTCGGCAAAATGGAAATGATACGGGAAAAGCGACTTCACCCTCGGGTTCCCCGCGAGAGCCTTATCCATTTCTTCCGTATCGCCGCTCATGATTACAATCGTATCCCCGTTATCCGTGGGTGACAATTGCCCGAAAATAACACTCAACGCCGCGGCACCCACGCTATCCTGAAACAACGTGTGGGCATCTTCCAAAAAGAGAATCCCACCCCTCGCCTGTTCAAAAACGTACATCGCGATCTGCTGCGGGGGAATCGAACCGTCACCGATAAGTTCACCCTTGCTCCTAACCGTCACCATGGAAGTTTCCAGCACTCCCGCCGACTCGAATATCTCCCCGAGCATCCGTGCCACCGTCGTTTTTCCGGTTCCCCGGTTTCCGGTAAACAGCATATGCAAAGGCGGAATCGCGTCCGCGTAACCGTGCTTCTGTCTTTCCCGAATAAAATAAATATAATTGATATAGCTAATCAAGCTGTTTTTCAACTCTTTCGACCCGATCATCCCGTTTAATGCATCCACAGATTTAGTCGGGTCCGGTTGCTCCAAAGTTTCAATATCTTCCACTTGAATCAACATCATATCTTCTTTCGAGTGAGTCCCTTTTCGATCCGCCATCAACCGTTTTGCCAACTGTGCAGCAGCATTATCCAAGCGTTCTTCTATAAACTTACCGTTATCGAATCCCGATTCCTTCACGGAACAACAATCCTTCAGCATATCGGAAAATTTATTTTCCGCTTCCGGGGTAAACTTGAATTGCCGTCTTTCCAACATCTGGCGGGTAATCTCCATTAATTCATCCGCCGAATAATCGTCAAAAATAAACTGGTACGGGAAACATTTTTTCATTCCTGGTATACCATCCGCGATCGCTTGTAACGCCACGCCATCTCCCGCCATGACCACAACCAACTCCGGTTGTTCCTGCTCCAAAATTCCCAACAATATCGTGAAAATACGCATAGCCGGGTCATTCGGGTCACTTGTAGGGTACAACTCATCGGCATCCTCGATCAAAAGGATTCCCCCCGTACTTTTCGTGATCGCTTCCCGGATCAACTGCTCTTCAACCGTGTACCCGGGACGTGTGAAATCCTCCCTCTTGTATGGATGTACTTTCCCGTTCGCCAATACTCCCAAATGGTATAGAATCTCTCCCACGATCCCCGCAACCGTGTGTTTTCCGGTTCCCGGGTTCCCCATGAGAATCATATTCAACACGGGAAGTTTATCATTAAAACCGTTTTCCTGGCGCATTTTCACGAATTCCGCCAACTCGTACATCCGGGTGATTTCCTCCTTCACTTTGCGCAACCCCACCAATTGGTACAAACGGGACAAAGCTTCTTCTTTATCCCGCGGCATCGACGAAGCCCCTGCCTCCTCGTGTACCAGCCCGTTGACAGCGGCAATTTCATCCGTGAAATTATAAGGTAAATCTTGATCTCCTATCACGAATTCCAGTTGAATAACAGGTTGGTCAAAACAAACCACTTCCACCCGATACTCCCCTTTTTCCCAGAAATTATCCAGTCCGGCACCCAAGTCCAAGGCAAAACAAAGCAGACGCTTCCCTTCCCGGTTCGGGATATAATAATTGCCTTTAGCCACCCGGTTCGCCTTTAGCATTCCGCTCTCGTCAAACACGTTTATCATGAATTCATACGTCCACTCGCTCGACAGAAAGTTCTCTGCTACAAGGTAAAAACGTACATCAGCCAAGCCTTCACTCGAAAATGCTTGATACGAATGGGGACGTTGCACGTCGGGAGCCTCCTCCACGCATTTATCAAATCCTATATCCAACAGCTGGAAATAATCCCGGAACAGATCGTGCGGTTCCAGCAGATGAATTTCATCCGACAAACCTGCCTGCCCGTTTATAGCCACTTGCACCCGGTAAACACCCTCCTGAAGTTTAAAATTAGAAAAATCTTCGGCAGAAAAGCCGGTCGAGAATTGAAAAACCGCTTCCGTTTCGGGAATCGTAACCTTCCCCTCTTTTTGTGCCACCAGCACGGGTTGCTCCCCATTCATGTACACGAGAGCCGCAATGATTTTCGCTTCCCAAGGTTGTTCATCGAATTGCTTATTGATGACTTCCGTGTCCACGTACAGCGTGTCGACCTCATTCAACCGGAAAACCGTACGATAACGTTTATTTCCCGTGAAATCGATCACGTCGCTACAACTCGTGCGAATACTCTTGAATTTGAAATTTATATCGGTAGCAGCCTGTTTTTTCGATGCCTTCGAGCTTCTTGCTTTTTCTGCCATAACTTATTTATTTATATTACTTTTACTTGTACCTTTCCCTACATATTCCTTCCTTCGCTTCCAAAATTAGCTTTATTTTTGATAAAAGACTATTTTTGCATCGTTTTATTTAAAATCAAAAAGTATGCTAAAACATATCGTCATGTGGAAACTCAAAGAGTTTGCCGAAGGAAAAACCAAAGCGGAAAACGCCCGGATCATGAAAGAAAGCCTGGAAAAGTTAGTCGGCATCGTTCCGGAAATCAAATCGCTACAAGTCGGGATTAACGTGAAGGACTCCGAAATGGCATACGACGCCGTTCTCATCTCCACCTTTGAGGATACCGACGCTCTCGCCCGCTACAAAGTACACCCGGAACACGTGAAAGTAAGCAGTTATTGCAAAAAGATACGTGAAAGCCGGGTTTTCGTTGATTTCAACGAGTAATACTTTCCTGGAAAGGAAAAAGGCTGTCAAAAATGTTTGACAGCCTTTTTCAAGATGAGCGAAAAACGGGGCTCGAACCCGCGACCCCGACCTTGGGAAGGTCGTGCTCTACCAACTGAGCTACTTTCGCGTTTAAAAAGTGAGCGAAAAACGGGACTCGAACCCGCGACCCTAACCTTGGCAAGGTTATGCTCTACCAACTGAGCTATTTTCGCATTCAAATGATCTAAGAACTCCTGAGGTTGTTCCCTCAATTGCGATGCAAAAGTAACACCTTTTTTCTAAATGCAAAAAAAATGACCGATTTTTTTTAGAGAAATCGGTCAAAACTCCGCGTACTAATTATCTACTTAATCTGAATTGTTTGGCTTATTTTAGCCTTCTCCTCGTTCTTCGGCATTGTAATTTCCAGAATACCATCTTTATACGAAGCTTCGGCTTTGCTCACGTCGTACTTGTCTTCAGGCAACTCTACCGTACGGAGGAAAGAAACGGAAGAAAATTCTTTTCGCAAAAATTTCTGATCTTTGTCTTTTTCTTCTTTTTCCTCTTTCTTCTCGCATGAGATGGTCAAGTAGCCGTCCTTGTAGTCCAGCTTGATGTCGTCTTTGCTCATCCCCGGCACTTGCAGATCCAAGGTCAATGTCTTGTCGTTCTCCTTCACGTTAAGAGCCGGTAATCTCCTCTGTTCCATCGTTTCCCCGTAAGACGAGAAAAAATCATCCAATAAAGACGAGTAAAATGGTCTTAAATCGTTGTTTCTTTTCACAATACTCATAACTATTCCTCCTGTAATTTAGTTTAGAAATTATACCTCATTATACGTTCTTCTCGAAAATCTTGTTCCAAAAAAGAATACTTAATATCCGTTTATCGGCTTGTTTTCTGCCGTATATTTCGTAATTTCGACTCGTCAAAAAAAACATGAACCGCAAAATTGAATATTGATATCATTTTCAATCTTCAGTTTTCAATTTTCAAATAAATTATGGCTATAATCAGAGAATTAAATGGACACACGCCGAAATTCGGTAAAAATTGTTTCTTGGCTGAGAATGCCGCTATCATCGGAGAGGTTGAGATGGGCGACGATTGTAGTATATGGTATGGTGCCGTACTAAGAGGTGACGTGCACTATATAAAATTAGGTAATAAAGTAAACGTTCAAGATAACGCGACAATACACGCCACGTACCAGAAATTCCCGACCAATATCGGGAATAACGTATCTATCGCACACAATGCAGTTGTACACGGGTGCACGATTCACGACAACGTGCTAATTGGCATGGGAGCCATCGTGTTGGACAACGCCGTGATCGAGAGCAACTCCATCGTTGCCGCCGGAAGCGTGGTTACCAAAGGAACCGTGGTAGAATCCGGATGGGTTTATGCTGGTGCTCCCGCTAAAAAACTCAAACAAATGGGACCGGAATTGTTGCGCGGAGAAGTTGAACGTATCGTCAACTCCTACTCCATGTATGCCAGCTGGTACAAGTAATAATTGATTTACTCTAAACTTTAAATTTTAAACTCCGACATATGAGTGTTATAGTTTCTCCCTCACTATTATCTGCAGATTTCTTGCATCTTTCCAAAGATATTGAGATGGTTAATCGAAGTGAAGCAGATTGGTTCCATCTGGATGTTATGGACGGTGTTTTCGTTCCCAATATATCGTACGGACTTCCGGTTGTATCACAAATAAAAAAGGCGGCACAAAAGCCCTTGGACGTACATTTGATGATCGTGCAACCCGAAAGGTATGTCGAGGCATTCCACAAGGCGGGTGCTGATATCCTGACCGTGCATTACGAGGCTTGCACCCATCTTCACCGGACAATCCAACAGATCAAGGCACAAGGCATGAAAGCCGGGGTTTCCCTTAATCCGCATACTCCCGTTATGCTTTTGGAGGATGTTATCCGGGATATTGATGTTGTGCTGTTAATGAGCGTGAACCCGGGATTCGGCGGACAAAGTTTCATCGAGGAAACCATCCATAAGGTCATTAAATTGAAACAATTAATCCGGGAAACGAATGCAAATACCTTGATAGAGATCGATGGCGGAGTGAATTTTGCAACAGGCAAACGTCTGGTTGACGCGGGTGCGGATGCATTGGTTGCCGGCAGTTTCGTGTTCAACTCGCCCGACCCGGAAGCAAACATCAAAGGACTGAAAGAATTGTAAATCATAAATTACTACGCGTGGAAGCAATTATAAAACTGGAAAATGCGGTTATTCGCCAACAACAAAATACCATATTAAAAGAGGTGTCGCTAGAGATCGCCGAGGGTGAATTTGTCTACCTGATTGGTAAAGTCGGTAGCGGGAAAACATCCTTGCTGAAAACTCTATATGCAGAACTTCCCTTGAAATATGGCACCGGAGAAGTGGCTGGCTACAAGTTGAACAAGATTAAAAAATCACAAATAGCCTACTTGCGCCGCAAATGCGGTATCGTGTTCCAGGATTTTAAATTACTGACCGACAGAAACGTGTATGCCAATCTGGAATTCGTTTTAAAAGCAACGGGCTGGAAGGACAAGAAAGCTATTCGTGAAAGAATTAACGAGGTACTGGAAAAAGTCGGATTACCGGAAAAGCGGGATAAATTCCCACACCAGCTATCCGGCGGGGAACAACAACGCATCGTGCTGGCACGGGCTTTATTGAACGCCCCTCCTATCATCCTGGCAGACGAACCGACGGGAAATATCGACCCGGAAACCGCTTATCAACTCGTGGAACTCCTGAAAGATATTTGCGATAGCGGCAAAACCGTCGTCATCGCCACGCATCAATACGAATTAATCAACCGTTTCCCAGGACGTGTATTCCGTTGCGAGAACGGTGCCTTGCAGGAAGACTTCTCCTTCGCGGAAAAACAAGCCGTCAAAAACAAGGCAATTGAAACCGTCGAGCACATCGACCTCACGGAAGAAACGGAAGAGATCGAAGAGTCGATCTCTATTCCTGAAGAAACAACGGAATCCACATTTGAAACTGAAGTGCCGGAAGAAACGATTGTCATTCAGGAAGAAATAACGATCAATGATCCGATTGTTGAAACACAAGTCGAGGAAAACGAGCAGAAAGAAAAGAAGAAAGACGACAATGATCCCGATGTTGTCGGGTTTGAACTAATCTAATAAAAAAAGTCGCTGGGATTCCAGCGACTTTTTTTATATCTGATAATTGCTTATTTCTTGGAAATCAACAACCATGCATCCGAGTATTCCGGATACTTCTCCCGAACCCGCAGCAACTCGGCACGAGCAGGAGCCTCTTCATCAAATCCGGCAATGCTTACCCGGTTCATCCCATTTTCATTGCGCATGATGATGCTGGTATATCCCATCCCGTTCAATTTATTCCGCAAATTGATAGCATTGGTTTCGTTAGAAAAACTCCCCACGATCACGTTATAACGTTTCAAAACATCCCCGTGCGTCATTGTCACCTTCTCTTCTCTTGAAACAACCGGTTTCGTGTTTTCCGTTTTTTGTGTTGTTTGGGTCGTGGCTTGCGCGTTCTCCTTTACAACAACCGCTTCAGTTTCTTCTCCTTCCTCAAAAGGCGGTGCGTACACCTTTTTGTTCGTACCGCAACTGATAGCTATAAATGCCAGTAATATTACAGATACAATAATTTTCATTTTTCCCAATTTTAAATGTTATCAATCTTCTATTTCTTGAAGGAACAAAATTAGCGAATATAATAACACCTCCACACGTTTTTAGAATATTTTTTATATCCCGTTTATCTCTCTGAAAAATCTTGTTATGGTTATTAAAATATATTCCATACTTTTGCACGTGTGAGATTAAAATAACCAAATACAATAAAATGAGAAAGCTAATCTTTTTATTCATGATCGTCTGTTCGATCCAGTTGCAGGCACAGACGATCGGGAAATGGATGGGGCTCCCGCCCGTTCCTGTCGAGATGCCTGCATTCGGGAACATGAAGAACGTGGAAGGCAAAACATTCACGTCCGCCCAACTATTGACTTCATCCGTGTTTAATATTGAGAACTTTAACCCGAAAGTAGACACCCGGGAATTGCAATTCCATTCGCTGACATGGCAAAAGGCGACCGTGAGCGACGGCATCGTCACCACCGATCACGCGGGAAACACCCCGGCTATCGTCATCAGTGCTGTCTATGCTGCCAATCCCCAGTGGATGAGTGGAAAATTGGAATTCAATTTCTACGGCGATGCCGAAGTGTATGTCGACGGGGAGAAAAAAATCACCTACACGGGACACAACGGTGCGGAAGCCGTTAAACGGGATTGTCCGCTGGAATGGGTACCGGGCAAACACGTGATTATCGTGAAAAGCCTCGCCAACGGGGACAATAACAAACTTTTCTCTGCCAGCTACACTGCCAATGCAGACTTCACCGAAGCTCCCGTCACGTTCACCCTTTCCCCCGAAAGAGGAAAGAATATCCTGGACGTGCTGAACGGCAAACGGGTGGAAAGAATACAAATATCTCCCAGCGGGAAATACCTGCTTATGGCGGAGGCCGAAATCATCAAGGGAAAAAGCAGCCGCATGACCAACGTGTACCGCCTTGCAGACAAGGAGATCGTCTACACGTTCTACGGGAACGACGCTTCCAACCTGACTTGGATTCCCGGGCAAGACAAACTTTCCTTTTTGCTGAAAGAAGGAAACGGAAATTCCCTCTATACATACGATATCGAAAATCAAAAACAGGAACGCCTGTTCAAAGCCGACCAGAACATCAGTTCTTACAGCTGGTCGCCAGACCGCACCTATCTAGTATATTATAAAACAGAAAATTATAGTGACAAGGATTGGGAACTCCGCAAACTGGACGGCATAGAAGACCGCCAGGCGTATTACCGCAACCGCTATTTCCTGTGCAAATACGACCTCGCCACGGGCATACATACCCGTATGACTTGGGGCAACCTGACGACCTCGATGATGGACATCAGCCACAATGGGGACTATATCCTGGTCAGCACGGGAAAACCGGATTATAACGAGTACCCGTATCGCAAACAATCCGTTTACCTGCTGAATGCCCGTACTCTCGAGGTGGATACTCTTTGGGAAAACCGCCTGCAAGGTATACAATGCTCGTTCTCCCCGGATGACAGCAAATTATTGATTAGCGGTTCTGCCGATGCTTTCGGCAAGACCGGGATAAATATCGCCAAAGGACAAATCGTCAACGGGTATGATACCCAACTGTTTATTTACGATCTGAAGACCAAAGAAGTAACCCCTATCACGAGAGATTTCAACCCGAACGTGACCAATTACGTTTGGCACAAAGACGGGAATATCTACATCGTGGCAGAAGACACGGACTACGTCCATCTGTTCCGTTACGGGCAAGACGGCAAGATCACGAGAATAAACTGCCCGGGAGACCTGGTGCAACGGTTGAGCCTTGCCCAAAACGGGAACACGGGCATGTACACGGCTTCCGACGCCAGCTACCCGACACGGGTTTACACGCTCGACCTGACCGACCTTAAAGCACAAGAATGGGCGAACCCGCAAGGCGAACAATACCAAAACATCGTGTTCGGACAAGTCAAAGACTGGGATTACGTTTACAAGAAAGGCACCACGATCGACGGACGCTATTATCTGCCCGCCGATTTTGACCCGAACAAGAAATACCCGATGATCGTGTATTATTACGGCGGGACTTCCCCCGTGGAAAGAACCTTTGGCGGAAGATGGCCTTTCAACCTGTATGCGGCGAACGGGTATGTTGTGTACGTGATGCAACCCTCTGGTAGCACCGGGTTCGGGCAAGAATTCTCTGCCCGCCACCAAAACAACTGGTGCAAAACAACCGCGGACGAAATCATCGCTTGCACGAAAGCTTTCTTGAAAGCCCATCCTTTTGTCGACCCGAAACGGGTGGGTTGTATGGGTGCTTCCTACGGGGGATTCACCACCATGTACCTGCAAACACGCACGGACATTTTTGCCTGCGCTATCTCGCACGCCGGCATCTCCTCTATCTCCAGTTACTGGGGCGAAGGTTACTGGGGATACAGTTACAGCACGAATGCCTCGGGACATTCCTTCCCGTGGAACCGCAAGGACATTTACGTGGATCAGAGTCCCCTGTTCAATGCCGACAAAGTAAATACCCCTATCCTATTGTTGCACGGTACTGCCGACGTGAACGTACCCACGGGCGAAAGCATCCAGTTCTACACTGCCTTGAAACTTTTGGGCAAAGACGCCGAACTGGTACTTATCAAGAACGCCGACCATGCCGTGGTTGACTACAACCAACGCATCATCTGGGGCAATACCATCATGGCTTACTTCGCCAAATACCTGAAAGGTGAACCCGCCTGGTGGGAAAATATGTACAAGGATAAAAATTTATAGGATGGCATTGGAAATAGAACGCAAATTCCTGGTGAAAGGCAATTTCAAGACGGAATCACACGTGTCTACCCGTGTCACGCAAGGTTATCTCTCTTCCTCACCCCAACGCACGGTTCGGGTGAGGATCAAGGGAGAAAAAGGATTTATCACGATCAAGGGGAAAGGAAACGCTTCCGGAATCAGCCGCTACGAGTGGGAAAGGGAGATCCCGGTAGAAGAAGCAAGAGAATTGTTGCAACTCTGCGAACCGGGCATCATCGACAAGACCCGCTATTTGATCCGGCACGAGGGGCATCTGTTCGAGGTGGACGAATTTCACGGGGAAAACGACGGGCTCGTGATTGCTGAAATTGAACTGAAAAATGAAAACGAAAACTTCTCCCGTCCGGCATGGCTAGGCGAAGAAGTGACCGGCGACCGGAAGTACTACAACGCAATGCTTTCCCGAAATCCTTACGTTAACTGGTAAATACCCTCCTAACCAAGAGAAGGTTTTTCAGTTTTTGTCGCTTTGAATTCCCAACGGAAAAACATACCTTTGCCGAAAATTAAAAATTATCATCAAAAAATATAGGCATGGAGAAAATCCTTAATCGAGCAGCGGATAATATCCGTATTCTTTCAGCTTCTATGGTTGAAAAAGCTAAATCTGGTCACCCGGGTGGTGCCATGGGTGGTGCTGATTACATCAACGTGTTGTATTCTCAATTCTTGAACTTCGATCCGGACGATATGACTTGGGCGAACCGTGACCGGTTCTTCCTTGACCCGGGGCATATGTCACCGATGTTGTATTCCATGTTGAGCCTGATCGGCACGTATAGCATGGAAGATCTGAAAAACTTCCGCCAATGGGGAAGCGTTACTCCCGGTCACCCGGAAGTCGATCCCAAAAGAGGCGTAGAGAATACTTCCGGTCCTCTCGGTCAAGGTCATGCCATGGCTGTCGGAGCCGCTATCGCGGAGCGTTTCCTGGTTGCCCGTTTCGGGGAATGGATGGCTCACAAGACTTACGCGTTTATCTCTGACGGGGGTATCCAGGAAGAAATATCCCAAGGTGCCGGACGTATTGCCGGAACGCTGGGATTATCCAATCTCATTATGTTTTACGATGCCAACGAAGTGCAATTGTCTACCCGTGTAAACGAAGTAACTCACGAGAATACTGCCGCCAAATACAAGGCTTGGGGATGGAACGTGCTCACGATCAACGGTAACAACGCCGAAGAGATTATCGGTGCCTTGAAAGCCGCAAACGAGGAGAAAGAACGTCCCACGCTGATTATCGGTAAGACCTTGATGGGTAAAGGTGCCATGGGACCGAACGGGGAAGATTTCTCCGATAAAGTGTCTACCCACGGACAACCTTTGACGGGTGCGGGTGCTTCTATCGAGAAGACAATCGAGAACTTGGGTGGCGATCCCCAGAATCCTTTCACGATCTTCCCGGAAGTAGCCGAATTCTACGCCAAGGTACTCGACCAGAAACGGGCTTACGCCAAAGCGAAAAAAGCAGAGCAAGCCGCTTGGGAAAAAGCAAACCCGGAACTGGCAGCCAAATTGCACAAGTTCTTATCCGGGAAAGCTCCCGAGATTGATTATAAAACAATCCAACACAAGCCGAACATCGCCACACGTGCAGCTTCTGCCGACGTGTTGATGGCTTTGGCTAAGCAAGTAGAAAACATGATCGTTTCTTCTGCCGACTTGAGCAATTCCGACAAAACGGACGGGTTCATCAAAGGTGGTGCCCGTGACCTCGTGAAAGGTGATTTCAGCGGGGCATTCTTCCAAGCCGGTGTTGCCGAATTGACGATGGCTGTTATCTGCAACGGTATCGCCCTTCACGGTGGAATATTCGTGGCGTGCGGAACGTTCTTCGTGTTCTCGGATTACATGAAACCGGCAGTACGTCTGGCGGCATTGATGGAATTACCAGTAAAATACGTTTGGTCACACGACGCTTTCCGTGTTGGTGAAGACGGTCCTACCCACCAACCGATAGAGCACGAGGCTCAATTGCGCTTGATGGAAAAAATGGATAATCATTCCGGCAAGATGAGTTTGTTGGCATTGCGTCCGGCTGACGCTGCCGAAACTTCAGTAGCATGGAAGATGGCTATGGAGAACACCTCCACTCCTACCGCGTTGATCCTTTCCCGCCAGAACATCACCGATCTTCCGGGTACTGACCGTTACGCCGAGGCATTACAAGCCGAGAGAGGCGCTTACGTGGTATGCGCAACAGCCGAGAATCCCGACGTGGTATTGATCGCTTCCGGTTCGGAAGTTGCCACTCTGGTGGAAGGAGCTAAATTACTGCAAGAACGCAAAGGCATTACTTCACGTGTCGTTTCCGTGATCTCGGAAGGTTTATTCCGTCACCAAGACAAGGCTTACCAGGAACAAGTGATCCCGGCAAACAAACCGAAATTCGGTCTGACAGCTGGATTGTCCACAACCTTGGAAGGTTTGGTGGGTTGCAACGGTCGCATCCACGGCGTAAACCACTTCGGATACTCAGCCCCGGCTAAAGTACTCGACGAGAAATTCGGGTTTACCGGAGAACACGTGTTCAACGAGGTATGTGAAATGTTAGGCAAATAACGCCTAACTCTCTCGATATTAAAAAGGAATAGTTTCGACTATTCCTTTTTTCATGTCTACCCTACCCGCATTAATTTTATTTATTCTAAAAAAAGATGGAAATACTTGCATCTATAAGAAAAACATACTATCTTTGCACACGCAAAACAGAGATAGTTTTGACTAACATTGCGGGATGGAGCAGTTGGTAGCTCGTTGGGCTCATAACCCAAAGGTCGTCTGTTCGAGTCAGGCTCCCGCTACAAAAGAAAGGATCGATAAAATCGATCCTTTTTTTTTACCTGTAATGATCCCTGTAAATCATATTCTTGATCCGCTCAATATATTCCTGTAAACGATCGGTGGAATGGTTTCCCATGATCCATAAATTACCCGCCTCACTTTCATCCCGGTAGGAAGGTTGTATATAGGTTTTATCGAGGACCTCGTAACCATTCCGGCGATAGTAATTCACCCGACGGATAGTCATCTCGTCATTCGTCGGCTCCACTTCAAGCAAACGCAGACCGCCTAAATGTTCGGCAATGTAGTCCAGCACTTGTTGCCCCACTTTCAAATTGCGCATCTGGGAAAACACGGCAAGATGTTCCAGGTAATAGAAATCACGTAAATCCCAATAGATAAAAAGTCCAGCCAACACACCGTCACATTCGATCGCATTGAAATACATTTCGGGTTTCTCGAGCATCAACCGTTTCAATTGCCGAATATCTCTTCTTTCACATTCCGGAAAGGCTTCCTCGTAAAGGGGAATCAGTCTTTCCAACCGGGGATCACCGGGTTCTGTTATTCTTATCAAGTTCATCATCATTCTATTCTTAGTTTTACTTTCTAATCCTTATAAATGCCGGAATCAAACGCTTCATGGAGAAATGCCCCGGGGTATTCGCCCAAATAACGATAAATACTGCGACCAACACGATCAGTACACCCAACAACTGGCTGAAACCGAAATATTCTCCCAGGAAAAGGACTCCCATGCTCACGGCTGTCAAGGGTTCCATACACCCCAGAATGGCTGCCGTGGTCGATCCCACGTGCTGTATTGCCAATATTAACGTCAAATCGGAAATCAAGGTTGGAATTAATGCCAACAAAAACAAATGAACGATAGCATTGACAGAGGGCATCGCTTCGGGTCCCTGTTCTTTCACCAATAGATTCACCAAAAAGATCACGGTACAGGCAAACAACATATAAAAGGTCATTTTCAAACCATCCATCTGATGAACGCACGATTTGTTCACCCCGACGATATAGATGGCATACGTGACCACGGTAGACAGCACCATCAGCAATCCTTTGACACTAACGCCTCCCTGTCCTTCCCCCCGGCTTAAAAGCCAAACGCCCAGTATAGCCATTCCCGTCGCCACAATCACAGGCAACGATATTTTATCTTTAAAGAAAGCGATCATAATACCCGTCACTAACACCGGATAGAGGAAATGAATGGTCGTTGCGACACCGCTGGGAATGTACAAATAAGAAGCCGTCAAAAAAAGTGCCGTGGAGGCATAAGCACCACCCAACACGAAAAGCGTTCCCAACTCCTTCAAAGATACTCGAAAATCAACCCCGCGAATCAACAAAACAATACCCACCGCAACAGCCGATAGGGCAAAACGGTAAAACAACACGGAATCTAACCCCACCCCTTCCCGCATCACCGGGAGAGCAAACAAAGGAATCAACCCGAAAGTGAAAGATGATATTATTGCTAACAATACTCCTTTCAACTGCCTCATTTCATTCTCAATTTTAAAATTAACGGGCACAAAGATCGATAAAAATCCCTGCATTCCATTTTACACATGTAAAAATAATTTTTGCTTGTAGCGAGCAACAACTGGGACATCAAGCCAACGTTCCGAACCAATCCCCTACTCTTCTTGTTTTAGAATAAAAAAAGAGATTGAAAATTCAATCTCTTTTTTTTGTAGCGGGAGCTCGACTCGAACGAACGACCTTTGGGTTATGAGCCCAACGAGCTACCAACTGCTCCATCCCGCAATACAATCAAAACAATTTCCTGTTTTGCGAGTGCAAAGATAGGCTTTATTATTTTTACTTCCAAATAATGAAACAACAAATACGCCCCATTTCCTCTAAAACGTCACAAAAAAACAATAAAAATCCTTGGCTATCCTAAAATAAAACCTCAATTTTGTACCAAGAAATATCAAAATTGTATATTTAAAAGGACACTGATTTATGAAAAAAAGTATCAACTTACTGAAAGCAGCCTGTGTGGTTGGCTTGCTGACAGTTTTAGGGATGACGAATGGGTATGCCCAAGGACTCCGTACCTCTTACTTTATGGACAACGTTCCGGCAAGGCTTAAAATGAATCCGGCTTTACAACCGGCAAGAGGCTATTTTAATATCCCGGCAATTGGAGCATTGGGGTTATCCATCTCTTCCAATAAACTAACCATCGACGATTTCGTCGACATCATTGAAAACAAAAATGGTTTCCTGGAAAGCGACAAATTCATGAACCGCTTGGATAACAAGAACACCATGAATATCGACTTCACGACCGACATTCTCTCTTTCGGTTTTTACAGCGGCAAAGGGTTCTGGACGGTTAACCTGGGGGCAAGAGCAATTATTAGTGCTTCCATCCCAAAAACGATGTTTGAATTTGCCCGTTATGCAGAAATAGATCTCGGGCAAGTGTATGACATCAAAAACATGGAACTTCACGCCGATGTTTTCTCCGAAATCGGCTTGGGCTACTCCCGCCCGGTAACAGACAGATTATCTGTTGGCGGACGCTTTAAAGTATTAGTAGGAATAGGCAACCTCGACGCAAAAATCGACCGTATCTACGTGAATGCAGGCAACGATATGCAAAAATGGGAAGTCACCACGAAAGGAAAACTGGAAGCATCCATGAAAGGTTTGGAACTCGAATTCGATTCGGAACATAATTATATCAACGATATCGATATCGACACTCCGGGTATTTCCGGATTCGGTTTTGGTGTTGATCTAGGGGCAAGTTACAAGATATTAAACAACCTGACTGTTTCGGCAGCTATCATCGATTTAGGTTTCATCAACTGGTCGAAATCACATACCACGATAGCCACAACCGAAGGCACCCATACCTATGGTGAAATCTTGGGCTCCATTGATCCGGATGATTACGAGAACATCAATCCCGATGATTACGAAAACTATGTTAGTAATACTGACATCTTCGATCTCGATTTGATTCAATTCGAGGAAGGAGAAGCCAAAAGCCGTAAAACGACCCTTCGTTCTACTTTGAACTTGGGAGCAGAGATCACCTTGTTGAACAACAAACTCGGTTTCGGAGTGCTCTCTTCCACTCAATTCACGCTCCCGAAATCATATTCGGAATTAACGGTTTCAGCGAACTACCGCCCGAGAAACTGGTTCGGTGCCACGTTGAGTTATTCATTCCTTCACAGTGAATTCAAAACCGTGGGTATCGGTCTGAAATTAGGTCCTATATTCATCGGTTCCGATTACTTGATGACGAAAGCTCCGGGCGATGCCAACCGTGCTAACGCCTATATCGGATGCAGCATCCCTCTCGGTAAAAAACGAATGGATTACCGCAGATAAAAGCAATAAGAAATGACAACTAAAAGTTGTCATTTTTTATTTTAACTCGGCTCATACTTTTTATAATCACATCCGATAAAATAGAATGCCTGTTCCACATCTCCCAAATACAAGAATCCCAGCCCACAAAATGCCAAAAGAATGGCAATCGTATTAACGAGCGACACTTTCTCCTTGAAAAAGACAGCCATAAGAATCGTCACGCAAACAAGATAAAAGATTAATGTATTCTAATCATACATTCTATTTTCACTATTCCTAAAAAAAGGAGCTATAATATTAGGTTTATTTGAATTATTTGCTATATTTTTGTAAAAATATCTCATTACAGAAAGGAGGAAATAAAAAGAGATAGCGCAAATTATTTCTTGTATTAACTTAAAATTCGTACATCATGAAAAAACTAACTTTCATAATTGTCGCATTATTTATAAGTATATGTAATGTGATGTCTGTAGATATGAGATTTGCAGATTTCGGTTCACAAGAAGGAATAATAGACGTTGTCAATATTGAACCCAATGATGATCCATATATATTTCAAATGAAAAGAGGAAATACCTACTATTTAACTATTAAATTCAGGCCGACTCAATATATATATGGTATAGAAGGGGAGAGTTCCATTATAGTGCAAGGAGTTTCCCTAGGAATAACTCCAATAACAGATATTCAATCTAATACTACTGTATTTATACCTAGTTACGGCTATACAATATATTTAACGATACCTGCCCGCACAATCTATCCACCAATTAGTGGTATTTTAAAAATAAACATAAAAGATACATTTACTGGATCAAATGTACTTAGTTTTGGACTTTCTATTAAAATAAGTTGATATTTATTTGTAAGGGAGGATGCATTATATCAGGCATCCTCTCGACCATTTCATTTATTTTGTTCCTAAATATACCCATTTTACAGCGTCTGCAACCATAATTTGATTTGGTATACCTACATCACTTAGAGCAACTTTATTTTCTCCCGCATTACATTCATAGCAACCGAGAGAAAACCATCCATATTGATTATTATTAATATTTATATTAATTTCTTTAATCGTATCTCGAAAATACACTCTATATATTTGATTTCCAATATTAACTTTCTGCGATTCCTGTGTTCTTAATACCTTACTATAAAGCATTTTAGGAATATATGCATATATTTCATATCTTCCTGCTTTTTCTAATATGGTAGACCATTCTACTCTTGATTTCCCTTTCCCAGATAACCTAAGAACAGCACTTTTAACAGATTCACCATAAGAGTAATCCTCAAGTAATGATTGCCAACGGTCATTCAGAAAAACATATGAAGTAAGATTTTGATACTTAGAAAAACCTGAATCATATAGAAAATGATCAGTCAATCTAACAATCGGAGATGAATATATAATAGAAAAACCCCGGTCTTCATTATCTATAATAATTTCATTTGGATTACTATGAAACTCGTTTTTATTAATTACCTGGAAATATTCTTGATAGTCTAATGTTCCTTCCTGTTCATTACATCCTACCGTGAGGAAACGAGGATAATTCAAAGAATAATTAGTGTGTAATTTAAAATATCGTTGGCTTTTATGAACAAGCAATGCTATTTTTCTACCGGACTGGGCTTCAATTCTAAAACTTTGATTAAATGGTTTTTGAATATGTCCCCATTTTATGAAATATAAAATTCCGTCGTAAGACTTATCTGAAGACGTAAGTGTTATTGTTCCATCTGTCTTACTATCATTATATATCATGAACTGTATTAAGGTTGAAGTCGAATCCTCATCATTTAAAGTTTTAATTCTTTTTATCGTAAAATTTTTTATCAAATACTTAGGAACCCCTTGATTTACGTACCATGAAGACAACTTATTTCCCCATCCTATCCCGTATTTATTTGTAAATATACTATCAAATAACGTGAAATCGAGAGATTGAAATTTATATTTGTTCATAAAATCCAATAAAAATGATTTTATAGTATCACGAGAAAGTTGTTCATAATCGAAAATACTTAAAATCTCCCTAGATTTTTGATTTAATATTTCACGCATAACGAGCGGTGAAATATCCCTAGTATATGACAATTTTTCTAAACTACAAGTATTTAGAATATCTATCGCGATAACCTCTGCCCTGCCATTAATTTCAGCTGTACCACCAATCTCGAAATCTTCCTGTTTAACTATATTCCTCATAATTGCATTCAAAATCGGATATTGACTTGAATAAAAATAAGATCTACTATCCTGGAACATAGACAATAAACAATATGGATTATTCTGAAATTGGAAATTTGAAAGGAAACTACTCATATTCCAATTAAAAAGACCAAATTGTTCTTTCCAAGAGAATTTACCAGTATCCCCATTTTCCCCCAAGATTAAACTTTCAAAATTCCGTAATACTTCTCTAGCATCACCATTCGTTAATTTTCCAGTTCCTCTTTCGGGCAAATATACCAACTCCGGTTGAACGTATTCACTTCCCTCTTTATTATTTCTGTAATATGAAGTAAACGATATGGGTGTTTCCACAAATGTAATGTGTTCGTAAGGATACGGTGCATACATTTTAGCTTCAGCATCATGTTTAATTTGAAGTAGCACATTATTATAATTTTTACCTTTAAACGAGTCCAATAAGGAATACTTCCTTTTGAAAACATTTAACTCACAATATACAGAATCAATGTACATTGACTTTGTTTCAAATTCACCAATACAAAGAGAGAGACCTGACAGAGGAATTGTATTCTCGAAATAAACATGATCACCGAATATCTTTTTCTTCCCTTGTGAAACAACAGATTTTTCATCCCGAACAACAACTTGTAACGTATAGTACGTATAGTTTTTATCTATCATATATGGAGATACTGGATTGACTGGAGGAATTGTTGTTGGGTACCATAAAACCTCAGGGGTCAACAAAGTAAATGACTTTCCCAAAAATGCATACTTTTTCCCAAAATGGCATGCCATATAACCACGTGTTTTAAGATCAAATACTACATTATCAGCAACATCTAAATAACAAATATTTTCATCTATTTCACCCTTGTAAGATATATCAATATTTAAAGTATCTTCAGGTATGATAGAGTAATGCATTCGTATAATTTGATTCTCTCGGTCAAACGTGACATCCTTTCCATTAGCCTGCAGAGAGGTCACTTCCAGATCCGGATTCAAATACAGTATCACTTCTTTTAGTTTCTGTTTTGTTTGATTTTTTACAGTCAACCTACTATTCACCAACATCTGTTGATTTTGCTGGTCATATTTTATGTTCTGACATAACATCGTAGCTTTAGGAATTATCGAATACTTAGTATAGCAATCCAAATACATTTGTCGAAGTTCTTTTTTCTTTTGGTATATAGAAAGAAAAGAAATTCCTAAGATTAGACCACCGAAAATTAATGAAAGTGTCATGATAACATACGTTTTCCGCTGCATCGGATTATTAGATAGCCGTGCAAACTTCAAAACAGACAATTGAACAAAGCCTAATCCTAATAAAAACCAACATCCGCGTTGAAGTAAATATTCCAACAAATTAGCATGACCAGTTATTTCCGACCAAACACTAGGAAGCGTTATTCCCATCGGGTCAAATAGTCCTTGCTGACTATCGGTTATATAAAAAATAGAGACAATAAAATAGATTAAGAGTATTGTTATACAAAGCAATTGATTACCTATAAAATGATTAATAGCTAAAGAAAAACCATAGGTAAAAACAACTGCCGGTACAACTATCGTAAGAAAATAAAATAAATAATACCAAAAACAGAATGGGGCATCACTTGCAAACAAATGAATCAATACAGCGACAAATAAGGACACTATACTCATTATTAAGAATATGAATAATATACCCAGACTTGTTCCCCAAACATATTCCATATTACTTTCTGGTCGATAATATATAGTATCCAATGTATTTATCCGTTTTTCTTTGCTTAAAACAGACGTAGTAATAAAAATCATTGGAATGATTTGTAATACTGAGAATATATATGCATTCATGTAAGGAATAAAGGAGGCAAGAGTAAATCTTCCAGATGTAGAATATACACTCAAATTACTTTGGTTTCTCAAGTGGAAATACGTGACAACTAACAGCATAAAAAAGAAAAAGCCCCAAAGCATATAATTCCTTAATTGCAATTTCAAATTATGATGAAATATGATTTTCAAAAGACACATATCAATAATAATTAGTGTTCAACAAACCAATCTAATTCTCCATAATTTTACAAATATAAAAAATATTTATCATTTAGCCATTGATAACAGTTATATTTTGCATTAGCCATTCTCTAAATAACTAATCATAGATATCTTCACTTAACTCAATTAAAAAGCTGCAACTGGATAGGTACTTGATCAGCATTCACGGGAACGATTTTATTCAACGTGACATACCAAATATAACCCGATACGTCGGTATATCCCATTTGCTTCAAGGTTTTGCAATAAAAGCTAACTTGGCGGAGATATGATTTCTCCTCTTTTCGTCCGAACTTGTAGTCTACGATAATCGCTTTTTCCCCGTCCGTCATTACCCGGTCGGGACGAGCCTTGCCACTTCCCCGGAAAAGGATGTCCCGTTCATTGATAATCTTGTATTTACCGTCGAACCATTCCGAAGGGATATTGTTTTTTAAATATCCTAGTACCTGCTCCCGGTACGATTCCCGTTCCGTGCCGTTTATCAGTCCGGATCGATACATATCGCCAACAGCCCGGTCGATATCCTCCACCGTTTCGATACGCCGGAAAATCTCGTGCAACATCTTTCCCTCGTCCACGGCGGTAGTTTCCATGCTCTCCGGATCAGTATAGTCTTCATATTTATAACGCACGCTTACCCGGTCGTTCAGATTGTAGATCGGGTATTCCGACAAATTCAACGTGTTATTGTCACTAATGGTAGCCGGGACGGGTATCGTCTTCTTCTCCCCGATCCGCAGGCATAGATTCTCCCCGTCCCACCCGGGCAGGGCGAGCTGTTCCAGTACCTGATAAAGAAATGCCCCAATATCCGAAGGTTTGCCTTCTTTCGTGACCTTAGGGGCATAGGGCAACACGTGCAACTCCTTTTCCGCCCGCGTCAAGGCCACGTAAAGCAAATTCAAGTTATCCACGTAGGCTTTCATGTGTTCCTCCAGGTAATCCTCTCTGAAATGGCTGTCCGCCAGCTTCGGCGAGTAGTTCAACGGGGCGTATTCCAAATCCCGGAAGCCTTCCTCCCGGTTGTGGCACCATATCCGCCTCCCGTGGCGGGTGTCATCCAGATCCCACGCGCAGAACGGGATAATGACCGATTTAAATTCCAACCCTTTCGATTTATGTATCGTGAGTATCCGCACGGCATCCGTTTCCTCGGAAGTCGACAACACTTTCTTATCTTTCTCTTTCTCCCACCATTCAAGAAATACGGGCAGGCTATTCGTGTTGTTCCGCTCGTAGTCGAACAGGATATCCTGGAAAGCAATCAGGTAGGGCAATTCTTCCGCCCGGTTCTTCAACCCGAAAGCCTCGATAATTTCCTCCGTGATCTCGAACAAAGACCCGGAAGCCAACCGCTCCGGTTCCCGCAAGAAAGGAATACCCAGCGTATCGAGAAAACTCTCCGCTCCTCCCCCGGCCTTGAAAAGCGCATCATCTTCCGCCGTATTTTCCCCTTGCACGAATGTCCGGTAGTTATACAACAACACGGTACGGTTCACGGCATCATACGGTTCGACCATATAGCGCAGCACGTTGATAATCAACTCCACGTAAGGGGACGAAGCAACATACAACGAATCGTTCGATATAAAAGTCACCGGGAAAGGTATTCCTTCCCGCTTGTTATACTCGATCAGGTAATCGGCAACAAAAGCCCCTTCCCTGCCGTTCCGGACAAGAATGACACAATCTTTCAAGCGTCCTCCCCGCCTCACGGTATCCAGAATGATGTCCACAACTTCTTCCATGATGTCGGTATCACTTCCTTCCTCTTGTTTCTCTCCCCCGAAACGAATCTCCACGTATCCGTCACCGGGACGGCTAACCAATTGTTCCGGTCTATTATAAGCCTCAATGATAGAGGAAGAATAAGCATTATCCTCACCGCACTCGGCATCATACAACGCCTTCAATTGTCCCGCTGCCTGAACGAAAAAACGGTTATTAAACTCCACGATCTCCCGGCTACTCCGCCAGTTATGCCCCAACACGATATTATCCGTGCCGAAAGCCGTGAAGTCCCGTTCCACGCCCTCCGCCAACAATCGCCAATCTCCATTCCTCCACCGGTAAATACTTTGTTTCACGTCGCCCACCAACATCGCCCGTCCTCCTTCGGCAAGCGTGTTGATAATAAGAGGACGGAAATTCGCCCACTGCATGGTGGAAGTATCCTGAAACTCGTCGATCATAACGTGTTTGTAGAAATTACCCGTTTTCTCGAATAAAAAAGAGGTATCGTTACCGGCTATCAGTGTGTTGAGCAGGCGAGTCGTATCACTCAACAACATAAGCCCTTTCTCGTCACAATAATCCCGGACTTCCCCGTACAGGTCGTTCAGAATCCCAAGCTGGTAAAGATTACCCGACAACAGACGAGCCGACACGTAATCCCGGTAATTCTCGTCGTAGAACTCCACGCTCTCCCGCAACCACGTGTTCAAAGTCGTGTAGGCATCCTCCAGTCGGGCACGGGCTGCTGGCTCTGTTTTTTTCGTTATCCAAGCGTCAAGATTGTCAATAGCTTTCCGGGTAGTATCGGTAATACTATCCAGGTTTTTCTCCTTCAATTTATAGAAGTGATTGATTACCCCTCGTTTGCCATTCTTGAAATCTTCTACCCGCAGCCCCCGCTCTTCCAGGAAACCACACCCTATTCGCCCGTATTCTTCCAGCCGTTTCTCGAATCTCGTGATAATACCTTGCAGGAAATATTTGTACACTTTCAGGAAATCCCGATCGTTGAAACGTTCCTGCACATCCTTATCGAAGAGCATATAACTTTCGCCGAAAAGTTCTTTCCCCAACTCGGCAATCTTGGCTTTCACGCTCCACGAACGGGCATCTTCCACGCTGTCACTCATCAATTCGGTAATCCACGCTCCAAGTTCCTTATCCTTGTTCATGCGCTGCATTACCTGATCGACGGCACGTTGCAACACGTAATCACTGTCCAGTTCCACGTTATAGCCGGGAAATATACCAAGTTCCCGGGTAAAAGCCTTGATTACCCGTTGAAAGAAACGGTCGATCGTCGTCACAGCCAGCCGCCCGTAGTCGTGCAGGATCAGCGTGCGTAACACTTCCGCCCGGGCTTGCACCTGCTCGTCCGACAGCCGCAACGTTCGTTTCAACTCCTCCCGGTAATCACTTTTCAGCCCTTCCGCGAGTTTATTCAACTCCCTCACGATACGGGATTTCATCTCTTCCGTCGCCTTATTCGTGAACGTAACCGCCAGAACGTTTTTATACTCCAACGGAGAATTAAAAACGATCTTGAAGAATTCCATCGTTAAAGCAAAAGTCTTCCCCGCACCCGCGGAAGCCCGGTAAACACGAAGCATACAATTGAAAATTAAAGTCTTGACGTCAATATCGCCCTCACGTTATCCACGTTCACGTCGTCGATGCCGCCCAAGGCAAACATGCCTCGTTCACGGAAACGCTTCTCGATACGGTCGATCGTGTCGATACCCACCCCGTAATCGGACAAACGTGTTTTCACGCCCAATTCATTGAAAAATTGTTCCGTGCGGGCAATCGCCTGGTCGCAGGCATCGGGTTGAGTTGGGTCAATATTCCACACCCGTGAGGCAAATTGCAACAGTTTTTCCCGGCGTTTCATTTTCGTGGCATTCATCACGCCCGGTAGAACGATTGCCAGGGTAATCCCGTGGTCAAGCCCGTTGAAAGCCGTCAACTCGTGCCCGATATGGTGAGTAGACCAGTCCTCGGTCACCCCGCAGGCTATCAACCCGTTCAATCCCATCGTGGCTGCCCACATGAAATTTGCCCGGTCGTCATAATTCGGCTTCTCGTCATGAATCAGACGGGGACCGATCTCGATCAACGTCTTCAATATCGATTCGGAGAAACGGTCTTGAATCTCGGCGTGTTCCGGGAAAGTATAATATTGTTCCATCACGTGCACGAAAGTATCCACGATCCCGTTAGCCACCTGCCGCATCGGCAAGGAATAGGTCACGGTCGGGTCGAGCACGGAGAATTTCGGGAACACGTGTGATGAACGGAATGCCAACTTTTCACGTGTAAACTCGCGGGTTATCACCCCCCCGCAGTTCATTTCCGAACCTGTTGCCGGCAAAGTCAATACCGTACCGATAGGCAATGCCGCGTTAACCTTGGCGCCCTTGGCAACAATATCCCACGGCTCGTTGCCCTCGAAGCAGGTAGCCGCGGCAATGAATTTCGTCCCGTCGATCACGGAACCACCGCCCACGGGAAGCAGGAATCCCACGTTCTCGCGTTTTGCCATCTCCACGGCACGCATCAACGTTTCGTAATGCGGGTTGGGTTCGATACCGGAGAATTCCACGATATCAAATCCTTGCAAGGCGTTCATCACTTGGTCATAAACCCCGTTTTTCTTGATACTTCCGCCCCCGTAAGTCATCATGATCTTCATACCCCTGGGTATCCATTTCCCGATCTCGGCAATTTTCCCTTTCCCGAAAAGTATCTTCACGGGATTGTAATAATCGAAATTTTCCATGCTTTTTAATCGTTTATATCTGTTCCATTATTTTAGTTTCATCCTTTATCCGTCTGTCGAGAACCTCGATATATTCCTTGATATACACGGACACTTTATTGCTGATATTGGCTTTCTGCAGCGTTTTCTCCGCCGCTTCCAACAGAGCCTTTGCCCCCGAAAAGTTCCCGTCTTTCTCGTAAAGCCAAGCCAGATTTACCGCCGCTTTTGCCGCCACATTCGGTTTCAGAGCCAAGGCTGCTTCCCATATCCGGCGAGCCTCATCTATATCCTCATTCTGGAAAAAATGGTATCCCACGCTCAACACCCGGTTGTCCGTGTACAGCCTCCGTCTCTCGGGAGTCCACATCGGGGTCAGCCGCTCTGCATAACTCCATCCCTTATCGTAAAAGAAATTGCATATCGTGGCGTAATCGTCTTCCCCCTCGTACGTGCTATGCTTCACCTCCATTTTCTGGCTGTTCATGGAATCCACCACCTGCCCGTTGGCATCGTACAACCGGACAAACAGATTATCATCCAGCACCAAACGTCCCGAGAAGTCCAAGTTGAATTTACAATATTCCACCGCGAGCACGTGCGTCATCCGGGAAGTTTTCTCCAAAGCCTTGATGCCTTCCGGGGATATCGGTTCCGGCTCCATCCCGTCGGTAATATAAGTCGGTTTTAATCCCAATCCCCGAACCAGCAACACCGGGCGTATTCCATTACGCAACCCGTCACGTAGCCCGTCATAGAAGCACGTCACCAGATTATCCCGTCTTAATCGCAAGGAAGAATACAACTGTGGAGCCGCCAAAGAATCCGACACGTGGATGATCTTCCGGTCGATAAACATGATCTGCGCGTCCCCGTTCCCGAGATTGATCCCACCCGGCTTCAACACGTCGATAGCCAACTCTTTATAGCTACCGCACGAAACAAGACATCCCAACAACAAACACGCCCCGATTGCTCTTAAGGCGATCTTCATCCTATATGTTACACTATTTCCCATGAGGTTATTTCTTTAGTTCATACTTGAAACTTGCAAAAACCAAGCCATAACACGTCGTTGACATCCCAAAGGCGACAGAATTACGGTGTTTTAAAATTAGACATATTCCGGGAAATAACCAAGACTAGCGCAACAAAGTTTCATTTTTCTATAAATTCCAGGTAATTATCTCTGTTCACGACGTGAAATTCCGCATGCGGATACGCTTCTTGAAATGCTTTCGGCACAACAGGCATTTTATTGCCCCATTTAAATTCCAAAGCCGTCAAATGCTCCGAACTCACTTCAACAAGATCGATCTCCTGCTTGTCGTATGTCCGCCAGAAAAAAAATTCCTTATGTTGTCCCTTGTTAAAGTTGACCTTTCGTCTCTCGCCAATGATATAGTTTTCCCACAATGCGCCGACATCCTGCCGGATTGCTAACGGAGAGAATGCCCCGATAATGGCATTACGGATGCCGTTATCGTAAAAATACCATTTCCCGGCTTTCGTAACCTCCTTGCGCAAATTACGGGAATACGCACCCAGGCGATAAACAACAAATACCTTTTCCAACAAATCGAGATACTTCTCAACAGTCGTTTTGCTCATTCCAAGTTGCCTGCCCAATTCTTCATAGGAAACCTCACTTCCCAACTGAAAGGCAATCAGTCGTAACAGATCACGCATCTTACTCGAATTTTTCAGTCCATCGATCGCCAAAATATCCTTTAGCAAATAAGCCCCTACAATATCGCGCAGATAATCCGTTTTACGCTCGAAATTATCCAGCATCACCACCTCCGGATAGGAACCGTAAATCAAGCGGGCTTCCAGATTCTGACGTGTTTCAAGCGCATTTTCCGTTTGTGCGATTTCCTGCTGTGAGAATGGCGTAAGCAGGAATTGCGTCCCGCGTCCGACTAACGGTTCTCCCGTCTTATTGAGCAAGTCAAAAGAAGACGATCCACTTGCCAATACGCTCACACCCGGTATTTCATCAACAATCAATTTCAAAATACTACCGATTTGCGGTATATTTTGCGCCTCGTCGATGGCCAACAGATCAATGCCTTCCAATAGATGTCGATAGTTCGACACTGTCCGGTTCTCCAATAACGCCAATGTATCGTAATCTTCCCCGTTGAGCATCATGGTCCGACCGGAATAGCCATTCACGATTGTGCGCATCAGTACTGTTTTTCCCACGCGTCGCGCACCGAAAATCAAAACGACCTTCCCCGGAGAAATCCGAGCCGTGATTCTATCTCGAAGTATTCTGTTTATTGTTTCCATAGCTAAACTTCCAATCTTTATTTGCAAATATAGTAATTGTTTTCTAAAATGGCGATTTTTACGTAAAAAACATACTCTCAAATGGCGATTTTTACAATATAACTAAAAGCTATTTCATCCACCCAACTTCTTGCACTTGCTTTCTTGCTCGTATTTTCTTATTTTTGCAAACGGATATACAATAATTCGATGTCGCTAAGATCTTCTGAAAAAACTTTAACATGGATAAGAAGGAATTAGATATAGCTTATTTTATTTCATTTTGTATCGAACAATATAAAATGAAATATAATCTTTCAGGCAAAGAAGTGATGAATTTGTTTGAAAAGTACGGGATATCACAATATTTGACTGACAATTTTGAAGTATTACATACCCAAAGCCGGCAATGATTACTAGAAGAAATAGAGAATTATATCACAAAACGAAAGGAAGAAACTCTATGAAATTAACTTTTTTAGAAGCCAAGGAGGTGCTATATGAACAGAAAAATCACAAATAAAAATCTTTACTTGCTGTTACCCTCCAAAGTCAGTCTTTTCGCACAATTATACGTGAAAGAGCATGGAGGTTCAATAATTGATGCGATACGAAAATTCTATTACTCCAAAACTTACCAGAAATTAGAAGACGAGAGTACTAAACTGTGGCATTACGGTCCCGTGGCTTTATACGAGGAATTTATGGAAGAGAACCGCGAATGAACTCCACAAAAAAAACACCTTGAAAAAATCGTAACAAAACATACCTTGAAAAGGGGTTTCTCCTTGATTCACGGCATTCACCTATTGATCAAGTATTGACCACGTATTGATCATCTATTGGTTAAAGAACAGGTAATCAATACTTGATCAATAGGTAATCAATACTTGAGAGCCGTGAACCAAGGAGAAACCCCTTGTTTGTTCCCTCTAATGTGTACTCGTAACGATATTCATCCACGTCCCCATCCTCGTCTTTATTGATTGGATCAAGAAAATATCGTTTCAAACATCTTCCGTTTAAGCTCTTGGTTCTCTCCCGTGTTAAACTTGCGATTAAGCGCAGGATGGTGGATGCAATAAGTCGGGATGCCGTCTATCGTGGTTTCCCGAATCAGGTTCCACCCCTCCACGCACGTAACCAGCAATGGCTGTAACGGTTTATCAAAATACGTCGTCAAATGATCCCGTGCAGGATTCCCCATCAACAACACGTGACGTGGACGCACTATATCACGTATCAATTCCATCGTTTTCCCCACGCAAAACCGTAAAGCTTCCCTTCCGCCCCGATTCATCCGTTGTTGCAACTCACGAAAAGTCCCCGTGTTGAAATAAACCACGTTTGTCACTACCGCCTCCTCGAACACCAGACGCAACACACCCCCGGAAAACAAATCGCACAAGCTCCGCATACTTCCCCAACCGTCATTAGCAAGGAATTGATTGCAATCGCAAACGCCAAGATCATCCGCACCCCGGCGTTCCCGTCCCCGTTTCCGGTTCATCTCGGAATATTTTTCATTCCCCCCAGGATTACTTCCGATAATCATTAATTCCGGCTGATAGCTCACCTTGGACTGGAAGGCGTAAAAATCCACGTCCATGTCGTAAGCCGGGTTCACGGCTATCTCGTGGCAACCATCCGCCACTTCCCGCAACCAACGATTTAGGTTTTGATTGAATAGATCATTCATAGTATAAACAATTAATTATTGATGTTCATGATTTTCAAATCTTCTATTTTCAAAAAGAACACGAATAAAACACTTAATGAATATATCCACACAATGGTTGTAAATAAAATAAATACTCGTGTTGTACCAATTAACAAAGATTCAACAAGAAAAGTAAAAAAAGGAACTGCATACACAAACATAAAAGCATATCCAACAAAATTTTTGAAGAATGCTAAGTTCGCACGCAATTGAATTCCAAGTACAATTCCCGTAACACTTAACAAAGATGTCAATAATATTATTCCCAACTTTATAGATGGCAGTGCATTTAATAAGACTTCTAGTTTATCTGATACACCTAAAAAATAAACAACCAATTCTCCTATAAATAATACAATATTCAATATTATATACACACCCAAAGTACGAGTTTCAAATCCATTCATTTTGCAGTATGACCATAATCCACCATTGATAAGTAACCACAATAGGGTTACACACGAAATACCCACTAATCCCATGCTATCCAAGATTTGGGGTAAAAATATACTCGCATTTATACTTTTTCCCCACCCAGAAATACTCAAGATAATAACAAATATCAATGCAAATATGCAATAAAAACATTGATCCCAATTTTGTTGTTCTTTTTCTATCATTTCCTATCTTACTAATTATTAAACATTAACGTATAAACCACGTATGCCTTGCAATTGTTAAAGCGCTATCATATTTTTCTTTATATTTTGCACTGCCGTCATTTTCCAACCTTTCTATATGAAAATTTTCATTCCCGATATAATAACTATGATCTCCATACCATTTATTATTAAGTGTCAATGTGTTGTTTTTCCAGTCATAATATACTTGGTTAAACAATTTTTTGATTTTAGGATCAGTTATTTCATCATGAATAGGTAATTTCTCCACATAAGGAAGATATTTTTCAATTTCTAATGCATACTGTTGCCAGTTTTTCGTGAATTTACTGGAACTATATTCACAATCACGGTAAAATTTATTAGCCATATAACGATATGTTATTTCAGATACTACCCAAAAACGAAAAGCTACTGCATCATAGTCATTTTCATCATTAAACAAGTAATAATTTTCCCCTTTTCCATCCAATACGATTATATACAATCGAGGTCTTCTATAATCATTCTCCAATTCTTCTGGCATGAACAAGACTTTAAAAGTCATTTCAAAAGCTGTAGATTTTTCCGAGGTATATTGTTTATCTTCCAACTTTTCTTGCACTAAAAGATCTTTTGCTTTATCTACTTTCTTCCAAGCTTCCAATAATTCTATATATTCACCATAAGCTTCATTCATATCAAAACTATTTTTTAGGAATCCCAAAAACGTTTCACACATATTTTTCGAGAAAAATATCTCTTGAAGCCTATTAAAGTCCCGTTCAAATGCTATTACAAATTCTTCTTTACTTATTTCAGTTCTACATTTTTCGTCTTCCCGAATATAAGACTCAAGAATAAACATATACAAGCGAGTACAACAAAAATTCTCCCCACGTACAATGGAATCACAAGCTTGCCTCAAAAGCATCGAAATTTCTTCGTATTTTTGAAGCAGCAATTCTTCTTCCAATTTCTTGTAAACTGTTTCACCAAAAAATAAATTCACAACTTTATCTGCTTTTTCTATTTTTTGCTCAAGAATTCCATTCAACCTACTAGGCAATTGAATGAAAAAATCAGAATAATCATTGATCAATCCCTTATTTTCTTGACAAACAGACAGATAATTATTCATCATTTGATGTAGTTGTTTTATTTTATCTCGGTAACTATCAAGAACAGCAGAATTTATTCTTTCGATGACAATCCGGTGTGTATCTACGACCTTATTAAATTTCAATATGGAATCAAAAACAGCAATGCTAGACAATGCCGTAACAGTTCTGACAAAACTTTCCTCTTTTTGGAAAACCTGAAAATAAGAATTTGTTGTTGTCGCTTTTTCATAATCCGGACGTCTCGTGCAAGAGTATAAAAGCAAGATAAAAAGGCACCCTACAAGAACAGACTTATTTTTCATTATTACTTCTAATCATTATTGAATTTCTGTAAATTATCTAACTTTTTCTGCAATTCATTCAATTTATTTGCAAGATCACGATATTGCTGGTCGAAATATCACATATTTTGCTTCGAAAGTCCAGCAGTTAATGTTTGCAATATATTCAAAACAAGAAGGAAGGCAAGCAATCCTAATATCCATCCTATAACCTCTCGAAAAGTCAAACCTAAAGGAGGAGTAAGAGCTTCTACTCCTTCTCTTAAATTGTACATTAATTCTTCCATAACATTATTATTGTAATCTAAAATTAAATGGCATCGTATAGCTCTCTCTAACCGGTTCACCTTTTTGTTTCCCGGGTATCCATTTTGGCATAATTTTTACCAAACGAATAACCTCCTTGTCCAAAATCGGATCAACAGATGTAACTATTTTTACATCCGTAATGCTACCATCTTTCTCAATCATGAATTGTACTACCACTGTACCTTGGATATTATTTTCTTGCGCAAAAACCGGATATTTCATATGCTTTGCCAGCCACTTATTAATACTACCAGGAAAGCGAGGCGCATCAGTATTAACATCTTCTTTTTCAACATCACGATCATTCCCATCGCCCTCCACGTTCGCTGCCCGATCTTGCCAATCATTAAATTTATGATATTCTCGTGTAAACACGGAAATATATTCTTTACCATCTATTTTATTATCATTTCGAACATAACCTCGGCGAGTAATCCAATTACCATTCTCATCATTTTCATACTCATACATAACTTCTTTTTCTACCTTGGAGTGCGCACTCTGAATATAACCTTGAGAATATTTACTCAACTGTTGATTGAAATAATCATAAAGTTCATAATAATACCCTTGCTCTTCAAGAGTGGTAGAGCATAATCCGATAACCCGACCTTGATTATCATATTTCAATGTTGTATCACCAACTAAATTAACTCGTCCGTTATTATCATATTTGCATATTCTTTTTTGTGCATCTCCATTAGAAGTATATTCTATTATTGTACTTATCTGTTCTTTATCATTATATTGATATTTTATTTTCTTGCATTGAGTTAATCGTCCATTAAAATCTTTCTGGAAAAATATTCTCGGATTATAATCATCTAAGCGATACTCGGCAGCTTCTACTAATTTCCCTCTCTCATCATATTCGTAGCAGCGAAGAAGTGAATTTTCATACACACGAAGAATCTGCTTATCCGATCTGTACCATATTATTCTCTTTAATGTTCCTTCTGACAAAAGTAATTCATCAAACTTATAACGGAAATCGTGCTCTTTTTCTATAATTATATCATAATCAGACATAATTGGTTGAATATGATAACTATTTGTTATTATAGACAGATTAGACATCCGTGTATTGATCGTCTGCGCATCAATAGGTAAAACAGGAATACACATCAATATCACATAGAAGAATATTATTCCAATTTTCACACTCTCCATATTAAGTTAGTATTATATATTGCCTTTAATCCCCAGAAAAGCAGTTTATATTGCATAAGAAAAGCGTGGGAACTTTCAGTTTATCTGTTTTGAGGTATCGCCAAACACCCGACCAAAAATAAACAGCTACCCCACGCTAAACCACATATAGTGTAGATTTCTATATGGCAAGCATGAACGTTTGTACTGCTTATCCTTTTGGTCAAAAATTGGCGATTTTCAAAACAAGGATAAAACTAAACGCTTCAAATATTTCACATTTTCATTACCCGGGTATTATCCCGAATAATTATACAAATGTAATCAATTTTCAGAATCCAGCAAAACGTTCACTCGGGG
Source organism: Butyricimonas sp. Marseille-P2440 (assembly GCF_900091675.1). NCBI lineage: Bacteria > Pseudomonadati > Bacteroidota > Bacteroidia > Bacteroidales > Odoribacteraceae > Butyricimonas > Butyricimonas sp. Marseille-P2440. The sequence continues at coordinate 1,291,151 of NZ_LT594610.1, read as the reverse complement.
TAGCCGTGTAACAAAATTAGCAATTTATTACAAAAGCACTGTCCTAGATGAAGTTTCCGGTACTGTTTATAACGTTTCTAAGTGGGAGGATATAAAGAGAGCGTGAAATTGCTAACACTCCCGATAAGCAAGGTTCTGGTAAACCTATCATCATAAAAGCGAAAACAATCCACGCCCAAACGGGTGTGGAACGTGATTCGGCTTATTATTCATGATGATTAAAATTTACCAGATTTTGCTTTATCGAATAATATCCTGTCCGTTCAACAATATTTTAATTCAAATGCCTGCTTCTTTCTTCTTGATGTTTTAGTTCGACTTATTTATTAACGATACAATATTAAGGAAAATCTAGAATATCCCCAAATTGGAAGTGATTATATTTCCACGAAAAAGAACGTTTCAACACACAAAAAAAATCAACAGATTAATATCCAATCATTTGACTTATCAAAAGGGGTACCGAGTAAAAAAAATCCTTTTTTTTCTTGTCTAAATCCTTTTTTGAAGCTATATTTGCATCATAAAGAAAAAAACATTATAACGAATCAGTGATAGAATAACTGATTTTTTACTATTCCGCTATTGAAAGACAAAGAAATCTAAGCAATAGAATTTAAGGAATAGGTAATATGCGATTAAGCATGGAGTCAATTCTAAGAAAAAAAATAATTGCATAATTATTTTTACCCAAGAACAGATGTTTATTACAAACATCAAAATTTTACAATTCATTAAATATTATTATATGGGAAAGATATACCCAGACCTCGCAGGCGCCTATTTAGGAGCCGTAGGAGGAGCTACATATTACATGCTCCACAGTAATAATGTTGTTAGAAGAAAGGGAATTCCCGGGAAAGCCTCGAATTCGCCGGAAGCAGTTGAACAACGCTTGAAATTTGCTATGCTCATCATGCTTTCATCGGCTTTGCGATCGGCAATCCGGTTGGGATTTCCACAACGTAAAAGGGGATGGTCCGCGGCAAACGCGTTCCTTTCATTGAACAAAGACATTTGCTCGGTGGAAGCAGAGAACGTGGTCACTGTGGATTACGAGCGCTTGTTTTGCGCGAACGGGTCATTGCTTGTTCCGGATGTAACGGCAAGCTATAACTCTGAAACGCAAAAGTTTATCTTTGAACAGACGCCAACCGAGGAAGAGGTCGACAACAACGCGGATGACGCGGTGTATGCCGTGCTGCTGGAAAGCGTCTTGGGATTTTGCCGGGTGGTAACACTTCGCCAACGAGGTGAAAGTGGTTCTACATCCGTGCCTTTACCCCAGAAATGGAACAAAGAAAACGTGAAGATTTACACTTTCGCCGTAAGCGCGGACAAAAAGAAGGCTTCCAAATCACAGTACTTAACGCTGGAGGAAGGAGCCTGATGACAAAAGCGAGTGAAAGGAGTTCCCCGGGAACGGGGACTCCCCACTCTATTCATTAGAAAAATAAAGAATTAACTGATATGAAACTAAAAGATTATATCAATGGTTTTCCTGTCGGAAGAAAAGACAATCTAATCTATTACACGCGTAATGGAGAAACATGTATAAGACGATACGAGCTTCCCGGGAAAAAGAAAAAATGGGAAATTGAAGGACGTACGCCCAAGCAGCAGGAAGTGACCGCCCGCTTCACTGCCGTGCAGTCGTTCTACAAGGAGTACATGAAACAGGTATCGCCCGACATTTGGCGAACGGCAGCCAAAGCACACGGAAAGATGGCTCCGAACTTGTTCTACACGACCAATTTCCACTGCTTTGACGGGCAAAGCAAGATCGTGGATTTCGAGGAATTCAAGTTTTCCACCGGGAGGCTGGCACTTCCCCGCGACTTGCAAGTAACGCGGGAAGGCAACCGCTTTCACGTGAGCTGGCAAGAAGAACGGGATTGGAGCACGGCAGCAAGAACGGACGTGATGCAGGTGGGATTGTTGTACGATAACTTGACACGATCGCCCCGCCTGGCTCTCGAAGTAAAAGGTTGCCGCGGGGATTTACGGGGTGAATTTACCCTGGACGAATCTATCGGGCAATCGGCGCACGTGTACATCTTTTTCGCCGGGGTGAATCAATCAGGCTTCTCCCCCAGTTGGCACGTTCACGTGGAGTAAACGGAGAAACAACGAGAGGTGTGCCGCAACACACCTCTCATCTATAAAATTTATAAAACCTACATATTCATTCCGCCACAAACGTGAATGGTTTGTCCCGTCACGTAAGCAGACAAGTCTGAACCGAGGAACACGCATACCTTGGCGATATCCTCCGGGGTACCTCCCCTTCTTAACGGAATTTTTGCCGCCCATTCTTTCCGCACGTCCTCGGGCAATTGAGCGGTCATGTCCGTGATGATGAATCCCGGGGCCACGGCGTTGGCACGGATGTTACGAGAGCCTAACTCTTTTGCCACGCTCTTGGTGAAACCGATGATACCGGCTTTAGACGCGGCATAGTTGGCTTGTCCGGCGTTACCGCTGACACCTACCACGGAACTCATGCTGATAATAGAACCTGATTTCTGGCGCAACATGACGGCAGAAACGGCTTTCGTGAAATTGAACACGGATTTAAGGTTCACGTTGATCACGGCGTCCCATTGTTCCTCGCTCATGCGCATTAACAAAGTATCTTTCGTGATCCCGGCATTATTTACAAGTATGTCAACTCGTCCAAATTCTTTAACAATCTCATCCACGGTAGCGGCAGTAGCGGCAAAATCGGCAGCGTTGGAAGCGTACATTTTCGCTTTCACGCCCAAGGCAGCAATTTCTTTCTCGGTTTCTTGCGCGATTTCGTCATACCTCAAATCGGTAAAAGCGATGTTGGCGCCTTGTCTGGCAAACTCCATTGCCACGGCTTTACCGATGCCTCTTGACGCTCCGGTCACGATGGCTGTTTTTCCTTCTAATAACTTCATAATTACAGTTTTATTTAAACCTAAATTTAAAGCGGGCTCACCCAAAGGTGATTCTCCCCCGCGGAAAGTTTATTCCGCTCGGGAGGCAAAGATAGGCAATAAATTCTATTAATTAACAAGATCATAATCAAAAAAAGAAACCGGGGAAAGCGAGTGGAGGGTTTGGAAGTAATATCAAGGGCCGATATAAGGTCTAAGGCGTATCGATTCGATCATGTTATGAAAGTAAAACTTCCTAGTGTATCTCGCGTGTATCCCCGGTATAATTCTCGGTGTAAAGGTAAGCATCTTTTTGATAAATCCAAAAAAGAAATTATTTTTTTCACCGAACTTATAACCTGCCAACCTGTAACTTGCAACTGATTAATTCTGCCGGGGCAAATTTATTTTATTATATTCGCGATAGAAACATCTCCGTTAAAAACTTATGACGCACGACATTAAAAAGTAATAACATTAAATCATGAACATTAACGAACCCAACAAAACTTACAGTTCACCTGCCATGCACACGGCAGAACATATTCTGAATTCGCAAATGGTGAAGTATTTCCATTGCGAACGGGCATTTTCCGCGCACATCGAGAAAAAGAAATCCAAATGTGATTACCATTTCACAACCCCTCCCTCTCCGGAAGATATTGCAACGGTAGAACTGGCCGTGAACGACATCATCCATCAAAACATTAACGTGGAAGCCATCTTCTACCCGATAGACAAACTCCCAAAGGGCATCAATATCGAACGTCTCCCCGACCGGAGTGTCGACACCGTGCGGGTCATCCGCATCGGCAACTACGACCAATGCCCCTGCATCGGCGAACACGTGTCAAACACGGCAGAAATCGGGACATTCAAAATTATCTCGCACGACTTTAACGAGGGAGTGTTACGGTTGAGATTCAAATTGGCATAGACGATAGACAATTTTCAATCGTTTTTGCAACCTCAATCTTACAAAATCATCAAAAATTGCAAACAATAAATAGCAAAAGGCTCGTTATTTAATGAATTATTCCTACTTTCGCGCTAACGATTGCGAATAACACAACTATAAAAAATAATTACAATGAATCTCCTTGAACAAATCAAAGAAAACGCCAAGAAGTACAACAAGAGAATTGTACTTCCGGAGGGAACTGAAGAACGTACGTTAAAAGCCGCGGACATCCTTATTGGGGAAGGCATCGCGCAAATCATCCTGATCGGGGCACCGGGAGAAATCAAGGCTTTGGCAGAAAAATTCGAGTTGAAGAACATCAACAAGGCAACAATTATCGATCCCGAGAACCACGACAAGAAAGAGGCTTACGCCGACTTGCTGGTGGAACTCCGCAAGAGCAAAGGGATGACGAAAGAACAAGCGTTGAAGCTCGTTGTCGATCCTCTTTATTTGGCAACTTTGATGATCAAGAGTGGTGATGCAGACGGAGAAGTAGCCGGAGCAAAGAACGCTACCGGAGATGTATTACGCCCGGCATTGCAGATCGTGAAGACCCTCCCGGGGATGTCTGTCGTGTCTGGAGCATTCCTCCTGCTGACCAACAAACCGGAATACGGGGAAAACGGATTGATCGTATGTGCCGATTGCGCCGTGTTGCCTAATCCTACCGCTGAAGAATTGGCACAGATCGCCGTTGCCACAGCCGGAACTGCTAGAGCTATCGCCAAGATCGAACCGAGAGTTGCCATGTTGAGCTTCTCCACGAAAGGATCGGCAAAGAACGAACTGGTAGACAAAGTGGTAAAAGCTACCGAACTCGCCAAACAAATGGCTCCCGATGTGATGATCGACGGTGAGATGCAAGCAGACGCCGCACTGGTCGCATCCGTGGGTGCAAGCAAAGCCCCGGGCAGCCCCGTGGCAGGAAAAGCCAACGTGCTTATATTCCCGAGCCTCGAGGTAGGTAACATCAGTTACAAACTCGTGCAACGTATCGCCGGCATCGAAGCAGTGGGTCCCGTATTGCAAGGTATGGCAGCCCCGATCAACGACCTGTCAAGAGGTTGCTCCGTGAGTGACATCGTGAACCTCGTGGCTATCACGGTAAACCAGGCTGCAGCAAAGAACTAAAAATTAATCGATAATCTTCAATCACAGAATCATAAATCGTAAATTATAATGAACGTATTAGTATTAAACTGCGGTAGCTCCTCCATAAAATACCAATTACTAAACATGGAAGGAGAACCGACGTTATTGGCAAAAGGGCTAGTTGAAAAAATCGGTTTACCGGTAGGTAGTTTCACCCACAAACCGGAAGGAAAAGACAAATACGTGGTGGAAGAGCCTATCAAGGATCACACCGCCGGTATCGACTTAATCCTGAAAGCACTTGTAAACCCGCAACACGGGGTTATCAACGCTTTGACCGACATCAATGCCGTGGGACACCGCGTGGCTCACGGGGGAGAATTCTTTGCCAAGAGCGTTATCGTGGACGCTGATGCCAAACAAAAAATTGCCGCTTGCTGCGAATTGGCACCGTTGCACAATCCCGCTAACTTGACGGGAATTGAAACGATGGAAAAACTACTGCCAGGAGTACCGCAAGTAGCCGTGTTCGACACTTCATTCCACCAGACACTGCCGAAGGAAGCATATATCTACGGTCTACCCTACAAGTACTACGAGCAATATCGCGTACGCCGTTACGGATTCCACGGGACATCACACAAATTCGTGGCTCAAAAGGCTTGTAACATCCTAGGCTGGAACATCGAGAATAAAAAGATCATCACTTGCCACCTCGGCAACGGTTCGTCCATTACCGCTATCAACAAAGGGAAATCCGTTGACACGTCCATGGGCTTCACTCCCAACGCCGGAGTTATCATGGGCACTCGTACCGGAGATCTCGATTTAGGTGCACTATTGTTCATCTGTGACAAGGAAGGACTAAACAATGCGCAGGCTAACGACCTCGTAAACAAAAAATCCGGCTTGCAAGGAGTATCGGACGTGTCATCCGATTGCCGCGACTTGCAGGCTGCTGCTGCCGCAGGTAACGAGAAAGCACGCTTGGCTCTCGATATTCTTGCTTACGACGTGAAAAAATACGTGGGTAGCTATGCTGCCGTATTGAACGGTGTAGACCTGATCGTCTTCACGGGCGGAATCGGCGAGAACGACGACGAGGTGCGCGAGCAAGTATGCCGCAACATGGAATACATGGGCATTCATTTCGACACCGCGGCGAACAAAGGCACTCGCGGAAAAGACAAAATATTATCCATGTCCGACTCCAAAGTGATCGTGATGAGCATCACGACCGACGAGGAACTGGTTATTGCCACGGACACGATGAATTTAATCAAGTAATTAATAACTTTCAATCATTATACAGGTTACGCCTTGACTTGCTAATAGTAAAGTCAAGGCGTAATTTTTGGGCTTCCAATTTTTAGTTTTTATCTTTAATATTTGTAACTTGCCAGCCACAAGCGTGCAAGACAAGACGCAAGTTGTAAACCTGTAACTTTTTATGAAATGAGTATTTTTAGCAAATTCCCCCGCACCTTTTGGGTGGCAAACACGATTGAGTTATTTGAACGTTGGGCATGGTATGGATTTTTCATGTTATTTGCCAATTACCTGACAGGGTCGTCCGATGTCGGCGGTCTTGAATTCACGCAAAGCCAAAAAGGAATACTCATGGGCGTGGGAACGGGAATACTTTATTTCTTGCCCGTGTTGACCGGGGCTATCGCTGACCGCTACGGGTACAAAAAAATACTGGCACTTGCTTTCGTGATCTACACTTCGGCATTTATCCTGTTACCTTTATTCTCCACCTTCACGGGGGTATTCCTCATGTATCTATACCTTGCTATCGGTGCGGCTTTATTCAAGCCGGTAATATCAGCAACCATCGCAAAGACCACTACAGACAAGACCGCCTCCATCGGGTTCGGCATCTACTACATGATGGTAAATATCGGGGCATTCTTTGGTCCCATGGTGACATTGCTGTTCAAGGGATCATCGCACCTCGTGTTCTACGTTTCGGCAGGAATGATCGTGTTGAATTTTATCCTTCTCGTGTTCTACAAGGAACCTAACCGGGAAAAGGCGGAACAGACATCCTTGGCAAAGACGCTCAGTGGCATATTCCGCAATATGTTCAGCATCGTGCGGGATCTCAAGTTTTTGGTATTCCTTCTTATCGTGGCGGGATTCTGGACAATGTACAACCAACTGTTTTTCACCCTGCCCGTGTTTATCTCCCAATGGGTAGATACCAGCGTGCTCTACAACTTTTTCCACGAGTACATCCCTTTCATAAGCAATAATTACAGTCCCGCCCCGGGAGTACTGGATGCAGAGTTCGTCACGAACTTTGACGCCTTATATATTATTATCTTTCAAATTGCCGTATCGAGCATCGTTATGCGCCTGAAACCGCTGAAATCCATGATGTCCGGTTTTCTCGTGTGTTCCATCGGAATGGCATTGACGCTATTCTCGCAGAACGTGTTATTCACGCTAGTGGCAATACTCGTTTTCTCGATCGGGGAAATGGCAGGCTCGCCCAAGATCACGGAATACATCGGGCGTATCGCTCCTCACGATAAAAAAGCCCTGTACATGGGATATTCCTTTATTCCCGTTTTTATCGGCAACGTATTCGCCGGGATTATCTCCGGCGTGGTGTATCAAGATATGTCCGACAAAGTGGTTATCACCCGTCAATTCGCCGAAACGAAAGGACTCGCGATACCCGAGGGACTGTCCAATAACGCCTACTTCGACAACGTGGCGCTACAACTTCACCTGAACCACAAGGAACTCACCGATCTACTCTGGCTGCAATACTCTCCCTCAAATATCTGGATGGTTATTCTGGCTATCGGGCTGGCGACTACGGTATTGCTCTATATTTACGATCGGGTAATACGGGGAAAAGCATAACATTCTTGCAAATAATTCGTATCTTTGCGTTAATTGACAAACACAAACAAGTTTATTGTATCACTAAAAATAGAAGCAAAAAATGAAAAAGAGTTATATTGTAATTGGAATAATTGTCATTATCCTAATCGGTATCTTCACGTGGTTTAAAGGAAGTTACAATCAAATGGTGAGTCGTAGTGAAGGAGTTTCCTCGCAATGGTCTAACGTGGAGAACCAATATCAACGTCGTCTCGACTTGATCCCGAACCTCGTGAACACCGTCAAGGGATACGCCGAGCACGAGCAGAACACGCTGACACAAGTCGTGGAAGCCCGGGCAAAAGCCACCCAGATGAGAATTAATTTCGATCAACTCGACGAGAAAACCATCCAACAATTCAACAGCATGCAGGGTGAACTCTCCTCTGCCCTCTCCCGCCTGATGGCAATTTCGGAGCAATACCCGAACCTGAAGGCTAACGAGAACTTCCGTGATTTGCAGGCACAACTGGAAGGTACGGAAAACCGTATCGCCGTGGAAAGAAGAAAGTTCAACGAGGACGTGAAAACCTATAACGCTTACATCCGTTCGTTCCCGAAGAACATCATCGCCAATATGTTCGGCTTTACCGTGAAACCTTATTTCGAAGCTGCCGCGGGAGCGGAAAAAGCACCGGAAGTGAAATTCTAATCTAAAATAAAAATGTCTCCCGAGAAATCATTCACCAAAGAACAAAAAGAGGCGATGGTAGCCGCCATACAACAGGCGGAGAAAGATACATCCGGGGAAATCCGGGTGCATATCGAGAATCGCAGTAAAATAAAGGTACTTGACCGGGCGGCGGACGTGTTCGCCGAATTGAAAATGCACAAGACGGCACTTCGCAACGGGGTGTTGATATACGTGGCACTACTCGACCACCAGCTGGCTATCCTCGGCGATGCCGGGATAAATACCAAGGTACCCGCCGGCTTCTGGGACTCGATAAAAACAAATATGGTAGAGAAATTCAAACAAGGATTAATCACGGAAGGCATCTGCGAGGCAGTACTGGCGGCAGGAGAACAGCTAAAGGCTTATTTCCCCTACCAGGAAGACGACGTGAACGAACTCCCCGACGATATTTCATTCAGTAACTAAAATGACAATGATAAAAAGATTCATCCTATTCCTTACCCTTGTAGCAGGCATCGGTCTATCCTTGCGGGCACAGGACATACCGGAACCCATGAAACCTCGGCGTATTGTCAACGACTTCACGGGTCTGTTCAGCAAGCAAGAACAAGCGGCTCTGGAAAGAAAATTAAGGGACTTCAACGACAGCACGTCCACGCAGATAGCGGTAGTCACGGTTCCCTCGCTAGGCGGGTATGACATCAATGACTATGCTGCCCGGCTCGGCGAGAAATGGGGCGTGGGGCAAAAAGGAAAAGACAACGGTATCGTCCTGCTTATAAAACCCAAGAACAACCGGGAATCCGGACAAGTGGCGATATCCGTCGGCTACGGGTTGGAAGGCGTGATCCCGGACGTGATCGCTTCCCGCATCATTCGCAACGAGATCATTCCCGCTTTCCAGCAAGGGAACTACTACAAGGGCGTGGACAAAGCCCTCACCGTGCTAACCGACCTCTCGAAAGGCGAATACACGGCTGACGAGTACAAGAAGAAAAGCGAAGGCGGCGGGGTATTTGACATCATTATCGGTATCATCATCTTCGCGATATTGCTATCCCTGATCTTCCGGCGCAGGGGTGGCGGAGGATATTCCCCCGGACACACTTCCGGAGGAGGATTCTTCATCTTCCCCATGGGCGGCTTTGGCGGAGGCAGCAGCAGTGGTGGCTTCGGTGGCTTTAGCAGCGGCGGAGGCTCCTTTGGCGGCTTTGGTGGCGGGTCATTCGGCGGAGGAGGTTCCAGTGGCAGCTGGTAAGACAAGTTCTATATCCAGCGTCTGGTTGATAATCTCCAACGCTTCCTTCAAAGGAAGTTTATCAAAAGAAACCGTTATTCGCGACGAATCATATTCATCAGGTAAAGCCATCTTTACCTGATAATATAGGTTCAATTCACGGATTACTTCCGCCAGAGGGGTATCCTTAAATCGGAATACACCCGTCTTCCACCCGATTCGGTTGGCATCAAATTCCGGAGAAACCTTTAATTCCGGTTCACTCGTTTTGTACGAAGCAGACATTCCTTTCTGCAAGATACATTCCTGTTTTCCCCGGGTAGTGGTTACCTTCACTCGTCCGCATTCCACCATCACCTCGGCTGCGGAAGCATCTGCCTGCACTTGGAAGGCGGTTCCCAGTACTTTCACGTTTATCGTGGAAGTCTGCACGATAAACGACTTTTCCAAATCCTTACGCACGGAAAAGAATGCTTTTCCTTTCAGCGATACTTTCCGGAAACGCTTGCCATAGCGAGGCGTGTACACCAATTTGGAAGCTCCGGAAAGCGTCACGACAGAACTATCCGGAAGATAGAACTCCCGGGTTTCGTCTGCCCGGCATACCAACATCACGTCTTTTCCCGGAGCCTCGTGCAGAAGCAGCCAAAGCCCGGTAACAAGCACGACGACGGCAACAGCAACGTAACGTATCAGGCGTTGCACACGGCGTGACTTACGATGAAATATCCTCGTGTCAGGGACAAAGGTATCGGGACGATAGCGCCGTGCCGCCAGATCAAGCCGCTCGGTCAATTGCTTCAACTCCTCACCCCGTTCGGGATTCTCGGAAAGCCATTGCTCGACAGCAGCCCTTTCTTCCTCATTCGCCTCGTCAAATATATATTTCGCAAGTATTCGATTGTCCATAACTTCCTTTTTCAATATGAGTCAAAATACACCAAAAACCCCTACCCCAATCGTCCAAAAAAGAACAAATAAATTTTAATTACCTTCGCTCGCAGGGACTGCAACGCCTTCCCCATCTGGTTCTCCACCGTCTTCACGGAAATACCCAATTCCCCGGCAATCTCCTTGTACTTCATTCCCCGCTGTTTAGCCATCAGGAAGATATTCCGCCGTTCCGTCGGCAATTCGTCTATCCAGTTCCACAAACGGGCTTCCCGTTCCGTGTGAAGCACCTCTTCATCGCTGTTATCATCTGCCGCAACTTCCCCGACGTCCTCTATCGGCTGCACGGCTCGTGCCCGCTGGATAAACTTCAATCCCCGGTTCTTCACCGCCGTGTGAAGATAAGACTTCACGTTGACAACCTCCAGTTTCCCCGCCGTTTCCCGTTCCCAAAGTTCCGCGAAAAGCTGTTGCACGATATCCTCGGCATCCTCGTACTTGCCCGTGTAATTCAAGGCAAACAGGCACAAGGGTCTGTACAACTCTTTGAACTTACTTTCCAGAATATCCGAATTTGAGGCAGTCATCTACACGTTTTTTTTATTTTCCGACGTGACAAATGTAAGATTTCTCTACTAATTTCAACTAATCCACTCGATAAAACGATCCGCGTATTTCAAATAAAGGATCACCCACACCACGAAACGGGCAAATCGTCCGACCAACATATAAAAGGCAGACATCTTGGGACGGACACGATAGAATCCCAAGGCGATGGCAAACAAATCCCCCACCAAGGGCAACCACGTGAACAATGCCAGCCACACGCCATAGCGGTCGATATGTCCTTTCTGCTTTTCCAATTGTTCCCGTTTCACCTTGAACCACCGTTCCAGCCAGTCCCAGCGTCCCAGCCAACCGATCCAATACGAGGTAAGCCCTCCCAGCCAATTGCCAATGGTAGCGATAGCCAAACAGCCCCACACGTTGCCCCCCAAAGCCAACACCCCGACCAACAACACGTCGGCACTCATCGGGATAACCGTCGAGGCTAGAAACGAGCCGATAAAAAGTCCCAAATATCCCAAGCTTACCAGTGTATCCATATACGATTCAATTCGTGTCTTTTTCTATTTTACGACCGTCCCGGGCAAAAAACTCAAGACTCCATATTTTCTCTGCTTTACGTCCCAGTAACCAGAAAGATACAGCCAGGATAAAAAAGAACAACCCCACGTGCATCACGTCCCACAACAGCGAGAAATACAAAGTATATATCCCGAGCAAGAAAAAAGAAATCCCGAATCCCCGAGCCACAACATCGTCCCACCTCAACCCCGCATAAACCGCCGCGACAGATGCCACCAGTATCAAGGTATTCCAGTACCAGAGTTCGATCTGCCTCGTACTATACCAGCTGGAAAAACTGCTTGAATCCCCGAATATGGAAAGCAGCCACAAGGCTATAAAGAAGTAAAGCATCCCGACCACATAAGTAGCGGAACTCACCTCCGCGAACCAGCGTTTCTCCCGTAACAGGAAGCGGCACAACAGGATTGCCACACCGAACACCACGAAGCGAACCGGATAATTCATTCCCAAGAAATAACGTCCCCAATCCGTCAGATACCCCGTTTCCGCACCAAACCATCCGCCAAAAGAGAGTAGGGCAAACACCCACACCATGGAAGACGAGAACCGAAGCCCCAGAAAACCGTACACGAATGTCGCCAGCAAAAGCAACAGGGAATAATGCCCGCTCCCGGTGTCAATAGCGGCTCCCAAGTAACCGATAGACACTGCGGTCAACACCACACCCAGAAAAAGAATCGTTTCGTTACTGAATATCTTGTACGGCAGCCTCTGCCTTCTCCTCCATCCCCAGTAGTAGGTCAACGCCGCCAACAAGGCAAAAAACCCGCTAGCCAAACTGTAAGAAGAAAGAAACAATTTTTGCAGAAATTCCATGATAAGGCGATCGGCAAGCACCGACCCTACCGCCACTACCGCACAAACAATCGCTATCCAGAACGAGTATTTTGCCAACTCTTTCCACTCGAAAGAACGCACCGTGTAACTTGTTTTCAACCGATTAGCCGTATCCGTTGTGACTGTCCCCTCCGCCTCCCACCGCTCGATCACACCTCGCAAAAAGTTCCCTTGGGTTTTATTCAACTTCATTGCCATCCTATTTTAGATTTTTGGGTAAAGATACTAATATTAGCAGTACAAGGAAAACATTTATCTTTTAACTTCGCGGGACAAAAGAACGATTATGCAAGAAGATACTTTTTACCGCACACGCAGGAAATTGCACCAACACCCTGAATTATCCGGACAGGAGAGCAACACGGCTCGTTTCGTGGAAGAACAATTACAGGCGTTCGCCCCGACTAAAATCATCCGCCACGTGGGCGGACACGGTCTGCTGGCTGAATATTTCTTCTCGGAAGAAGGTCCTACCCTACTTTTTCGGGCGGATATGGATGCCGTGGCAGTACAGGAGCCAAACGATCTTCCCTACCATTCACAGAACCCGGGAGTAGCCCACAAGTGCGGACACGACGGGCACACGACCATACTCTTGCGTTTCGCCCAAATGCTGCATGAACAACCGCTAAAACAAGGAAGGGTACTGTTACTTTTCCAACCGGCAGAAGAAAACGGAAGCGGTTCAAAAGCCGTACTGGATACCCACGTACTTGATTACTACACGATAGACAGAGTTTTCGCCTTGCATAATATTCCCGGCTTTAAATCCTCCGCTATACTCTGCAAGAAAGGCAGTTTCACGTGTGCCGTCATTAGCGTGTCGATCGCCCTCACGGGCAAAACCTCACACGCCGCAGAACCCCAAAAAGGGATCAGCCCCATTCCCGCCACTTTACGCATCGTAGAGGAACTCCTGCAATGGAACAACACGGATATTCAATCCGATGACTATTTTCTTGCGACTATCGTGGAGATTCACGCGGGAGAAGAAGCCTATGGCGTATCTGCCGGAAAAGGTGTCATCCGGGCAACACTACGGGCTAAGACCAATCATCAGTTGCACGAGTACGCTGAAAAATTAAAAAAACTGATTGCCTCCGCAAGTGAAAACACCCCGGGCTTACAACACAAGATCACGTGGCTGGAACCTTTCTTCGCCAATGAAAATGACGAGCAGACGGTCGGTATGATTAAAAATATTGCCCTTCGCGAAGGTTTTGATTACGTGGAAATAGAAACCCCCTTTAGCTGGGGCGAAGACTTCGGGCTGTTCACCCAACAATACAAGGGAGCCATGTTCGGTCTGGGTGCTGGGGAAAATTGTGCCCCGCTTCACTCCCCGCAATACGATTTCCCGGATGAACTTATCGAAACCGGAGCAAAAATATTCTACTCCGTGGCATCCCGCTCGTAAACTCCCGCCCACGGGAAATCCCAGTAAGCAGTGGTTTCGCTGTGCCAAAAATTCCGGGGGATATAGGTAGCTATACCACTGAATTTTTCTTCCGGAATGGTTATATAGTAAAAAGGATTCGTCACGGCTTTATACAAAACGACCTTTTCTAACTGTTTCTTGTAAGCCGTATATAGAGAAGGTCTATCTTGAGTCATATATTTGATATACTCCCTTAAATCAAAAAAACGATCATACTTGGAATATCCCACTTTCGGGTAATTATATACCACCGAAGCCTCTATTTTGGCTGCATCTGAAGCCTTCCCGCTTAATACTTCCCGTGTCAGATCATATAGATTTTCCAACTCTGCCATATTAATCAAGGCAACCGAACCAAAACGATTTGCCGAACTATATGTATTATAAAACTCGTAATAGATCTTACATATATTTTCCAACTCTCCCTCCAATTGCATTTCATTTCCCCAGAAATAAGACATTATATCACCATAAGGATACCCGACTATCGGCGTTTCCGTCGGGGAGGCAATAATATACTTCACTTTATCCCGGAACTCGTATAATGCCTCGACAGAGGACATCAGGCAGGCATCGAACAAGATAAAATCTAACCCGGAAGGCAATGCCTTCGCCATATCACGTATATCCATGCTCGAAGTAGAGGCATCCGCAAAACTTCTGCTAATTGAATTTTCCCAAAAAGAGGGGGACCTTGCCGCCCGTCCCGACAAAACCGGAGGAATCCACCCCGAAGCGTGCCCCCCGAAAATCATCCCGTAAGAGCGTGCCGGAAACAACGCCTGCATTTCTTGCACCACCTGCTTCAATGTTTCCGGGGATGCTGAATTCAAATCATCATCATATGTTTTAAGCACTTCTTGCTCCGCCACCCCATTCTTCACTTTAAACGTCAGTAATTGAGGAGCGGCATTGTTAGCATCATAAAAAATAACAATATTACCATCATAACCTTTTTTCCACCCCCCAGCCATATCCCGGATATTATTTTTCAGATAGCTGGATATATTGCCATCCCCCTGTCCCACAAGGTAAACCATCAACGTTCTCTCCTTCTCCGACTCCACTTCATCTTTCTCACAAGACACCATGAAAAAGAATACAAAACACAATATATATAAAATACGACTGTTTTTCATTGTCATTACAAATTAACCTTATTCATAAAGTATCGCAAGATACTAAAATTCTATCAAAAAACATACGCTTAAAACCACCTTATTGTTACAGTTGCAATAATATACACGCCATGACTCCGATTGTTTCATTTATAGAAAATCACAAAAACATTTTTCCCCTGATCCGACTTAAATGCTCGGAGGTAATCCCAAGATAAGAAGCGATATACTGCAACTGCACCCGTTGGATGATACCGGGTTTCTCTTGCATCAAGTGCAAATAGCGTTCCGTGGCAGTCTCGGACAAATGGGAAATCAACCGTTGTTCTGTTCGCACGAACTCCCGTTCCAACAACTGCCTAGCCCAATTACATATCTCTATATCATGGCGGTAAAGTTCAAAGAGCCCCTGCCATTCCATCCGGTACAACACGGAATCTTCCAACAATTCCATCGTCTCATAGCCCTTTTCCCCGTAAACATACCCCCGGGCGGAAATAATAACATCGCCTTCCTGCCCGAACCAAATCGTCACGTCATTTCCATCCCCCTCCGTGTAAGCACGTGCAATGCCTTGACCGAGGATATAAATATTCCTTTCCGGTTTATCCCGGTTAAACAATATATGCCCCCTAGGGTAACGCACCTCTGTCACGAGAGGCAGCAACTGTTTGAGGATATTCCCCGGGAGAAAATGTTCAATTCCTGTCATCACGCTTACTTGTTTTATCGTTTCCACAAAGATACACGAATGAATCGATACGACCTCATTAATTGATAAATATCAACTATAAACGCCTTCCCCCACCGTACCTTTGTTCCAATAACACTAACAACAACGATTATGCCTTGGATTTTATTAGTTTGTGCCGGGCTATTGGAAATAGGCTGGCCTCTCGGTTTTAAATTAGCGGGTGTTTACGAGAAACACTTTTACTTGTTCATAGCGCTTGCCGTGGTTTCCATGGGATTCAGCGGATACCTGTTGTACCTGGCTCAAAAAAGTATCCCCATAGGCACGGCATACGTGGTCTGGACAGGCATCGGAGCCGTGGGTACCGTATTACTCGGGATATTATTTTTCCACGACTCTGCAAGTATCCTGCGCCTTCTGTTCGTCACGTTAATCCTCACGGGTGTCGTGGGCTTGAAATTAGTACACTAAACCCGTTACAACGAGATCACCTTCATAAAACAACGTTCACAATCAAACTCGAGCCGGAATCTGCCCAAGTTGTTGGAGAGGTACAGGGGAAACCTCAAAGCCTTATCCTTACCCGACTTGCGGCACATTCCCAACTCGAACAACAAGCAGTAGCGTGTCGTCATCACCTCTTTGCCCGAACGGTTTTTCCCTACCTCAAAACCATCCTCCGGCGTGTCAGTCCCATGCTCCCGGTAAAATTCCGAGGAAAGTTGGTTGACCACGTTCAATCGCCAATCCGGTTGTCCGACGTACAAAGCGTCCCCGTTCAAAGGAGATTGCACCCAGCGTTCCCGCTGCTTCTCCCGTTCTTCGGTCAGTAAATCCAACAAACGCCCCCGATACGTGTTTACTACTGAGGACGGGACAAAAAGTATCGTATCCCCGAGATATTCTACCGGGCAACAATCATAATGCGTATTCCCGCTCTTGCCTAATTGCCCGACAACGCGTTCCGCTTGATTCGGGTTGGTCGCTTCCTCGAACGACTCCTCACTTTTCAGTGTCACGGAAATACCCGCCTCGTCTGTCGCCACAAATACAAGATGATTATTCTCCGTGTATACATCAATTTTCACTTTAATATTACGGGCAGAAACAGCTTTAGACAAACGAGTTACAAACTCGTGATCGTAATTCCTGTACAAGATAGTACCCGGTGCGACATTCACCTTTTCATTACACGTCAACCGACCACCTTCCGCCGTGTTCACCTTTATTCCCCGCAATTCTCTCCCATCAAAATAACACAACCCGTCAGCGTTGTGTATCGTTTCCAAAGGTTCTACCGATAGCACATTCCCCCGAACTTGTTTCACCACGGCTACCTTTTTCCCCATGGATTTCGGGCTATCCATGTTCACCATTCCGGCCTTCCGCCCTTTGACAAAATAATCCGTGTACCCCCGGTTGAAACTCCTTTCCGGGTCAGCCTCAAATCCCACTCTCGAATACCCGTTACCCACACGGGACATCCCCTCCCGACGGGCAACAATCTCGTCCAAACGAGAAGAATAATAATTCGTGACATTCGCCACATAATCCGCCTCTTTCAAGCGCCCCTCTATCTTAAACGAATCGATTCCAATATCCACTAAATCACCCAAATAAGCGGATAAATTTAAATCTTTCAATGAAAGCACATACTTATCCTTCACCAACACTTTCCCATCACTGTCTTCCACCGTCCACCGCATCCGGCAAGCTTGGGCACACTCGCCCCGGTTAGCAGACCTTCCTGTCAGATAACAAGACATATAACATTGTCCGCTTAAACTAACACACAAAGCGCCATGCACAAAATATTCCAACTCCGCCTTCACCTCTCGCCGAATCGTTTTCAACTGTTCCAACGAAAGCTCCCTTGCCAACACGATACGCTGGAATCCCAACCGATCGAGAAACTTGATTCTTTCCAAATCGTAATTATGCATTTGCGTGCTGGCGTGCAAGGCAATAGGCGGTATATCCAGTTTCAGTATTGCCGGATCTTGCACGATGATAGCATCCACCTCTATCCGGTACAGATCACGAATCAAACGTTCCACTTCCGCCAGCTCGTTATCATAGAGTATCGTGTTCAACGTCACGAACACCCTGCAATAGAAACGATGAGCGTACCATACCACCCGTTCTATCTCTTCCAAAGAATTGCCAACCGCTTGCCGTGCTCCAAAAGCAGGTCCGCCGATATACACGGCATCCGCCCCATTATTGATTGCGGCTATCGCCACATCGGCATTTTTCGCCGGAGAAAGTAGTTCCAATTTCCTCATTTTCGTCCCTCCAAGACACTAACATCCACGTCCGGATAATCCGTCCCATGTACCACGGGAACTTCAATCAACGCCGTCGTCGGAAAATGCTCTTTCAAATATTGCCTGAATATCGTGATCGAATCATTCGTGATCCATTCGCTGTCATTCGGGAAACGATTGTACACCAGACAAGCCAACTCGATTCCCCGTGCCCGACACAATTCAAGACTCATCAATGTATGATTAATACTCCCTAATTTAGAAGAAGTTACCAATATCAACGGAAGTTTTTGTTCACACACGTAATCTATCGTGAAATAGTCACGGGTCACGGGTACGTACAATCCCCCAGCACCCTCCAACAACACGACATCATACATCATTTCCAACTTCCTAGAGGCTCCTGTGATCCGCCTCATATCGAGTGTCACCTTATCAATCTCTGCCGCCAAATGCGGAGAAGCCGGATAAGTCATCACGTAAGGACAAGTCGTCCCGTCCTCGTCTACCACCCGCAGCTCGATCCCCATGATCTCCCGATGTTTCAATATATCTTCCGATATACCCCGGCATCCAGTCTGAATAAACTTTTGGGTAATCACGTTTACCCCTTTCCGCTTCAAAGAGCGAGCCAGTAACCCGGTTACCACCGACTTCCCGGCATCTGTATCTATTCCACTAACAAAATAAACCATTCTAATTTTAGATTTCAATTTTAGATTTCTCCCCACTTGCCAATGCTTCTTTTATTTTCAATTGTTTCCTCCTGCACACGAAATAAAGCGGATGATACGTTAAAGGTACTTTACCTCCTGTTGCAAAACGGGCATTATAGTCGCCAATAAAAGCATTTACCCGTCCTTTCGTCCACACGGAATGATCTGCCGACACATTCACGCCCGTTCTCTTCAAGTGCTGCAACACCAACAAAGGATTATCAAATTCCAACACGTGGAATTCTTCTTCCATCCACTCCACATCAAAACAAGAACTCAACAACTCCCGCAACTTCTCTTTCGTGCGATACGCCAAACCGCCACCAGTAGTTTCTCGAATTTCACGCAAATTATGCTTCCCAAAAGAACTAAATACCATGCAACCATCTTCATTCAAGCTATCCGCGAACTTTCTAAAAGTTGCAACCGGATCAGTAAACCACTGGAAGGTTGAAGCCGAAACCACAAGATCATATCTCCCGGGAAGTTCAACCCGTTCTATATCGCCCGCGAAACAACATTCCTTCGGAATCCCGTTGGCAACAGCCGCCCTATAACACAAATCCTCCACCAAATCATTCACGTGCAACTCACTATCCGGGAAAGCCTTCCTCAACAACGCAGTCAACAATCCCGTTCCGCATCCCACTTCTAAAATCTTCCGGGGCTTATGCCTCAACGCCTTCGTCGCCATAGGGCACAATCGCTCGACAACAACCTTCTGTACCCGGGCATTCTCATCATAACTCCCCATGCTCCGCCGGAAATGCTTCCGTACTTTCTCCTTGTTTATCTCCATAATTCTATATTATCTCCCAGTTATCCAACACGTAAAACGGATAATGCCCCCCTTCCAGATTCACCACCTCACATCTTCCATTCCACCAGTTTCGTTGGTTTTCCGCCGGAAAAATGACATCCCCGGCAAACACGTAAGCTTTATTCCACCGTATTTCCGGTCTTATAAGCCCCGATTGTTCCCGGATAGCCCGTAACTCCTCCACCTGCTCGTTCAACTCTCTACGAGGCTTATTTGCCTCGAATTTCACCATTTCTTCTTTCCCGGCAAGCATCCGTGCAA
Organism: Butyricimonas sp. Marseille-P2440; assembly: GCF_900091675.1. Classification (NCBI taxonomy): domain Bacteria; kingdom Pseudomonadati; phylum Bacteroidota; class Bacteroidia; order Bacteroidales; family Odoribacteraceae; genus Butyricimonas; species Butyricimonas sp. Marseille-P2440. Next base: position 1,271,226 of record NZ_LT594610.1, on the reverse strand, counting down.
AAAACTTATTCCTTCCCCGCTCATCCATACCCCGTTCCGTCAGTAGATAAACCTTCGGTTGAATCCCGTAACACTCGTCCACGGGACGTTCCGTTCCATTAATCGCTACCCGGTAATCCACGTGAAGCGCCCAACGGCTCAATAACACCGATGCCGCCCATACTCCCATAGACCATGCCACCACCCGCACTTCCTCGTATCCCTCTGTTCGTGGAGCTTCTTCCCCCGCTATATCCCGATAATCATAGAACATCAACACGTCACCCGTTCCTGCCAAATGTTGCACGGCACGTTCGTCCATACCCCACCCGTTGAAAAATAAAGTCAAGCACCGTCCCCCTTCTTTGGCAATCCACTCTCTTCGCATAATTTTTGCCTTTAGCAAATTTATAAACTCACTTCTATCAACTCCATCAAACAATCGTAATCTTCTTCCGGTATTGCGGCATTTAACGAGAAACGGATACGCGCCTCGTTCTTGGGCACCGTCGGGTATCTCACGGGAAGTACAAAGAAACCGTTATCCTGAAACAATTCAGACATATAAACACTATTCTCGTTCGACCCGCACAGGAAAGGCACTATATGCGAGTTTCCCCGTGTTTCGAATCCCCGTTCCTTCAATGTAGCCCGCAAACGCTCTGCAATTTCAGTCAATTTCAAACGGAAAGGGAAAAAGTCCGGCATCCGGTTCAGCACAAAACGTGTCCATGCCACATTCACCGGGGGCAATGCCGTTGTGAAAATCAAACTCCGCTGCGTGTTGACCAGGTAATCCCGGAAAAGTTCGTCACAAACCACGAAAGCTCCATAAGAGGCGAACGCTTTCCCGAAAGTACCCACGATAAAATCAATATCATCAACACATCCTTGTTCCTCGCAACACCCCAATCCATTCGTGCCCCGCACTCCCACGGCATGAGCCTCGTCGACATACAGGAAAGCATCGTACTCCTTCTTCAAGTCGCACAAATCCTGCAAATCCGCCACGTCTCCATCCATGCTGAATATCGATTCCGTCACGATAAACACGTTCTCGTATTCTTCCCGATGATTGAACAGAATCTCCCGCAAGTGATCGTAATCCAAGTGGCGGTAACGCAACATCTCTGCCTCACTCAAACGCAAACCGTCGATAATACTCGCATGCACCAATTTATCCGCCACGATCAAATCCCGCTTCCCTGCCAACGCCGGCAGTATCCCGATATTCGCATGATACCCCGAATTGAGCACTAACGCTGCCTCCTTTCCGTACAAATCCTTCAAATCATCCTCCAACAGCGTGTAATACTCGTGATTTCCCGACAACAACCGGGAAGACACGGCACTGAAACTTAATAATTTCATATCCGTTTCCTTCCGGAATTCCTCGTATAATGTCGGATTGGAAGACAATCCCAGGTAATCATTCGACGAAAGATTCAACATCTCCCGATCGTTATAATGAATCAGAAAACCGTTATGCTGCACCTCCCGCAACATCCGGTAATTCCCAAATTCCTTGATTTTATCTAACTTATTACTATATCGTTCTCTATTCATGTTTTTCGCCTTTAGCAAAATTACCAAGCTAAAATACTCACCACCTTTGGCAAGAGTCTTCTGTATCTCCTCTGTTTATAGAGGAGGTATCAGCAAAGTTGACGGAGAAATTCATTTTCAATTGTAAATTACTTGAAGTAAGAAATCACGTGCAGCAATGCAGACGTCAACTTCGTCAACTCCTCCTCCCGGATTATAAACGGTGGCATCACGTACACCAACCGTCCGAAAGGACGAATCCATACCCCCTCTCTCACGAAAGCCGCCTGCATCACTCCCATGTTCACGGGTTCCTTTAACTCAACAACTCCAATAGCCCCAAGTACACGTACATCCGCCACGTTCGCAAATTCCAGTGCAGGCAATAATTCCTGCCGTAATTGACTCTCGATCCGCCCGATCATCCCGGCAAGATCGTACCCCCGGATCAAATCCAACGAAGCATTCGCCACGGCACACGCCATCGGGTTACCCATGAACGTGGGACCGTGCATGAACACGCCCGGGTCTTTCGAGCATATTTGAGTCGCAACTTTTTCCGTCGTCATCGTGGCGGCAAAACTCATGTACCCACCCGTGATCGCCTTACCGACACACATGATGTCCGGCACAATCCCCGCATGGTCTACCCCCCACATCTTTCCCGTCCGCCCAAAACCGGTCGCAATCTCATCACAGACGAGCAACACATCATAATCATTACACAACTCCCGCACCTGACGCAGATAATCCGCCGAGTAGAACCACATTCCCCCGGCACCCTGTACAACCGGTTCCAGTATCACGGCTGCAATACGGTTATGATTATTACGAAGGCATTGCTTGAATTCCTCTATATGTTCCGGCAAACACACCTCCCCGTAACGCACTTCCGGGCGATGTACAAAATACTGCATGGGCAATGTACCCCGGAAAATACTATGCATCCCCGTCACCGGGTCGCACACGGACATGGCATTCCACGTGTCACCGTGATATCCCTTCATGATCGTCAGAAAGTTACGCTTCTCCTCTCTCCCGGCAGCATACCAGTATTGCAAAGCCATTTTCATGGCAACCTCCACGGCAACTGAACCGGAATCACAATAGAATATTTTGTCGATCCCCGCCGGAGTCATTTTCACCAGCTTCTCCGCCAACTCCACCGCCGGACGATGCGTCAATCCCCCGAACATCACGTGAGACATATTCTTCAACTGTCCCTCCATAGCCGCGTTCAATGCCGGATGATTATACCCGTGTACGGCACACCACCATGACGACATCCCGTCAATCAGCCGTGTACCGTCCTCCAGCTCGATATAGACACCTTCCGCCCTTTTCACCGGATACACCGGAAGCGGGTTTACCGTCGAAGTGTAAGGATGCCACAAATGCTCCTTGTCAAATTCCAATAATTCTGCCGTATTCACCTTTATAAAATTAAAAGTTTATTTCTCAATTGTAAATCCCATTCTCTTCACCTTCTCCATATCCTCCATCACTTTTGAGCCCACCGTGGTCAGCATATCACCCAGTATCGCTGAATTTATCCCGGCTCGTATAGCCTCTTCCTCGATATGGGCGATCAGTACACGTCCCCCGGCAAACCGCAAAAAGGCATCAGGATTAATAAAACGGAAGACCGCAACCGTTGTCAATACTTCTTCATCTGCCAGTGGAGCCGTACTCTCGAGAGGCGTACCCGGTATCGGGTTCAACACGTTCATCGGTATCGACTTCACGCCTAATTCACGTACCGCCAAAGCAAGGTCCACCCGGTCTTCCATCGTTTCGCCCATACCGATAATTCCCCCGGAGCAAACTTCCATCCCGAGCTCTTGCGCGTAACGGATCGTCTGAATCTTTTCGTCTATCGTGTGTGACGAACACAACGTGGCAAAGAATCTGCGGGATGACTCCAAATTACAATGGTAGCGTGTTATACCTGCTTCTTTTAACTTACGCAATTGTTCTTTATTCAACAACCCCATGGAGGCACACAAGTTAATCTCCATCTCCCCCTTGATTCTCCTCGCGTACCCGCACAAACGATCGATATTCTTATCCGACAACGAACGCCCGCTCGTCACGAACGAGAACTTGTTCACCTTGTACTTCGCGTTCAACCGGGCAAGCTCCACGCAACTCTCCTCATCAATCAACTCGTACTCCTGCACGTGTGTTTTAAACACCGCCGACTGCGCACACCATTTACAATTCTCCGAACACCGTCCCGACCGTGCATTCACGATCGAACACGTGTCAAAATACTGTCCCGCAAAACGATCCCGAATCTCCCCCGCAGCCCCGTACAACGCCTGCTTATCCGCCACGTTCGCCAAAGCCATTGCCTCTTCCCTCGTGATCTGTCCTCCCTCGAAAACCTTTCGTTTCAATTCCTCGATCAATCCCGTCATTTTCAATTCTCCATTTCAATTAAAAAAGGTATCTCCATTCAAAAAACGGACATACCTTTCCTATATATTAATATTCAAATACCTGTTTATGCAACCTGCATCCACCCGACTCGGCGACGACACGCGACACGCCTGTACCACTTTCTCCTCGTATCCCTCGAACAACCTGACAAGCCGCTCGAACACTTCCGACAAGTTCACGATCACGCCCTTCCTCGATGATTTCTGCAATGACATCTCGCAAATATGAATTGCCAACGTACCGATCCGCACCTCCCGTCCCAGCGAGGCAAAAATAGCATACCCCTTTCTGTTCCAACGAGAAAAGTGCAACTTACTACCGAATTGAACAATACGTTTACTCATAAGCACGAGAAATAACATCATTTCACTAAAACGTCGCAAGTTAATAAAATTCTCCGTACAAGTAGGATTCCATACAGATAAAATTAGCAAGAACAGATAAATTCCTGAAGGCATGGCACACCATGTGCCACAGGTTCACCGAAAGCGGTTACCAGCAGGGAAACGGGTGTACTCATGAACCCTACCAAACGCTTCTCCCCCCAAAGAAACACATCGTTGATATTTGTATCCCGACAAAACTTCTTTAAAAGAGGAAAACTACCATCATCCCAAAGTAATCCCACGGTAAAACTACCTCATGACAATTATACCCCAGAATCAACCCACTTACCTCCCCCATTCCCAACCTTGCTGTAGCGGTCGTGTAAGTAGGTTGTAAGCGACAAGAGATAGTATTACTTTGGGATTACTAGGAAATTAAGGTGGTCTTTATCTATTCATGAAAAAAAATCATACTATTACCCACATAATTAAGTCTATTGATTCAAAATCACCATCTACAAGAGATCTTTATGATCGTTTGCATCTAAAAAAGCATTAAATTTTTGCTTTATACGAGCATACAAATTTAAAATAAAATCTTCCATCCCCACATTTTGTAATAAGCGGTAATTTCCTTTTTCATTAGCAAATTTATAGATATTCAACTTGAAAATTTTATCCGTACTCTTTACAGGTATACCTTTATCATTCAACAAACCTAACGTCTGCAAAAGTTTTTGATACAGTTCCGGGTATCCATTCTTATACATTTTGCATTTTTCTGAATCTGGATTCCAATAAATTTCTCCATAGAAAAAAGAATCCACCTCCCATTCACATGCTTCAGAGATAATCCCTAACAGACAAAATAATTCTTGTATAAAACACTCTTTACTAGCACCTCCCTCTTGCTCAAACGACTTTTGCTTTTTCTTCCAAACAAAATCTATAGACGGATTAAAGAAACGCAAAAAAGACAGAACCAAAGCACGTGGAGATTTCAAATTCAGGGCATTAAAAAAACGCTCCATTTCAGGTTTTAATATTTTCTCTCGAAAACGGTCTGCATCTGCTTCTTGAATAAAGGTCCCCAAAAGTCGTTCTCCATTAGAACAAATATCTACAATGGTTTCTTTATACTCGCTTTCGTCTTTCTCCTGCTTTAAGGCAAGTGAAAGAAAATAAATGATTAAATCAAAATTCAAAAAAGTGTACCAACTTTTTTCAGGAATAATCAATGGATAAAGTATATCTGGATCAGGTACCTCCATACCAAAACGCTTTAAACGCTCTTTAATCTGAATATCTGTATAATACATATTTTCACGAGAATGTATATTTTCATAATAACACTCTAATAGCATTCTCGGAAGTACTTTTTGAATCGTTCTCCAATCAATATTGTATTTTTCACTACAATATTCAACAAAACGCTCGAAAAAAGTATATCTCGAAATGTTCTCAAACTCTACATTTGCATTACAAACAAAATCGATCATCTCAATCATTGAAGGAGTATTATCAACAAAACTAGATATAAATGAATCCTCCTTTTTTATTTCCAGAAGTAATCTATTCTTTATCTGTTTATTCTGACAATAAGTTTTAATCAATTTTTCAGGCGACACGCCTGATTCATATTTATCTCCCAAGTAAGTAGAAATCATTTTATCCGAAAATGAAGGAACATATCTTTCTTGTTTTATATTTTGTTTGCGAGATTTATACCTTCCTCTTTTTTCTTTGCGTTCATCAAAATAACCAGGCATTTCCAATGCCTCTTCCATTTTCTGAATAAATTCACTGTTCAATCTAATTCCATACTGCTTCTTGAATCCATCTATGCAATATAATAAATCATCCAATTCTTCTCCTATACCCTCGTCATCATAATAATATTCTATATCATCTAGAATTAGTACCCGGAGATGCTTTCTAATCATCTTAATATGTTCATGGTAATAGTGCTCAAACTCTTCCGGAAAAATATCTCTAAACTCGTAAAAATAATTGTACTCCATCGCAAAAGTAATACTATGATGATATATCGCAAGAACATCGTATGGATTTAACTTCAGAAAAGGTTTTAAATCTTTAATAACACAAGGGAAACGCAACATCGAATCTTTACACACAACTTTTTGCGTTCCATCAAAACCTATGATATCTTTACGTACCCGTTCCAAAACGAAATCCAGCACCTCATTATTATCCACCTCTTCTATATCAAACAACCTCATCAAGATCAAATATTTCATGTATTCTGTTTCTGCACTATTATGAGCACGTGTAAACGTATCTGCCACTTCACTGAAATCATTTGTACTAAAATTAAGATGGTCAAATTCTGACAATATTTTATTTTTTAAGATCTTCTGCAAATCAGTTGGCAAAATAATTTTTTCCCCAAATAAACATATATCTGCCGAGGTATCATCAATGTTATCCTCGTAGGTACTAAACACATAATACAACTGATTAAAAAATTCCGCCCCCTTTATTAGAACTTCACCCCAAGATTCTATATTTTTTCTCAGGTATTCTAACAAGTAATCCTTGATTCCTGGACTTCGGAATGACAACCAAATTTCTCCTGTATAAGGATCTTGATTAGTTATAATAAATAATTCTTCCAAAACCTTTATCTGTTCATCGAATTCTAAAAGTTCTGTATTTAAATTAAGTTCCGAACGAGTTAATTTCTCTGTTCTTTTAAAAGCTTTTCTTAAATCTCCTATTTCGATCGGATCACTAGAAATAAGCATTAACAATAATATTAACCGTGCATCACTAGTTTGAAGACGAAATATTTCTTCCCAATAATCATAAGGTTTGTCCAAATAATGTTGAAATTCCTTGTAAAACGCATAACAACTATCAACTTTTATATTATACACGTAATTCATAAAATATTCGATATGCCTTGGAGAATAATTGGGATGACTTAATAATCTATTTAACAAATCATTATACCGCAGATATTCAAGGTATTCACGTCCACAATTATAAAACAACAAATGATTCAAAAATATCTTTGCCCTATCCTCCAAACTATATTCCTCTATTGATAATGTATAATTTCTCAACCTTAAAAGTTCTTTAAGGTCAATCTCCGCCTTATTCAATATCGAATCAATGATATATGTCCGAGAGGTTAAGATCAAATAATGATTGGGACTTTTCCGTATCCTTTCTATAATTCGTACGAAACGTTTCAAATCATCACGATTCCAAATTTGTTTATCAAATTGAGATCCCCAAAAATCATCAATAAAGAATAATTGTTTCTTATTACAATCCATCACTTCATCAATATCAAATGCATGATATAAAGCAAATATATTATCCCATTTTTCTGGCAACAGCTGTTGTATTATCATCCTAGCTGTCGTCGATTTACCCACTCCCGGATTACCTGTTAATATGACAATTCTCTCCTCTTTAACTTTTTTTAGAGCCTGACAATACTGCCCTGTATTATAGTAAAGACTACGATAATCCTTGATAAAATCCAACTCTTCTTTTGTTTTATTATAAAATCTTCGATTTATAATATTTTCAATAATATTTTCCACGTAAGTTAGATCAGGAACTAACAAGCTAGAATAAGTTCTTTTTAGCCTAGCATATTCAGGTTTATCAAGATATTTATTCAATTTTTCTCTGTCAATAATATCTTCTTCATTCTTAATATACCCGCCAAACATATCTAATATCTCTGTAGCTTTATCAGGACTCAAACTCATACTGATTGCCAAAATGTATCGATCCGGATTACGTTGTTTACATTTAACAACCTCCTTTTTTAATTCTGTTTTTAGCCTATTATAATTACGAGGATCTAAAAGTTTAGTTTGCCCTATAATGTTCAAATCGGAATTCGTACATCTAATATCGATCCCCCCATCTTTACCTGGTCCATAGGTTGTAAACGTTAATCCTTTCTCTCGAATTTCAAGGACATCACAAATCAGACGTTGAAACTGCTTCCAATCCAACAAATTATGAAAATCAAAATTTAACATGGCAAAACTTTTAATTTGATATTCACAAATATAACTCTTTTTAATCGACTTACAACAGACACAACTGTCCACCTCCCCTTATAGTAGGTTTATTTAGAGAATAAGATATTAATATATAATCTCCCGCAATCTGAATCCTCGACAAGAAACACTCGTTTATAATTTTTTCTCTTTACTTATAGCTTTCAGAATATTCTTTCGGACAGTTCTCATAGATGGCTCGCAATCTAGTTCCATTATTTCAAGCACCATTTTCAACTCTTGCATCAATTCAGGAATAGGACGGCATAATTCATAAGCTAATTTCAAGCAAAGAGACCTCACGCCCGGCAATTCTTGACGAGATATCATCTTTTCCAAACAAAAATCAAGAAAATCAACCCTTGGCGGATTAGCCTGCGGCTGTTTATAAAGCAAATTAAGAATTACCCTCCGCTTTCCCCCGTGCTTGCAGCTCAGCACTTCATCTATCAGTTCATCCTGCTTGACATACAACCACTCGTTACCTTTTGAGGAAACATGAGTAAAAATCCAAGCCGCATGATAGCCTATTGTCTCGTCATCCCCGATAACCAAATCATATAGCCTTTGCTTTTGACGATCATCATGCTCGACAAGCAGGACTATTTCATGAATATCGTCCATACCGATGCGTTGGGACAGTTTTGTTTCAAAATCCATTTATAAATATTTTTACAGGAAAAAACTCAATCAGCCTCTTCCTCCAATGCCTCAATAAAAAAACTAACAGGACGAAAACCGTCATTGCACGATATCATGGCAGACTTCTCATTTTTCATCCACCCATTATAAAAATTACCACCACCATGCGCTAAAGCCATTACAAAGGAAGACATACTCTCCCAAGCACTATCGCACATACTTTCAGGTTTCTTCCACCCATTAGCTATAAAAATTTGGCCTTCTTTCATATCACAAGCGTGTTCCATGGGATTCTCATACTTCGCCATCAAATCTGGATAACAAGCTATCCTCATAACGGTGATTCTACATTTTTTCATAACTATAATATTTATGGTAATCGTTGATAGAATGGATTTACTTCCCGATGCAGCATACATAGCTGCTTGAATGATAAATTGTTGCAATTTAATCGGTAGAAAAGTTGTTTTTGAGACCTCTGAGACTTGTTTTTGAGGCTGTTTTACACTCTTTTCTCAATGAATCAGAACCATGAGGAAATATTGTATCCTCGATGAAGTTCACCTATCTTCTATCCGACTACAAAGGTACAAAATTCCGTGATGTTTTCACCGATAATGTCAACTAAATGCAATAGATTTTCATGGATATTGTTTGCTGACCAAAAGAGAAAAAATCAGTCGAAGTCTTTTTCCATTTTTCCCCTCTGTTTGACTTGACTTTATTGCCCGTGTATATAATAACGGTCATTAAAGTCAAGTTGAGAGTGGAGTAATATCTTTTTCTTTTGGCAAGCAAAATAGTTCTTTGATATGATGAGTGTATGGGTAATAATTTGCATCTATATTACGAATAATATATTATTTGTAGATAGGTGTATATAGCACTTACAAACAAAATTATGATATTTAGTTTTTGGAGTTTCTGCTCAAAAAGGGATATGTGCATGGTTAATTATTCAATGATGTGCATTTTCTATATACAACACATCATTAAATAAATAAAAAGTATTACCTTTGCATATTATATGATAGGTTGACTATGGAGAAGTCATCGACATAGTCGCTTTGCACCTTAAATAAGAAAATATGGCAAAGAATACAATGGGTACAAAGTTGCCCCGAAAATTGGAGCAAAAGATGCAGATTGTAGGCGAGCAGATTAAGCTAGCTCGTTTACGTAGGAATCTGAGTGTGGCTCAGGTTGCTGAACGTGCCACCTGTTCACCGCTTACTGTGTCCCGAATAGAAAAAGGGATTCCTACTGTTGCAATAGGGATCTATCTACGTGTTTTGTACGCATTGCAACTTGACGATGATATTCTATTGCTTGCCAAAGAAGATAAAATGGGAAAAGCTTTGCAAGATTTGAGTTTGAAAACAAGAGAACGTGCATCCAAAAAAGAATAATCTATGAAAAAGTTGTATGTATATGCCGATTTCGATTGGCTCAAAGAAATGGAACTCATTGGCGAACTAGGCTATGAGTCTCTTCGTGGTGCGGACAGCTATAGTTTTACGTTCAATAATGAATGGTTAAGGCAGCACAGCGATCTGTTTTTGAGTGACGACCTGAATAATTACCCGGGACAACAATATACACAACCGGACAAGGATATATTTGGATGCTTTTCTGATGCTTTGCCGGATCGTTGGGGGCGTACTTTGTTGTTGCGTCGTGAGCAAATTGCAGCTGCAGAAGAAAAACGACCAGTACGGAGATTGTCATCCTTCGATTTCTTGACTGGTATCGATGATTTCTCCCGAATGGGTGGATTCCGTTTTAAGGAAGACCTCGATGGCGAATTTATCAATGTGAGTGAATCATTGAAAATTCCACCTTTGACGGATATTCGGGAACTGATTGCAGCCAGTGCCGAGATAGAGAAATGTGAGGAAAACAATATGCTCCCTGATAGGAAATGGATTGCACAACTTGTGCAACCGGGAACGTCATTAGGAGGTGCAAGGCCTAAAGCCAATGTTGTAGATACAGATAAAGTTCTTTATGTGGCCAAGTTTCCATCGCGCAAGGATGACTATGATGTTGGACTTTGGGAGCATTTCAGTCATTTGCTTGCCACAAAAGCAGGGATAAACGCTGCAAAAACAAAAGTGTTGGCAACTGGAGAGAAATATCATACATTGCTGTCACAACGCTTCGATAGAACCCAAGAAGGAAAACGCATTCATTTTGCATCTGCCATGACCTTATTGGGGCTGAGTGATGGTGACAATGCAACTACCGGGCATGGCTATCTGGATATAGTCGACTTTATTATTCAGAGCTGTACCGATGTGGAACGAAACCTACAGGAACTATACCGTCGTGTGGCTTTCAATATATGCATAGGCAATAGTGACGACCATTTCCGCAATCATGGTTTCCTTTTGACTGCAAAAGGTTGGACACTTTCTCCTGCATACGACATGAACCCCACTTTGAATGAGTATCAAAGTCTGCTGGTTTCATCAACCTCTAATAAAGCAGAGCTGAGTATTTTGCTGGATGCTTGCGAAGGCTACATGCTAAACCGTAAAACAGCAGAAAAGATTCTTTCGGAGGTGATTGAAGCTGTAAAAGGATGGCGCGAATTGGCAACACGATTAGGAATTTCCAAGAGAGAGATGGATGTGTTTGCCGGAGTGTTGGATGGGCGATACAAGGCGGAATAACTATTATAGTGTGCCCATTTGCCAAGCGATACGAGGTAGAGGGTTGATTTGTATGTGGTTGAGCGATAGGATGTGATTGAATTTTATATTATGCTGTGCGAACATAATGTTTGTGCAGCATAATTTTTTGAAAGGTGAAATTCATTGATGGAATAGATAAAAACGATACATGTATTCTTTTGCATATCTTTATGCCAACTGTAGTCATTCCTTTAAACGATGTTTTTGTTGCTTATCTACTTGGCTATATAGGAAATTAGATGTATCTTTGTTTGCAATATAACGAGTATAAATTGAATACTAATGTCGAATAATCAACAAATAGTAATGAATAGAATTAAGGCGGTACTTGCAGAAAAGCAAAGAACGAATAGATGGTTGGCAGAGCAAATGGGTAAGTCTGAGAATACAATTTCAAGATGGTGTTCCAATAAGTCGCAGCCGTCTATTGCCCAACTACAAGAGATTGCAAACTTGTTAGATGTTGATGTTCGTGTATTATTAAAATCGCAGAAAGATAATTTATAATGTCAAAACGTATTGATTATATAATAGATGATATCAAGGAGCAGTATCTTGAAAATGATAATAATATACCTTGGATTATCGGATTTAGCGGAGGTAAGGATAGCACGGTTGTCCTAACTTTAGTATGGAGAGCGTTGCTTGCTATACGAAAGGAGTTAGGAAACATTGCCCTTACTCGACAAGTATATGTTGTAAACAATGATACACTTGTTGAGAATCCTATCATCACAGATTATATTGTCGAGGTGATGGATAAAATTCAATCAGCCGCTATCGACCAGAAATTACCAATCAATGTTCAAACAACAGTTCCGAAATTAGAGGATAGTTTTTGGATTAGTTTCTTAGGTAAAGGTTACCCTGTACCTAATAACACTTTCAGATGGTGTACTGATAGATTAAAGATTAAGCCTACAACTCAATTTATTCTTGATAAGGTAGATATTATGGGAGAGGCTATAGTACTTATTGGTACTAGGTTAACAGAGAGTGCAACCCGGGCAAAGTCAATCCGTCGTCATGAAATTAAAGGTAAAAGATTGACCAAGCATCCATTGAATCCCAATACATATACATATCCGCCAATTAAGGACTTATATTTAGAAGAGGTTTGGTATATTCTTAATAACGAGCCTTCGCCTTGGGGATATGATAATAAAAAATTATTCCAAATTTATGCTGATGCAACAGCTGATGATTATGAGTGTCCAACTGTGATAACTGACAAAACTCAACCGTCTTGTGGTCAGAGTCGATTTGGTTGTTGGGTATGTACTGTTGTGAAAGAAGATAAATCAATGAAAGCCCTTATTAACAATGGTAACCAGTGGATGGCTCCTCTATTAAAGTATCGAGATGAGATGGTGGCAGGTCGTAACATATCGGAAAATCGATATGCCACACGGCGAAATGGACAAGCCGCACAAGATGCAGATGGACATAATCAAGGTAATTATACCTTTGAGTATCGTTGCGAAATGCTTCGTAAATTATTGGAACTACAGCGAAATATGCAGCAGGTTAAACCACATATGGAGTTGATTTCAAACCAAGAATTAGTCGCAATTCAAATCAATTGGTATCGAGATGGTTTCTTCTCACCTAAAGTAACAGACATTTACAATGAGGTATACAATCGAAATATGCCTCTTGAGAATATGCAATATCAAGAGCGCCTGATTCTTGAAAAGGTTTGTGTAGAACATCCTGAAGATTATCATTTGATTAATGATCTGGTGTCGCTTCAAAAAAGTAAGACTATTTTGATGAACAACAATGGGCTTCAAGGCGATATTGAGAAGCGATTAGATAACTACCTCAATCAACAATAAGATATGTTTATCGAGTCTATAATATTACATAATTACAGAGCGTATAGGGGGCATAACAAAACCTCTTTTAAGCCAGATACAAAAAATATATTTCTTGTGGCTGGCAATAATGGTTTTGGTAAGACGACATTCCTTACATCACTTGTATGGTGCCTATACGGTAAACTAATGGCAGATGTTGATGACAAGTTTAGAAGAGACATCAACGATGCTCAAGGATATAAGAATTATGCTCGTCAGAGCCTACATAAGGAGCTTGCAAATGCTGTTAACGCATATGAAGTTAGTTTAGAAGAGCGAAAGCAAATTGTAAAGCACGGCTATTCTTCAGAGAACGAATACATAAAAGAAGATTCTCAGTACTATGTAGAAATCGGTCTAACGGATGTATTTATTCCATCTATACCTTGCCGAACTATAACCATTCGTAGAACCTATGATTATTTCCTTGACATAGAGTCTGTTGAGGTTTTGATTGACGGTCAGGCTAATGAATTGGCCAAAGAGGTCGGTTATGATATCTTTATTAACGACTTTATTCTGTCAAAAGATATCGCAAAATTCTTCTTCTTTGATGCCGAAAAGATTGTTAATCTTGCTGAAGTAAAGTCTATTGATGAAAAGCGTCGCTTGAGTACTGCATATAGTGAGGTTTTGGGTATTAAGAAATATGAGGATATTAAACGAAATCTTGAAAATCTTCGTCTTAAATTTAGGCGAAATGCCGGCTCAACAGCAAGCAAGGCTAAGTTAGATAAGCTTACTAGCAGTGTGACTGATATTGAGGTTAAAATTAAAGTCAAAGAAGCGGAACGCGAAAATATAGATAGTCAAATCCAACAATACAGAACTGAGTCTATTCAATTGCAGGAACGATTGATTCGAGAAGGTAATGCAATAAGTGTCGAAGAACTGAAAAAACAGAAAGAGTTGCTTGTTGCTCTAAAAGACAAGGATACGAAACTGAAAAACCAATTACGTGATATGTTGGATATAGCACCTTTTGCTATATCAGGAAAATTATTTGCCAATTTGATGGGGCAAGTTGCTGCCGAAAAAGATGTCAAAACGTCTGCGGCAAGTTGTGAGGCAATCAATTCAGCGTTGCAATCTATCCATACTCAAATTACAGATGCTGTAGCCACTTTAAAATTTTCCACTTCACAAAAGCAAGCAGTTGAACATATAATAGCCGAGGTATTTGCTAAAAATATTCTTGACATAAGTGATGCTACTATTGATGATGTTAAGATACTAGTTGATTACACTGATAATGAAGTAAATGAGTTCCAAGCATTATTTGACAACATTAGATACTCTTTCAGTGCCATATTCAAGCAATTAGTAAAGGATATTAAAAATAATGCATTATTCCTAGCCAAGACACAGCGTAAGATTGTGGAGGCGGAATATGATGACGGTAATGCAAATGTCAAAGAGATAAGAATGCGTAAGGCTGAGGTTGATGAATTGTTGGCACAGCTAGAAATTCAAACACGCCAAATGTCTGAACAGATTGGAACACTCAATAAAGATATTAAAGTACTAAAGAAACAATTATCCGAGGTTGCGAAAAATGTTAGAGTTGATAAATCTGATAAAGAGAAAGATATTATTGCAGAACGACTCATTGGTGAATTGACTACTTTTTTATTTGAATTGCGAACAAAACGCAAATTATCACTGGAAAAGAAGATAATGGCAGGTATTGATGTGTTGATGCATAAAGTTGATTTTATACATAATGTGCGGATTGATTTGCAGGATGATATTATTGAAATTGAACTATTAGATAAGACAGGAGAACTTCTTAGCAAAGAAAAGCTATCAAAGGGAGAGCAGCAATTATACGCAACTGCGATTCTTAATGCACTTGTTGAGGAATCGGGTATAGAGTTCCCTGTATTTATCGATAGTCCCTTGCAGAAGTTTGACAGCATTCACTCTCGCAATATTATAACAAAATTCTATCCTAGTGTATCGAAGCAAGTAGTCATTTTTCCGTTGCTCGGCAAAGAGCTATCGGAAGATGAATACAATGCATTGCTACCAAATGTTAATAGAGTTTATGTTATAGAGAATGAGGATGGCTGTTCTTCGTTTAAGAAGATTGTTCCTAATAAATTATTTGAAACATTGTTATAGCTATGTTTACATCAATAAAAACATCAAGGGCGAACAAAGATATTGTTACAGACCTAAGTCGAAAGTTTAATCTGGGAGCTGAGAATATAATTGCTAGAATAGCATTAACATATTCTCTCTCTAAAGATCGTTTGTTGTCTTTGACTGATATTGCAGATTCTCAGGGTAAGGAGTATAGTAAGAATGTTTTATTCGGAAATAATTTGCCATATTATATCGGACTTATTTGTGTAAAATATGGACTTTATAAAACAGATAAAGATATCCCTAAATACATTAAACTGCATATTGATGACGGATTGCAACTGATGAATAAGGAGTTACAAGATAATCCGAATTTAAATGGTTACGATTATCTTATAGATAAAATTACTAATGGATTGGAATTCATAATATGTTAAGAGATGTGCAATTCAAACATAGTTATTCTTCAGGATATGATGAACCTAAGGATTTTTTTACTGAAGCACTGATTGAAAGTTCTACTTTCGATTTGGGCTTGGGATTCTTTTCATCAAGTGGAATAAGAAGTTTAGCATATGGTTTTGCCTTATTCATTGCGAATGGAGGCAAAATGCGTGTTGTTATGAATCATCTTCTTAGTAAAGAAGATAAAGAGGCAATAGAAAATGGTCAAAAGCATTTGGTTGAAGATTTTGAAAATCGTATATTGTCAGATATTAAAAAATTAGCAAAAACACTTTCTAAAGAGGATGACCACTTTTTTCATTGTTTGTCATATCTAATTTCAATCAATAGAATTGAATTTATTGCGACTATTTCAACTAAAGGTGGGCTTGGTCATGATAAATATGGCATCTTTACTGACGAAGAAGGGAATAAAGTTGCGTTTATAGGTTCTGCAAACTTTTCTCGTTCAGCATTGGAGTTTAATGGTGAAACTATTACTGTATTTACATCGCCAGCTGATAATAAAAGAATATCAGAATACCAAACCTTGTTTGATAAATCCTGGGAAAATGATACACCCCATTTGATTCATCTACCCATAGATGAGGTTAAAACTTATATTAGTGAGAATTTTCACAAAGAATCATTAAAACAGTTGCTTGATAATAGCATAGATTTAAGAGAGGATAAAACTATTAATGATTTTTGTAAGCCCTTGTCTCAAAGAGTTCTTGACAAAATAGAATTGAAAGAGCAGGAACCTCGATTCCCATTTCCAGAAGAAAGAGAAATACAAAAAGAAGCATATAATGCATGGCTTTGTAATGGTAGAAATGGTGTATTTGCTATGGCTACAGGATCTGGAAAAACAGTGACGGCTTTAAACTGTTTGAGAAAGCAATATAAGGAGAATGGATTTTATAAAGCAATTATTGTAGTGCCGACACAAGCTTTGGCTGTCCAATGGAAACAAGAAGCTGAATCATTTAATTTCCAGAATATAGTTTCAACATATGCGGATAAGGATTGGAAGAATACATTGAGTCGTTATACAACTAGAAGTTTGTTAGATCAGACCAAGAGTATAATTATAATTACCACGTACGCAACGTTTAATCGCAAAGATATTCAGATTTTCCTTGATAAAACAAAGGGAATAGAAACATTTGTCTATATTGCAGATGAAGCACATAATATTGGTTCAACAAGTTCACTTAAGCATTTACCAGAAGCGATTAAATGGCGTATAGGTTTATCCGCGACCCCAGAGAGGGTATATGATGAGTTAGGTTCTGAAAAGCTATATGAGTTCTTTAATTCAAGACCTCCTGAATATACGTTTCGTTATACAATGAAACAAGCAATTGATTCAGAAGTCTTATGCCATTATGATTATTTTCCTATTTTCGTTGAATTGACAAGTTCAGAGATGGAGGAGTATGAAAAGGTATCATCTCAACTTCGGAAATTTATAGATTCTGATACTGGGAAATATAAACCTGAGGCTGAAAAATTATTATTGAAGCGTAAAAGGATTATCCATAAGGCAGAAAACAAAAAAGAGGCTATCTTAAACTTGTTGGAAAACCTAAAGCAGAGGCGTAAGTTAGATTATACTTTTGTCTTTGTCCCAGAAGGATATGAACCTGATTATTCAGAAAGAGATTATTACGATATAGACCAAGAGGATGTTCATATCATAGATGAGTATGCTCAAATGTTCAAGAATCAAGGATATAGTTATCATAAATACATTAGTGGACTTGATGATGCTCCCAATATATTGAAAAGTTTTGCAAATGGAGATATTCAGATTTTACTTTCAATGAAATGCTTGGATGAAGGTGTTGATATACCACGTGCAGAACATGCAATCTTTTGTTCAAGTACTGGTAATCCTCGTCAATTTGTTCAAAGGCGTGGACGTGTTTTGAGAAAAAGTAAAGATAAGGAGAAAGCAAAAATTTGGGATTTGATAGTCACTCCCCCTAATGTGGTTGAAGATGCAGAAGGGATAGAACGCAATATGTTTATAAGTGAAGTTAAGCGTATTGTGAATTTTGCTGCATTGGCGGATAATCAAATAGATATATTATATGGAGAATTAAAAGCGTATTGTGAAATGTTGAGAATTGACTTGTTTGCAATGCTTGAAGAAGAAAATAATAACTATAAATAATGATACTATGGCTATACAAGACGAAATGTATAAGGCAATTGAGAAGGAAATTGATCAGACAGTTGAATCGGGTACTGAGAAAGTTTCTGTGAACTTTGAAAAAGCAAAAGAGGTTGCCAAAATGCTGACAGATCTATCAACTAGTGTTGGAGATGCAGATGCATTAACCAATCAGTATATTGCCAATATTAAAAATATATGTAACTCATAATACGTAAAATTATGATTATCAAAAATATTACTATCGAAAATTTCCAATCTTACCATGAAAGTCAGACTATGGATTTTTCTAATGGTTTGAATCTTATTATAGGTAATGGTGGAAAAGGAAAATCCAAATTATTTAATGCCTTTTATTGGGTGTTATTCGGTAAGATATATATCACTGGGATTGGTTGGTGTACAACTGACAGTCTGCCACAATCAGCAAAATTTGCAATGCAGCGTTATGAGTTCATCAATAAAAGAGCTTTATTTAAAGCACAAATAAATGATGAAATTATTGCATCTGTACAGATAGAGATTGAAGATGATAGAGGTGTAAATTATATAATAGAACGTTCTGTCAGTGCATTAAGACTTGATGAAAATGAGTGGGATTCTGATAATGCATGGCAAGTAAGACCTAATATGTTGAAAGTATCTTTTGATTCCAATACAGGGACAAAGGTACTTAACGATATGATTGCAGAGGATAAAATTAACGAATTATTCCCTGATGGTATAAGAAACTACATTTGGTTTCAGGGTGAATCACTTGAGAGCCTTATTAATTTTAGAAATAAAGAGACATTAAAAGCAGCCGTAAAACATATTTCTTATTTTCCTTACTATGAGAAACTTTCAGAAATAATCAGCAAGTCCAAATTGAAGATTACTGGAATTGAAAGCCGCAAATTGAAAGAAGTAAACAAGCATAATTCAAGTGTTAGAGAATTATTGTCTACCATTGATACTTTGAACTACAAGATTGCTAAAGAAGAAGAAAATAAGAAGCAACTTGAGGCTAATATTGAAACTATCAAAATAGCTTTAGCTGATGGAGAAACAAAAATTTCAGGATTAGCGAGCTATTCGATGTTGGTAAAGAAGTATAAGGATTGCGAAAATGAAATAAGCAAATACTTGTCAGAAACGACTCGTATTGATGAATTTCAGAGAGAAAAGCTTCCATCTTTGTGGATCCTTCGTGGGATAGAACCGATGATTCAACAATGTAAAGACATTATTGAGAAGCATAAAGAGGAAGAATACACTGTACCCGAAAAGAAGTATTTAGATAATCCTAGTCGCTCAAAGTTAGAAGAGATACTTAAGGATAAAAAATGTTTTGTGTGTGGTACTGAATTTACAGAAGTAGATGCTCCATATCATTATATAACAGAAAGATTAAGGTTGCAAGAAGAGTATTTAAAGGAGATGGAAGAATATACCAGCAATATGCAACTGTCTAAACAGTTTAATATGTTTGTTGGTAAGATTCAGGATTATCCAGATTCCTTACTAATATCCTTATCAAAAATTGATAAGCAATGGAAAGACAGTGAAGATGAACTGGAAAAATTTATGGCTCAACGAAGAAGAAAGCAAGAGGAGAAACGCAAGTTAGACGAGCAAATAGAAGAGATAAAGAAGAAGCATGGAGTGGATCCAGTAACCCAAGCAGAAACAGCTGGAATTATCAACTCTACAATACGAGCAAGTAGAAGTAACCTAGAAACTCAACAGAAGAAATTAGAAGTTTCCAAGCAGACTCTTAATAATTATCGGAGCGAATTGCGCGTTGCAGAACGAGAACTGGAAAAGTTAGGTATAAAAGATACAACTGTTGCAAAAGTTCCAGAGACAGAATGGAAACATATTTCAACATTCCTTGAAGATATATGTAAGAGAGTTCAGGAAAGTGCTAGAAAAGATTTGCTTCATAAAATTGAAGAAAGGGCAAATATCTTTTATGCAAAGTTTACAGAACATGATAATGGTTATAAAGGTAATGTAAGGATTGGTGAGGATTATTCTATTGAATTTGATGCTGGTCTTAACACTAGCCATGAGGATAGAAAAAAGATGAGCATTATAAATGCATTATTATCTTTGAATCAAGAGGCAATGGGTATCTATTATCCATTTATAAGTGATGCTCCAACATCAAGTTTTGACTTAGAAACTACTCATAAGTATTTACTTGGTATCAAGGATATATTTGGACAGTCTATAATATTGACCAAAGATGTTGATTTGGAAAGCGATAAATACCTTGATTTACGAAGCCAAAGAAACGTGTCAAGAATTTACAATTTAGAGAGTAAAATATATAGTGGAGATTCTAATCGTGGTCAGCACGAGGTCTCAACGCAAATAACAATCTTAAAATAAAGCTTATATGGAAAATATATTTGAAATTAAGTTTTCATTTGAGCAAAATGTTAAGGATAATGTAATCCTTAAATTTTCCAATAAACAAGGCGGTGCTTACAATGTATTTTCTTATCATTGGCAATGTTTTGTTTGGGCTGCCGTTGTTGGCTTTATACACAACGAACGTAGACCTTTACAATCGCCAATAGCTGATAGGCCATTTAGTTTGAATACAATGTGTAATGGTGGAGGCGAAAAAGATGCTGAAGCGTTATTGTGTATGTGTATCGCTAAGGTCGGTTCTCTTGACATTATGAAAGAACCAACAAAAGCAATAGACTTGATAAATGAGTATGCTAATGGAGGTTTCTATTACATAATGAAAATGATGCAAGACCAATCAATAGCAAATGATTTGGAATGGGTCAAACAAGAAATATTTATGAGATGAATATGATAATAAATTGGTTAAAATGCCATATGAGAAAATTGATATTTTTCGTTGTCTTTTTCATGGGGTTTGGTACAAGTAGTATATGGATGTCTGCTTTGTTTTTGGACATAGATTGCAAGGATATTGTCGTTGGAATTTTGACGATTTCGATTGCGGCTGTATATACTTCAGCAGAGCGAATTTTGACATTTATGAGGACGAAAAGAATAGAAAATAATGAAGATATTGTTGAGCTAATAGCTGTTTCAGTTCCCATTATTATCTCATGCATTGTAATAGGTCTTCTTGAGAAATGCATAGTTGCTTCTGCTATTTTAGCAAGTATAACTTATTTATTATATTGTAGACTATGGTGGTATCAGAACCGTGATAATAAGACTTTTGACAATAGTTCAAATGCACTTGGTGGAGGGATAGAACAATTTAAGTAATTAGAGCTATGGAAGTAAAAGCAATAAAAGTGGTTCAACCATTAGGGGAGTTTTATATAGCAAAAATAAAAGCTAGGGAATTGTTGAAAATTTCAACATCATCTGTTGCTAGATATGATAAAGATGGCAATTTAAAAGGGAATCAAAGACCTCTAGACCCAAAGCGGTTAAAAGCAATTGCTAATTTTATAATGTCTGATGAAATGAGTTTTCCAACATCAATATTGATAGCTGCAAATATTGATAGAGACGGGAAAATTATTGAAGATATAGAGGACAGATGGGATGTTAAGCAAACAGGTTCCACTGATATTTATAATCTTATCATACCAGATAAAGTCACATCATTAGTAATTGATGGTCAACATCGTTTGAATGCTTTCAATTTTGCAGAGGAAAGTTGTAAAGATATAGAACTTGTTTGTTCTATCTTTATTGACTTGCCTAATCCTTATCAAGCATATTTATTTGCCACAATTAATGGTAATCAAAAGCGTGTAGATAAAAGTTTGGCACTAGAACTATTTGGATTTGATGTGGAAAATGAGCCTCAAAATACTTGGTCGCCAGAAAAATTGGCGGTATATTTCACACGAAAATTTAATTTTACTAAAGGGTCTCCATTATATCAAAAGATTAAGTTAGCTCCATTATTCTCTGAGTTAGAAGATTTGGTAAATAAGGATAAGTGGCTACTTTCAACGGCTGCTATGGTTGATGGCATTATGAGCTTAATATCTAGCAATCCTCAGAAAGATCGTGATATGTTAGCAATGAAGAAAACTAGTATATGGAGCGATAAAACACGTAGTGTGCTTACTAATAATGGGAAACCAGTACTTAGGTACTTATATTTAGGCTCAAAGGACGATGAGTTGTATTCAATATTAGAGAAATATTTTTGTTCTGTTAAAACTATTTTATGGGATAATGCAACAAATGATAGTGTAATTTTGAAAACTATAGGAATATCTGTCTTATTTGATATATTGAAAAATATTCTTGAAGTGGATGGTATCCAAGAATCATATGATTCATACATCAACAAGATTAGGGATGTTAATTATTCTAGTCATTATTTTGCTTTATCTGGAGGAGGCAAGACTAAGCTGAGAAGAATTTTAAAGTTTAAGTTAGAGCTAATTTCAGAATCTGAGTTGCAAGAATCAGATAAAGAGTTTTTGGTTAACAATATTTCCTAAAATTATCTCTGGCGATATTCAATTTATATTATAATACAACATAACATTAAAAGAGGCCAATATGAATAAAAAAATAATAGAAAATGCGGCTATAGCATGTGACAATGTTGCTATAGCCATAAATGGAATGCAGCCAGGAAGACCTTGTAATCCTTGTTGTCCGGGAAGAGATGCTTTAATAAATACTATAAATCAATTAATGGTAGAGATTAAAGATACGGAACCAGAATGCTTTCAACGTTTAATGTTGGAGTTGCAAAATATAAAGAGCCCTTATAATCAATGTGTTCAGCCCTATCAATTTGGAGCGATAAATGCTATAACAAACATATTAAAGAATAAGTATATTGATGCTAAAAAGGGTAAAAGAAAAATCTTTATCAGTCACTCTCATTCTGATAAAACAATTGTCGATGGCTTTGTCAAAGAAATATTGAAAGTTGGTTGTGGCTTTAAGGATAGTGATTTATTCTGTACTTTGGATACTTCTACTATTAGAACAGGAGATGATTTCCGTGAAAAGATTATTGAGAACATGAGAGATTGTGATTTTATTTTTCTTTTCATTTCTGAAAACTATAATCAGAGTGATGTTTGTAAAAATGAAATGGGAGCTGCCTGGGCTTTGGAAAACAAGAGGATTTTACCTTTTACTCTTCCCAAAATAACTTTTGAGCAAATGGGATTTCTTAATGTTGTTAAACAGGGTGCGTCTATTACTGACGGAAATAAATTAGATGAATTGTATCAAGAATTGTGTGAGTTTTATGAAATAACACCAGATTGGCGTAGTTTTAATAAAGCCAAAGGCGATTTCTTGGATTTGGTTGCAAAAGCATGATTCTTATCATGCTAAATATGTATTAGCAGGTATTTGAAACGTATATTTGAAGAGAGAACCACAAAAAGAAGTTGTTCGGGATTTCCGAACAACTGTTAAAATAGGACTTATAGACTATTATATATGGCGCAAAATATAGTGATACGAAATAGTACAGCAGAGTTTCTCATCTTCATGCTTGAAGGCAAAGAGGATGGGATTCAGGTGATGTATAAGGAAGAGAGCATTTGGGCAACACAAAAGGCTATGGCGCAACTTTTTGATTGCTCAACTGACAATATTGGACTGCACTTAAAAAATATATTTGCATCTGGGGAACTTGTCAAAGATTCAGTTACCGAGAAAAACTCGGCAACTGCCGCAGACGGGAAGAATTATCAAACAATGTTCTATAATCTTGATGCCATTATCAGTGTTGGATATAGAGTTAATTCTGTTCGAGCAACTCAGTTCCGCCAGTGGTGTACGTTTGTACTTCGTCAGTTTGCCATCCGTGGATATGTGCTTGATCATAAGCGAATGGAGAACGGGGCTTTCTTAGGTGTAGATTACTTTGAACATTTGCTTGCCGAAATAAGGGAGATAAGGCTGAGTGAGCGTCGTTTTTATCAGAAACTGACCGATATTTATGCTACGGCTATAGACTATAACAAAGATGCTCCGACAACTCGTCTTTTCTTCAAAAAGATACAGAACAAAATGCACTATGCTGTGCATGGGCATACTGCTGCGGAGTTGATAGTCGAACGAGCCGATGCGAATAAGGAACACATGGGATTGACCACTTGGGAAAACGCTCCGAATGGAAAAATTGTCAAAACAGATGTGTCTGTAGCAAAGAACTATTTGCGAGAAAAAGAATTAGAAGAAATGGGTAGGATAGTCAATGCGTCCCTTGATATGGCAGAAAGTATGGCTATGCGTCATATACCTATGACAATGGAAGATTGGGCAAAGCGAATAGACAAATTCATTAATTTATTTGAGAGTCCGATATTACAGGATAGCGGAAAGGTTTCTACCGAATATGCCAAAGAGTTTGCTGAATCAGAGTTTGAAAAGTACAGGATCATTCAAGACCGTCTTTTTCAATCTGACTTTGATAGATTTGAAGATAATAGTCCTCCTGTATTGGATATTGAATAATTATAATGTCATTTTGAGGTTGGCAAAATCGCCTTTGGGATATGGCAGATTCATGTCGTTAAATTGGCAAGTGTTCGGACAATAGTTCTGTGTTCATCATCTAGTATCTGCATTTATGGTGACCGATGTTACTCCAGTATACCACTTAAAAGCAAGAAAAGAGTTCACATAAGAGTTCATAAAAGAACCAGTAGGTTCATAAAAGCACAACTGAAATACACTCCAAAACCGCAATAATGCCAAATTCAGCTTGCAGAGGATTGGCAAAGTCTCACGAGCGATTTATCGCTTGGGGTATTGAGTTACCCTAACTCAATAAGGTTTGTATAATGGGCAAGCCCTGTGAGCAATTAAGTATACAAATTTCGTTTTTGTCGAGAAAGGCATACCGATGGCTGGCGAAAAGATAAAAGGCTCAAATAACGCCTTTTTCTCACCAATCAGCTTGCTGAGAGATTTGGCACTCTCAAACGACCTATTGGTCGCTTGGGGTATTAGGCTCCCCATACAAGATAATGTTTGTATAACGGGCAAGCCCAATCAATGGCAGCGACCAGTTCCGTGGATTATCATGAAACCAGTCGTTGCACTTAGACTTTGACTTATATACGAATGGACACTTTTAGAATAAAGTCAAGTGGAGAGTCAATAGTGATAATCCGGCATGAACCGATAAATGCCACGGCTTTCCTGAACCACCATCCGTTTGTTCGTGAGAAACTGAATTATCTTCACAATCTTGTTGTGATTAAATTTCGTTCCTGCCAGTTCGTAGGCAATGGTCAGTTCTTCTTCCAAAGCCTTATATCCCGAAATAGTTTCTCTTCCCTCAAAAGCCAGTTCGAGAGCCTTGCGATGGATTGTTTCGTGGATGTCCCTATAAGGGGAGAAGGGTTCCTGTTTGGGACGACCTACGCTCTTTTTTGTCGGCACATAGTCTGGCAGAAGTTCGGGAAGTGATTGGTCATTGATGCAGAAGGCAAATGGCAGAAAGTCTTTGGAACGGGTATGCACACTTTCCACTTTGCTGATGTTGTTGTCGTCCTTGTCTTTTTCGATTTGGATGACAGTCTCAGCCTTGTTGTTGATTTCCGTGCCAATGTGTCCACGGGCATTTTCATCGCTTTTGTTCTGATGAAGGATGGTGTGAAGATGAATCTGGTATTCGTCAGTCCACTGCATGAGTTTGGAGATTACGCATGTGGCTTCGCTCGGAGAATTAATGTCATAGACCAAGTCGCGGATTCCGTCAATCACCACGAAACCGAGACCTTCAATCTGACTGATTGCATCATCTATGATAGCCAAACGCTCCTTGGGGTTGAACTTGCGTAGTGCGAGAAAATAGAAACGGTCGCAATCCTCATTAGCCGGCAACTCTGCCAGTTTCATGATACGATGCATCACAATCATACAATGGTTTTGACTTTGTTCTGTGTCGATGTAAAGGATGCGGTTCTTTCCTTCAGGGAAGTCCGTTGTGTAGTTAAGAACTTCCTTCCCTGACAAAGCTGCTGCCACCATAGCTGACACATTGAAAGTCTTTTTGCTTTTAGCCTTGCCTATGGATGCACTGAAATTTCCCAATGTCCCGATAGGTACTCCGCCTATTTTCAGAACTTCCGGCTCCTGCTCGTACTCTTTTCCCAAACTGAGCATGGTATCTTGCCATCTTGTAGCGACCTGAGCAAGATTCTCAATGGATGTTGGCGTTCCCATAGCCTACCAGTCTTTAGGGTTGGCTTTGTGACGTGTAGCTGCAAGCATTCGAGCGTGTTCTTCCTCTATGTTTATAGGCGATTCTCCTTTTCTGCCGCTTTCCAACCATTTGTCCAATTCATCACGATAGACAAACAAGTGTTTTCCTTGTTTGATGATTGGAATACCACCATGCTTGGCTTTGTAATAAAAGGATGATTTCGAGATACCTAAATATTCGCAGACTTCATCAACGGTCATTGGAACATGGGTGTCTTTTTTTACCTCGTTATGCTGCTGATGAAGTTTTTCTGTCAACAGATTTTCCATACTTGAGATTCTCTCGCAGAGTTCGCCTACCACTTCAGGCAGGTCATTGAAGGTCAGTTTGTCTTTTTGCATATATAACATTGTTTTTGTTAAACATGCTGCAAACCAACACAATGATGTAATGCTGACAACTATCAGAAGGCAATAATATTTCAGTCTGTGTTGAATAACCCTAATCGGTTGAATTTGCTTTTTATTCTTGGGCTTCTTTCATACACTTGAAGTGATAATCTCCGGCTTTAGGAATATCAAGGGCTATTTTGCAAACTCCGCATGTTCGGAGATTTTTAGCCAGATATTTAATCGAAGCATCTTTTAGTTCATGTGGGAATATAGTATGTATGAATGTTGCTCTATCTATAAGAGAAATGCCCAATCTCTCCCCGATGTTCCATACGAAATGCATCAGATCAATAGAACGGAGGGAATTATCTACTTTTGAACGGATTGGCTTGTATAAATCAGACTGTCCGTGCACAAAATACTCTATGTTTTCATGTAGAATTTCAAGATCTTCTTTTGAAAGAAATTCCGTCATTACAAATGTGGTATATTCATGAATGACACGCTTAATGTCTGCCTGCCTTTCTGCTTTTTCACGTTCAATTTCGGCTACACGCACTTCATAATTATCCATATAATCATGTTTTACAACTAAGTTTTCCGGATTTATATCCTTGTCCTTTGGGCACTCCGGATCAATCTCCTTAATTTGTTCGGGTAGAGGTCTTACTTGCTTGCCAAAAGACAAACTCAATTCATTCTTTGTAATGAATCGGAAAAAGAAACGCTGAAGTACTCCACAGACAAGTATCATTGCCGTGATATATAAAATAACTGGAGTGGAATATTCCATCAGGTTGATATGGCAACTGAGATATAAATAGGAGTCTGTTGCCCAGTAAAGGATGACACTTACTGAAAGTATGAAACTGGTTCTTTGAGGAGAGATTTTAATACTATTCGTCATAAACTGATACTGTTTGAGTTTTACAATAAGACAAATGTATATGCAGATTTCCAAATAGTTGCTGTTTGTAATAGATAATCGTTCAGGATTTAAGAAAAAATACGCTCAGAGTATGATTTGATGCAAAATATCATACTCTGAGCTATAAAAACGGGATTATTTGAACCTTAATTCTTACTTGCGGATTAAAGAGATTCTGTTGCTGGCTTCACGCTTGTTACTGTCTACGACTTTCATGTACCGTTGTGTCGTGGTGATACTTTTATGTGCCATATTACTTTGAATGGTACGTATGTCTGTGCCGGCTGCTCCTTGAAGTGTTGCGTATGTTCTTCGGTAGGAGTGGAAAGTGATATTTTTGGTAATACCGGCTTTGCGAATCCACTCTTTCATGGGTTGCTGTGTCCAACTTCGTTTCAATCCTTTAAATACTAATCCGTTTTTTTCCGGAGAATAGCCGATCAATTGCAGGGCTTCGTCACTGATTGGAATGATGTCCTCCGTCTTGGTCTTTTGGGTAATTGTATGGACACATTTTCCTCCGGCTGCAAAGTCAACAATTTCATGCCATTGCAACGATAGTATGTCGCTGATTCTAAGACTAGTCAGACATGAAAACAATGCCGCTGTCTTCAGAATCGGCTTTTTGCAAGGTGTCTCAGCCAATTTGTAAAGTTCTTCCACACTTAGATAGTCTTTTGGAGTATCTTCCGTTTCGATTTTATCCAAAAAGTCATTGATGTTGGTCTTGATTAGCTGATTGCGATAAAGGATTTTCAAAAGTCCCCTGAATGTTGACCAATAGCCGGAAGCAGAGTTCTTTGAAATGCGACCGTCACGCCTGAGTTGCTTGGCATTTAGCAGATACTCACGAAACTTATTACAAAGGTCAATGTCAATTTCTTCAAAAGTACATTTGCCATGAACGAAGTTGTAGAAATGGTGGTACACAAATTCCCACTTTTGGTCATGCTTGCGAAGCTGCTTGCGGTAGTATTCGAGAAAATCCGCTTTGAGTTTGTGCCTGTCAAAGAAATCATACCTGTCATTAACGATAGATTCAAAGCGTCGGCATCGGATGGCTTCCGCCTTTTCCGACATAGTTGCATTGAAGTTGCGTTCACGTTCATTCTTAGGATTGGCATAAATATAAATGTTCAATCCTTCGTGACGGATGGTTTTCATTGTTTCCTGGTCACGATACCCCGGATAATAATCCAGATAGAAAGAAAGCATCCCATGTTTCAAAGGACGTGTTCTCAATGTTACTGTTTTACATTCTAACATAGTTACAATTATTATTAGTTTATACTTGATTTGCTGCAAATGTCCGTAATGGCTTGACACAGACAATGCTCATTTTTAGAATCATTTTCTGGTCTGCCTAAATTCAGACTTAGGCTTATTTTCTGACACCCATTACATGATCAAATTCCACTTTCAGGAATCTCACGAAACGACCTTTCTTCTCACGTTTGATTTCGTGGAACTGCAGAATGCCATAGACAGAATCCCGTGTGAGATTGTATTTCTTCATGGCTTCCTGCACGGTGTAGTACTCCGAAGCATTATCTTCGGCAGTCTGCTTGGATAGGTCAAAATGTAGCTTCGAGTAGAATATCTGACCGTGTTCTTTCTTGGACGGGATGTTGTTGCGATAGACATGGGAGCGGATGGCAACCCGACTCATACCATACTTTTGTTCTATCTCTTCGGGAGTGTACCATGCGGTCAGATCATTATCTGTCTTGTATTTGGCAAAAGCAGCATCAATATGCTTTTTGCTGTAATAGTTGAACTGACGGATTTTTACTTTTGGCACATTATGCTCCCGTGTATAAGTCCATACCCATTTGGTGTTGACCTTGTATTTTTTGGCAATTTCTTCAGCAGTGTAATATTCAGCAATATCAAATTCGACTTTTGACATCACACGTTCATAAGGTTTGGATTTAAGCAAAAGTTCTATATCAGCTCTTCGAATAAAAGACATTCGTGAACTAATCCGACTTGCTCTCAACTTATTCTCTTTGACTAATTTGTAGATGTACTGACGAGAAACTCCCATCAATTTAGCTGCTTGTGAAAAGGTAAAGTACTCTTGATTTTCCAGCATCTTCTTTACCTCCAACAGTTCTTGACTCTGAATGAGCTCCATTCTTCGCTCTTTCATTCGATGTTTGTAGCCTCGTTTAGAACATTGGGGACTACAATAATTGGTGGTGGTTTTCTGAGCTATAAAAGGTTTACCACACCATTGACAAATTCTTTTTACTTCCATGTTGTTTTCTCCATATTTTTAGTGAAACCATAAAGATTTAATTTCCCTTTTTGTCTCTCTACGTAAACCATTGTTCACCCATGTCGCCAAATGCGTCACTGTGACATCGGGGACAAACCCCGATTTGTTTCGCGGTAGAAATACGGTAGAAAAATATGGTGAACAACACTATCCAATCGCTATGAACTGGATTTGGAATAAATAAAAAAGCCGCTGAATTTCAGCGACTTCATTATAATTGGTTCTAATTCGTTGCGGTTAATTGCGATATATCATTTCCCGATGCAAAAATTCTTGAATATATTCCCCAGTACTTCATCCGTAGTGATCTGCCCGGTGATTTCGCCAAGATAGTGGAGGCATTCGCGGATATCCTGGGAGATGAATTCACCGCTGAGGTGGGTGTCCAGACCGGAGATGACACGTTCGATGGCAGAGCGGGCGTGGGATAAGGCTTCGTAGTGGCGGGCGTTGCTGACGATGACGTCACTGGAAGAAAGGGCGGAAAGGTTGACGGTGGAGATGAGATGCTCCACTAGGTTAGGGATGTTATGCCCCGTCTTCGCGGAGATCGGGAGGATAATTTCACCGAGGGAGAGAGTGGCAATTTCTGAAACAAGGGAGTCCGGGCTTTCGGATTGATCGATCTTGTTGGGCAGGATAATCAGGCGGGCATCCGGGGCTAGGCGTTCTTTGACACGGGTATAGTATGGGGTAAAGTTTGAAATATCTCTGGTTGTATCGACCAAGAGCAAGACGATACGGGCTTGTTCGATCTTGGAGAAAGTACGTTCGATTCCCATGCTTTCCACTTTGTCATCGGTGTGGCGGATGCCGGCGGTGTCAATAAAGCGGAAGGTGATGCCTTGCAGGTTGATGGTATCCTCGATGACGTCACGGGTAGTACCCTCTATGTCGGAAACGATAGCACGGTCTTCCCGGAGAAGAGCGTTCAGCAGGGTACTTTTTCCCACGTTAGTATTCCCGACAATAGCAACCGGGAGACCGTTTTTAATCACGTTGCCCAAAGAAAAAGAATCACACAACCGGGAGATCAGGGTATCAATCCCCACGGCAATGGAACGCAGTTCGGAACGATCGGCAAACTCGACATCCTCTTCCGAGAAATCGAGTTCCAACTCGAGTAACGAGGTGATACGCAAAAGTTCCATGCGCAACTTCATCAACTCCTCGGAGAAACCTCCCCGCATTTGGCTCAATGCCATTTTATGGGCAGCAGATGAGGATGAGGCAATCAGGTCGGCAACGGCTTCCGCCTGAGAAAGATCCATTTTGCCGTTCAGGAAAGCCCGTTGCGTGAATTCCCCAGGGGTAGCCAAACGGGCACCGGAAGCAATCAATAATTGCAACAAACGTTGCTGGATATAGACGGAACCGTGGCAGGACACCTCGACAGAGTCCTCTCCCGTGAAAGAGTGCGGGGCGTGGAAAA
Organism: Butyricimonas sp. Marseille-P2440; assembly: GCF_900091675.1. NCBI lineage: Bacteria > Pseudomonadati > Bacteroidota > Bacteroidia > Bacteroidales > Odoribacteraceae > Butyricimonas > Butyricimonas sp. Marseille-P2440. The sequence goes on along the minus strand of NZ_LT594610.1, from coordinate 1,239,813 downwards.
CGGTCACCAGTACTTCGTCAACCATCTCCTCCCCGTCCATGATCTTTCCGAAATGCACCGTGTTCGGGCACACCGTTGCCAATCGTTTTCCCGAGGGAGAAACAAACAGCCGGTCACAAAGTTCGACACAGCCTTTCCCGGAGAGCCGGATCACGGCTAATGCCCCCATGCCGGGAGCGGTTGCGATTGCACATATCACGGATTGATCTATCATAAACGTACCTTTTCCGCAAAGGTAAACTTTTAATCCGGAACAAACAAAATCTATCTTTTCTCGTTACAAGAAACAATTCCCACGGGAAAAGAACTATTTTTGAACTTTAAATGATAAAACGATGAACCACATAATAATGACACTCGGGGGACCGAACGATGACCGGGGACATTTAAGCCGAATTGCTTTAGACCGCCTGGAATGTACCTATTCCCTCTACACGAACAATAACAACACCCGCATCCTCTGCACGGGTGGTTTCGGGGACAGTTTTAACCGAACCCCTCACCCGCACGCCTATTACGCGAAACAATACCTCATGCAAAGAGGCGTGAAAGAAGAAGACTTCCTGCAATTCACGTTATCTACCAACACGGTAGAGGACTTCAGGATATCGAAAGCGATAATCGAGAGGGAACAACCAGACATCTTGTTGGTAGTGACTTCCGACTTCCACATGAGGCGGGCGAAGGTGTTGCACGACATCATTATGAAATACCCTTCTACCGTTTTCGTGCCTGCCAAATCAAGCTTGACCCCGTCGGAGTTAGCCCCTCTCCTCGCCCACGAGAAACAGGCAATCGAGATGCTGAAGAAAAATAATTTCATCCTATACTAAAATCATAAAATAGAAAGGCTGCCCTAAAGCAGCCTCTCCTCGTTTGCTAATTAGCGTATGTTAGTGGTGTAGTTATCCAGTCCAAATGCTGCCACGGGCGCACTTTCTGCATAATATCGAAACTCGATTGCAGGAATTGCCGGACGGCATCAAAAGGATCGTCATAAGCAAAGGCATCTTCAAGCGTCAGGAAGAATTCCTTCTTTTCCGGCTTGAATATTGCCATGGTCGGACGAATCAAATGGTCATTACCTTTCAGGTCACTGATAAACGGGTAAGGTAAACCGTAAAAAGCGGGACGGGGATAATTCGGGTCACCAGGCCAAAAGCCGCACTCGAAATAACGCTCGTCGAAAGCGGGATCGGAAATCGCCTTTTTCATCCCGAAAGGTGCAGATTCTCCGCTGTACACGATACCCGTGAGATCCATCGTCCCGAAATAATATGCCGGACCATCCACTTTCCCCCGGAAGCGGGAAAGGAATCCCCGTAAAGCCTCGTGAGCGAAAAGGTGGTTCCGGTGCCACAACTGCACCGCCTCCTTATCGTAATGACGATGCTTCGTGTCCTTGTCGAAATCTATCGGGTCGTAGAACTCCTGCGCCCTCACGTTAATGGTGGTCGGGGAACCGATCTCTTCCAGCGACTTCATAAAGTGCCCGTAAAACTCTGCCACGGAAAGCCCGTCATGCAGTGCAAAACTCACCTCTTTCCCGTTGCCGTTGCGGAAGATAATCATGTGTTTCATAAAATTAGCCTGTATCTCGAAAGGCGAATCGTCACCGGGAATGATACCCGTGGAAAGCCCTTCTATCGTGAGGTACAAACGCACATGCGCCCACTCCGGACGCTGGTGGCAACGCACGAGCTTCACCTTCCCCAGCATCTGCAAATACATATGCATCGTGTCGGCAGTCTGTTGCCAATCCGTATAGTTCAAAAATTTCTTATCCATAATATCCTATTTCAAATTCATGTCACGAGTGAAAAATCTCTCCTCGTGTTATTCCTTTAACGGGAAGACCCTTAAAATAGTTTTACTTTTTAGCTATTTAGTTATATCCACACGGATTCTGCAAACAAAATATAATTTTAGGCAAACCCAAATCTCTTAACTTCCGTTATACATAGAAAACAAAAGATTGGTGTATGAAAAATAAACAACTATTATTAGCCATATGGATGCTATTTATCACGGCATCCCTTCCCGCTCAGGAAAGAGAGAGGGAACTCCCGAAATTCAGGCTAGGCGGAGCGCTTCGTTTCAATTATAACTTCTGTGACTGGAAAGCGGGACATCGTGACCGGGGCGGTGACTTCGGGTTCGACGTCTTGTATTTCAAACTGACGGGATCATACCGCAACATCATATTGAGCGCGGACTATCGTTTTTATAGCAAGGACTTCGGCGGTCCCATGCTGAAATACGGGTGGATAGGCTACCAGTTCAACGAGAAAAACCAACTGCAAGTCGGTCTGACAGGCGTACCTTTCGGGATACAACCCGTGGCTTCTCACAATTTCTTTTTACAGATAGCCTATTACGTCGGCTTGGAAGACGACTCCGACATGGGAATCAAGTACCTCCACACGGGTGACCGCTGGGATTACGCCTTCGCCTTCTTCAAGAACGCGGACGAGTTACTCTTCGGGTCGGACGACGAAACTTCCGATGACCGTTATGGTTACGACGTTGCCGGGCGCAACAAGGAAATCAACCAATTCAACGGGCAGGCTTTCTATAAGTTCGGTGAACGCTCCCGGCAACGGTTGGGAGCCTCGGCAGAGTTCGGGCAACTCTACAACCTCGATACCCGGAATAACGGCACGCGTTACGCCTTTGCCCTGCACTACGAACTCCTGTGGAACCGCGTGAGCCTGAAAGCACAGGCAGCCACCTATGCCATGCATCCTAAAAATGCCGCGGATGATGACGACGAGGTGGTGTCCATGACCGCCTAGGGAGCCCCCTATCTCGTGTCAGCCAAGGCGAATCTCTATATGCTGAGTGCCGGGTATACTTTCCCCGTGAACCGCAAGTTACTAAAGAGCGTACAAGTGTACAATGACTTCGGGTGCCTTGACAAGCAAAACAACGACTTCAAGAACAGCTACCAAAACGTCACCGGCTGTATGCTCGATTGCAGTCCCGTCCTCGTGTACGTCGACTATGCCATGGGGAAAAACCACGGTTGGCTGGGTCCCGACTGGAACGGCTTCGGTACCGGTGGCGAGAGCAATTCATGGCACGCCCGTTTTAACGTGAACGTGGGTTATTATTTTTAACTAAAACCGTACAAGATGATAAAAGAAATTTACTCGCTATACGTCGATCGCTGGAGTTTCTTCCTGAACCTCACGGGGGAACATCTCCAGATATCGTTAATATCCATCGTGGTTGCCGCCGTTATCGGTTTGGGATTAGGTATCCTGATCAGCCTCTACCGGAAAAGCTCCTCCACGGTGCTCGGGCTCACGAACTTTATCTACACGATACCGTCCATCGCCCTCTTCGGCTTCCTGATCCCCTTCTCGGGCATCGGCAACACGACCGCCATCATTGCCCTCTCGATATACGCCCTCCTGCCCATGGTGCACAACACCTACACGGGCATCGCGGGTATCGACCGGGAGATCATCGAGGCGGCACGAGGCATGGGAAGCACCACCTTCCAGATCCTTTACAAGATACAAATACCGCTGGCATTTCCGGTGATCCTGTCGGGCATCCGCAACATGGTAGTCATGACCATTGCCCTCACCGGTATCGCCGCCTTTATCGGCGCGGGAGGACTGGGTGTTGCCATCTACCGGGGAATCACCACCAACAATTCGGCAATGACCATTGCCGGCAGCTTGCTCATCGCCGTGCTCGCCTTACTGGCGGACTGGGGCGTGGGACGCTACGAGAAATACATAAAAAGAAAACGTAAACTAATATGAGAAAATGCATGAAATATTATTCACTTACAGCGCTCATCGGGCTCGTGTTGCTGTGGGGGTGCAATTCCGGAAAGGACACCATCCATATCGCCACCAAGCCCATGACCGAACAATTTATTCTAGGAGAAATGCTCTCCTTGCTCATCGAAGAGAACTCCGACCTCCACGTGAAGATCACCAAGGGCGTGGGTGGAGGCACGAGCAACATACACCCGGCAATGGTCAAGGGCGACTTCGACCTCTACCCGGAATACACGGGCACGGGCTGGCTCGTGATCTTGAAAAAAGACACCTTACTACCGCCCGACGAGCTTTACGCCGAACTGCAAAAAGAATACTCTCGGGAGTACGGGCTCAAGTGGGTGGCTCCCTACGGTTTCAACAACGCTTACAGCCTCGCGGTCAGCAACGCCGCGGCGGAGAAATATCACTTGAAGACCTTCTCCGATCTGGCACGCTATCCCGACCGGTTTATTTTCGGTGCAGAATACGACTTCTACGAGATCAACGACGGTTACTCCGACCTCTGCGCGTTCTATGACTTCAAGTTCAAGAAAAACCTAGACATGGACATCGGCTTGAAATACGAGGCGATCAAGTCGGGCAACATCGACGTGATGAACATCTTCACGACCGACGGTCAACTCAGTGGAGCTGACCTCACCGTGCTCGACGACGACAAACACTTCTTCCCCTCCTACTACTGTGCCACGGTGGTGCGGGAAGAAACCCTCGCGGCACACCCCGAACTGGAAGCGATACTCGCGAAGATGCAAGGTATATTGACCGACTCGGAAATGGTAAACCTCAACCACGAGGTGGACGTGAAACACCGCCTCGAGCGTGAAGTGGCTGCCGAATTCCTGCAAAAGAAAGGTCTTTTAAAACAAGAATACGACCATGGGAAATGATATAGCTATCCGTTTTGAACACGTCACGAAATCGTACGGCGAACGGGAAATACTCAATGACTTCAATCTTGAAATCCGCCGGGGCGAGTTCCTCACCATCATCGGGAGTTCCGGTTCCGGCAAGACCACGGTACTGAAACTTATCAACGGGCTCATCGCCCCCACTTTCGGGATGATATACGTGGACGGGAAAGACATCTCGAGAGAGAACCAAACCCTGCTGCGCCGCAACATCGGTTACGTCATACAAGGCATCGGGCTTTTCCCCCACATGACCGTCCGCAAGAATATTGCCTACGTCCCCAGCCTGCTCAACCACCGGGATAAGGAAAGAACCCGCCGCGCCGTGGAGCGCCTGATCGGGGTCGTGGGACTTGAACCCGATATGCTCGACCGTTATCCGGCGGAACTCTCCGGCGGGCAACGCCAACGCATAGGCATCGCCCGAGCCCTTGCCGCCAACCCGGACATCCTGCTAATGGACGAACCTTTTGGCGCCGTCGATGAAATCACCCGCAAGATGCTGCAAAACGAGATCATCCGCATACACGAGCAACTGGAGGTAACCATCGTGTTTATCACCCATGACATCAAAGAAGCGCTAAAACTCGGGACACGGGTTATGGTCATGAACAAAGGGCACGTCGAACAACTCGACACACCCGACCGTATCCGGAATTCCCCGGCAACCCCGTTCGTGAAGGAACTGGTACAAAGTTGTATTTTTTAATAGAAAATCGTTACATTTGCACGAAACCTGTAGCCTATGAAAAACTATAACCAGTGTGAATGTGGTCTGGTATACAATGAATTTTCCATTATATTGATACAGACTTTTACCTCCCCCGGGATAGAGATTCCCGACTTGGAGAAGCCTGAATTCAAGCCCTTCATCAAGAGGGATTGTGACGGGAACTTCGACGATCAACTGTTTACCAACACTTGCCCCGAACATCCTTGGGACGAGTCGGCTTTCCGGCACAAGCACGAGCGCAAGGAACCCCACACGGGTCCCCGCATTGAACGCTACCGCCTGAAAGGTTTTGACATCTGCATCGACATCGGGGGACTAACCCCTGCCCGCCTGTGGGGGCGGGTACACGTGCGGGCTACCGTCTTTTTCAACAAAACGGTAGAAATATCCTACCGTATCATCGTGACAAAAACAGGCAAGATCAACAACACCCGGTTCTGCCAGACGGATGTTCCCTTCAACACGGATCAACTGATTGCCGTGGCAGGCATCGTGCAGCACGTGGAGCATTGGGTGTACAACAGGAAACTGAAAGGACAAGAGATAGACGGTTCCCTGAAAATAGTCACCATCGGCGACCTGCACCTTGACGAGCGATCCACGTTCCACCCCACCGAGGTAAAAACCAAAGGCATCACCTTCGAGGAAGTGCAGAAACGCTACCGTTACTTCTTCGACAGGCAGCCCCTCCGGGATTACCCGAAACCACAAGAAGAGAAAGAATTTGAATACGGCGACCACAATTACATCTTCCTCGACATCTGGGAATCGGTCAGTCATGCCGGTCGTGTCCGTTTCGACGAACTGAGCGAGGACAAGGTGATCGAGCACATCGAGCAATGCCACAAGGCAGAACTCGTGGGGCTGATGACGCTCTACCCCGAGGAATGGCCTTACCGCATGGATTCCAGCTTCGAGGACATCTGCGGCAAGAACATCGCCATCGACACGGACGACCTCGTGCTGGCGAACGAGAACATGAGCCTCGTGGTCGGCACCTACGGCAACCGGGGCAAAGAAGCTCCCACCGACTGGAAAAAGCACCTCGCGCGCCGGGACCGCTACCACGTCAGCTGGCCTGAATACCTCGTGCTAGTCGAAATCCTGCTGGCGAAAAAGCACACCATCAACTACGTGCTCAACAAATATATCTTCAACTCCCGCCGGGCGATCAAGGAAAACAGCAAAGCGGACTCGAGGGACGGGCAACCCGGTTTCACCATCATAAACGACAAGATACTGGATATGATCGAGCAGAACGCCCGGTTGAGCATCGCCCTCTCGGACATTATCCTGCAACTCGATTCGGTACGCTACCTCCGGTATATGTCGCACAAACACATGTACCACGAAACCAGCCGCCGCCTGCGCATCGAGGACGACGAACGGCAATTGAAGGAAATCACCGAACGGGTGGACAAATCCCTTACCAATGCCAACAACATCGCCGACCTGAAAGAAGCGAACAGCACGAAGAACATTCTTCTGTTCATCTCCATCGCCTCCCTCTTCGGGGTACTGCTGGAAGGCAACGGGGAAGCGCCCGTCTTTTCGATGATCTCCAGGGAATTAGGCGTGTTCACCGCCGTCCTGCTCGTTATCATCACCTCCGTCGGCATCTATTTCAGCATGAAAGTACTCTTCCGGGTAATCATACATTATTTGAAGAAAAAACGTACAAGAAAAAAATCACGTGTAATTTAATAAACCCAATATGATAAAAACATACACAACAGAGTATAGAACACTCCTTTGCGAGTTTTTCTCCCGCGTCATCGAGAGCCACAAGGCTTACATCTCGCACGGGGAGCTACAAATGGGCATTGCCCTCGACAGCGATGAACTAGCCCCGAACTACAAGGAAATGTGGTTGCAATACCTCGACCGCCAAGTGGCAGACCCGAACAACACCCTGCTACTTTACCTCGAGGGCGACGACATCGTCGGTTTCGTCCTGTTCGGCATCACGGACGACGGGGCTCTCCCCTACGGCGTGATCTTCGACCTCAGCGTCGATCCCGCCTACCGGGGCAAACGTATCGGGCAACAACTCCTGCAACAAGCCACCGAAAGCTTCAAGGCAAAAGGCATCCGGGATTGTTACCTCGAATCGGGCGTCAACAACCATTCCGCCCATCGCTTCTTCGAGCACCACGGGTTCCGGCAGGTTTCCGATATATTCAGGCTGAAACTACCCCCGCTTTCCAAATAACCTGCCGATCCGCCCCACGCCCCAGCGCAACACGATGGGCACAGCCACTTCCATCAATATGGGCGAAAGGTCTTTGAACATGGCACCCAGCATGGGTGCCCCGCGCCCTTCCGTGTCCTCGTTCGGGGTATCGTCCTTCTTGTTGGAAAAAAACAATGATGATATACCGGAAAATAGTAATTTCCCGGAATGGCGGTGGATAAACCGAAAATCCTCGTTCAGTCGTTCTTCCTGCAAACGGCAACTCTCACGCACCCGTTTCTGTTCCGCCTTCAGCATCTCCAGTGGGGTCGGCGGTTTGTTCGTCCTCTTTTTCATCTTTACTCATCATTGCGGTTATAATCTCGTTCATCACCTTCGCGCTGATCTTCTCCCGGAACCACAGGATGGCACAAAACAACAACAGGTACATCCCCACCACCAGTAAAAATCCAAGCGCCATACTGTTTAACATCTCACCGAGGAAAAATCCAAGGGCGAGGAACAAGAAAAGAATAGCGAAGAAACCCAGCAACACCAAAACAATACCGTACGAGAAGACCGCCACAGTCTTGGCAACCCTCTCGTACGTGTTCAGTTTTAGTAGCTCAAGCCTCGTTTCCACGTAAGTTGAAACATCGTTTTTCAACCCGGAGAAAGTCTTCTCGGCAAAGTTCTCCATACGCCTTACTTCGTTTCGGCAGCCGCTCTTTCAGCCTTCCCCGCTACTTTTTCAGCCACCTCGTGTACATTTTCAGTCACGTGTTCACGTGCTTCCTCCGCTTTTGATTTTGCTTTTGAATAAGCACTCTTCACCTCGTCCTTCACTTTGGAAACGGCGTGATCAAACTCTTCAGCCAATTTCTTCCGGTTGTCGGCAACCATCAGGTACCCGACAGCCACTCCAACTACGGCGCCTATACCCAGACCCAGCAGTAAATTTGTAGTTTCGTGTTTCATGTTCGTCTAATTTTTAATATATATACCCTTTTAACGGATAGAAACTACAAAAAGTTTGCCTTTTTCTGTTATTTTCAAGAATAATTTTAACGACTTATAAAATGTATTTTCAACGGGTCATAACGCTCCGCGACAGAATCCGTTTCCCCGGCTGCTTTCCCGAGTGCCACCACGGCAAAAGGCACGAACTCCGACGACAAGTGCAATGCTTTCTTCACCTCGTGCACGAGATGCATCCTCGGGTACACCCCGATCCACGTCGTGCCCAACCCCTCGCCGTAAGCCTGCAACAGCATATTCTGCACGCAAGCCCCCAGCTCCTGTGGCCAGTTGCCGCCGTCCAACCCCGCCAACCGGGTGTTGCAACAGACGAGTATCGCCACCGGCGCGGTCCGCAACGCCCCGGCTCCCGGCAACATCTCCGCCAGCTCGTGCAAGTGCTTCCCGTCCTCCATCACGAAAAATTCCCACGGGCGGCGATCCTTCACCGAGGGCGCGTACATCCCGGCTCTCGCGACCCGCTCGACCACTTCCGTGCACACCTTGTCCGGCGTGTACTCCCGTGCCGTGCGGCGTCCCGTCACCGCCTCGTCCACGGCAGCCATCGTCGTGAACTTCCGGCTCGTCATCTCCCTTGCCAGTTCCCGCACCCGGGGGATAATCCGCGTGAAATGCGCGCTCTCCTTGTGCACCGCCAGCACCGCCTCGTTCTCCCACGTTTCCACGATCATCAACGTGTCGTCCAGACGGCAATTTTGCAATATCTCGTACCCGATACAGCCTCGCTCTCCCCTTGAAAGCTCCGCCATCTCGGTCAATAAACTCGTGACCTCGGCACGTACCCCGGCATCAACCAATAGATTAACATTAATTCTGATCATATCTTGTTCACTTGGAAATTCAACATTCTCCCCCCCCGCACGCTCCCGCGTCAAAAAACAGACAAAGTTATAAAAGTTCACCGACTATTACACAACCAAAAAGAACTTTTATTCGTACATGACTCTAAAAGAAAACAAAATAAAAGGATCAGTTTATAAAGTAAAGAAACTTTATGAACTTTACCAACTGAATGAATCTTATAAACATCTATATTTGTCCCCTTAAAAAAATGAACAAATGATACAACCGTTAGACATTATACGCGAATATTACACTTTAAACTCCCTAGCGGGTCAAAGCCTTCTGATACACAGCCAACTCGTCAGGGATAAGGCGCTCGCCATTGCCATACGCCACCCGGAAATGGACTTGGACATCACCTTTATCAAGGAAGCCGCCATGCTGCATGACATCGGGATATTTCTCACGAATGCTCCCGACATCGGGTGCTTTGGCGAACATCCCTATATCTGCCACGGCTACCTCGGTGCCGACCTGCTCCGGGAGAAAGGCTTGCCCCGCCATGCCCTCGTGTGCGAACGCCACACGGGCACCGGTCTTACCATTGATATGATCGAAGAGAAACACCTGCCCCTGCCCCTCCGGGATATGCAACCCGTCACGCTGGAAGAGAAATTAATTGCCTTTGCCGATAAATTCTACTCGAAAAGCAATCTCACCCGGGAAAAGAAAATCAGCAAGATCCGGGCGGAAATGCTCTTCCACGGCAAGGACTCCGCCGACCGTTTCGATGAATGGTGCCGGCTGTTCCTGTGATTTAAAATTAAAAAGAGATTGAATCATCAATCTCTTTTCATCCGCTTTACTTTTACTTTTTCTTTTTCGTTTCTTCCTTCCGCTTGTCGTGGCGCCGCTTGAGGGCGTGGATTTTCTTCCCGAGGATTTCCATGCGCTCGGCGAACATGGCGGCACGGGCTTCCCGGGCAGAAGCCGTTTCGACGGAATCGGCGAACAACTCGTCGAGTAATTTTTCCTCGTCATCGGCATCATCTTCCGCGGCTGGATTCTCCGCCAACATTTTCTGCCGGGCTTCCAGCTCCTCTTGTTGCTTCTTCTCCCACGCGGCATTCCTCCGCCCGATTTCCTTGTCGACGAGGATATTGAATTTGTCAACCGACTTGTCGAGATCGACCTCCAGCTCCATGTCCTTGGCGATACGGGCGACGGCCACTTTATTCGTGGGGTCGTGTAGCAAGCACGCCGAGTTGGAAGTCGGCTTACCGCCAGCACGGCACGTGAACGCGTAAACGACCACCGCGCCGAGGTCCACACCCGCGGGCAGCGCGATGGAGGTCGAGCCGGATTCCGAGCGGTCGCGCAGCCGCGTCACGATACACGTTTTACTCATGGGGTCATACACCACTGCCTGCGCGTAATCATCCGCGAGGCGGTCCGAGCCGGTCAGCTCCTCCCCCTCCTGCTCGCAAATCACCTTGCGCGTCTCCTCGTTCAGCGTGGCGGTCACCGGGATAGCCGGCACTTTGCCTTGGGCGAGGATCAAGCTCGGGTAATCGATCAGGCACGTGAACTGCAACTCGAGTTTCACCTTGGGATCGTACGTCTTCGTCGGGTCGATCTTCACCGCCGTGGCCACCTTGGCAAGGGCGTTGACCCCCACGAAGCGGGAATGCCCGAAGGCTTCCGCCTTCCCCGTGGGGGGAAATCCCAGCCGCGTGGCGGGCAACAGGTAGCCGCCCTCGCTTCCCAGGCCACCGAAAGCGACGTCGTTCATCGCCACGTTCTCGTCCAGTTTCTTCTTTTTATCGGAGAGCGAGCGCGACACGATGGTCCGCACCTCGAACTGGTGGGGGTAGTACACCTTGTCCCCGTGCGTGCCTCGCATGGAGGCACAACCGTAAAATTTCTCTTTCATAATCCTTCTTTTTCGTTAATAATATTCAAACGCCTGCCAACAAGGTAGGTTTCTCCAACACAAGTTACGACATTAATACCCGGCGAAAAAGACACCGGATGTTAATGTTTTGTATTTTTTAACAATAACCGGGGCATCCCGCGGCTCCCGACGAAAGAATTAACAATACACGATAATAATCAACGAATTACCACCGCGCGCTTGCCACGTCCAACGGTATTCCCACCCCCTTACTTATTAATAACTTATCTATAACTTATTAATAACTTATCTACAATTATCGTTAAGTGTTGGAAATCCCGATAATATTTTTTAACTTTATAGCGTGTAGGAGTA